>CAWHCB010000008.1:0-161374 GCA_963827905.1 Methanomassiliicoccaceae archaeon
TGGTCGGTTCCCCCGCCAATGATATGGCCACCTGCTTGGGGTCGCGGCTCTCGTCCCACATCTGGCGGGAGCAGCGCGGGTCGCCCTTGAAACCGGTCACCAATTTTCTCTGGTGCTCGATGCAGGCGTCGAGCACGACCTCCGGCTCCTGCCATTTCGTGACCGTCGACTCGAAGCCGCGCACCCTCCAGCAGAACTGGCAATTGTGAGTGCAATCATTGACCGCCGGGGTCATCTGCAGGCAGCGGTGGGACCTTATGCCATAGAAGTCCTGCTTGTAGCAGGTGCGCCCGCGCAGCATGGACTCCTTCATCCAATGGCACAGCTTCACCGCCGCGTGCTCGCCGCACAGTCGGTACTGCTGCTTTTCCAGTATGCCCCTCAGGTCCTGCTTCATCTCCATCCTCAGAACTGGAACAAGGTCTTCTGCGTGCCCTTGTCCGCTTCGGAGGTCTTCTCCTCCTTCGGCGCCGGTGGTGGTGCCTCCTCCACCTTCGGCACGGGGGTCGTCTCCGCCTTCTTCTTGCGCCCCTTCCTCTCTGGCTTCGTCGCCGGCTCTGGCTCGTCGATCCGTTCTGCGGGAGGGGCGGAACGGCCCCGCTCCCTGACCATATGCATCTCCGCCATGAGCTGCTTCACCGCCGGGGCGTCCACCTTCTGCTCCAGGATGAAGGCCATCTCCTCCTGCTCCAGCGCCAGGCGCAGCGCCATGCTGGAACGGAACTCCTGGTTCTGCTTGAAGAGCTCG
This sequence comes from Methanomassiliicoccaceae archaeon, assembly GCA_963827905.1. Lineage (GTDB taxonomy): Archaea > Thermoplasmatota > Thermoplasmata > Methanomassiliicoccales > UBA472 > JACXTP01. The sequence goes on from CAWHCB010000008.1 coordinate 749, forward strand.
CGGAAGTAGGGCAGTATCTGCTCTATGGTGTCCTTCATGGAGCTGTGGCACTCGGCGCCGATCTTGTGCGCCACCGCTGACTTGACCCCCCTGGCCTCCTTCGATCGCGAAAGGCGCAGCAGCATCATCGGGAAACGGTACTGGACATAACCCCGGTAGGGCTTGGCCTTGGCCATGGTCACGCCATAGCACATGTGCATGTTGGCGTACCCCCAGAAACCGTAGTACTGGCGCCGTTTCACCCGGGACATGAAGATGTCGGCGCGGGAGAGCGAATCGTAGGCCCGGTCCAGGTCCCCTGACTCCTTGTAGACGAGAGGCACGTTCTCGTCCAGCCACTTCATGATATAGTCCGGGTCCTCGTCCGCCTCCATCATGGTCTGCCGCGCCTTGCGGGGGTTGATCCCGCCCAGGACGTCGGCCATGAGCTCGTACATCGATTTCTGGGAGAGGCGGTCCCCCAGTCCGGTGAGGTCGTGCTCCTCCACCCGGTCGTGGCCCAAGGCCACGGCCTGCAGGTCGCGAATGGCGGCCCGCATGTCGCCGTTGGAGCGCTCGGCGATGGAGTCGAACACCTTCTCGTCCACGCTCACCCCTTGGTCCATGGCTATGTGCTTGAGTGCGGTCTTGACGGTGGACGTCTGCAATCTGGACAGTTTGATCTGGAGCGTCTCCGATTTGATGGCCGCGCTGCGGCGGCTCAGCTCGTAGAAGTCGTTGACGATGAGGATGACCGGCTGCTTGGTGCTGCGGATCAGCTCCGCCATGGCGGGGATGCCGCCCGCATCCTCCCGGCCGAAGATGTTGTCCGCCTCGTCCAGCACGATGAGCTTGCGGCGGCCTTCCTTGCTGGACAGGAACTCGCCGGTGTCGCTGAACGTGTCCGATAGCGCCCCGCGAATTGCCACGCGCCTGATGGCCTCGGCGTTGCGCTGGTCCGAGGCGTTCATCTCCACCAGCCCCCAGGAGAACTCCTTGGCGAGCGCCTGGGCCATGCTGGTCTTGCCGATGCCGGGCGACCCGATCAGGACGATGGCCCGCTCCTTCGGTTGACCAGCCTCCCAGGCGAGGGCCCATTGCCTCATCTGCGCCACGGCCTTGGGGTTGCCCAGCACCTCCTTGAGGTTGCTCGGTCGGTAAAGCTCGGTCCAATCATCGTGCATGGCTGGGCCACTCTATGTCAAGTCACAATAAATAATTGACCGGTGGAAGCGGCGAAAGTAAAGAAAAGTAAAGGGAAAGGGTTTGGACCTTCGTCTAACCGCGACGCCGCAACAACAGCACCACCACAGCCACGACGACCACTCCCGCGATGGCGGCGATGATGATCATGGTGTAGTCGATGGAATCCTCACCGCCCTCGCCCTGCGGGGTGGCGGAGACCTGGTTCGATGCTGGGCTGGCCCCCTCGGTGTTGATGGCCTTCACCGTGTAGTAGTAGGGTATGTCGTTGACCAGGCCGGTGTCGTTGTACATGGTCCCGGTGACGGTCAGGTACGGCCTGACGGTGCTCTCGGAGTTGCCCCTCGAGATGAGGTACTGGGTGACCGGCGCCCCACCATCATTGGTCGGAGCGTTCCAGGAGAGCTGCACGAACGCATCCCCGGTCAGCACACTGAGCGAGAGGGGGGCGGTCGGCACTACCACCATCGCGGCCAGCTTGAGGGTCTGGTTGGTGCTGTCGTAATAGACCACGTGCACCCTTCCCGAGCTGTCGGAGTCGGCGCTCACCTTGCCAGTGATGGCATCGAAGTCCAAGGTCCCGTTGCTCCAAAGCCCATAGTAGAAGTTGGATACCCCCAAGGTGCTCGGTTGGGCCTCATTGACGAATGCCACGTGAGGCGCACCGGTGGAGTCGAAGGCCAAGGCGTTGGAGTAGCCCGGTCCGGAGGCGTCCTTGGGCATGACCCACTGATACTTCCAGTTGCCAGTGGTACCCCAGGCGAGACGGATGCCGCTCTCACCGGCATCTTGCACATAGTAGCTGATGAAGATCTGGTTGTTGGCGTTCACGTCGATGGAGGCGCTGACGCCGCAGGGGAACGCGTTGTCCACTACCGCCAGGTTCCAGTTGGTGCCATCATACTTACCGTAGTTGAGCTGGTTGTCGTTGAAGTAGGCCAGATGCAGGTTCCCGTCCGCGGTCATGGTCATGTCCAGGCCAGGGTCGACCTTGTTGGTGTCCACCAAGAGGTTGATGATCCAGGAACCGGACTTGCGCACCGCCCATTTGAGATTGTCCGCCCCGTCGTCCGAGTAGACCACATAGATGTCCTCGTCGATCGACGCTATGGCACTGTACTTGCCGACATTGTTGCTGGAGTCGACCGTGTCGTTGTTCCACCCGCTGCCGAAGTTCCAAGCCAGTTTGAGCTGCTTCTTGGTGAAGTCATAGTAGCTGATGTAGATGGTGCCATTGTCCAGGACCGTTATCGATGGGTTCTGGCCCACACCGCCCACGTCCACCAGCGCGATGTCCCATGTCCCATTGTCGTCATTGCCATAGTAGAGGCTGCCATTGGTCGGGTCGCTGAAGGCGACGTGGCTGACACCGCTGGAATCGACGGCCAAGGAGTTGTTCTCCCCTGCCCCCACCATGCTCGGTGAGACCGCCTCGACGTCCCAGGTGGCCTGCGAGTTGGTGATGTGGTTCAGGAAGTTGTTGGTGCTGTCCACGTAGACCACGTGCACCTTGGTGTAGTTGTCCACCCCGATGGCGTTCTTGATGCCCTGATTGCCGATGGCGTCCAGGACCTCATTGGTCCAAGCGCCGTTGAGATTGGTGGCGTACTTCAGGTCATTGTGGGCCGCGTCGTAGTAGCTGATGTGCGCCTTGCCCAGGACGTCCCCCCTGATGCTCACCGATTGGGAGACGAGTGTGTCCGGGTCGGGATAGGCATAGCTCCAGACGCCATTGGTCCACTTCGCGTAGCAGAGCATGGCGTTGGAGGCGTTGAAATAGGCCACGTGGAGGTTGTCCTGCCAATCGGTGTGCGAGCTGCTGGCATCCCCCACAGGGACGTTGTTGACATAGCCGTAGGACCAATCCCCGTTCGACTTCATGGCGTACTTCAGCTTGTAGGAGCCCTTGTCCATGTAGGTGATCACAGGCGTGCCGTTGCTGAAGTAGGAGAGCGAGGTGCTGCCCGGGTTCATGTCATCGACCACCTCGATGTTGACGTTGCCTCCGATGTTGGAGAAGAACTTCAGCTTCTCGTTGGTCGAATCGTAGTAGGAAACGGCACCGTTGCCATTGCTGTCCGTGGCCACGGAGCAGTACTTGCCCACGTCGCCATCGCTGTCCAGGGTGCTGGTCTGCCAGGCACTCCCGGTGTCGGCCCTTGTGGCCAATTTCAAGTTGAGGTTGTTGGAATCGTAGTAGGCGATCACGACGTTGTTGTTCATCCCGATGTCTATCGAGTTGTATGAACCGGTGCCGGTCTGCCCATCGACCTGATAGCTCGTCCACAACTGTTGGTCATTGGTCTCATACATCAGAGTGCTGGTCTTTCCCGAGTAATAGCTGACGTGCACATACCCGTTCACATCGACGATCACCGAGACGCTCTGACGCACCTCTGAGGTGCTGTCCAAAGTCTCTTTCAACCAGGAGACCGACCGCCCTTCCTCGGCGCCTGCCGCGTTCGCTGGAACCGCGATCAGGAGCAGAGTTGGCAATAGGATCGCCAAGGTTAGAACTACCGCTGAGTGCTTAGCTTGCATAGCATCCCTTCGACTTGAAGGTGATATTTTTTTCTGGCTATATTTATCTTTCCGAGCCCAATGAAATCTGGCTTGACCTGAATTTAGCGTGTTTTCTGGTTACAGGGCCGAAAATCGACCTTAGCAACCATTTTCTACTGACGAATTGGAATAATATGATCGGTGATCAAATGCACAAGATCTCAAGGATATTGGTCTGCGTCGATGGCTCGCCCAACTCGTTGCGGGCGGCGGAGATGGCTGGCGACCTAGCAAGGTTATACTCGGCCAAGGTCGACCTGTTGTTCGTGGTGGGACCGGCAGAACATACCATGCTCGGGGGGAAGGAGGTTTGGAGCGGGGAAGGGGAGAACATCGGCGATGTCGAGCTCAACCATGCGATCGAGATAGTGAAGAAGGCCGGGGTGGAAGTGACACATGATGTGGACTTCGGGCACCCGGTGGAGAAGATATTGGAGCGGTCCGAGGGAGCCGACCTCGTCATCCTGGGGACGAGAGGCATGAGCGCCAAGAAGATGGTGTCCTGGGGGAGCGTGTCGATGCGGGTCTCTCAGATGTCCAAGGTGCCGGTGCTTGTCGTTCCATAAGCCCATCAACAATTGAGAAGTGATCGAACATCAAAAATGATTAAAGGCCTTCCTGGCCTTTTCCCTTTTTAGATGAGCTCAGCGGTACTGTTGGACTTTGACGGCACGATCACGATGAGGGACAGCTCCGAGCTTGTGCTCAGAAGGTTCGCTGACGAGCGCTGGCTGATTTACGATGATCTAATGGACCGAGGGGAGATAGGTCTGGAGGATTGCATGAAGCTCCAGTTCGCACTGGTCCATGAACGGCCTGAATCGATAATCGCCTACCTAGATAATAATGTCGAAGCGAGAGCGGGTCTGAGCGAGTTCCTTCATTCGTTGGCAAAGGGGAGGGTGACATCTGCATCGTGTCCGCGGGATTGGATTTTTTCATCGAACACTTCATGAAAACGAAGTTCGGGGAGTTCGAACTGAAAAAGACGACAGGGAAGGCGGTCTGGAACGATGGTGCCATTCGCTTCACGTTCCCTTCGATAAAGAATCCTGGTGCATTAGATTTCAAACAGGATGCTGTTCTTGAGGCAAGGAAGAGTCATGACCACGTCATTTACATCGGAGACGGATCCTCGGACTACAACGCCGCTAGATCGTCCGATCACATCTATGCGGTAAAGGGATCGAGATTGGCAGCGATGTGCTCAAGGGAGTCGTTGCCTCACAGTACTTTTTCGAGTTTTCGGAGTTGGAAGATGATGTCCGTAAATATTTATTCTAATTTATTAATTATAATATTACAAATATAAATAGACGATGAAATCTATTAAATTAATTAAGTTGTTATCGATATTAAATATAATAATTAAATACTGAACAAATAAGTTATCTTTTTGACCGTCCTGAAGAGACAATGCAAACGTCTATGTTTTTGAATGTTGTATATTTTTTAATGTATTTTCAATATCAACTACTTTTTTTATAATTACAGCTAAATCAAAGAAAATACTCAGCAATTTTCTATCGATCTAAGACCAACTAACCCTCCAATCCACATCCCTCTTGACCGATTTCGTTTCAAATCGCCTTATTCTTAATAAAAATTAATTTATTATATACTATATCGAAATTAGCTAAAATAATAATAATATTTTATTTAATGACGACACTCAAAACCCAACATGTACTCTTTGAACACCCGGTACTGTCCAAATTCAGATGGGGCACGATAGATCTTCACGGAACCGCAGATGAACCTGGTCGGTGACTTGAACTTGACCTTGGCGCTTTCGACCACTGATCCAACATCGGCGATCCCTTGCCTCAGGCATGGATTGGCTCAAGGTCATGATGGGGGACGAAACCTTCCATTTCATGGAAATTCAAGATCTCCTCCGAGGTGGGGCAGATGGCCTGAACGAAGGACCGGTGCAACTCCACCAGACCGGGCGAGTCGACCTTGAGATATACCACGTCACCCCCAAAATGGTCCACTTCGCCGACCACCACGGGAAAGGGGTGTGTGGCCACACATATCGTCCATATCTTATTCAGCCAAGTGGGCGGATCGATCAGTCCAGACTGGCGCCTTGACCGTGACATGCGGCTCCACCAGGGCGCATGCCTTGCCCATTTGGAAGTTCATCACTTGGGAATAGAGAGGGTCGGGTGGCGATATCCCTATGAAGTATCGGTAGCCCATGTCCTCACCTGAAATTCATTCCTATCCCTTCAATTATTGGTCGGTCCTTGGACGATCCCTTCGGCGATCAGGATTATCCGCTGAACCGATCAGACCATCCGACGATGATTCAACTTGAATCTTTCTCGGAGGTCGGTGCTCGGTTCGAAGATCGAGCGTCCCTCATGGACGGCGTGTTCTTCGTACATGTCGCAGAGCTCTGTGAGGAACTGCTCGTAGGTCTTACGGAATTTGAGACGGTATAACCTGTCTCGGAGTTCGGTGCTCACCTGCAGACTTGTCTTCTTCTCTTCCCCTTGCATCCCTTCACTTCCATAGTTTCTATAATTTTATATTTGTTATTGTTATTATTTATCTTTATAGTTATTATTGATTATATATTTATTTATGATACTATTTCTATTAATATAATCAATAATTCTATATATAGTTATTGTTAATAATAAATTTATTAGAAATTATAGTTTATTGTATAGAAGTATCCATTTTAGTAAACGACGGTCTCCCGAATATCAATTAAAACGTAGGTCTTTTTGATGAAAATATCCCGGACTTTTAGCGAAAAAGGGGATCCGAACATTTAACGGCTCTAACCCCTACATTTCCTGTGGAGATATCACAATGGTTAAAAGTAACATTGTTACCTTTCATCTTATAACAATTGATAATATTGGTATAAGCTACGGCAAGGGCGCTCTCCCGATCGAACTCAATCCTGTAAGGTATCTCTCCCTTCGTGCGGAGTAACCCCCTTCGTTCTTGCCGAAAGGTACGTACTCGCCAACTTTCCAACCTTGCGATGCTAGCTCCACCTTGGTCCTGTCCGCCAACCCCATCAAGAAATCTAGTTCGTAATGAGGATTGGGGGTCTCAACCCTCTCCCTGAACCATCTCAAGATTTCTGGATCATGGGTCCCGATGCAGAAAGGCCGGTCGCGATAGATCTGTGACTGGGCCAAAGATTCCATGCGGGATCTGTATATCGGAAAAATCACCACTGTCCCCGACATATGCTCCTTTGACCAGCCTCACCCTGACCCCGGCCTCGTTCATTATCGCCAGGTCGGTCCTGCTACGGTCAAGGTAAGCCTGTAAGGCCACGGTTATCGACCCGCATTCTATCTGACAGTCCTGAGCAAGGTCCAATATTTGATCGATGGTTGCCTTCCCCTCCATGTCGATCTCGAACCCGATCCCTGAGTCGTTCGCGATCCCGCATATTATTTGGGCGTTCTCGACACAGATCTCCGGGTCGAACATCGAACCCAAGGTGGAGGGTTTTATGGATATCGAGGCGTACAAGTCCGTTGTCCCATATCGCCTTCAGGCAATCCAGATAGGACTCCACGGAGGATTGGGCTTGGGTTCGATCCGATGCCGGTTCGGCCAGTACATCAAATATGCAATGGATCTCTTGATCGTTCCGCTTCTTGCACCATGCGACCGCAGCTTTGCTGTCTGGAAGGTACCACCTGTTGTCAACGTTCATGTCGGTCAGCTCACAGGTCGTTCTTCGCCTCTATGCGACCCGATTCGATGGCATCCACTAGAGCTTCGTGGTCCTCGATCGTCTGCTGGCAATAATCCTTGGCAAAATCGGCCAAAGCATAGTCCATGGCGGTTCCTTTCCCAAGATACCCAGCAATTATGGCGGGATCTCCTGATCTTGCATGTGCCTTGGCTAGGGTCCAACCGCACGTGGTCACGTACGCCTCAGCCATCTCATAAGGTTGATTCTCGATTACGGCGCTGACCTTCATGTCCTTCAGCTGCCTGACATAATAGTCCCGGTCGCGAAGTTTTGTCCAACCAAGCAGGACATCGCTTGCGGACTGCATGATCTTTTGTCCAACGACCACTCTCTGCCCGTTGTTCTCATATGCGCTCTTTTCCACATATGGCTCGATGACTGAGTTCCTCGCTTCCTTGATCTGAAGGATTAGGTTGTCCTTCTCGGAGGCTGAGAGCAATATGACCGCGCACCTGGTCCCGACACTTCCCACCCCAACCACCTTCAATGCTAGATCTTGGAATGTATAGCGATCTAGAAGGACACGCTTCTCATGGGGCATGAATTCCCGATACTGTTCTAAGGTTTGGATCATGGTATCGATAATTTTCTGGTCCTTGACATGGACTAGAAGAGGTGGTTCATCGAGGAATCGTTTTTTACCATCTACCTCTTCGGTCAATTTTGGGAACAGATATTTGCTCACCCTCTGTCTGGCAATCGCGTCTGCCATCTTGACCCGTTTTTGAACCATTCCGGATTGAAATGCATCGAGGAGAACTTGAATGTCGAACTGCAAATACCAAATGTCGAGGGCGGACATGCCTGCCCCTCGACGCATGGCTTGTCGATATGCTTGGGCACATTTTACTGTAAGCGCGTAGGCATTTTTGGCAGACATCCCACTAATGTTATATGCGACATAGACCGAAGCAGCCAATCGCTTGAGGTCCCACTCCCAAGGTCCTGGAATGGTCTCATCGAAATCGTTCACATCGAAGATCAAGTTCCTTTCTGGGGTGGCAAATAATCCGAAATTGCTAAGATGACAATCGCCGCATATCTGAACCGTATGGCCGGTGTTCGGGGTGTTAGAAAGGTCTGATGCCATGACTGATGCTGAGCCTCTGAGGAACGTGAACGGCGATAATGCCATCCTTCCATGCCGGATAGGGATGAGGTCCTCTATACGACCAGCATTGGATTCAATGAGGATTTCTATCGGGTCACGACGGTTCGAAGGAGGGGTCCATCTAGCATGAGATTCCCTTGACACCAATTCACGCAGGTTTTTCCCTATCTCCAGTCTTTTTTCGATGGATTCGGTTATCTCAGATTCGTACTTTGGGACCTTTAAAATTGAACTTTCTAACTCATATCCTTTCTTTGCCATTCACTTCCCCCAAACAGGACGATATTTAGTGTATCGACTATGTGAAACTTTTTAATATGCATAGAAAAGCCCCAAGCCATGATCTTCAGAAATATCATAGGCTTTAATAGAATTAAAAAAAAGGGGGGAAAGGGTTTAGCGTAAATACTCTCTCGTTCAAGCCTTGATCAGGAGCGGCAGCACTGGCTTGCCCTTGACGACAAGGAATGAAATCGCTGTTGCCATGTAGAGCGCCAATAATGCTGCAACGGTCCAGAGAACACCGACGATCATCCTGTAGTCATCGGCAGTTCCTTCAGCCAACCCGTTATACCACAAGCCGAGGAAGATAAACGCCAGCGCAGCGATGAAAAGGAATATCGGCAGTATCTTCACGGGCTGTGCAAGGGAGACCAGGCCGATCATCGCCAAGGCGATTCCGACGAAGATCATGTAGTACATTGCCTGTTCGTTGAGGCTTCCCCCAAGCCTTCACTACCGCCAATCATTCCGTTGAAGGACAGGCAGAAGATCGCAAACACACCGAAAGCGGCTGTGACCAAGATGTTCTCGTTCCAGAATGCAATTAGTGTGCAAAGCAATAATCCCGCACCGATCCATGGGATTATTCCTGCAATCGTTCCGATGGCGGCGAAACCATCGACGACCTCTAGTCCATACATACCAACCAAAATGGCGACCAGGCTTATCAGGAAAAGACCCAGGACCTCGGCCATTGCCACCTTAATGTGTACATTCTCATCTGTCATTTTTTTTCCTCCTTATAGATAGGTGTGGAGAGAGGATGAATCATATCTGATCCTACCATTTTGTTTACAGTTTATTATAAACCAAACGATTGGAACAGACATTGGCATCATTCCCCCTAGATCCCTCCACTCTTGTCCGAGATTTTCGGACAGTTACCCTGATTTTTCAATACCAGCGGGCTTATAATATAAGCTTTATCTAATTTGAGAAATCAGCCTAAATTAATATTTCTTATTATCAATTTTGAAAAATTAACATACCATTGAGATTTCAAATTTTAAAAATCATTATATAACAAATATTGAATGTCGGAATTAATTATTTAACTTGATTTTGAACAAATATGTTCATTTTGTATTAAAGATCACCCATCATTTTGGATTAATTGTCTTAAAAAAACGATTATTCGTCATTTCCTTAATTACCCTTGGATCGAGTGTTTAAGGATAGTGGTTTTTTGCATGATCTTCTCCTGGTTCGTTCGAATATTGAACATTGAACGGAATCGAAAAGGTCCACGCTCACTATGGGAGCATGAGATGATGTGATGATCTTTCCATCCCAACGCATGTAGCCAGCATAGATGGGATTGTGTAGGATGTTACCTATGGACCAGACGGTCCATCTTAATCCTCGTCGTGTAAAGTGGTTGTTACTGTTCATATCGTTAGCTATACATCCCATTGTTTTTCCACGAAGGTACGATTCAAATGTATTCCGAACCAATACTGCCTCTTCAGGGACTGAAATCAGATTCCCACTCTCAATTGTATAACCAAAAGGGGGGTTGAACCCTAGTAGGCCAATCCCCATTTCAGCCTTTTGACTCATGCCCATGTAGGTCCTCTCCCCGATCTGCTCGCTCTCCAGCTGGGCGATGCGCTGGATGATGTCCACGACGAACCTTCCCACGGCATTGGAGGTGTCCAGCGACTCGTTCATGCTGGTGAACTTCTTCCCCCACTTCTCCAAGGACTCCATCATGATCATGAAGTTCTTGCTGTTGCGGTGGATACGGTCCATCTTCATTACCAGCATAATGTCCCACCAATCCTTCTCATCGAGCATGCGTTGATAGGCAGGCCTTCGGGTGTTGCGGCCTGAATGCCCTTCATCCTGGTATAGATCCGTGATGTCCCATCCCTGGGCCTCGCAGTAGGCGATGAGGCGTTCCTTCTGGGCTCCTAAGGAGAACCCTTCTCTCGCCTGGTCCTCAGTGGAGACGCGAGTGTATATGGCAACCCTAGGCATCGGCTACACCTCCCTCCGATCGGACCCTTCCTAACCGGGTCTGGTCGATCCTGCGCCGACGAGTTCCTAATAACCGCTGCACTTCCACGAAAACGCCGATTTCAATGATGGCTGGATGGGCCTCATGCTGCTCGATTCCGTCCCATACCAGGGTACCGCAGTAGATGGGGTTGGTCAGGACGTTTTGGACCGTTGCCTTCTCCCAAGCCCTTCCCTTCTTTGTCGATATTCCCTCCCCATTGAGTCTACGTGCGATGTCCATCAAGGACGACCCTTCCAGGTACCCATTGTATATTTTCTCGACCACGATCGCCTCAGCCTCGTCCAACACCAGATGGCCATCTCTGAAATCATATCCATATGGTTCAGGGAAACCGTTGTGTCCTTTGCCTTTCTTAGCTTTCTGGGCCATGCCCATCTTGACCCTTTCCCCTATCTGCTCGCTCTCCAGCTGGGCGATGCGCTGGATTATGTCCATGACGAACCGACCGATGGCAGTGGTCGTATCGAAGGACTCCTGCATCGAGTTGAACTCCTTGTTCCTCTCCTTGAGGAGGTCCATCATGTTCGTGAAGTTCCTGCTGTTGCGGTGGATACGGTCCATCTTCAGGACCACGAGTACATCCCAGGTTTCGATCTCGGACATCATTCTTTGGTACGCTGGCCTCTCTATACCCCTTCCACTGAAACCCTCATCAACATACGCATTGGCCAGAGCCCAGCCTCGCGCTTTGCAATATGCGTTCAGCCTCTTGAGCTGGGCGGCAATGCTGAAACCCTCCTTCGCTTGGTCGTCGGTGGAGACCCTGGCGTAGATTGCCGCTCGCATTTTGTGCCCCATCCTTTATTTGTCTGTTGAATGGCAGACGAAATAAGGAAAATCGTCTGACATAAAAGGATTTGTTTGATATATTATCCCTTCTATCGCCCTAACAAATACTTAATTAATTTTAGCTATTATCGATAATAACTAAAAATTATTATGTTAATGTCAGAATCATCGAACCACAATCTTGATGTGATAGAATATATTATATAAACATATATTTTTTTAATTTGTATCGATAATTGTTAAATTATTCTATGAATTTAGCGATTGACACTTTAATGTGAGTGTTATATAGTAGGTGGCTTTTCATAAAACGAATGGCGCCTAGCGAGGAAATGATCGAGGCCAGAGTCGCAGAGCTCCGATCGGAGTTCGGGGGCATGGTCGACGATTCGAGACTTCGCCGGATCGCCCAAATGGAGTGTGGCCAGAGGATGGCAGCGATTAAAAAGGTTTCAGATCTGAAGGACCGTGAGGAGATCACCGTAGACGTGACCGTGACGAAGATTTTCGACACAAGGGAGTTCAACAAGAAAGATGGTTCACCAGGTAAGGTTCGCAACCTGAAGGTAAAGGATGACACCGGGGAATGCCGTATCGCCCTTTGGGATGAGGATGTGGACCTTGTCGAGTCTTTAGGAATAGAGGATGGGTCCGTGCTGCAATGCCAAGATTGTTTTGTCAAACAGACCCAATTTGGCGTGGACATAACCAAGGGAAGGAAGGGACAGATAGTCAAGTTATAATAATAATGACACTATCGTAAACACCTTAACTAATTTAACATAATTGTATTAATATAATAATATATGAAAATATTTATTTGAACCAATGGTCTCTAGGCATACAGGACCGGTTGTGGATGATCGCCTTCTTTTTCAAGAACATCGTCAATCGGTCCTGTGCGCTGGCAAGTCCGCTCGATTTCCATCCCTGGAAATATTCGCCGCAATTGAAGGTCCGGCAGCATTCATTTATCCAAACCGTCCCTGCCTCCAGTCGTGAAGCGATATCGCGCGCCCTAGATGGATCCTGCGACCAAACCGTCGCCCCCAGGCCATAACAGGAATCGTTTGCCCGCTTCAGGGCCTCGTCCTCGTCCTCGACAACTATAATAGGACATACTGGACCGAATATCTCCTCATCAAAGCGGACGTCCTTGCCGTGTCGGACCAACAATACCGTCGGTTCGAAATAGAAGCCGGACCCTTCGATGGGCTTACCACCGGCTAGAAGTTCCGCCCCTCTCGCCACCGCATCGTTGACCTGTTCATGCACCTTTTGCCGCGCTTCCGCCGAGATCAAAGGGCCGATGCTGTGTTTGACATCCAAACCCTGTACAATGTCCAATATGCCCTCCACCAGTTCTTCCGCTCGCGACCGGACCACGTACACACGCTTCACCCGAATGCACACTTGACCGGCGTGGTACAGGCTTCCATACGCTATTCCCCGCACTGTCTGTTGGAGGTCAGCGTCGCCACATACGATCGCTGGATCGTTGCCAGAAAGCTCCAAAAGCAACGGCTTGACATTGGACCGATGCATGATCTCCAGACCGGTGCTCTGCCCTCCAGTGAAGACCAGAGCGTCGAAGTTGGATCGGACCATCTCCTTTCCAACCTCCTTGCCTCCCACCAACGGGATGAAAACATCAGTGGGGACACCGGCGCGATGCAGCACTTCCGATATGCGAAGCCCGGTCAAGCTGGTATGCTCAGAGGGCTTGAACACGATGGCATTACCGGTCATCAATGCCGGGATGGCCGTGATCATGGTCTGCCAGAATGGATAGTTCCAGATGCCGATGTGGGCGATCACGCCATGAGGAACGAACTCCACCTCGACCTCGGTGTCCGGCCATGCGGTCCTGTCCAGCTCGAAACTTTTTTTGCCATGTGAAAGGTAGTTGCCTGCGTAGTAGTCCACGCCGCGCAATGCGCCCTTATATGCCCCAATTATGTCCTTCTTAGGGAAACCCGTTTCGCTATGGATCAAGCTGACGATGTCGTCCGTTTCCGCTATGAAGAGGCGCTCCGCCTCCTTGAGCACTTTGATGCGGTCCCCTTTACTGCGCGAAGCCCATTCACATTGGGCGGAACGAGCCCGACCCAATGCCTCACGAACCTCCTCTGGCTTTGCCGATGGGACATCCTTTAATGACCAGCCCGGTTCGCGGGTCTATTGAGCGGACATGCATATTGGATGAACAGATAAGGTGAAGAAAAATATATTGTAGGGGCGCAAGGCGCCCCTAGTTTCAATTAAACGGGTTCGCCTTACTTCTTCAGTTTCCGGTACATCAGGACACCGGCGACCACCGCTAGGGCGGCCAGTACGATGACCACTCCAACGAACATGAACGGAAGCCCGGAATCCGGATCACTATCGTTCTCGACGCCGTCGACCTCATAACCGCTGATGCTCTCGATCTTTTGCGCGGTCTCGCTGGCCGGCTGGTACTCCATGGACATCATGGCCTCCTCGTCGGTGGGGATCTCTATAGGCAGATCGTCACCGATCTCTCCCATGTTGTCCGTGACCAGGGTGCTGGTTGCGTCCACGCTGTGGAAGAAGTTCAGGTCGGGGGAGTAATAGAACTTCATCTCACCGTCGTTGACGGAGACCTCGAATATCTGGATGGTGCCGTTTGCGACCTCCTCCTCTGCAACCTCCAGCATACCGGTGCACTTCAGCTCGGCGGTGACCTGTTCGCTGACCTCATCGAGCGTGCCGTTGGTCATGGAAAGACCCTCACCGAACTCGCCTGTGTACTCACTCAGGTCGATGGGGAACTCCACCTCGTCATCGGCATCGGAGATATCCTCCAAGGCTCCCTCGGGCAATCCCTGGACATCGATCATGCCAGATAGGTCGCCGTTAAGGGTGGCCATTGAGTTGGCCTCCCATTCCTCCCCGACCGCCAATGGGAAGTCGTAGAGGTTGAGAGCTGGGGCGAAGTCCAATGTCATGTTGAGGAATACCGCAGCCTCGGCGCTGATGTCATAATCCTCGTATTTGATTGTCTGGCTGGTCCCTCGAAGCCCATGCTGTCAAATGGGGGAATTGGGGGCATGTTATCGATCTCAACATCCAGGTTGAATTTCAACTCGTTGAAAGAGTCGATATTCTTGATAGCCATGGTCGTTCGGTCCAAGGTGATGTTGGTGCTCTGGAACACGAGATAGTCTGTGTCCAGAAGGACTCTGAATGGTAATGTTCTCCATTGGAGGGTTCGGTTCCCAAGTCATATGTTCCCTCGGCTGGCATTAAAACCTTCACCTTCACATCGGCCATGGCGCTCATCTTCGAACAGAATACGGCCGTAAGCACGTATTCATCGGCGGTCACATCGGTGACCTTGACATAGATGTAGCTCTCCATGGTGGCGTTGAAGACCATCTTCTCGAGCGATACCACCCATTCCGGCTATGACCTGGTCGATGCTGTCGGTTATTTCAGTCTCAGCCGGGTCCAGGTAAAGCTTGGAGCTGTAACCCCATTGGTCGCCCTGGTTCCAGGTCGGGGCCGGCGCGGAGGCCGGCACGGCCGATGCCAGGGGCATGAACGCGACCAATAGCATGGTCACGGCAAGTGCGCTTATCATTATCTTTGTCAGTGGATTGTTCATCCCATCACTGGACGATGAAAACGGGGTGGTAGGTTAAATATTTTTTTTTCCTAATGAGATAAAAATTGAAAAGATGAAGGGGTTTGTGGGGATCGCATCCCTACGTTTACATCATGCCAGGCATGCCGCCCATTCCTGGGGGCATCCCGCCCATGCCGCCGCCGCCTGGCGGGGCTGGAGGGGCCTTCCTGGAAGCGATGACATCATCGATGCGCAGGATCATGTTGGCGACCTCGGCCGCAGACTTAACGGCCTGGGTCTTGACCCTCAGAGGCTCGACGACGTTCAGCTTCAGCATGTCCACCGGCTTGCCGGTGTCCAGGTCGACGCCCATGTTCTTGCCGTTCTTCTTCTCGTGGGCGGACTTGAGCTGGATGACCACATCGATGGCGTCCAGGCCGGCGTTCTCGGCCAAGGCCCAGGGGATGACCTCCATGGCCTGAGCGAAGGCTTCGATGGCCAACTGCTCGCGACCTCCGACGGTGGAGGCGTAGCTGGCCAGGCGCAGGGACAGCTCGATCTCGACGGCGCCGCCGCCAGGGACCAGTTTGCCGTCCTCGATGGCCACTCCGATCACGCGCAGGGCGTCGTGCAGGGCACGCTCGACCTCATCGATGACGTGCTCGGTGCCGCCCCGGATGATGACGCTGACCGCCTTCGGGTTCTTGCAGCCGGTGATGAACACCATGTCGCTCTCGCCGATCTTCTTCTCCTCCACCTGAGCGGCCTTGCCCAGGTCCTTCTCGGAGAGCTCGTCGATCTTCCCGACGATGCTGGCACCGGTGGCGCGGGAGATCTTCTCCATGTCCGACTCCTTGAGGCGGCGGCAGGCGAAGATGTTGGCCTTGGCGAGGTAGTGCTGCACCAGGTCGTCGACGCCCTTCTGGCAGAAGACAACGTTCGCCCCGGTGGACTTTATCTTGTCGACATAGCCCTTCAGGGTGTTCTCCTCCTCCTCGAGGAAGCGCTGCATGGACGCGGGGTCGCGGATCTGGATCTTAGCCTCGACCTCGGTCTTCTTGATCTCCAAAGCGGATGACAGCAGAGCGATCTTGGCTCCCTTGACCTGCTTGGCCATGCGGGGGTGCACTCGCTCCTTGTCGATGACGATGCCCTCGATGATCTCGGTGTCGGCGATGCAGCCGCCCGTCTTCTTCTCGACCTTGATGTTGTCCACATCAACGGTCCATCCGCCATCGGACCTTCTCGGCGACGGACTTGACGGCGCTGACGGCGAGGTTGGAGAGGAACTCCTTCTGCCCGCCCACGGACTTGCCGGTCATGGCGGTCTCGGAGACGCGCCTGAGCATTTCCACATCATTCGGGGTGATGGTCAACGCGATGTTGTTCAGGACGTTGATCGCCTCATGGGCGGCCATCTTGTAGCCGTTCGCGATGATGGTGGGGTGGATGTTGTTCTCGATCAGGCTCTCGGCCTTCTTCAAGAGCTCACCGGCCAGGATGACCGAGGTGGTCGTCCCGTCCCCGCACTCGTTGTCCTGGGTCTTAGCGACCTCAACGACCATTTTCGCTGCCGGGTGCTGCACGTCGATCTCCTTCAGGATCGTGACGCCATCGTTGGTGATCACGACGTCCCCCAGGGAGTCCACAAGCATCTTGTCCATTCCCTTCGGGCCGAGCGTGGATCTCACAGCATCGGCAACGGCGCGGGCCGCGGCAATGTTGTTGAACTGCGCGTCCTTGTTCTTCGATCTCTCTGTACCCTCTTTGAGGATGATGATCGGCTGGTTATTTCCCATTCCGTATGCCATATGAAAATCCTCCTTTGCGGGCGGTATTTTAGTGCTTCTATATAAGATTTTTTCAAGCGGTATATCCACCTAGGATAGCTGGTTCGAATTCAGCCGGTCCGCTCACTCCACCCGGCGGATCTTCCGACCGCCGGCGGCGAGCAACGCAAGGCCCAACACCCAGCTCGCGATAACCAATACCCATATCCCCATGGGATCGCCAAAGAGCACCAGGCAGACGACATAGAGCAGGAAGGATATTACCAGGACGGCTATGGCATTTCCGATGGTCTCGGAGGGCCGATCGGAGAAGGCGGGGGAGAGGAGGAAGAGGCCGATGGACATGAGCACGTAGGCACCGCTGATGGCCACCAAGGCCAGGGTGTAGGCGCCCGACCTCCTGCCAAGGTGTGTCCGATGGCACCAGGACCACCAAGGCGGATATGCCGGCGACGGGAAGGACCACAAGCCACCCCTGGACCACTCGGGCCCAGACCAACCTGGTCTCCCCCTTGGGGGCCTTACGGTATACGAAGAGGTTGTCCTTGCCTCGGGTCGTGACCTCCCCCACCACGAAGACGCAGAGGAAGGCCATCATCCAGGATATGGTGAGGAGGGCGATGCTGTTATAGTTGCCTGGGGGCAGCGACCCCAGGAGGAAGATCTCCATCAGGACCACCAATCCCAAGATATAGATGACCCGGGAGAGGTTCTCCATTCGTCGCACATAGTCCTTGAGCACGGTGAGCACAACGACGGAGAACGGTCCATCGCCGGTGAGCGCCCGGACCGACCGATAGATGCGGCCCTCAGGCCCAGCCAAAGGGGAGGTGAAGCTAACTGGCTCCAGGTCATAGGCCCGACCGGAAAGCTTGCTGCCAACGTACAAAGAGCCGAAGAAGAACATCATCAGCGTTCCCAATCCCAGGACCGTTACCTGCCAATACTGACTGAGGTCGCCGGGATTGCGAAGGAAGATGAGCACGACATCCGCACCCCAAGAGCTGGGAAGCAACCAGAGCACCGTCGGTAAGGTCGAACCCCCCTCTTCGACCGCATCGAACAGCCCCCCGTTCATGATGCCGTACATCACCGCTACCAGAGGCAGCGCTATCATCAAGGCCAGCGCCTGCCCCATGTCCCTGCCCCGGGGCGTTCGCCCCAATCTTGCCTTGAGCACCGCTGCCAACAAGATGCCTATCCACAGTCCGGAAACGACGACCAACAGGAACACCAGGACCGACAACGCGACCTGGGCCGGCGACATTCCGAAGGGGATGAAGAGGGCCAGGAAGGTCCCGGCAATGAGCACGACCACCAGGCAATAGAACGGCAGGGAACCGAGGAAACGCCCCACCAGGACGTCGATGGGCCTGACCGGGGAGGCTATCACCGCCTCCAACGGCGAGACCCGATTGTCCTGCAAGGTCTGCATTATCGGTATGGTGATGATGCTGGCAAAGATCACCAACAGGAAGACCTGCATGAAGCCCTAGGGCCTGGTCCGACAGGATGAACTGGGAGGTGTACTGCTCGAACAGGGCGAAGACCGCTGGTGCCAGTATGAATATGTAGAGGATGATGGCGAAGGTGGCCAAGGTCGGCAGGATGTACCTCCATCGCCGAAAACCGCTGGTCTTTACCATGTACTCGTACTTGGCGATCACGGCCCACTTAGGGAGCATCACCTGACCTCCAGGCCAGGAGCTCGTCCCTGGTCCACCCCTCCGGTCAATCGCATGAACGCATCCTCCAGGTCCGTAGCGTTCGCAGCCTCCCTGATCTCAGATGCGGTTCCGAGGGCCACCAATCGCCCCTGGTTGATGATGGCCATGCGATCGCAGACCTCTTCTATCAGTGACAAGATGTGGCTCGACACGAACATGGTCTTGTTCGCCTTCTCGGAAAGGTCCTTGATTAGGTCCTTGACCATGAGGCTGGCCCGCGGGTCGAGGGCAGAGGTGGGCTCGTCCAGGAAGATTATGGGCGGGTCGTGCACCAAGGCGGCGGCGATCAACACCTTCTGCTTCATCCCCTTGCTGTACCCCTCCATCAGCTCATCCTTGCGGTCGCCCAATTTGAAGAGGCTTAGCAGCTGGTCGATCCTCCGTGGCAGGACCTCCTTAGGGACATCGTACAATGCGCCCATGAACTCCAGATATTCGCGAGGGCTGAGCTTCTCATACATGCCCGGGGTCTCCGCCAGGAGGCCTGTGGACAGTTTCACCCCTTCGGTCTGCCTCAGCACGTCATAACCGTTCACCCAGGCATGACCCGAGGTGGGGCGGATTATTCCATTGAGCATGCGGATGGTGGTCGTCTTCCCGGAACCGTTCGGTCCCAACAGCCCGAAGGTCTCTCCGCGGCGCACCTCCAAGGTCAAGCTGTCCACCGCCTTGATCTCGTTCCTCTTGCCGAAGAGCTTTGTGATGGCCTCGGTGCGGATAACCGCTCCACCTGCGCTGATGTTCACCATTCCCCCCTTCCTTTGAGCGACCGATATATGAAATCTAGCCGTCGGGCCGTCGGAGAATGTGATGAACCCAAGGGTTCGGTGGATGAAACGATTATATCATTCCGCTTCCTTGGCGGGGACCAGGGAGATGACCATGATGGTCGGTCCAGAGGACTGGAGGATGGTGATAGGCGATTGTGCCGGATGCCCCCGGATCAAGGTGAAGGACCCTTTGCTCATCGTCCGCGACCCGGGATCGTTGCAGAAGGTTCGCTTTGTGATCATAGCGCAGGAACCAGAGTTCGCCCTTAGGGGGAAAGTGGCCGAGAGCGAGAAGGCCTTGGTCGCCTTATGCAAGGGCGGGCAGGTCGGACCCGCCACCAAGTCCGGTTCGTGCTCACCCTGCGGTGAAGATGGTCCAGGTCTTCGGCGGTTTCGACCCTGCCAAGGATGACATCTACCTCACCCATGCCTTGAAATGCAGCCCATCGACCTCAGACCGGGACATCACCAAGGAATGGCGCAAGGCCGGCAAGGCATGCGCGGAACATCTGAGGAGTGAGCTGGAACGGTTCGGTCAGGATGAGATCAACGTCTTAGCCATCGGGAAATATGCCACCGAGCTAGTGCCTGTTCCTTTTCGACGGTCAGGACATCGACCCGGACCTGAGCATAAGCGAGGTGATGCAGTCCAACCGCATGCCTTTGGTCCTACCAGGTGAAGTGGAAGAGCGGACGGTCGCAACGCTTCAACCTCTTCCTTTTCACCAACCCAGGAAAGGATGTCTGCACGGTGCAGCGGAAAGGGGGGAAGATGACCGTGGACGAGATCCAGGCTCTCGAGGGAGAGACGCTGAGGGGGACTTAGGAAAGGGACGGGCAAAGGGAACGGTCAGAATGCGCTCTCATAGCGCAGCCCCAATCGGAGGCACTCGTCCCTTATGAAACGTGCCTGACGCCCCATGTGCGCGAAATCGGTGAGGCAACTGGTCGTCCTCAACACTTTCGCTGCCAGCAATGCCTCTTCCAGTCCGGGCCGGGGTCTGAGACGGTCTACCATGACCCGTCCGCATCCTACCGCTTTGACCTCCTTCAGTATGGCGGTGAGGTCTTGGTCCTCCAGGAAAGGCAGGACCGGGCCGATCATGGCATAACTGTTCACCCCGGACCGGGACAGCTCGCCCAACGCCGCGATGCGCCGTCGGGGGGAGGGCGCCCCGGGCTCGATCCTCTTGGCCAGACCCTCGTCCATGCAGGTCACGGTGATGCCCACCTCGGGCCTCCTGGTGGCGATGATGAGCTCCAGGTCGCGCAGCACCAGGTCCGATTTTGTCAAGATGGATATCGGGTTGTCGTGCCGCGAGATCTCCATCAAGCACTTCCTGGTGAGTAGCAGCACCCCCTCCAGAGGTTGGTAGGGGTCGGTGACGGTGCCGATGCCTATTACGCCCCGTTTGGTCTTTAGCTCCCGACTGAGCACCACTGGCAGGTTGGCCCTGATAATCGACCCTTGTCGCCCAATCGGACCGGTCCCGCTTCAACACGTCCGGGGCGAAGCAATAAAGGCAGCCATGCTCGCAACCGACATAAGGGTTAAGGGCGAGGTCCAGGCCTGGCAGGTTGGAAAGGGGCAGGGCGACCCTGCACCGCACCTCCTTGGCCGAAACGCTCGATGGCATCTCCTTCCGACCATCGTCGAGGAAGAAGTCCAGGTCACGCGTAATCATCTATCCTCCGCTGCCTGAGATAATCCTTGAGCACCTCGCTGGACGAGATCCAGCGGCGGATGGGGATGTCCATTCGCTTGGAGATATGCACCAACGCCTCGTTCAACGAGGGGAAGCTGCTGCACTTCTGGACAAGGGCCCGCCTGACGTTCTCCCTAACGTTCCAGACCCCGACCGGCATGATGTAGCCAGGGTGCGCCTCCCGGAATATCACCGCCCCTGCCTGCCGGCGTTCCTTCATCAGGAGCTCGTTCACGGCCAGTCGGGCGGCGTAGTAGCAACCCCCGATCTCCGCATACTCCTTGCGCCCATTGAAGAGCTCGTGGGAGGAGATGACCTCGATCTGCTTGCCCAGAGGGTTCCAGGCGGTATTTGGGTACCAGGCCTCGATCAGCTCGTACCTCCAGGAGGTGGGCATGAGCAGGACGGACCAGCGATTGTCCAGTTGGTCCCAGTCGTAGACGCGCCATTCGTCGATGGTCGGATAGGTCTTGGTGACCTTCAAAAGCTGCTTCCCCAAGGTGTCATCGACCGCGGTTATGCTCCAACGGGTGGGCACCAATCGGCGGTTCCTCTCGATGCCGAACGCCCCCACGCTGAAAGCCTTCTGGATCTTGGAGATGAGCACGCCCTCCTTGTACAAATTGCGCACCGCCTCCACCGCCTTCAGGTCCGTGTCGTAGAAGGCCTTCTCCACCTTGTGGTCGTACTTGGGGTTGGAAATATCGAAACTGTTGAGCTTGGCCGACGGTCCGAACGGTTGGATCTCGTCGTCCAGGACGATCTTGCCGCTGGGCCGCTTGGCGAAGTTGGCCTCGACGTCCACCGAGTTGACGCATAGCGCCAGGTCCCTGGTGTAGTCCATCATCCTTCCGGCGTTCTGGAACTCCTTGACCCCCACCTGGAACTTGCCCCTTACCAGCCGGAAGCGGAAGTCCACTATCTCCTCGATCGACTTCCCCACCCACGTCTCCGGGGTGTCCATGGACGAGGTGTCACCGAACTCGGGCGGGACCAGCGGCCCCACCTCCACCTTGGGGTAGCCATAGCGGCCGATGAATACGCCAGGAGGGCTGCTTCCAGCGAGGTCCACCGAGTCTAGCATCTTCACCGTTCTGGACCGGGCATAATATTTGACCATCAAGGCGCACTTGTCCTTGCCGCAGAGGTTCTTGGACCCTTTGCACAGGACGCAAGGGCTGGACCGAGGACCTTCCATTGGCTCCAGAGGTCCAAAAAGGTCCTTGATGCTCGGATCGATCCCTGTATAGCCCATGCTGCCCCTTTTCTCCTACCTCGGCTAAGTATTTGTACCTTGCCAGGGGGACCGTGAAACTTGGCGGTTCAACCGGTCCAAGATATGATGTTGCCGTCCCACCAGCGGATCTCCCCTTCACCCTTGACAAGACGGACGTTGGTGCCCAAGATCCGATACTTCCTCAGGACCAAGAGGTCGATGAGGGCATCATCGATGGTGGTGGTGAAGAACAGCCTTCCCGCCCCCGCCCGGTGGGACAATGCCTCACAAGATGACAAGCAGTGCCATGCCGACCTCGTTCCTGTTCCGGGAGGATGGGTCCACCAGCATGAGACGCAGTTGATGACCGCCCAGGTCCCTGGACCCCTCGGTATGCAGCACCGCCAGACCGTTCAGGGAACCGGAACCGCTGACATCCACCAGGACCTTTCCGATGGCCATGGCCCCCTGGACCTCACGAGATAGGTCCAAACCCGGGGAGATGGATCGACAGAGGTCCGATATCGATCTGGACCAGGATGGGGCGTCCTTCCGATCTATTTGGGAAACGGACGGAGCGATGCTCTGAGGATCCTCCAAGCCTCTTATCGAAGAACGGGGCGTCTCCCACGGGACGGTAGCCTCTGGATTCGTAGAATGAGACGGACCCGCGGCGTTCGGACATGGCCTCAAGACCGATGGTCTCGCAGCCCTCCTCTCTTAGATAGCCCTCTGCGGCATGAAGCAACGAGGTCCCGACCCCGCGCCCTTGCCAGGATGGGTCCACCTCCATGGGGCCGACCCATCCCACCTTACCCCAGGCATGGGCGTAGATGGCCCCGACCATCGTCTCTCCGGACCAGGCCGCGAGGCTGCCCCCCGGGTCCATGGTCATGTAGGTCCTGAGCACCATCTCCGGTTTGAGGGGATAGTCCAGCTTGATGCCGGTCTCCTTCTGGAAGACGTCCTGCCAGACCATCTTCGCCAATCGCTGCGCTTGCTCGACCTGGTCGACCCCCAAAGGCCGTATCTCATAGTCAAGCGGGATCAGATGGCCACCCCCTCATTGGGTATGCCGGCGGCATCTGAGACTGATCAATGCAGCCGTCGCTCCAGCCGCCACACCGTTGTCGATGTTCACCACCACCAGGCCGGGGGAGCAGGTCTGCAACATGCCCATGAGGGCCGCCTCCCCCTTTCCGCCATAGCCATATCCGACCGAGGTCGGAACACCGATGACCGGGACGTCGGTCAGGCCGGAGACGACCGTGGGCAGGGCACCTTCCATTCCCGCCACCACAACCAGCACGTCCACCCCCGCATCGATCATCTTCATCAACGGGCCCATGAACCGGTGCAGAGCGGCCACCCCCACGTCATAGGATGTGACGACCTGGCAACCCATCGCCTCGGCCACGGCCTTGGCCTCCTCGGCAACCGCCGATGTCCGAGCTGCCCGGCGGTGAGGATGCCCACCATGCCCTGTTTTTTGCGGTCCTTTTGCTTGTCGACCACGATCATGCGGGCTCTTTCCTCATAACGGACATGATGACCGTCCACGACCGCCTTGACCGCCTCTAGATGCTCCTTTGATGCCCGAGATACCAGGATCACATCCCGATCGGAGAGGACACGGGACACTATATCGGCCACCACCTGCGGGCTCTTCGTTTCGCCGAAGATGATCTCCGGTATGCCCCGACGCGCTTCCCTGGCATGGTCGAAGATGGTATGATCCCCGATCACCTCGAGGAAGTCGAGCTTGAGCAATTGCTCCGCCCTGTCCAAGCCGATCTCGCCACGTTTGAAACGTTCCAGGACGTCCCGCGCGTTCATAGCGCATGATTCCCTGAACGTCTATTTTTGTATTGCTGCGAAAAGAAATGAATTTAAGGGGTTTGGGACGGGCTTGTCACTTCTTTGCCGGAACAGGTGCTTTGCTCTCGGCAGAATGTAGACGAATGCCCAGCACAACGAAGATTATCCCGTATATCACTGTGAACAGACCGATGACCCATACCAAGGCTACCGCTCCATCACCTGGGTAGATGACGAAGATAGACCCGACGATCAAGGACAATATACCGCCAATGACCATCAGCCATCTTGTGTCCTTCATGTCCTTGGCCATCAATCCCGCGAACAGCATG
The DNA here is from genome assembly GCA_963827905.1 of Methanomassiliicoccaceae archaeon. Classification (GTDB taxonomy): domain Archaea; phylum Thermoplasmatota; class Thermoplasmata; order Methanomassiliicoccales; family UBA472; genus JACXTP01. The sequence goes on from CAWHCB010000008.1 coordinate 25,382, forward strand.
ACTATACCGGAGATGATCAACCATAGACCCCAGAGGATCATAAGGAACTTGACGGTCATGTCCGGGTACACGAGAACGATGATACCGAAGGTGATGCCGACCAGGCCGAGCATTAGCCATCCAAGGTTCCTCTCCGCTGCCTTTGCCGTGAAGTAGGAAATGACCGCGAATATTCCGAAGAAGAGAGCGACCGCCCCGATCAGCCATACCACGATCCTCAATGTCGGCTCAGGGTAGACCATCATCAGGATCCCCAGGATCAATAGACCTACTCCCAACCCTAGGACCACAGTCCAACTCAGCTTATTGACCCCGGCCATGGGATTTACCATGTCCATTTTGTTCTTAGCATCTTTAGTATCTGCCATTGAATTCCTCCCTACAGTAATTGATCTCCCTCACCCACAAGGTCCTGAGAGATAATTTCAAAGTGATTTGTCATGACCTTATTTAAATATAACTGAAGGACGAACACATAATTAATATCCAGAAATTGTCAAATAATTCTATAATGTCGTCTGGGGATAGCGCCCATGCAATGAGCGACCCATTGACAAAATTCCAAGGGCTGGTCCGGTCCCTTGCCTCCTACGAAGGGGTAGCGGTGGCATTCTCAGGAGGGGTGGACAGCAGTCTGGTCCTATATGCCGCCAAGGAGGCGTTGCGTGACCGGGTGGTGGCGTTCATCGGCATCTCACCATTATTCCCCCATACTGAGCTGGAACAGGCCCGGATCGTCGCCCATGCCATCGGGACAGAGCTGGTGGAGGTCGAATACAACGTCCTGGATGTCGAAAAGGTGGTCGCCAACGAACCGGACCGTTGTTACCATTGCAAGAGGTCCATACTAGATCGCATCAAGGAGTTGGCTAAGGAAAGGGGTCTGGAGCAGGTCGTGGATGGCACCAACGCCGATGACGTCGGGACAAGCCGCCAAGGGTTGAGGGCGGTGAAGGAGACCGGGACCAGTAGCCCATTGGCCGAGGTTGGCATGACCAAGGTGGAGGTCAGGGAACTGGCACAACTGTTCGGTCTGCCCGGCGCGGACCGGCCCTCATCGGCCTGCCTGGCGTCTCGGATCCCGTTCGGGGAGCGCCTGACCCTGAGAAAGCTGGAACAGGTGGAGCAGGCGGAGGACCGCTTGCGGGCACTCGGCATCGGTCAGCTGCGGGTAAGACACCATGATAACATCGCCCGCCTGGAAGTGGGTCTACTGGACATAAGCAAGGTCTTGTTGCATCGAGAAGAGATCGTGCACTACCTCAAAGAAATCGGTTTCACGTACGTCACCTTGGACCTGGAAGGATTCCGTTCTGGAAGCTTAGAGGAGGCGCTCCAGGTCCCGAGGGATTGAAAGAAGCGGATCGGTCTTACATGCTCGACCGGGTGAATCGAACATCATCGACCACGGCCGCAGGGACGAGGGTGGGGGTCTCCACCTCCCACCACTTCACCCACCTTCGCTCCCTTCCCATGGCCCTCAGGTTTGAAAGGATGCGAGGAAGGTTGTCGCTGATCCTCAGCTCCTTTAAAGACCCAGCGATCTGGCCGTCCTTGATGGCGAACATGGCGTCCCTGGGTATGGTGGAGAAATCGCCTCGGGCGTAGTCCTGGTATCTCAGATACCAGTTGTTGGTGACATATATCCCGTCGTCCACTTGCCCGATGAGGTCCTCCAAGCTGAAACGGCCAGGCTCAACCACCAGGTTGAAGGGTTGGGGAGCGATCAATCCAGCATTGGCGGTGCTCTCCACACCAGCCTTTGCGGCGGTGGAGGAATTGTGGAGATAGCTCCTCAAAACGCCGTCCGCGATTATGGTCGTCCTTTTTGTGGGCAGTCCCTCGTGATCGAAAGGCATGGTCCCCAGGGCCCCGGGGAGTGTGGCGTCATCGACCAATGTGAGGGCCTTCGAACCGATGGGCTGGTCCAACCTTCCGGCCAGGAACGAAAGCCCAGCCTCGACGTGGAAGGCCGAGGCCATACGACCCACCTGTTGGACCAGGTCGGCAAAGACCATGGGGCCAAGGACGGCCGGGCGTGGACCGGCGACGCCCTCCACCGGGTTCGCCGCTAGTTTGGCCAAGCTACCTGCCTCGGTGCCGGTAAGTCTCGGATCGAAATCCTGCTCCCGAGTGGCGACGCAGACCGCATGTCCCGACGCCACTCCCTGACCGAAGGCTCTGAGGGATAATTCTATGCCCGAACGCTTGGTCACACCATCGGCCTCGCCGGTGGTCCGGATGGTGATGGTCGTGTTCCTGGCGGTCAGTGAGCCCGACGCTCGGCTGGCCCCTGCCCGGAGAGCGGCCTGTACCGCCTCCTTCACCCACCCGATGTTGGTCTTAGGGTCCAATGACACCTCCTTGGAACGGAGCAGCCTTCGATCATAACCGAATGGCCCTGATGGCAATGGCACGTATCGTTCGCTGGGAGGGCTGCGATTCGCCGCGTCCATCAGTCGGTCCGAGGCCGCCTCGAGGGACCGCTTGGACATGTCAGCGACGCTGGTCCCGGCCCGCCGCTTCTGGCAGTAGACGAAGATGAAGGCGTTGTTCTCCCTGATGTCGTTGCAGATCGAGATCTCGTTATTGCTGAAGCGCACCATCGCCTCCTCATTCTCCGAAACCAGCACCACGACATCGCTAGCCCCTCCCTTGCGACATCTACTCATAAGGATGGAGGCGACCTCGTTCGCCTTCATACGCTGCCCCCCACCACCACGTCGCGCAGCCTCATGTGAGGACCACCCGTCCATACTGGGATGGCTTGGGCCGGGTCCCCTTTCCCGCAATATGCGGCGGTGAAGCTTAGGTCATCCCCAACCGCGTCCACCGCGGACCAAAGGGCAGGGGTGGTCATCTCGATTCGTGGGTTCCTCACCATCCCCTCCAATCGTCCTGATTTGATACGATAGGCTTCCAGACCGACATACCTCTGGTTGAAACGCCGATCATCGATGTTCCATTCCATGAAGTTCTTGATGTAAATGCCATCGCTTACGTCCGCGATGAGCTCCTCGAAGGAATGGTCGCCCGGTTCCAGGTATGTGTTGGCCATCCTCACGATGGGTTCCCGGTTGAAGGCCACCGAACGAGAGGAGCCATTGCTGGTGGTCCCCATCTCGTGAGCCGTCTCCCGATTGTGCAATAGTCCTTCGACCTTACCCTTCCTGATGAGATACCTCTTCCTCGCCCTAACTCCTTCGTCATCGCATTGGTAATGACCGAAGGAACGGGGCAGAGTGGGATCGTCCACCACATTGACATGCTCCGAACCAACGGACCTGTCCTACTGATCGACGGTCCAGGAAGGTCTCGCCTGCCTGCGCTGACTCCCTCCCCAGCATCCTGTCCGCTTCGCTCGGATGCCCGCTGGACTCATGACAGACGATGCCCACCACCTCTGGTCCCAGCACCACATCGCACCTCTCCGTTCCCATCGCCCGCCCTTGGCCTAGGACCTTGGATAGCTGCGTTGCCTCATAGGAAAGACGGTTGGGCAGGTCCCATCTTTCCACCCCTTCCCATCCAGCGCTCTCCCCGAGCTGTAGGTTCCTCTGCGCCGTGCGATCCCCGTCCTTGGCCATGAGGAACAGGTCCATCGCCACCCGGGGCGTCCGTAGCATGACATCCGTCCCGTCGGAGGAGACGATGTACTTCTCGGTGCTCCATGTGTCCAGGGAGATATATCTCCCTGGGAGGGTGATGCCATGTTTTCCCGCCGCCTCCACCGCCCAGGCGTCCGCCTCCATGAGCAGTTCGATGCGGGATTCCAAAGGTACACTGTCGAACCCGATGCGCGGTCTGAGGTCGAACTCCTGTTGGCACAGCTCCGCTGGGGCCATAGCGATGGGCCTCCTTCGCATGGTCGATGATGCCTGGGCCCTGTGCACGGCGTGCTTCACCAAGGTATTGAGGTTCCCCTTGGTGAGGATGTTGGTGGAAGCGAAGCCCATCGCCCCGTTGACGATGACCCGGACGGATATCCCCCGTCGAACATCGAATGAGGATACCTCTAATGCCCCGTTCTTCAACAGGATCGATTCGCCCTTGTCGGCCTGGAACCGGGCCTCAGCGTAAGTGGCACCGTCCTTCAACGCTTGGATCACAGAGTAGCTTAACTGGTCCTCCATACGGCCTTCCCCTTAACGACATTAATGTTGAACGGACGCCTAATAATCTTAACTACAACATTTTACAAATGTAAACTAGTATGTGGGGAGCTTGGGAGTTGCAAATCCTTATCCATGATGAGTTGACTATTTCGCCGCATGATGGTCTCGGTAACATTGCTTCAGTACGATCACGGTCTGGTCAGGCAGGTCATCGATGTCCTCGGTGCGGTGGTCAAGGATAGAAGACGCCCAAAGAACACATGGAGGATGTGAAGGATATGGCTTTGTTCCTGGACCGGTTCATCGATCAGATGCACCATGCCAAGGAAGAGCGTTTTCTCTTCCCCAAGGCCGTTGAGCTGAAGGCGATGAAACAGCAGGACATGGACGAGCTGGTGGCAGACCACACTGCAGTTCGATCGCTGGCCAAGGAGATCGTCGCGGAGGTGACGACGTGAGGACATGGAGTCCTTCTATCGTGACGCAGAAACTATGGTCCGCACCATGCAGGCCCATATCAACCGTGAGGAAGAGACCGTGTTCCCTTTCATGGAGGAGCATCTTGGCGAGGAGGCGGACGGCTTTGTGTACAAGCAGTATGAGGACTACATCTTGAAGAACTTCCCTCCGGACTTCTATGCCACCACCGAGGAGCATGGCCACGAGGTTGCAGGACAGGATCCTGGGTCCAAAATATTATCAGAGCCTCGAAAAACCGTTGAGATGAAGAGGCGCCGAGGGAGAGATTTGAACTCCCGAGGGATGAACTCCCAGTAGTTATCCCTTCGCCGTGAACGGCGATTCGAGACTACCGCCCTACCGGGCTGGGCTACCTCGGCCTGGCCCCTACTCATTACTTACCCCTATTTCTATTTTGAGCCATTTGAAACGATGACCGCCAAAAAGGTATTTATCGCTGGGTTGCCTCACAAGGGACGGTGCTCGAAATGAAGGTGACGGTCGTCCTGAACAAGCGGTCGGAAGTGCTTGACCTAGACGATGATGCGACCATCGAGGACCTGTTAGGGAAGTTGGGACTCTATCCTGATGCCCACATCGTCCTCAGGGGCAAGACCCCGGTGCCTTTGAGCGACCGACCCCACGATGGCGACGAGCTGCGCATCATCAAGGTGGCATCGGGCGGTTGACCCTAGGCCCCGTCCCGCATTATGCGTTCGACACTCACCATGTCCATATGGGGGACCACCACCCGGGAGAGGTCCTCGAGACCTTTTCTCCACATCTCCCTCACGTCTCCATCTCCCCCCACCCCGGTGACTTGGAGCCCGAGCTCCATGCTGTCCTCAGCTGGGGCCTGGAAGCGATGGTACGGAAGTACCCCCAGGCAATGGCATCGCATCTCCAGCTCCAATCTTTGGATGCCGCTTTGCAGTATGCCCTCCTCGCCCCGGAACTTATTGATAATGAAAGCCCTTGACCAGCCCCTGGTCCTTTTCCTCCAGCAGATTGTAGGTCCCGTAGAGGCCTGCGAACACCCCTCCCTTGTCGATGTCGCCTATGAGGACGACCGGTGCTCTCAGCATCCTCGCCGTGGCCATGTTCGCCAAGTCCTTGTCGCGGAGGTTGACCTCCGCCGGAGAGCCCGATCCCTCGATGACTATCGCATCGAAGTCCTCGGACAACCTCAGATATGCGTCGCGGATGTGGTCGAGCAGCTCCTCGCGGTCCACATGGGAATGCCGGTCGATGTCCTGGTAAGGTCTTCCGTCCAGCACTATCTGCATGCCATTGCCTTTGGGTTTGAGAAGGATGGGATTCATGTCGTTTCGGGGCTCAACCCCGCAGGCCCATGCCTGATACGCCTGGGAGATGCCGATCTCGCCCCCCTCTCGGGTGACGAACGAATTCAAGGAGAGGTTCTGCGCCTTGAACGGCGCCACCTTGATGCCTTTCAAGAACAGCTCCCGACATAGGAGCGCCGTCAGGGTGCTCTTCCCTGCGCTGGAGGTGGCTGCCTGGAACATGATGTTGCGCGTCATCTGCCCGCCCCCGGTAGACCGAGGAGGGTGTGCAACCAGGTCCATATCCAGGTTAGTGCTGACGACCTCGGACAGTAGGTCGAGGTTACGTTGCACCACCGTTTCGTAATCCTCTTCGGAGCATTCCGCCCTGCCCCCTCGCCCTGCCTTGGAAAGGAATCGTTTTCGGAAGGCGGGAAGGTCGAAGACGCCATGAAGGTAGGTGCCCATGACCATTCCGTCCTCGGACACGGTTCCGTCCAGATGTTGCCCCTCGCCATCCATTATCCGGAATAGGGCTTCGCCACCTAGCCTTTCGCTCCGGCCCATGTGTATCTCGTAACCCCGGACCCGGTCTGACTCAGACCCGCCCAGCATGTGTCCGGTGACCTGTACCGTGCGCTTCTCATATCTCTCGAAGCGTGTGACCACCGGAAGCAAGCCCAGCCCTTGGATCACTTGCGCCTCCCCACCTTCGATGGCCTGGCTATCGTCGATCTCCAGCCCCAACATCTGATATCCTCCGCACACGCCCAATATCGGCACCTTGCCTGATGCAGCCCGGACCGCCTTGTCCAGTCCTTTCTCCCGCATCCATTTGAGGTCCTCGACGGTGTTCTTGGTGCCAGGGAGCACGATTACGTCCGCCGTTGCCACCTCCGCCGGCGAATCGACATACCGCACATGGACGCCTTCCTCCATACCCAGGGCGTCAAAGTCGGTGAAGTTGGAGATTCGAGGGAATCGGACCACGGCTACATTCACCGACCCGCCCTGCGAGCCCCGCGCGCCAATGAACATCGAATCCTCATCGGGAAGGTCCAGGTCGATGTGTGGCACCACCCCCATCACCCTGACACCGGTGGTTCGCTCCAGCATTTCTATCCCTGGCTCGAGCCCTGCCTTTGAACCATAGAGATTGGTGATTATCGTCCCCTTGAACATCTTACGCTGCGCCTCGGGAAGGAGCATCAATGTGCCATAGGCATAGGCGAAGGCGCCACCCCACTCGATGTTGACCACGAGGAGACAATGCGCATGGGCAAGCTCGGCCGTCCGCATGTTCGCAATGTCCAGGTCCATCATGTTGATCTCTGCTGGACTGCCCGCGCCTTCGATGACGATTATGTCCCGGGTTCTCTCCAGGAAGTCCAGGTTTCGTTTGATTATCGCCACTCCTTCGGTCCCGGCGAAACGGTGGTAATATGTCTCCACATCCATGTCCCGATGGGGATGGCCCTCCACAATCACCTGGGACTTGTTATCCCGCATGGGCTTGAGGAGTATCGGGTTCATGTGCGAGTCCGGGCAGACCCGTGCCGCCCGGGCCTGTAGCTCCTGCGCCCTAGCGATCTCCTCCCCTTCGGGGGTCACCATCGAGTTCAAGGACATGTTCTGCGCCTTGAACGGCACCACGTTCAGACCGAGGTCTGAGAAGTAACGGCACAGCGCGGTCACCATCAATGACTTGCCCGCCCCAGAGGTCGCCCCCATGATCATGAGGCTCCGGGCCTTTTTAAAGTGGGTCCGCTCCAGCTTCAATTTGAGAGCTCCGAGCTTGGCTGGATTGGGAAGTTGGGACCCCGGCGGAAGCTCCCTGTAGAAAGACCGCACCACGTCATCCCGGTGAGACCACAGGCATGATTCGCAGCTCCACACCTCTCCGCCCTTCCTCGATGGCACCATCTTCCCCAAGTCCGGATCGAGGCACGGGTAGAAGGGGCAGAAGCAAAGGGAGCAGTTCTGCCCTTTGAAATGGCAGGGATAGTATTCACAGGCGGTGTTTGTGCCTATGTCGCCCTGATGCATTTGCTCCTTCAATTTGGCCTCTATGTCCGTAATTGACCACCTCATGACCGAGTTGGATGTATAATCCAAATGAGGCAGGAAGGATAAAACATATTGCCATCCGCTCCCTGAACGGTGATGAGTACCCACCGGTTTTGGAAAGGATGCCCAGGATTTTGACGTACGATGTTTCGCATTCCCTCCGAGGTTCCGACTTATTATCCCTGGCACCGAAATTTATATAAACGATGATGCGGACATAGGGTTTGGAAAAGCGGCTAAGCTTTCCGATATCACACATTCACTATCATCCCGTCACCTGATCCGTACGATAAGCGTGAAAGGAACCATAGGATGAACTCCTGCAGGAGGGACCTAATCACACTCCCGCAGCCAAATGGCATGGTTGATAATTGGAACTGGGTCGCTCTTCTGAAACAGATAGAAGAGGAATTAAAATGAACATTGATCCAAGCACCACAAAGTACCTCATCAAGGCCAAGCTCAACGCCGACGGTATCGTCGAAAAGCCGGATGTGGTCGGTGCCATCTTCGGCCAGACCGAGGGCCTCCTCGGTGATGAGCTCGATCTCCGGGACCTGCAGAAGAGCGGCAGGATCGGGAGGATCGAGGTGGACGTGCACTCCAAGCAGGGCAAGTCCGAAGGCGAGATCCTTATCCCTTCCAGCCTGGACCAGGTCGAGACCGTGATCTTGGCCTCCGCGTTGGAGACAATCGACCGGGTCGGGCCTTGCAAGGCGAAGATAGGCATAGAGTCCATCGAGGACGTCCGTGTCACCAAGCGCGACAAGATCATCGTCCGCGCCAAGGAGCTGCTCACCGAGCTGATCAAGCAGTCCAAAACCACCGGGGCCGATCTCACCGAGAGCGTCAGGCAGTCGGTGCAGGTGGAGGAGGTCATATACTTCGGGAAGGACCGCCTACCCGCCGGTCCGAACGTGAACGACTCGGACGCGGTCATCGTGGTGGAGGGCCGGTCCGACGTCATCAACCTGCTCAAGTCCGGCATCAAGAACGCCATTGCGGTGGAGGGGACCAACATCCCCAAGACCATCAGCGAGCTCTCCAAGGAACGCGTGGTCACCGCATTCGTCGATGGGGATAGGGGTGGAGAACTCATCCTCCGCGAGTTGTTCCAGGTGGCCGAGGTCGACTTCGTCGCCAGGGCTCCCCGTGCCCATGAGGTGGAGGAGCTGACCCAAAAACAGATCATGAAGTGCCTGCGCAACAAGATCCCCGCCGAGCAGTACATTGAGATGTTCGGTCTGGAGGCCGATGTCGCACAGAACGGGCCAGGGAAGCGCGGCGATAAGGCCGAGCGCCTGGAACGCTTCGAGCGCGAGGAGAAGGCCGAGCGCGCCTCCGAGAAGCCCGAGAAGATGGAGAGGCCGGAACGGAGCGAGAAGCCTGAGCGCCAGGAGAGGGGCGAGAGGCCGGAACGGAGCGAGAAGCCAGAGCGCCAGGAGAGGGGCGAGAGGCCGGAACGGAGCGAGAAGCCAGAGCGCCAGGAGAAGCCTGAGCGTGGCGACCGGGAGGAGCGTTCTGAAAGGCCGGAGCGCCGCGAGCGCCAGGAGAGGGGCGAGAGGCCGGAACGGAGCGAGAAGGCTGAGAGGCCGGAGCGCACTGACCGGGAGGAAAAGGTTGAGAAGCCCGAGCGGGCGGCACCAGCCGAGGCCCCTGCCGAGCGCAGGTCAAGCAAGAAGCTCTCCGGGAACCAGGAGAAGTACAAGGCCCTCATCAACGAGCTGGCGGCCACATCCAAGGCCAAGCTGCTAGATGGGCAAGGGAATGTGACCAAGGAAGTCACAGTCAAGGAGCTGGTCAACACCCTGAAGGCCGAGAGCGAGCCTGTTTCTGCCGTTGTATTCGACGGTATAGTGACCCAAAGGATACTGGACATAGCTGTGGAGAAGGAGATCGGCACCATCGTCGGAACTAAGATGGGCAACATCACCAAACAGCCAAACAATGTCGAGGTCTGGGTCAGGGACGACCTGAACTGAGCATGAACCCGAAGATCAACCTCCTGCGCGAGACGGACCTGCGGTCCATCGAGACAACCGAGGACATCGAGATACCGATGGACCCGCTGTCCCGAGTCATCGGGCAGGAGGAGGCAGTTGCCTTGGCGCGAGTGGCGGCAAGGCAACGCCGCCACTTACTTCTGGTCGGCCCGCCAGGCACTGGAAAATCTATGATCGCCCAGGCCTTGGCCCTTTACCTTCCCATGCCCAAGGAGGAGATCCGGGTGGTACATAACCCCGAAAACCCGGAGCGACCCCTGGTCGAGGTTAAGAGGGAGGAGGAGGTCCGTAAGGAGCGAGAGTCCTTCCAGAACGCCGAGGGCGAGATCATCGATGCTCAGGACGCGCCGATCAACGTCGCGGAGCGCCTCGGATATCGTTGTAAGAACTGCGGCTCTTACTCCTCGCCGAAGGACCGGATCTGCCCAAAATGTGAGAAGATCAAGGTGGGGGAGCCCAATGCCAACCCCTTCGGTGATCTCATGGCTGGACTGATGGAATCGATGGGCACGGTCGCTGCCATGCCGGGCATGGTGGGCAAGGACCGGGTCACGACCACCAGGAAACGCTTCGGTAAGGAGGAGGTCGTGGTCTTCGAGCGCTGTGGGGACATGGTCCGCGTGCTGGACCAGAACGCCTTGGAGAAGCGCCGGGAACTGGAGAAGGTGAGCCCGAGGAAGGTCATTGTACGACTGGAGCGGAAACCGTTCGTGATGGCCACCGGAGGTTCGGAGACCGAGCTCCTTGGCGATGTACGTCACGATCCCTACGGGGGGCACGCCAACCTGGGCACTCCACCTTACGAGAGGGTGGTAGCGGGTGCGATCCATGAGGCCCACGAGGGCGTATTGTTCATCGATGAGCTGCCCCATTTGTCCAATCTGCAGCGTTACATCCTCACTGCCATGCAAGAGAGGGAGTTCTCCATCATTGGCCATAACCCCCAGAGCGCTGGGGCAAGCGTCAGGGTGGACGATGTCCCCTGCGACTTCATCTTCGTTGGGGCGTGCAACATACAGGACCTTGAGCACGTCCTTTCTCCTCTGCGCTCCCGCATCAATGGCGATGGATACGAGGTCCTGGTGAACACGGTCATGAAGGACAACGAGGTGAATCGGGCGAAGATGGCCCAGTTCATCGCCCAGGAGATCGCCGTGGATGGTAGGATCCCACCGGCCACTTTGGCGGCCGTCGAGGAGGTTATCCGTGAGGCGAAGAGGCGTGCCAAACGCATGGATGGCATGGACAACTGCCTTTCATTGCGCCTGAGGGAGCTAGGTGGACTGGTACGCGCCGCGGGTGACCTGGCTTCTGTGAACGGCGACCTATTGATCGAGGAGAAGCACATCCATGTGGCGGTGAAGCGGTCCATGACCGCTGAGGAACAGATCAAGGAACGGTACGGCTCTTATATGCAAGGCCTCTCCGCTGACATCTCCCAGTCCCAACGTGAGAAATCTCCGTATTATTTCTCGAACGAACAGGCGAAAAAGGACGACATGTTCCTTTGACTCAGAGGAACAATTGAAGCTGATATCCGTCCTCGCCATCGGAGTAATAGTGGGAAAAACGGTCCGAGATGGAGAACCCACGGCGTTGATAGAACTTGAGCGCGCCGGTGTTGCTGACGCGGACCTCCAGGCTCACCACCCGGGCGCCCTTCTTGGAACATTCCATGAAGAACTGCTCACTTAACAAGGTCCCCAGACCCTGTCCCCTCCTCTCCTGGGATACCGCCAGCATTAAAATCCTGGCCTCGATGCTGGAGATCATGATGCCGAAGATGAACCCTACGATGCGGTCCATCTCCTCGAGCACGATCAGACCTTGTGGCCAATAAGGGGGCAGGTCGATGAATATGGTGGGGTTGTATTTCTCCCTCAGGGAGCGACGGGCCAGGTCATAGATCGCGTTCAGATCGGTGCTCCGATAATGGCGCAGCTGCACACCGGACGATTATACTAATGACTCTTAATCCTTTTCCGAACGAACCACAATGCACCTGTTAACACCACCAGAGGGATGGGTGCGAAGTATGACCAAGACGGAATGCCTCCATCCTCTCCGCCAGCAACGTTCAGCACCAACACTGCGCTGGCCGTATTGTTGTGATCATCGGTGATGGTCAATCTGACCTTATGCTCCCCCGGCGGGGGTTCGATCAGGCAGCGTACACCGGTCTGGTCGATGGTGCCATCGTCATCCAGGTCCCATTCGATGCTCGCGATCGCCGAGTTGTCCCAACATCCGCTCGCGTCAAGGAAGGCAGGTTCGCCTTTGGTAAGGTTGCATTCCACCCATGGTAGCTCGATCGTGGGGGGAACTGGGTCGATCTTCCAATCCTCCCAGAACGATTCGGGCATACCAATCAGCGATGGCGGGGGAACGGATGATGAGGCCGACCTCGCGATTTTCCTCGAAAGCATTCCGAACCAGGTTGACGCTGGATATCACCACCTTGTCGTCCACCACCCATCCTTTGTTGTGCACCACTGTGAAATTGTGATATGGGGACAACAGCCTGGCCCCCATGTCCAAGCCCATCTCGCCCATCTCGTTGAACATTGTCTCTGCCGCGGGATTACCAGACGGATCGTTGTCCAAGGTAGCGTCAAGCAGCAGACGCACCTGGGATTCCGGCCTCTGCCGCCTCGGACAATCCTTCCCATATTCCTGAGGTCCGGGCGTACCCTGTGTCAAACTGCATCTGCTCGATAAGGATCCTCTCCCTGGCCCCGTCGATCAGAGCCAGCATCGACTCCAATGAATTATCGGGGGAGACGATGAGGGTGACATTGGCCAAATACCAGTCCATGAACGAATTCGGCCTCGGCCCGAGGATCGGACCGTCCCCTGGAGATACAAGGTAGGGGGCTTCCATCCGCCCAACGTCGGGCCACTTCGTGGATGAATCGTTCTGGAAAATAGTGGTAAATTGCTGAGCAAGGTCGAAGGAATGGACCGCGGCCCCCCATCCCCTGTTCTGCTTGAAGGCGCCAGTGACCCAATTCTCCGAACCGATCAGGACGTACTCCTGATCGATGATGGCGTACTTGCCATGAAGGTAGTCGTACCTTTTGTAGGAATCGTTGGATCTGAAGAGCGAGATCGAACAGCCCCCTCTCCAAAGGTCGTTGAGGGCACGTTTGGTTGAGGTCGACATGCCACCGACCGGTTGCCCCTCCACAAGGACCTGCACATCGACCTTGTCCGCGCTGGGCATCGATCAGACAGCTTATGATGGATGGGTCGTTCACATCGTACATTGAGATGAAAATGCTGTCCTCTGCCCTAGAAAGCAGTATCAAGGATATCATCAAGGGCGTCATCTGGATAGAGGAATGGTCTCACTTTGACCTCATTCTGGAACGAACCGACCTCCTGCCGCCCTAACACTGAGAGGGACCAATCGCTCGCTTGTCCCGATGCCGATTGACCTTGGGTCGACCTCCGTATTGCCGCATGCCCCTCTGGCAATGGGGTGAAAGCGCCCCCGGACCAGGCGGCATGATCCTTGGAATCCCCATAGACGAAACTGTCCAAAAAAGAACCGTTGGCAGCCATCATGATGAGCGAATCTCCATGGTTGGCAAGCACGAAGGAGCCCTGTTTTGTGAGCATGGAATATGACACCGCCCTTGTGCCTGGCATGAAATGGCCGAATTCCACCGTATCTGTGGTGAGGGCGAGTTGCCTCCCCCGGCCACAAAATGGTCTCCACGGCGAACGTAAGGTTGCCCTCGCCATCGCTCACTTCATACCAAGGAGATCGACCTCGCAAGACCCCATATTGGCGATGACGAACGATTCGACAGGTTTACCGGGACAGACCAGGATGAATTTGATCAATGATGGCGATGACTCTGCACCATCCTTGAACGGTTCAGTTGGGGTCAGAAGCGAATCGGAGGGGGAGATGGGTGATGAGAGGACGTAGGAGGGGCTGGGGGCCATCAATAGAACCAATACGACGAACACCACGCCTCTCATCGGGACCTGTTCGCCTTTGAAATGACATTATGTATGCCCGTTACAATGAGGCCGATTGTAGTCTCGCCATCAGACGCCGGTGACCAGCTCGATCAATGTGGCCTTTACGTCCTTGGCCTTGATTACGCCTGATGCCAAAAGCACTCCCTTCGCACCGAGCTCCATGGCCTTCCTTAGGTCCTTCCCGTTCTTGACGCCCGCGCCACAGAGCACAGGGATGTGGGAGTCCACGCGGTGCACTGCCTGGACCGCCTTCTGTACCACCTCTGGCTTGGCGTCCGTGACCGAAACATTGCCCCCGATCAGCTCGGGCGGTTCGACGGCCACGAAATCAGGCTCGTATGATGCTATGATCATGGCTGTCTGTGGGCTGTCCGCGCAAACGATGGTGGTCAGACCAGCGGATTTGCATTCATTCACCGATGCGGATATGTCATAGAGCATGAGTCGGTGCTCGGAGTGGTTTAACAGCGTGCCATTTGCCCCTGTCTGCTTCACAGCCGATGGGGTTATCCAACCGGTGTTCGCCCCAGCTGATTTAGCATCGGTATGCTGGCAGAACACAGGGATGTGGACCGCCTGGGCCACCCTGGCCAATTCCAGCGTGGGCGGACAGACGATTATGTTCGTCCCGGTTCGTTCTGCCACCTCCTCGCAGACCTTGGCGATCTCGATGGCCTTGACGCCCTCGACCTCACGATAGGTCTTGAAGTTGACCACGATGACTGGCGCCTTCAGCTCAGTCAAGCTTCTCCATCCTGTCCTGCAATTTCTTAAGGACGGCCGGGCGGGTGGTGTACTCCATCTCCTCCGGGCCTAGGATGCCGGGCATGAACGGTCCATGTTGACGCATGTAGATGCTGGCCTTTACCGCCTTGCGCCTGGCCTCGTCCCATACGCTTCCCGCGAAATAGTCGATCGGTTGATGGAATCCGATGGGGGATTCCGGGTCCTCTAGACCCATGAGCTTGCCATGACTGATCTGGAATCCGACGCAGCAGATGCGTGGCGGCCCGTCGAAATAGGAAGGGTCGGAATCATCGACCGCACATGGGTACCAGGCACCATAGTGGGACCCCCTCATCCACCCAGCCACCAGCTGGGGGAACATGAATGGCTGCAGCGCCTCTCCGACCGCTGGTAGGCCGCTCTGGCAGCGAACGATGGCCACAGGGTCGTCCTTGCCTACGTACTTACCCGCGCACAAGTTCAGCTTCTCGGTGCTCACCACTGCTCCGACACCGATGTCGGAGTGCTTGCTCCAGATCCTCTTTATGGCATAGCGAGTCGTATCACCGAGCAGGCTGAGGATATCATATGACTCCTCGGGGGCGGACATGACGATCCGTTTGGAATCAATGACGTCCACTATCTCGAACTTGAATCCCTCATGGGCCCTTGGATCGATGACCAGGCCTGTCGTGGTGAACGGGTCCATGAATATCCGGCACAACGGCATGGAATAGGCGGACGGTTCTGTCTTGTCGGCCATGAACACCAGCACTGGCTCGGCGCCACGCTCGGTGAACTCCACCTCGGCCGCCCCTGGACCCATCCCGCGAATGTTGCCGCTGAAGGCGTCCTTCAAAATATCTTGACCGGCAGCGTACATCTTCATCTGCCTGGCAAGCTTGGCGGCCTGCTGGAACGCTTCAAATGCCAGGGCATGGACGTCGCAGTGGTTCTCGCCCTTGGTGTGGGTCATGATCAGGTTTATGTCGTCGCCCACCCTGGTCACGTAGAAATCGTTGATCGTCCCTGCCTTCAGGCCGTCCTTCAAGACCTCTTCGCACTTGCGCATCATCTTCGGGTGGGGCCTGGAATGACCACAGACCGACCCGACATCGGCCTTTATGACGGACAACGTTACCTTATCTGACATGGATACCATCCCGTGGATGTCTTTCTGAATGTCCTGGTTCTATATAATCATTGACGCCTCTTCGGGGAGCTAGAGGTGTAGTCGGAATGGAACTGGTCAAGCCCCGCAGGATGGCTGAGGGAGACACCATTGGATTGATCGCTCCCTCCCAATCCGCCGCCTACATCGAACCGAGGGTTTGGCAGATCGGATTGGACCGCCTACGCTCCTTGGGCTTCGAGGTCAAGGTGGGCGAACATGTCATGGAGCGCACCGGGCACACCGCCGGGAGCGTGGAGAATCGCCTGGCCGACCTTACCGACTTCCTGGAAGATGAAGATGTCGCTGCCATCATGACGGTGTTTGGTGGCTACAGCTCAAACCAACTCCTGCACCACATCGATTATGATCTGGTGAGGAAGGCCCGCAAATTCTTCGTCGGGTATAGCGACATCACCGCCATGAACAATGCCTTCCTAAGCAAGGCAGGTCTGGCCAGTTTCTCGGGCCCGGCCTTCGTCACCTTCTGTCAGCCCGATCTCCCCCGTTACACCATCGACAGGTTCATGGAGTTGGCGCGGGGGGACGAGGATGTGGTTACGGTCAGGGCGAGCGACGAATGGGCGGAGGACCTATGGTTCGAGAAGGAGGACCTCGGCCCCAGGGAATGGAGGATGAATACTGGATGGAGGGTCATAAATGGCGGGAAGGTGTCCGGAAAGGCCGTGGGAGGCAACCTGAACACTTTGTTGCTCCTCAGCGGTACTGAATTCTGGCCCGACCTCGATGGTGCTGTGCTTTTCCTCGAGGAGGACGATCACGAGTCGCCAGCCACCATCGATCGCAACCTGACCCATCTGAAGCATCTCGGCGTTTTTGACCAGATATCCGGATTGGTATTGGGTCGGTTCCCGTCCGCCGTCGGGTTCGATGTTAAGGACGACCTGGAATCCATCATCACTAATCTGGCCATCGATGAGCAGGTCCCGATCGTTTGCGACGTCGACCTGTCCCATACCGATCCCCTTATGACAGTGCCCCTAGGGATAAAGACGGAGCTGGACTGCCAAGAAGGATGCATCCGGTTCCTTGAAAAAGCTGTGACGGAACGATGAAAAGGGTCAGGTGGCCGTAGGCCACCTTTAGATGCTTTCAGCCCACTTTGATCGCCGATACCGGGCAGGCATCGGCCGCCTTGTCCGCGCACCCCTTCTTGGCGTCAGGCACATCACCCTCCAGAGGTCCGCCCTTACGGAACTCAGGCTTTAGGTTGGAGGTGCCCCCGTCGCCCTCCATGAAGATCTCAGGGCACTCATCGTTGTAGCACAGTCCACATCCCGTGCAATCATTGTCATCCACGCTGACCTTGACCATGAGGGATAGGATTGATGTGGTATGCAGTTAGTTCTTTCGGTCGCCGCCCATTGAATGCGATCCCCCTTGCCAGTTGCTAATCCCCCTAGCTACATCGAGGCCAGGTCCAACCATATTTTTATAGCTGGATTGGATTTATCGATTTCAGGTTCGACCATGCAAAACGACCAGGTGAAGAGCTCAAGGACGATAACAGCGCAGGACTCCGACATGGAGGTCACCGTGAAAGGTTGGGTCCAGGAGGTCAGGAACCTTGGGGGCATCTCATTCCTAATCATCAGGGACCGCTATGGGACCGTCCAGGTGACCGCCCCGAAGAAGAAGGTCCCCCCGGAGCTCATGGCCGCCATCTCCAGCATCCCACGGGAGTCGGTGGTGGCGGTCAAGGGAATGGTAAAAGCCAGCAACCAGGTTAAGTCAGGCTACGAGATCATCCCGTCTGAGATGGTCGTTCTCAGCATGGCCCAATCGCCACTTCCCATGGGTGTCGTCGATAAGGTGAGCGTGGAGATGGACACCCGTTTCAACCATCGATTCATGGACCTACGCAAGCCGGAAACGCGGGCGGTCATCGAGATAAAATCGCTGGCCTTGGAACTTTTGGGGGAATACATGAGGTCCCAGGACTTCGTGGAGATGTTCACCCCCAAGATAGTCGCTTCCGGGGCTGAGGGGGGAGCTTCCCTCTTCGAGATCAAGTACTTCGACAGGAAGGCCTACCTGGCCCAATCGCCGCAACTCTACAAGCAAATGATGATGGCCACAGGGCTGGACCGGGTGTATGAGATCGGCCCAGCGTTCCGGGCCGAGCTCTCTGACACGGTGCGCCACGTCTCGGAGTTCATATCCTTCGATGCCGAGGTCGCGTTCATAGAGAGCCAGCGTGACGTCATGGACATCATGGAAGGTGTGACCCATCATATATTCAAAGGGGTGGCGGAGCGGGGCAAGGAGCACCTGGAGAAGATGGGCGTGGAGGTAAAGGTGCCAAGGCTCCCCTATCCAATAATGACCTACTCAGAGGCACTGGACCTGGTGCGTGAGACCGGTCTCGCTCTTAAGGAGGGCGACGACCTAGGGACGGAGGGGGAGAAGGTCATCGGCGACATAATGAAGGAGAAGGGCTTCGACATGTACTGGTTCGTCGAGTACCCTGAGGACGCCAAGCCGTTCTACATAATGGAGAAGGACGGCACCCCCTACTCCTATTCGTTCGACCTCGATTATAAAGGCCAGGAGATGGCCTCAGGTGGACAGAGGGAGCACCGCTACGAACGCCTGGTGCAACGCATGGTCAAGAAGGGTCTCGACCCCAAGGACTTCGAGTTCTACCTCAATCCGTTCGCCTACGGAATGCCGCCCCATGGCGGATTCGGCTTGGGCATAGAGAGGTTCGTGGTGAAGATGCTAGACCTGCCCAACATCCGGGAGGCGATCCTCTTCCCCCGCGACCGCAACCGGCTCGTGCCATGACGAGGGGCCAAATGGACCTGATGAAATCCAGGGATAAGTTCACCCAGACCGTAAAGACAGGGTGGAGGAGAAGGGCTGAGCCCATTCCAAGCAGGAAGAAGCTGTTGATCCTAATCGTGGTAGGCCTCCTGTTCTATGGTGGCATCATCGCCTTGGACAACCTGGTGCTTCGGCCCCATCTCAACGAGATCTTCGGCGAGCCGATCGACCTTTCCTACTACCAGGAAAGGGGCCAGGCCATCCTTGATGGGCAAATTCCGTACCTAGACTTCGAATCGGAATCGCCCCCGCTGGTGATGTACCTGATGGTGATCCCTCAGTACTTCGGAGGGGAGATGTGGATGTACCAGCTCTACTTCGCTCTTTTCGCCATACTGACCTCGGTGTCCATCTACATGGGTTTCCGCCGATTCAACGATTTCTACGCGTTCACCGCTGGCATCTCCTATCTGTTCCTACCCTATGCTTTCATCGAGTTCACCCTGGGAGTCCAGGATGAAGCCATAACCGTCCTTTTCTTCGTTTTGCCGCTGATAACCTTCATCATGGGAAGGATGGCGTACAGCGGCTTGCTGTTCACCTTGGGGACCTGGACCAAGTTTATCGACATACTGCTCATACCATGGGCTATCTTGAAGGCGAGGACCAATAGGGACCGCACCGTCCTGGTGGTGGTCTTCGCCGGACTGTCTTTGGCGGTGGTGATTCCATTCCTCATATGTTGCCCTGAGGAGTTCCTTTCCTTCCCAAGGTACTATTTCCTAGGCGAACCCGACGCCCAGACCGGGGGATCGGGCATAAGTCCCTGGCATTTTCTTGACCTGGGGGGATATGGCCTTCCCGGTTGGGCTGGGGCAACGTTGACAGTGGCATCACTTTTGGCCGCGACGCTCATCGCCTATCATTGGAAGATGCGTTTCTGGGAGGGGGCGACCTTCATTTTAATCATCTTCTTCATATTCTACCCAAAGATCGCCTTCGTCTACTTCACCATGCCCGCCATCCTCTTGCTGATGTGGGGGGTCAGGGATGAAAAGGTGCTCTGGCGCATCATCCTGATGTCCATCCCGCTCTTCGCGGCCGTTGCCTTCTCGGAGAACGGGAACGAGCTCATCCTGGACTACTCATGGGGCTGGATCGTGGGGCTGTCGCTCAGTCTTGTCGGTTGGGCCATATTCGTCCATGCGTGGTGGTTGACCAAGGGAAAGCCCACCTTCTTCGAGGAGGACCCCTCGGTCCCTTGACGGCTCATTGGGCTGAATAGAATAGGAAAAAATATATTTGCCCGGAGATTTATTACCTGGCAAGGATGGGATGCACTTGGAGTTCCAACTAGATCTCGGCGACGGGTTCTACGAGGCGAGTCCGATCGAGGAACTCGTGGACGTACCGATGATAGAGGATGGATCGAACGCAGACCTCATCGAGTTCTTCGTGGCGGGTGAGCCAGTTCCCCAGGGGAGCACCAAGTCCTTCTACATCGAGAAGCTCAACCGGGTGGTAACCACCCATGGTAATCGGAACACCGATCGCTGGAGGCATCGCATAGCCAATGAGGCGCAGAGATGCAACGAGGACCGCGCCTTGAGCTTCTATTGCGAGGACCGCAATCTCGGTTATGTGGTGAGGATGCAATTCCATTTCACCAAGCCGAAGAGCATGCCCAAGAAGCGCAACCTCAATACAAAGAGACCGGACCTGGACAAATTGGTCCGGGCCGTCCTTGATGGGATAACCGGTGTCCTCATCCCCGATGACGCTCAGGTCATCGGCATATCCGCACTGAAGTGTTATTGTGATGGGACGCATCAGCCCGGACTCACCATAAGCGTCAAGCGGATGAATGGCTAGGCGGACCCGGGATCTGCACTCATAGGGCTCATCATCTCCCAGGGGATCAGCTGACCCTCTTCTCTTCATCAAGCGAAAGGAATCCCGGGTCCGTGTCAAGGTTAAGACCGGCCCCACCCTTAAATCTGCTGGCCAATGTGAGTTGTTAAGTGGGAGACGAGTTTCGGCACGGATAGTTCCGGAACGGACATCAGTGTTATTACTTTTCAGCCAATTAATATGGTTTACCTTGAGGGGGACCTCCCCAGAAGGAAAACAAGGATGAGAGAGTACATGCGCAAGAAGTCGTTGGAAACGGTTAGGAAGACCTACGTCGGTGTGCCATATTCCTTGAAGGTGGCCCATCTGATCGAGTCATGCGGCTACGGGTTCGTAGTGTCATGCGAGACCGGAAACATATCGAACGTCTTCGATCCGAGCCAGGAGTGAACTGGAATGACGATCACCTCTCTCGGTACCAGACGTTGAGGCTCCCCACCAATATTTTTTATATCGGCAAGCCTACATCAAGGTGATGCCTGGGGCAATTGTCATAATCAACACCGACATCGGACAGGAGACTTCGGTGCTTGAGGCGCTATCCCACGTTCCACAGGTTCAGAACGCCTACGTGGTTTTCGGAGTGTACGACCTGGTGGCCTTTGTGAGCGCGCCAAGCATGGAGGAGCTGGAGGCCTTGCTATCCGTCCGATTGCGCAAGGTCCCTGGTGTAAGGTCCACTTTGACCCTTGTGGTGAGCAAGGAGATGATGAGGGAATGAGGCTCGGGCCTCGTTGATCAGAGGTGACCCTTTGGACAAGTTCACAGAGGACCTTGAGACATTGATGGGCATGTTGGTCCAGGATTGCACCCCAGAAGAGCTGGAGAAGATGCTCACGCTGCAAAGGCACCTTGTGGAATTAAGGGAGCGCAACCTCCTGAAGATCAACCACTCGGTCATGGAGCTCATAGTGGCGAAGTACCTTGTCAAGGACGGGTACCATGTGGAATTGGAACATACCATCGACGCGGGCCTGAACTGCGATGTCTACGCAGAGAAGGGAGATGGGATCACGATAATCGAGGTCGAGACCGGATATGTCCCGCCCGCCCATGCCCTAGACCCTTTGGATTACATCAAGGCGCGAATAGCAAGCAAGATTGCGAGATATAGCAACCATTGTCACAAGTTCTTGCTCGCCGCCCCGCCCCATTACATCATGCCCATACCGTTGTTCTTCACCCTTTCGCCAAGACAGAGGGAGGTCGGGGACCTGTCGGTGATCAAACGTTACTGCGACATGTACTATACCAGCCCCCCGGTCAGCCTGGAGGAGATAATGAACTCGCGGATCCATGGGGTGGAGATCATCGATGTGGACACGGCATCGCTGCGCGAGCTCGACCCGGAACAATACATCGCACTCACGGAACTGTGGTATCTGTAATGGAAATGGGGAAAAGGCCGATGTTATAATAATCGTTCATCGATATCGGCCTGGATGTTCGAGGACTCCCCTGGCCTGTTCCTATTGAGCGTCGCCTTCATATCGCTATCCGGGGTGCTCATGCCAGGGCCGGTCTTCGCCGCCACTGTGGCGCAAGGGTACAAGGACAAGAACGCTGGCCTTCGGATCGTCTTGGGCCATGCTTTGGTCGAGATCCCCCTCATCGTGCTCATTTTCTTTGGGTTCGACTATATCTTCGAGGACGAGGGCATGTTCGCCATCGTCGCGGCCATCGGCGGGGCCATCCTGATATGGATGGGCATAGGCATGGTCCGGGCTAGGGAGGTGATGGTCTGCGAGGGGGTCGGTCCTACCCGCAGCGCCTTCGTGGATGGGGTCATAACCACCATCACCAATCCCTACTGGTTGATGTGGTGGGCCACCGTTGGAGCGGCACTGGTGGCCACCGCGGTGACGTTCGGACTGGCCATGCTTCCCATCTTCGTGGCCGTGCATCTCGGTTGCGATGCAGGATGGGAGTATTTCATCTCCAACACGGTGAATCGGACCAAAGGGCTGTGGAACATTAAATGGCACCACATGCTGATCCTCGCCTCCGGATTGCTCATGTTCGTTTTCGGATTGTACTTCCTTGTCAGCTCGATCGGGGTCCTCCTCTGATCCTCACAAGTATTATGTCCTAATGCCTGCCATAATGTGGCCAAGGTAGAGGCTGAGATGTCAAAGGACCCCTGGATCCATATTGCGGAATTGAAGGACCTGCCGCAGAACATGCCTCGTCTGTTCCACCCGAAAGGCCTAGGAATGATCATATTGCGCCGTGGGGAGGACATCTTTGCGCTCTCCAACCGCTGCCCCCACATGGGTTGTGCACTGGCCAGTGGAACCTTGGAAGGCGATTTGATTAAGATGCCCCTGCCATGATTGGGCCTTCGACGTCCGCACCGGGGAGCTGGTCATGTCCAAGGAGGTCAAGCTCCGCATGTTCCAGACCAGGAAAGAGGATGGCAAGTTGTTCGTGAGACTGGAGGAATGAGAGATTGGTCAAGGTCTTCATGTATACCCTGAGCACCTGTCCGTGGTGCAAGAAAACGAAGAAATGGTTCGAAGATAGGAACATCCCCTTCGATTTCATCGACTACGATAATCTGGACAGCGAGGAGAAGAAACCGGTAAGGGAGAAGATCCAACGGGAAAATCTCAATCTGTCGTTCCCCATCATATACATCGATGAAATCGTCATCCAAGGTTATAACCCAGACAAGTTCGAGAAGGCGATGACCGAGAAGAAGAAGGTATGAAGATGGACATGGAGGGGGGGAAGAGGGCGTTACGGGAGCAATGGGAACCGATAGTGCAAGCTCTTGGTTACAAGTTCACCCCCGACGAGGAGCTTGCCGATTTCTGCCTGGAGCAAGAGGTCGTGCTATATCGGAAGCATGGAATACCATTCTGTCCCTGCCAAGGGCTTACTGGTGAGAGGGATCATGATATGCGCATCGTTTGCCCTTGCATACCCTGGCATCGCCAACATTTCGACAAGATGAGGCGATGCTGGTGCGGTCTGTTCGTCCATCAGGATGTAATGGACCCCGACTCACTGCCCCAGATACCTGAGGGAGAGGTGGATTGATGTTCGTGCGCGCCTTGGAACTGGAGGACATCGCTAGGGGAGGCCTCAAGGCAGTGGTCGTTGAAGGCGTGGAGGTGGTGCTGGCGAACTGTAGATGGGAAGATCTACGCAGTGAGCCGGCGCTGCGGCCATGAGAACGCCCCGTTGAATTTCGGTACTTTGAGCAGGAACATCGTCACCTGCCCCTTGCACTTCGCCCAGTTCGACGTTCGCACCGGGAAGGCATTGCTCGGCCCAGCCCGTAAGGAATATGGCAAGACCGCCGCTCCGCCCAAGGAGGAGGCGGTCCCCAAGTTCAAGTCCATGTTGCACGAGGAGATGGGGACGCATGACCTACGAACCTTCAAGGTCAAGGTGGAGGCCGATGCCATATGGGTGGATGTGAGCTGCTCCCCCACCGATTTTATCATGGGACCGGACTGAGGACGTTCATTATAATATCCGAGCGATGGATACCCATCGGAGCCGATGTCCAGGTCTTACAAGGACTTCAAGATCTATGCCTGCTTCACCCTGAACCGTTTGGTCTCAGAGCTAGGCATAGACATCTACCAACCTGACCTGGAGTCGAAGTTGGACCGCATCTTGGCTGAGGACAGACCAGGTCTGTCGAAGGAGGAGATCAAGCACGAGATCATGTCCAACCATTTCATGACCAACAAGGTCCTGGACTATCTCGTGGAGCAAAGTTTGGTGCGCATCGAGGAAAAGGAGGCCCACTACGAGGTCCGCATCACACGTGAGGGTGTGTTGTACGTGCGCAAGTACAACGAGTTCTTCTTCAACCTCTACGAGGAACAGATCCGGCAGCACTACCGTTACCGGGGCCTGCCCTCTTGGGCCAAGGACTTGGACGACGAGTGAGGGGCCATGAAAGGGATGAACTCATACGTACCGTCCACGTTCTCGATGACCAGCTCCACCCCGCAGATGAACGAGCTCCCCCGGTGCGAATAGACCACGTTCTGGGTGGTTATCATGTTGTAGACCTCCTCGGTGAGGTCCTCCTTGCCCCTGGTCCAAAGCAAGATCATCCTCGAAGCGGGAGAACCGCTTTCCGCCACCACGTCCTCCACCGCCCGCCTCATGGAATTCACATCCTCGGGGTTGGGGGCTCGATCGAAGTGTTTCAAAAATAGCTGGTAGCCGGGATATCCAAGGCCAAAGGAACGCCAGAGGAACCCAGATCGGCGCAGGAGGTAGATGTCCCATTGGTAGAACATGCCGCTCTTTCCTTTGGTCATGGTCGGTGTGGGGGTCAAGGCCAGGGACGAAGCCATCTCCGGGTTCATGGCCGTTAGGTAGGATCTGAAGCGCTCCACCGAGTTCGATCCCTTGGGAACCATGACCATCGGGTCCGCGTCCCTTACACTCTGGATATACCTATGCCTTAGGGCGTAATATTTGAAGAAGTCGTTGAGGTTGCGCAGGGAGAGCAATGTGAATAGGCCCACCACGAACATCGCCGCCAAGAAGATGCTTATGAGTATGTTGCCCTGAGCCGTCGCCAATATCAATATGAAATCTAGCACCAACCAAAATATGATGAACACGGTGGCATATCGCACCAGCTTCCTGACCCTGGGTGCCTCGGAGTTGACCTGGTCTGCAAGGTCGAACATGGCGGTGATGGGATTCTCCACCGCCCGTATGTCTCCTGGCGTCATACCTCACCGACTCTGTGTCCAGATATATAAATCCCTCAGAAAGAATGTTGAGTAACTGTTCTCCACGGCGCTATTTGACCGCCCACAGCGTTCTCAATCTCGGTGTTCCCAATGAAAGGAATGACTCTAGGGATGGCTTCGGCCCTTCTGGTCACCCTCCTCGTAACAGGAGGATTCGCCGGAATCGCGGCTGCAGATGAGCCAAGCGACCCCATGGACCGCATAAGATTGGAGCTAGGCACTACGACCGAGTTCGGATCGGGCAGCTATGTGGCCGTCAACTGCACTGAAGGCTACAACCTGGCCTGGTTCGGTGTGATATATGGTACGCAGGGCAACCCCGCCCCCATCAGCATTGTGGGGATGAACCTGCGCTACCTGGGAGGGGCCGAGGTGGTCGGACCGGACGGCAAAGTGATCGTGAATGAGTTCCCCATACCTGTGATAACGGTATTCGGACAACAGATGTTCGCTCTGCTTGAGTTCGATGATACGGGCATCCCGACATTCTTCGGCGAAACATACGGCGCTGGAAACGGGCTCTTCGACTTCAGCACCAACAAACGCATGTTCGAGGACGATCCCTTCGCAAAGTACGAGCCTGCCTACAAATACATCGACCTGACACAGGCTTGGACCTTGTCGGACATAGAGCAAGGCATCGATTACGAGACCCAGACCAAGACCTACGATTTCTCCCTATATGCCTTGAATGTGACTTACACCAAGGTGTGGGACATGGCTCTTATGGACTACCGGAACGGCACCCCGGAGGATGGTGTCTTGGAAAGGGTGGAGTTCGCGTTCCACATAAGCGCTAGCGCGGAGAGGGTCGATGTGTCCGTGCCGTTCTATCGTGTCACACTTGACAATGGTCGGATAACCGATTCAGAAGCGATCGCCCCGCGCAATTACACCGCGGTGAGCACCGAGACCGCGTTCAAGTACGATCATATCATCGAAGGGTGGGACTTCTATGAGAACGCCAAAGACCCCCGCTTGATGCTTGAGAACGGCCTGATCTATGCCGTCTTCATCCCAGACAAAGTGGAAGAATGGTACAACGCCCAGTTCGTCCAGGATGGGGTTGAAGATGGCCAGGGCGTGATGGAGTACTCCACCCTGGATGGGGACAAGACCGCCGCCGTGGAGGACGAACTGCCCAGCGAAGCCACCTTGATCACGAAGGACCGTATCCAGTTCAAGGACAACTGGCAGAAGACCGGGGCTCTCACCTGGGTCTCCAACGTCACCGTCGATGGCCAGGAGAACCGTTCCATGGTCTTCCAGATCCACGCCGGTCAGCGTACCGATGAACGTGGTGAGAACGATGATGGCGAGGTGAAGGCGATGTTCGTGCTCGGAGGTTTCATCTACCCCGCGGGCCAGACGATCTTCCACGACCCCGCCCTGGAGATGGGGGCGATTGCCTTGGATATCGATCCCGAGATGGGCGGGATGATAGTCCTTGGCATCATCGGCGCCATCTTCGTCATCGGCATAGTGGTGGTGGCAGTGGTCGTGCTACGCCATAGCCAGAAGAAGAAGGGCAACATGCGGAACCAGGTCCCTCCCCCCTATAGACCTTGAACAAGCATGGGCCTTTCAGACCCCAAACCCCTTATTTTTTCTCCAATATCAAAAAGACCGTGCGATAGGAGAGCAATGAGGGATTATTTTCCGCACATCAATCGCCCCGACCGATCTCCATCATCCTCTCCAGAGGGATCCTGGCCTTGTCGATGATCTCCTGGGGCAGCTCGATGCATGGCCCAAGATTCATGAGGCTGTCATGCACCTTCTGCAGGTCTATCATCTTCATGGTCGGGCAGACGGCGCACGGTATGGAATGGAACTTCTTTCCCGGTACTTCCTTGCCCAACCGATAGGTCAGCTCTCCCTCGG
The DNA here is from genome assembly GCA_963827905.1 of Methanomassiliicoccaceae archaeon. Classification (GTDB taxonomy): domain Archaea; phylum Thermoplasmatota; class Thermoplasmata; order Methanomassiliicoccales; family UBA472; genus JACXTP01. Next base: position 52,511 of record CAWHCB010000008.1, read on the forward strand.
TGGCGATGATGAACTCCTTCGCATCCGATTTCTGTGCGAACTTGATCATGCCCTCGGTCGAAGCGACCTTGTCAGCCATGTCTATGACCTCGGGACGACATTCTGGATGTACCAAGACCACTGCTTGAGGATGTTCAGACCTCAATTTTCGGATGTCCTCGGGGGTTATGCTGTCATGGGTCGGGCAGTAACCTGGCCAAACGATCAATTCCTTGTCCGGGAAGAAGCGCTGGACATATCTTCCTAAGTTGCAATCGGGGACGAAGAGGATGCGCTTAGCATCCAACGAACCGACCACCTTGATGGCGTTGGAAGAGGTGCAACAGATATCCGTCTCCGCCTTCACAGCGGCGGAGGTGTTCACATAGGCCACCACGGCCACGTCAGGATACTTCGCCTTGACCTCCTTCAACGTTTCCGCGTCGCACATGGCCGCCATGGGGCACATGGCCTGTGGCTCCGGAAGGATGACCGTCTTGGTCGGGTTAAGGACCTTGGCGCTCTCTGCCATGAAATCCACACCGCAGAAGATTATCACGTCCGCTTCGGTCCTCGACGCCTGCACCGAAAGCCCCAATGAGTCGCCCACGAAATCGGCCACATCCTGTATCTCAGGAGGTTGGTAGTTGTGTGCCAGGATCACCGCGTTCCTATCCTTTTTCAACTGCTGGATAGCATCCACGAGCGACATTCGAAGTGGCGATGCGGCCTTGCCTATTAAAGTTTTATGAGAATCTACTCTTTTTTTGGTCGTTGGCCGTGGCGAAAGGGAGCGTATTTTATTCAGTCTCCCCCATCAGGTCATGTAAATGTGAAGGTCCATGCGCTACTCCGAGGCGAAAGCAGGTAGGGTCTTTGTGGTCAGGCTTGAGGATGGGGATATCATACATGAATCGTTGGAGCGTTTCGCCAAGGAAAATGCGATCCTAAGGGCTCAGGTCATCGCGTTGGGCGCCTTGGACGAAGGTAGCAAGCTGGTGGTCGGCCCCAAGGAAGGCAGGGCCTCTCCGGTGGTCCCCATGAAAATGTTATTGGACCAGCCCCGGGAGATCACCGGAGTGGGTACAATCTTCCCAGATGAGCGCGGGGAGCCGACCCTGCATATGCACATCGCCACGGGAAGGGGGGACGGCACGGTCACAGGATGCGTCCGGGCCGGTGTCGTGGTCTGGAATGTGGTCGAGGTGGTCGTCACCGAGATATTGGAAAATGGTTCCATCCGTATGATGGACCCGAAGTCTGGGTTCGAAATGCTCGATCCAACGCCCTGACCATCAGAAAACCCCCACGAGGATCCTGTGCAATGTATCGATGCAGTTCCTGAGGTTCTTCGAATTCTCCAGCATGTTGTCATAGATCTCGGCATGCCGCAGTATCAGCATTGGGTCCTCGGTCTTGAACAGCTCTGCCATCGATTGGATGTAGCGACGTTCTATCCGATGTTGGCATTTCCTCATGTCCTTGATCAGTTCATCCGCCTTGCCATCCTTTTCCCTCAGTAATCGGAGAGACTGAGAAACATGGTTCATGGCCTCCACCAGGTTCTCCGCCATGAACTTGATGGACTCGTTGGGCGGGACGTCGTAGGCCTGCATCTGTCTGGCCATCATGACGCAATAGTTGACCAGGTAGTCCACCTGACGGGAGAGAATGTATATCTCCTCTCGGTCGATGGGCGTTGCGAACGCGTCATGGAGTTGATGCTCCATCTTGTAGCGGGTTTCGTCCATCCTTTCATCCAGCTCCTCCAAACGATTGATATCGGCTAGATGGCCCTTGTCCAGCCAGGATCGGAATTCTTCCACGCCCTCTCGGGATTGGTCGGTGATATCGATGAGCATGAGAAAGAAATCAGGCCCTTCCGGGAAGATGCGGCGTATCAATCGACGTTCCCTTACCTCTTCTTGTTTTTCCATTCCAGACACCTCACGATATGTAGAACAAATCAAATGCATATCCTATCAGGCCAGAGACCAAGGCCGAAGCGGGTATGGTGAGCAGCCATGAGACTATGAGCTCGTTCGCTTTGGCCCATCGCACATACCTAGGTCGGTCTGCCGCACCAATACCTAGTATGCTCGATGAGACCACTTGGGTCGAGGATATGGGCGCCCCTATCACCGTGGATATGGTCAACGCCGTCCCCGATACGATCTGGGAGTCGAGGGAGTGGATGGGAGCGATGGAGTAGATCTTGCTGGCCAAGGTCTTGAGGATTCGTCTCCCGCCGATGATCGTGCCCAGACCGATGGCCAATGCTATGAACAACCTGGCCCAGAGAGGGATCTCCTCGGTGCTTGTGAACCCTGTGGACATCAGAATCATGATGATCAGCCCCAGGAACTTCTGCGAATCGTTGGCCCCGTTGCTGAAAGCGAATACGCTGGTGGCCAACCATTGTGCTTGATTGATGCGCCTGTTGATCGACCGTTTCGCCCCTCTCAACATCCACTTGGTCGCCTTGAACAGTAAATACCCTCCCACCAGACCGAAGATGATCGACACCACCAAGAACACGATGACCAGCATCAGGCCGGTAAGTTCCCCGTCCATGAGTTCAGACCACCCCCAGTTGACGCTTCCCGTTCCGGCCACGGCCACCCCCGCCCCCACCAAGCCTCCCACCAGGGATTGGGTGGTGGAGCACGGTATCCCAAAATACCAGGTGACCATGTTCCAAGCGATGGCTCCCCCCAAAGCGGAAAGGGTTATGATCATTACCAATTCAGAGTCATCGACATCTATCAGACCGGTTATGGTGAAGGCCACCGCCGACCCGCCCAAAAGTGTCCCGAGAGCTCCCAACGATGCTACCAACATCAGGCCCTGCCTTGGAGTGGCAGCCTTGCTGGCCACGAGCGTGGCTGCGGTGGTGGCGCCGTCCTGGAAACCGTTCGTAAAAGAGAATGCCCATATCAACCCCATGCCTATGAGGGCGAATATCAGCATCAATTGGTCCATCTGGTGACACGCTCCGCTCGATTCTAAGGACTATTATGTTCCGGCATGTGATGGACCGGAACTCTTAAAGAAGGTTTTTGTTCAAGCGATCTTCTTGCCCGCCTCGTAGGAGGCGCTCTGGTTCCATACCCCGGTTGGTTCGAACACCCAGACCGCGCTAGCCTGCAATCCTATTGCCTTGAGGTTCTCATTCATTTTTTCGAACAACGGGCCGGCCTTCTGATTCTCCTTTACCTTGGCCATTATGAGATAGGAGTTCATCTCGGAACCCAGCAATATCGCCACCGGCTGGTTCTTCTTCTTCATGTCCTCCAGGTTCTTGGCCGTGGTCTTCATCAGGATAGCTCCTACCGCCATCATATTTGGCGCAGGGGCCACAATGCTCCCCACTCGTATCGAGTGGAGGACCCCATCGGCTGAGACCGTGGTCAGGACCTTGACCGCCTTCATATCGTTGGCCATATTCATGACTTCCTCGGGTAATTGGGTCATATGTTCACCGTTGAATCAATTCCAATGGGACCTTAATAATGGTTATTGGAGCCCGGTCCGATGAGGTTGGCGTCAGACCTTGATGGGGTAGGTCCCATACCTGCGGGATGACTCGGCTATGTGCTCGATGGTGCTGTCCGGGACCTGGAAGGGTATCTCCCCGTGGTTGTCAGAGAGGATGAACCCGCCTCCAGGGGCAGCCTTGTTGACCGCCTCCTTGACCTTCTTTTCCACATCCAGCGCCGTCCAGGTGGGCATCTGGACGCCGTTCAGGTTGCCGACCAGGGTGAGCCGGTTGCCACAGGCCCTTTTCATGGTCGCCATGTCCTCATCCGCGCTGACTCCTACACCCACCGTACCCGTCTCGATGACCTTATCAATTATTGGCAGGATTCTGCCTGATGCGAAATGGGTGAGAACGGGACCTTTTATCGACCGGATGGTTCGCTTGGAGCTCTTGAAACCGGTCTCGATATACTTGTCCCGGGGGATGATGGTGGTGGAGGATACCGGGTCGAACAGCACCATGGCGGTGGCCCCTGCCTCCAACTGCAGGTTTGCCAGCTCCGCCGAGAACGTCTCGTTTATCCGCATCAGGTGCTCGAAGGCCTTGGTCTCGTTGTACATGAGGTCGAAGTAGTTCTCGAAGCCCAACTGCATCACTGGCAGAGAGAAGGGGGAAACGACCACACCGATGATGGGGACCTCTGGACCTACGCACTCGCGTAGTTTCCTCGTGGCCTCGACCACTACCATCAGACCCGCATGGTCCCTCGGGTCCGGAGCCTCCAGGCCCTCAATGTCCGCCATGGCCCTCAGCACTGGTTCACCTGAGTTGGGGGGCCCGTCCTCATAATATGTGGTTGTCCCTCCGAACGCCTCGAACTCCGCTGATGCGTGGGTGAACGTGTTGAGGATGTCATGCCCGTATCGCTCTCGGAGCTTTATCTGGCCCCTTACTATGTTATCCGCCTTCGAATAGTATCTCTGAATAGACATGCCCAAAGCTTTCGCCCCATGCATGGTGAGGCTGAGGAGTAGGGGCACCCGGTCTGGTTCCTGGTGCCTCATGGCGGTAAGGGTCCGCTCCATCGAGGTCATCTCCGCCTTCATCGGCCTCCCTCCTGGTTCCGGATATAATCCAGGGCCTCGATCGGCGATGCGGTTGTGAGGTCCGCCTCGACCTTCCGGCACAGTTGGGCGTCGAATCGGAACGGTGCGCCTCCAGCGATAATCACCACATCCAATCCGTTGGCGTCCAGCAGCTCTCGCACGTTCTTGATCAAAAGGGCGGAGCGGAGCATCAGGGTGGATATCAATAGGTAGCGGACGCGGTCCCTTTCAACCGCACTGACCAGCTCTTCCACCGTGGTCCTACCGTAATCGATCACGTCATATCCGGCCGATTGCAGGGTCATCTTGACCACCTTGAGGCCTAGGAAATGGTGGTCTTCCAGGACAGATATAGCGAGGACCGGTTCTTTCCTTCGCACCACATCGCTCACTCCGATGATCTCCTCCACCAGCTCATCAGCGAGCTTGGTGCCCATATAGACCTGGGACAGCGATACCTCCCCGCGCTCCCATTTCATTCCGATGGTGTCCAGGACAGGGGCGACCAATCGGTCTATCCGGTCCAGCGGAGGCATGTCACGGAACTCGAAAACCAGGATCTCCCTTACGCAAGATCTGTCATTGGCGAGGAGACCTTTCTCTATCTCTTCCCTGATTTTTATAAGGTCGTCCGCGTCCGCCCCCTCCCAAAGATGATGTGTCCTAATCGATGGGATTAATAAATAAAATATGGGAAAGGGATGGAAATGGTTTTAATGGTTCAGAATGTCGTCGAACCGCTTCTGGGCCGTGCCCCAGTCCACATGGTTCCAGAATGCCTCTATGTACTTAGGCCGGAGGTTGCGGTAATCGACATAGTAGGCGTGCTCCCATACATCCAGGACCAAAAGAGGCTTGAAGCCAGGCATGGCATTGACATTGTGCTTCTCCACCTGCATGATCATGGGCCTATCGATGGTGCGACAATAGGTGAGCACCGCCCATCCGGACCCCTCGGCGCTGCTGGCCACCTGGGTGAACTCCTTCTTGAATCGTTCGAAAGACCCGAACTCATGGGCTATGGTGTCCCCGAGCTTTCCGCCCGGCGAATCCCCGCCCTTACCGACAGGGGCCAAGTTCTCCCAGAAACGATTATGCAGGATGAAACCGCCCACGTTGAAGGATAGCTCCTTCATGATCGCCTTCTGGTCTGCGTCAGTTCCCTCCTTTCGGGCCTTCTCCAATTTATCCAAGGCGGCATTGGCGCCCGTGGCATAAGCGGCATGGTGCTTGGTGTGGTGCAGTGTCAGCTGCTCCTCTGACATGAAGGGTTCGAGGTCCTTATACCCAAAGCGCAAGGCGGGCAGTTGATAGGTCTTCTTGGTGACTTCCATGGATTGTCCTCCTAATGTGAACGATTCTCAAGTCGTGCGTCCGTTATTTCAGCTTTTTCGTGGTCAAGGAGCGTAACGAGGGTATAATGAGGTCAGCTCTTCCCATAAAGGAAAGGTGCGACCTGCTCCACGGCCCCCTTTGAAACGTCATCCACCGGTACCAGCTCGATGCTTTGTGCGTTTGGCACCCCAAGTCCGAGCTCGGCTGCCCTTCGGATCTGGTCCTGCTCGAATATCCCCTTATCTTGGATCTGTTTGGTCGTCCCATGCATCTTCAGCAAAGCCACCCCGGTGGCGTCCAGGGCAACTCGGTCGCTGGAGGCGAGGCTCAGACCGGCCTTCCACTCACTTCCGGTCATAGGTCCTCCACGGAAGAAGGCCACCACGCCGTCCAAGATGATCAGGCGCGGTTTATAGGCCAGGTTGATCTCGGAGATCATCTCCCTCATGTGGATGAAGGATGCGTGCAGCTCCGCCATGTTATGACGGTGGACGCATCCTGTGGCCAGTTTCAACGCCATGGTGAAATGGCCACCGAACTGATGGGTCTTGATACAACCCAGACCGATGACGACGTCCGCTTCGATCACCGGCCTTGCGAAATGGAAACCGTTGCGCCAATGAATGCCCGGCGATTCGATCTTCACGAAATCGCTGTTTTGCAGTTCATCGAATACCATTGGAACAAAGCCCATCTGCCTGGACATAGCGAAAATGCCCTTGTCATCGAAAACCTTCCTTGTGTCCGATGGCCCGCTCCTATCCCCCACTATGACCTTGGCCGGGGAGAGGTCGAATACGGAGCCCAACACCGTACGCAATGTCGTGATGTCCGTGGAGCCAGGGGCCGGGTCGGCGGTGTTGAGGTTCGGTTTGATCATGACGGTCTTACCTGCCATGCTGCCCAGGTCCGCCGCTGCCATTAGGGCCTTGGCCGCCCCCTCCCTATCGGTGTTGCCACAAACGAATACAAACGACTTGGACATACTCTCATCCAAAAAGGGGAGAGGCGGCCTCATCTATCTTTCCCTTCGAGGCTATATATCGACGGAAGGAGATACCGACGGTGAGGGATGAAGCATGGCGAGCAAGAGGGAGACCGCCGCGGCCAAGTATTTCAACTGCTCCGAGAGCGAGAGAGCGGTCTTCGAGTCGGGCATCAAACTAGGTACAATATACCATCAGTTCGTGGGGACGCCGCTCTCCTCCTCCAACGTCGAAAGCTTGGAGAAGGCCATCGAAGAGGGGGTGCGGGTGCAACCGTTCGTGAAGGATGTGGAGGTCCATATCAAACGCAAGGTGCTACGCGGCAAGAAGGACGAGTACGATTACCAGACGCTAACAGGGCCTATGTTGGAGGTTCGCCTCACCATAGAGATCGAGGGAGTGGTTGTGGTCTCTGGCATGCGATATATCGACGAGCTGCACTATCCACTGATGTTCGTGAGCTCGATCACACAAAAATGATCATCGAAGCATCGATTTTTTAATAAATCTCACCAAATTTTATTAAATCAGTAAGGCCATTACGGTGCCATCTCCCGGATCTTCCTTGGGTCCGGGCCGGTGAAGCAGATGAACAACATCAAGATCGGCATAACCGGTCTCCCCCAATCTGGGAAGACCCAGACCTTGACTAAGGTCATAGAGATGCTCGAGGCGGAGGGCCTCAAGGTCGGGGGAATGATCACCGAGGCCATCGTGGAGGACAACCGCCGCACCGGTTTCTACGTAATGGATTGGAGGACGAAGGAGAGAGGGGTTCTCGCCTCCCTGGACATCAAGAGCAAGTTCAGCGTGGGCAAGTTCGGCATCGACCTCACAGTGCTCGAGGAAGTGGGCGTTAACGCCTTGATGAAGGCCTGCGAGGAGTCGGACGTCATCGTCATCGATGAGGTGGGCAAGATCGAGGTGGAGAGCGACAAGTTCGTAAACGCCGTCAAGTTCGCCTTGGATGTGGAGAAGCCCATCCTATTGACGCTCCATAAGAAGTCCCGCAACCCGCTTCTCCAGGATATCAGAAGAAGGGACGATGTGCGTATCCTCGAGGTCACCCCCATCAACCGCAACCTTTTACCATATAAGATCATGAAGCTCATGAAAGGCGAGCTCCTTTGAGCGAAGAGATCGAGCTGGACGAGGTGATGGAGGGAGGGACCCGCCTCATTGTGCCCCGCTCCCGCACCGAAAAAGGTCCGGGGGCCATCAAAGGGAGCGTGTTCTACAACCGGCAGATGTCCTTCAACCGGGACGTCTCTGTGATGTTCTTCTCCAGCCCCAAGGTCAGGGTCAGGACCGCTCTGGACGCCATGTCGGCCACTGGGGCCCGGGCGGTGCGGATCATGAACGAGGCCAGGCCCGAGACCGAGTTCCACGTGAATGATTGGGACGCGAGGGCTGCCGAGGTCATCGAACGCAACCTAGCCCTGAACGGCATAGATAAGGGCAGGGCCAGGAACGAGGACCTGCGTTGCCTTCTGGCCAATGAGACGTTCGATTACATAGATCTCGACCCGTTCGGCACACCGGTACCTTACCTCCACGCTGCCTTCCATGGTCTGCGACGGAACGGCATACTGGCGATCACCGCGACTGACACCGCGCCTCTGGCCGGCACCCACGCCAAGAAATGCGTGCGCCGTTACCAGGCTCGGCCTTGCCGATGTGTCTTCGGCCACGAGGTGGGGCTGCGCATCTTGATCGGCTATGTGGCCCGCCAGGCGGCCATGTTCGACCGTGGTACCGTGCCTCTGCTGTGCTTCTATGCGGACCACTACTTCCGCCTCTACCTGCGCATGCCGGAAACGGCGGAATCGGCGGATGAGTCCCTCCAGAACCTGGGCTACCTGCATTTCGACAGGGAGAGCCACGAGAGGTCGGTGGCACCCTGGCCGAAGGATAAGGGGTGGGCCGGTCCGCTCTGGACCGGGGACATCTGTGACAAGGGGCTCCTGGAAAGCATGTCGGCCGGGGAGAACCTGGCGGAGAGGTCCAGGTGTGAGAAGTACCTCCAGATATGGAGGGAGGAGCTCTCCGTGCCCTACTTCTTCGAGAACAACGAGCTGTCCTCCCACCTGAAACGTTCGCCAGTGCGATTGGCCTCTCTGATGGAGGAGGTCTCCCACCATGGCAAGGTCTCGCGCACCCACTTCTCGCCGACCGGTTTCAAGACCGACCTCCCCTACGCCGATGTGGCGAAGATCTACCTGAGCATGGATGGTTGAGGCCAAAACCATTTATCTGAGTCAGGGATTAGGCCAGAACGGTGTGATATTGCCTACCATCGCCGTCGTTGGTACCCAGTGGGGGGACGAAGGGAAGGGGAAGATAACCGATTACCTTGCTGAGAACGCCGACCTCGTGGTGCGCTACCAAGGCGGCAACAACGCCGGGCATACCATCAAGATCGGTGCGGAGACCTTCGCCCTGCACCTCCTGCCGTCGGGGATTCTGCGCCCTTGGATCATCAACGTCATTGGCAATGGTGTGGTGATCGACCCGCATGAGCTGATGAAGGAGATGGACGCGGTCAAGGCCAAGGGCCACTCCATCGAGGGCCTGCGCATCTCTGACCGTGCCAATGTCATCATCAGTTACCATCGTCTTCTGGATGGGGCCGAGGAAAGGAACCGGGGGGATAAGGGCGTCGGGACCACCGGTCGAGGCATCGGCCCATGCTATTCAGACAAGATCGCTCGTTACGGGATCCGGGTGAGCGACCTTCTGGACGAGGAAAGCCTCCGGGAGAGGCTGGACCTGGTCCACCCCATCAAGGAGAAGCATATCGCTGTGTTGGGAGGACCGGAGATCGCTCCGAAGGAGGTTTTGTTGAAAGAGCTGTTATCCATGGGCGATATGCTGCGCCCATACATCACGGACACCTCGGTCCTGGTGAACCAGGCCATTGAGAAGGGCAAGAAGGTCATGTTCGAGGGGGCCCAGGGAACGATGCTCGACATAGACCATGGGACCTATCCATATGTCACGTCGTCCAACTGCATCGCTGGGGGCATATGCACCGGGGTCGGAGTAGGCCCCAACAAGGTCCAGGAAGTGCTCGGGGTAATGAAGGCCTATACCACCAGAGTGGGTGCCGGACCTTTCCCGACCGAGCTGTTGGATCAGACCGGGACGGACCTGATGAACAAGGGTGGCGAGTTCGGTGCCACCACCGGGCGCCCCAGGCGTTGTGGCTGGTTGGACATGGTCATCGTCGAACATGCCGTCCGACTCAATGGACTGACCCAATTGGCGATCACGAAGCTGGACGTGCTGTGCGGGATGAAGAAGATCAAGGTGGCCATCGCCTATGACATCGATGGCACGGTGGTGGACCACTTCCCGGCCTCCTTGAGGGCTCTGCAGAGGGCGGAGCCGATCTATGAGGAGCTTGACGGTTGGGAGGAATGGGACGAAAGGGAGGCGAAGCGGATGATCGAGAGGGGCTTCGAGGCCCTCCCCAAGAACCTCCGGTCCTACGTGAAGTTCATCGAGGAGCGCAGCCGAGTGAGGGCCAGCATCATCAGCATCGGTAAGGAGAGGGACAAGACCATAGACCGCCGAAAGGTCTGAACGTCCGCTAAGAAGAATGGGGTGATGGCCCCTTTTTCATCATTTGACCGACTTGATGACCGGGACCTCCAGCCTCTGGGCGGGGGCTATGTCCGCCTTCTTCGAATAGCCAAAATCGCATTATTGGAAGGAATTGAATTGCCGATTCCATAATGGTTAAAAACGACCCGAATTCTGATCTTGCACTGTTAAAAAGCTGCTATATCGAGTGGCCCCCTGACCCCTCATTTTAAAATTGGATTGACATAACGTCTCCTGTTCTTAGTGGCCTTCCCGTATTGGATCGCGGTCACCGGACATCGGTTGATACAGCCGAGGCACAATGTACATCGCTTCGCCACCCATTCAGGCCTTTTATTGGTCATTTTTATAGCACCGCAAGGGCAATTCCGCTCGCATTCACCGCATCCAGTGCATGTTCCATCTGCATAGAACTTTGCCGTTTTCCGACCGTGCTTGTACAAAGATTGCATGAACGATGTTTTTACCCTATCGCCCAGCGTAGATGAGTAGCAACCTGTGTCACCCTTCGCGATCATTGATATGATCAGCTTGAGGCTCTCATCCGCATCGGCCAATCCCTTCACCTGTTCCTCAGGCGTGGGCAGCTCGTACCAGAGCACAGAGTTGTTCGGCATTATCAAAGGAAAGGTACAATTTACGAAATGGTCCCTCTTTTCAAGCATTTTGGCGAACTGCTTGTCCGCTCCCGAGATCATCTCACCGCAGGTAATGACGGAGAAGATGTAAGGGGCTTTGGCACATTCCAATTTCATCAGCTGGACGAACTGGTCCACTATTGTCGGTACGCCATAGAAAAAGACCGGGAACACAAACCCGACCTTTTCCCCTTCGGACAGATGATAGGTGAAATCGCGTTTGCGCATCGCCTCTGTGATGCTGATCACCCTCTCTCCCAGTTCCCTTCCAAGCGTTTCCGCCGCTGACCATGAGTTGCCAGTCGCTGAAAAATAGAATATCATTAGATCCCTTTTTTCGCTTGTTTCAATTAACTCATTCCAGCGTAGCCTTCTCAAACCCTTCCTTCACGCCTAGAGGTTTTGTGGCATCGATCGCCACCTTCGATGTCATGCCGTCCGTGCTCGGGTCCAACGATGACCCAGCAGCATTGTTGATAACCGCCAATGAACGACTTGCCTGGAAACGTGTAGCCTCGGCCCATTCGACCTCCTGGTCGTTAAAAATGTCGATGTCACTGTCGACGATGGTCACCTTCTTCATCGAAGGGTGGCCAGTGAAAGCGGCCATGGCCGCGTTCATGGCGTCACCTTCCTTGTTCTTGGTAATCGAGACCACACCGTGCAACCAGCAGCATCCCCCCTCGGTGAGGCGAACCCCATGCACGCGGGGCACGACCTGACGCACCGTCCTGAAGATCACCGGTTCCCTGGGCAGCCCCATCAAAAGGTAATGCTCCAAACCACCAGGTAGCACCAGGTGGAATATGGGGTCGTTCCGGTGGTATATCTTGTCCACTTGGAACACCGGTTGGCTCCTGATCGAGTCATAGGTCCCGGTGATGTCGACGAACGGACCCTCGTCAACGACCTCCGAGGTGAGACGACCTTCGATGACATACTCCGCATGGGCTGGAACCCAAAGGCCAGCGTCGGTCTGGGCCACCTCGACCTCCTGCTTCAGACCTTGGAACCGTATGGCCGAGGCCACCTCCATCTCGTCCACGGCATAATCGGTGGATACCGCCGCTGCCAGCAACATGGAGGGACAAACACCGACGCAGAACGCCACCTTCAGGTCCTTCCCTTGCTTCTGGCTCATCTGGTGCATGGTGAACAGATGCCTTGGCACCAGCCTGATGGCGAACCGGTCCTTGCCCAACACCATTAGCCTATGGAATGATATGTTCCGCTTGCCCTCGAACTCGGCCACTGCCACACCCGCGGTGACATAACGGCCGCCGTCCTTCGGGAAATATTTGGGGATGGGCAATTTGAAGAGGTCGATCTCTTTCACCATATTGTCCCGCCACTCGCCCCTCTCCACCTGCCTGGGCTTACGGGGATGGGACAGGGCGTTCACCAAGGCCGGAGTGAGCTTCTCTTTCTCCAGACCTAGGGCCTTGGCGACCCTGGCCCGGTCGGACCATAGGTTCCCTGCCGCCCTTCCGCCATTGAGGTCCTCGAAGAGAACTGGCCGGCGTTGGTCCGCCATGAGGATCTTGGTCGGTTCCAGATCCACCTTGACCGGACGGTCGATGGTGACGAGGTCGTCGAAGTGAGCGAGAAGTCCTCTCATGGACATGCGCGGGTCATCCCTTTTGCCACATATCAATCATTGCCCGGTGCGGTGCAAAGATTTTTGTGAGGTCTCCGCCATCGGCGGAATGATGGTCGACCCTAGCATCGAGAACGTCATCCTGAAGTACGCCCTGCAGAACGCATTCCTCTACGGGGGGAAGGCCAACCTCAAGGCCGTTCAGGGCAAGGTCATGGCCGAGCAGCCCGAGCTGCGCAAGAACGCTAAGGAGGTCATCCCGGCCATAGAGACCATCGTGGCTCGAGTGAACTCCATGGAGGTGGAGGAACAGAAGCGGATGCTGGAGTCGATCGACGCCTCGCTCATGGAGAGAAAGGAGAAGGTGGAAAGGGTGCACAAGCTGCCCGACCTGCCGGACGCGGTGCAGGGGAAGGTGGTCATGCGTTTCGCCCCCGGGCCATCAGGTCCTTTGCATCTCGGGCATACCCGTGTGGCCATTCTCAACGACGAGTACTGCAAGCGCTACGATGGCAAGTTCATCAACCGGGTGGAGGACACCAACCCGGACAAGATCGACCCTGACGCCTATGATATGATCCCCCAGGACCTGGAGTGGCTGGGCGTCAAGGTGCACCAGACGGTCATCCAAAGCGACCGTTTCGAGTTCTACTACGACCTGGCTCGGCAGCTCATCGAGAAGGGCCATGCCTACATCTGCACTTGTCCGGTCGAGGAATGGCGCAAGATGAAGGAGGAGTCCAGGCCTTGTCCGCACCGCGACCTTCCTACGGAGGTGCAGATGGAACAGTGGGAGAGGATGCTCGCTGGCCACTACGGAGAGGAGAAGGCGGTGTTCGTGGTGAAGACCGACCTGCACCACCCCAACCCCGCCATCAGGGACTTCGTCGGTTTCCGCATCGTCACCAGCACCCCTCACCCCCGCACTGGCACAAGGTACTGCGTCTATCCCATGATGAACTTCTGCGTGGCGGTGGACGACCATTCGTTGGGCCTGACCCATGTCATCCGGGGCAAGGACCACCTCAACAACACCCTGAGGCAGGAGTACCTGTTCAACTACTTCGGCTGGAAGATGCCCTGGTACCACCACTATGGACTGGTCTCCATACCCGACGCCATACTGAAGACCTCCACGGTGGGCAAGGGCATCAAGAGCGGCGAGTATACTGGCTGGGACGATGTGCGTCTCGGAACGGTCAGGGCGATGGGAAAGCGCGGCATCAGGCCTGAGGCCATCCGCTCCTTCTGGATGGACTGCGGCATCAAGGATGTCGACATCGAGTTCTCATGGGACTCACTGTACGCCTACAATCGCGATATAATCGATACCTTGGCCAACCGCTATTCGTTCGTGTGGGACCCACAACCGTTGGACGTGTGCGGGGTGGACCATCTGGAATCGAAGGCCCCATTGCATCCCGATCATCCGGAGAGGGGTGTTCGGCATCATATGTTGAAAGGGAAACCTATCATGGTGCACGTTGTCGAGGCCGACCTGGTCCAGGCCTCCGAACGAGGCAAGGTCCGCCTCAAGGACCTGGGCAACGTCGAGATCGTCCATGGCAAGGGGAAGTACATCGGCAACGACCTCGCCATCCTCAAGGAGAAGGTCAAGATAATAAACTGGGTGCCAGACTATGCCCGGTCATGTGAGGTGCATATGCCGGACGGTACCAAGAAGGAGGGATATGCCGAGCCCCTGCCAGATTCCGAGGTCGGTAGACCCGTCCAATTCGAGCGTTTCGGCTTCGTTCGCATCGAGAAGGTCACCCCGAAGGTTGTGGCGTACTATACGCACAACTGATGGCCCGGCCATCAACTCCTATAATGGGCCGAAGAGAGAATTCCCGTTCGCGTCTCGAAAGAGAATCAACCTCTGGGCTCAAGGATGTCCTGACCATCCACTCATTCCGCAACAAAGGTGGCCCAGAGCAATGCCAGAGCGAAATAGGTGAGGACCAACGCGCATATCACGTTGACCGCTTGGAACAGACGCGGGGTGATGAACCTCCGACCATAGGCGATCAGCCCCGAATACACGAAGCACCAAATGATACAACCAGCGAGATATCCCAGGTAGAAGACCACGAAATCGGTCAGCTGAGGGTCTGGCACGATGACCGCGATGGCAGATCCCCCGATGCCGATCCAGAAAGCGAACTGGAAGGGGTTGCCCAAGGATATCAGGGCTCCTGTGGCAAAGTCGGATCGACCGGCGCGCACCTCCCCCTCCGGCATGCCGCCCTTCCTGGCGTCCGCGAAACCTTTGTAAGCGAGGTAGAGCAACAATGCGCCACCGGCCAGCCCCAAAATGATCCGGGCTATATCGTTGTCCACTATGATCGCCAGGCCGACCAATGCGAGAATGGCCCAGGCCATGTCCCCGATGCATGAGCCTAGCTCGAGAAATAAGGCACGATGGAAACCTCCGGCGACCCCCCGTCTCAAGGCCTCGGTGTTCACAGCCCCTGGAGTGGCACAGAATATGAGACTGAGCACCAGGGCGGACCCGAAGAGGACCTCATACATCGTCCCCTGGAATGCCTCGGGATATATATCATCTGGCACTCACATAAATGCCGAGAGGATGTAATTGGCCACCCCTCCCAACGCCAGTGAGATGCCGAGCGAACCCAGCGTTATCTTGGCGGCGTCCTTGGACCCGAACTCCTTGAAGAGGACGCTCAGTGCGGAAACGCAGGGTATGTAGGTCGCCATGACCAAGGCGAACACGAAGAATTGCTGGGTGGTCATGTACAGAGCGAAATCGGACGTGCCGAACAGGACCACCAGTAGCTGGAGGGCCATCTCCTTCCGCAGGATCCCGAAGAGCAGGGCGATCGCGGTTATCGCAGGCAGACCGAGCAAACCTTCCGTGATGAAGCCCAATGGTTCCACGATCTGGTCCAGCAATCCGTAGGCCATGAGCAGTTCCAGAACCAGGCTGGTCACGAGGAGGATGGGGAAGGCGATGACGAAAAAATCCTTGGTTCGGTTATAGGTCTTCCTTAGGACGTTGTCCAACCGAGGGACGGCCAGCTCCGGGACCTCGAACATCAGGCCGATGGGCTCCTCCTTCATGGCCCGGTTCATCAGGAAAGCGGCAATGATTATGAGAGCGAGGAGGATGGCATAGATGGCCGCCACCCAGATGATCCCGTTGTACTGACCGACCGTGCCCAGTATGACCACGGTCTGGGCGCTGCATGGCACGGCCAGGATGATCACGGTGGCCAATATCAGACGTTCCCTCCTGGACCCGAGCACTCGGGTGGAGAGGATGGCCGGCACGTTGCATCCCGTGCCCACCACCATGGGTATGGCCGACTGCCCGCTCAATCCGATCTTGCGCATCAGACCATCAAGGAGTATGACGACCCTCGGCAGGTAGCCCGAGTCCTCCAGGGCCGCCAGTATGAGGTAGAATAAGATGATGTACGGGATGACGATCGCTATGACCGACAGGAAAGTGAGATACAAGGCCTGCGAAATCGCCTCTCCGAGCTGCCCACCGATCGCCTCCGCCATCCATTCGAAGAACCCCGCGGTCAGATCGTTGTAGATGCTGACCAGGACCGTCTCGAGGAAACCTCCCACGAACACCACGGCCAGGAAGACGCCGAGCAGAACACCGATCAGTATGGGGATGCCGGGCCATTGCCGGAGCGTCAGGTCGGAGAACCTCTCCTTGCGGGACAGCGGGCGGGGGATGCGGCCCACTACCTCGGAGATGATCCGGCCCGCCTCTCCATACCTATCTCGATTGATGTGGACCTGGATGTCCTCGCCGTGCTGTTCCTGGAACTCCTCCATCTCCCTCGATGCCATGGCCTTGAGCTCGGGGGTGAACTGGGCCGTGAAATGCTCATTGCCTTCCAGCAGCTGGAGCAAGGCCCCTCGCAGGGGATAGCTGATGGAGTAGTGGCGGCACTTGGGAGGAAAGACGGACCAACATCTCCTCGATGTGCGAATCGTAACGGACCTTGAAATCGGATTGAGGTATGTCCATCGAGGCGATGATGTCGACGAGCCCCTCCAGACCCTCGCCGGTGATGGCCACGGTGGGGACGACGGGCACCTTGAGGTTCGACCTCAGCCGGTCTATGTCTATCTTGAACCGCTTCTTCGCCACATCCATCTGGTTCAACACCAGCACGGTCCGGTAACCAAGCTCCAGGACCTGGTAGAGCAGGACCAGGCCAGGCTCCAATCGGGAAGCGTCGGCGATGACCAGGACGCAATCGGGCCTCTTCTCCGAAAGGAGCTTGGTTGCCACCAGCTCGTCCTCGGTCGCGCCCGTCAGTCCGTAGGTGCCAGGAAGGTCGTAGAGGATCATCTCTTGGCCTTTCCGTATCAGCCGCCCCTCCTGGAATTCCACCGTGGTCCCCGGGTAGTTCGAGGACGTGGCGTTCACCCGCGTCAGCTTACTGAAAACCACCGACTTTCCAACATTGGGGTGGCCGAGCAAGGCCACTTGGATAGACCCGCTCATGATGTGATTTCCGCCCCTTTCTTTGGATTGCATCTACCCTTCGGCAAAACATGCACCAAGCGTGCGTAGTCCTTGGCCAAGGCGATCTTGCAGTCCTCTACGTTGAGCACGATCGGGCCCCCCATGGGAAGCTTGTCCTCCACACAGATGTTCCTCCCAGGGACCAGGCCCATGGCGATGACCCGCCGCATCTTGCCGGTGTCCTCGCAGCGAAGGTGGGTGATAACTGCCATCTCTCCCTTTCCCACCTCGGTCAAAGGGATGGAGGGTTCAGAGATGCACATGCGACAATCCTGGTCACAGGCAGGGATGGGGTCGCCATCGGGGCAGGTCTTGGGATTGTTCATCATCTGGCAGATGCGCTTCTCGCTCTCGTCCGAGAGCGTGTGCTCCAGGCGACAGGCCTCTTTGTGGCTCTCTGCCTTGTCCAGACCGATGATGTCCACCAGGAACCGCTCCATGAGCCGATGCTTGCGCTTGATCTTGGCGCCGATGCGTTCCCCTTCAAGGGTCAGGGTGACGCCGTGGTACCTCTCGTAGTTGACATAGCCCATTTCCGCCAACCGCTGCAACATCTCAGTGACACTGGCCGGCGCCACCCCCATCTTTTTGGCGATGTCGTTGGTCTTGACCGGACTGGACCTCTGGGACAGTTCCCAGATGCACTCGAGATATTCCTCGACGTTCTCACTGACCATCGTTTTAGGATGACCTAACTTTTAGTATAAATAGGTGTCTTTTCTAAAGGTATCTTGGTAATGCCCTAAAAAAAAGCTCTCGCAGAAAAGGAAGGACTGGCCCTATCGAACCGATTCGTAATTTATCTATATGAACCTAAAATCCTTCAAATGTCCGCGAACGGTACGATGTCGCAGCATCGGCAATGATGACACATGGTCCTATAAGTGGTCGGGGTGAGCCCATGACGGAACAGGATCTCCTTTGACCGTCGGGAAAGGCTCAGGATCCTCTCGGGACTGACCGGTTCCATGGGCCCCAAGGCCTCCTCAAGGGCGGGTCGGTTGATCTCGTTGAGTCGGAGGGGGCGCAGGGTGGGCACGATGCCCATGCCCGCCAATCTTTCCACCCCTTCCAATATGGAGCGGTCGCTCTCCCCCAGTCCGAAGATGATGTTGGTGGTGACCTTGCCCCGGCCGAACACCGCCACCGCATGCCCCAGAGCTTCCATTATCCAATCCAGGTCCAGCTCCCCACAGACCTTTTGGAATATCTCTGGGTCGAACGTCTCCACGTTCATCTTGATCTCGTCCGCCCCAGCCTCTTTGAGCCTTTCGATCTGTGACAGCTCGGAAACGTACGGTTCGACACCGATGGGGATGTCGTCTCCCAGCTCAGAGCGGACCATTCGCACCACGTCCACCATCTCATCGATGGTCGCCTTCGGTGAGCCGACCACCGCGGAGGTAATGGAAACGGCGCAGAGGTCCTTCCGGTCCGCCACCTCCCTGATCATGCGTCTGACCTTGTCCAGGTCCAGGTCCTTGGTGGCATCCTTGCCCAATCTCGGCGAGGTGCAGAACTTGCAATCGTAGATGCATTCTTGGTGCAGGTTGATGAAGGCCTGTTCGGGGGAATGATAGATGGTAGGCCGTATCTCGACCACGTCCAGGAATGGTTTGCCCCGATGGGTCATGCTCAGACCGGTGGCGGTCTCCTGCAGCTCGAACTCTCCTTGCTCGCGTGATATCGATTTCTTGACCCGAAGGCCTTCGAACGTGAAAACCACTGAGACCGATCCGGCCCCAGGACCTGCGGTGGAACGGCTAGCCTTGAATGGTAGATGAAAATCCTTGGGGAGGAGCACCGAACCTCCCGCCAAAAGGATGGCCTTCTTCTCCGCACCGCTCAATCCAGCTTCCATTTGACACCTTCCGCGGTGTCCTCCAAGATGACGCCTTTCTCTGCCAAGGAGTCCCTGATCCGATCGGCCAGGTCATACAGCTTCCGTTTGCGCAGTTCCTGCCGGATGTTGATGATGACCTCCATGATATCATCGAACTGGTCCGGGCTGTGTTCCATGCCGGGCAGTATTCCCAATATCTGGTCGAACTCCTCGAAAAGGGCGATTATTCCCTTTGCGCCCTTCTTGCTGAGCATCTCGTGATGCATCAGTTTGTTCGTCTCGCGGGCCAGGTCGAACAGTTCGGCGATGGCCCCCCGGGTGTTGAAATCGTCGTCCATCTGCTCTAAGAAGCCCGCCTTGGTCTTCTTGATCAGCTCCTCTGAGTCATAACTGCCACTGGCGGTCTCGAGATAGTCCTTGAGCTCCGTGTAAGTGTGCTGCAGTCGGCGCAGCGAGGCGCATGCCTCGTTAAGGGCGTCCTCGCTGTAGTTGAGCGGTCCACGATAATGCGTGTTGAGGAAGTAGAACCTGACCTCCTGGGTGGTGTAGAGGTCCATCACCGTGCGCACGGTGAAGAAGTTCTTCAGGGACTTGGACATCTTGGCGTCCTGCACCTGCAGCATGCCATTGTGCATCCAATATTTGGAGAGGGGGTGATGGAGCACCGCCTCGGATTGCAGGATCTCGTTCTCGTGATGAGGGAATATCAGGTCGTTCCCGCCCCCGTGGATGTCGATCGTCTCGCCCAGGTAGCGGTATATCATGGCCGAGCACTCGATGTGCCATCCCGGCCGGCCATCGCCCCAGGGGCTGGGCCAGGAGATCTCGCCTGGCTTCGCTCCCTTCCACAGGGCGAAGTCCATGGGGTGGCGCTTCTCCTCCTCCACGCTCACCCTCGCCCCGGCACTGAGGTCCTCCAGGATGTTGCCGCTGAGCTTTCCGTACTCAGGGAAGTTCTCCACGCTCAGGTAGACGCTACCGTCAGAGGTGACGTAGCCATTGCCCTCCTCCACGATGCGTTGCACCATCTCTATGATGTCGGCGATGCTCTCGGACGCCTTTGGGTACAGGTCGGCCTTCTTGACCCCAAGCTGCTCCACGTCCTCGAAGTAATGGTCGATGTACATCTGGGAAAGCTCCAGCGGTTCCAATCCCATCTCCGCTGCCCGGTCGATGATCTTATCGTCCACATCGGTGAAGTTGGTGACATGGGTGACCTGGTAGCCCTTGTATCTGAGGATACCGCGCCACCATGTCAAATGTGATTATCGAGCGGGCATGGCCCATGTGGATGTCATCATAGACGGTGACACCGCAGACGTACATCTTGACCTTCTTGTCCTCGAGGGGCAGGAACGGCTCCTTCTCATTGGTCAGAGTGTTATATATCTCCAGGGTCAAGGTGAGCGCCTCTGACCCTCGATGAAAATAATATTATTTCCCCTTTTCGAGGGCTTTCTCTATGCGTTCTATCCTCTCGTCCAATAATGTGAGCTGGTTGCTCAGGTTCATGATCATGTCGGGAAGCGGATCGGGGAGCTGGTCGTGCCTAAGGTCCACCTTGACCGGCATCCCCTCCTTCTTGACCACCCTGCCTGGAACGCCCACCACGGTGCAGTTGGGCGGGACGTCCTTGACCACGACGGAACCGGCACCGATCTTGACATTGTCACCGATGGTGATGTCACCCAGCACAACCGCGTGCGCCCCAATGGTCACATTGTTCCCGATGGTGGGATGACGTTTCACCTTGGAGGAGGCCACCCCACCCAACGTAACTCCCTGCCACAACGATACGTTGTCACCGATGATGGTGGTCTCCCCGATGACCACGCCGGTGGCGTGGTCGATGAAGAACCCTTTGCCCAATGTCGCCCCGGGATGGATGTCCGCTCCGGTGATCCATCGAGCGAAGTAGTTGATGGCCCGGGCCATCATGAAGTTGCCTTTCTTGTATTGACGATTGGAGATGCGCTGGAGCAGTATGGCGTGGAGGCCTGGGCTGAAGTAGAAGGCCTCGTTGAACGATTTGGCCGCGGGGTCCCGCTCCATCACGGTGTAGACGTCTTCCTTCCAGCTCATACCCTAGTCAGAAAATAGGTCAGTGCTCAAATATCTTTCTCCGGTGTCCGGAAGTATGGCCAGCACCTTCTTCCCTGCCCCTAATTGCTGAGCGAACTCCATCGCGACATGCAAGGCCGCCCCGCTCGAGATGCCGGCCAGAATGCCCTCCTCCTTGGCGAGTCTACGGGTCATGGCGATGGCTTCCTCGTCCTTGACCCCGACCACCCATTCCACCACCGTCCGGTCGTAGACCTTGGGCACGAAGCCAGCGCCGATGCCTTGGATGCGGTGCGGTCCGGGCCGGCCGTGGCTGAGCACGGGCGATGCCGATGGCTCCACCCCGATGATCCAGGCACCGGTCTTCCTTTCCTTGATGGCCCTCCCCACGCCGGTGATGGTGCCCCCGGTCCCGATCCCCATCACGATGGCGTTGACGTCCGGAAGGTCGGCCAATATCTCCTGGGCGGTGGTACGGTAATGGGCATCAGGATTGGCACTGTTCTCGAACTGCATGGGGAGGAAGCTCCCTTCCTTTGAAAGGCACACTTCTCGAGCTTTTGCCACCGCACCCGGCCATGCCCTCCCCGGCCGGGGTGAGGATTATCTCGGCCCCTAGCGCCTTGAGAAGCTTCCTCCTCTCTTGGCTCATGCTCTCTGGCATGGTGAGTATGAGGTGGTAACCCTTGGCCGCGCAGACCATGGCCAATCCGATGCCTGTGTTTCCGGACGTAGGCTCGACGACGCACATTCCCGGTTTCAGCCTACCGGCCCTCTCTGCCTCCTCGATCATGGCCAGAGCGGCCCTGTCCTTGATGGAATGGGTGGGATTGAAGGATTCCAGTTTGACATACACCTCGGCCGAGCCTGATGGCACCATGTTGTTCAATCTCACCATCGGCGTCCGACCCACTGTCTGAAGGATGCTGTCATAGAGCATGATATCGCCCTCGATATAGCGCGTCAGGGTAATTACTGATTCGCCCGAACCTAGCATTTGAGTATCGGTCCATCCATTCCATTCCACAGAGGTGCGATAATGGAGCTCATGGATGTGCTGAGGGAGAGGAAGAGCGTGCGCAGTTTCCGAGAAGGCGAGGTGGAGAAGGAGAAACTGAACGTGGTCTTGGAGGCGGCGAGGTTGGCCCCCTCCTGGCAGAACAAACAATGCTGGAGCTTTATCGTGGTCAGTGATAAAGAGGTCATCAAGAGGCTTGGGGGCAATGTCAACGGCTGGCTCAAGGGCGCCCCCTGGCCATCGTCGCCTGCGGAGACCCGAGACAGAGCGGCGATAGGAACGGTATCCAATATTACTTGGTGGACGTCAGCATCGCCATGCAGCAGCTGGTCCTGGCCGCCACCGACCTTGGGCTCGGGACCTGTTGGTTGGGGGTCTTCGACGAGGCGACACGTTAAGCAGACCCTAGGCATTCCCGATGGCATCAAGGTGGTGGCCATCACCCCCTTGGGCTACCCGGCGGAGAAGGAGGGCCTGAGGGACAGGATGACCCGTACCCTCATCGGCAGCAAGAACCGCAAAGATATGGCCGAGATAGTCCACCACGAAAGATGGTGAGATGGTTTGAAAGCCTCAAATAGAGGTGGATGAGAGGCCGGTCGAGGACCATGCTCACCTCTGACGACATCAAGAAATTTTGCCGTTCCATCGACATCGACCTGGTCGGCGTGACCGATGCCCAGCCATTCTCCAGATGGCGAAAGGAGATGGGGCTCGGCCTAAGGAACGGTTGGGTGAGGGTTCCGCCGTCCATGTTGCCTAACGACGACGATTCGATGGAGACCTGGGCCGACCCGAGGCGTTCCCTGCCCTCCGCCCGGTCCATCATCGTCATCGGGATCAGGTATCTAACTCCCGTTCCTGGAGTAGGAGTGGAGATGTGCTAGGAGGGAAGGTGGCCAGAGAACACTGGTATGATTTCTATCCTTACCTTGATGGCAAGAAGGACCTCCTCATCGAATATCTAAGGGGAAATGGGGCCGAGGCCATCGATGTCAAATTGCCTGTCAAGGCGGCGGCCCATCGTTCTGGGGTGGGCGTTTATGGCAAGAACACCAACATCCAGAACGAGGACTTCGGATCTTGGCTCCTGTTCCGGACCGTGGTCACGGACCTGGAGCTCAGGCCGGACGAGGAATCGGAACCGCGATGCGGCGCCTGCCAACGATGCCTCCGCCTCTGTCCCACCAAAGCCATAAAGGAACCTTACGTGCTCGATTCCGGTCGCTGCCTTTCCACCATCCTCTCCTCACCTGGTCCAGTGCCTGTCGAGCACAGGGAGGCGGTAGGTATGAGGATATTGGGATGCGACCTGTGCCAAGAGGTCTGCCCCCGCAATGAGTCGGTCCCGCCATTGATCGACCTGGAGAACCGCTTCAGTGTCGGCATGGGCGACGGTTTGGATCTGCGCTGGGTAGCAAAAGCAGAGCCCAGAGGAGCTCAGAGGATTGTTGGCACGGTCCGGAAATCCCTCTCTGGACCCCGAACTGCTGCGACGCAACGCCATGATCGCCATGGGCAATTCGGGGGACATCTCTTTCATAGAGACCCTTGAGGGGTCCCTGTCCGACCGACAACCACTGGTTCGAGGTCACGCGGCATGGGCTTTGGCCATGTTAGGCTCGAAGGACAGCGTGCCTGTCCTGAGCGCCATGGTCGGGACCGAGCCCGACCCTCAGGTTCGGGACGAGTTGGAATGGGCTTTGTCAAGATTGATGGAGAACCGAACAGTTGCTTAGATCAAATCCTCACCAAAAAGAGATATGGGTGTGGAGGCAATGCCGCCATCATCTAGATGGAGGAAGAGGATGAACGCGTCTGAACATGTCCAATGGGAAAGACTGGAACCAGAACCGGAGGATGCGGCGGCAAAAGGCAAGGCGATCAAGGTATCGATCGTGGTGGACATCATCGCCCTGGCCATGGTGGGCTACGGCCTCTTCATCCTGCCCGAGGGGGAGTCCTTGGGGGCTTTGAGGTATTTGTTCCTGGTCATTTTGGCGGTCATGGCCATGTTCCAGATTATGTTCATGTCCTATTCCTTCTCACCGATAACCAAGCCCCTGCTGGTGTATTCCGATGGGCTAGTGCCGCCCCAGAGCGTTCTGGGCAAGGTCAAGGGCGTGCCGGAGTTCCTGCCGCGGGAGCAGATCGAGAGCTTGGAATTGGTGATCTTCCGATTCATCAAGGAAGGCAACGCACGGTCTGCGGAGATGATGAAGATCAACCCCCGAATGAAACTGAGGGCGAACCTGAGGAATGGGAAGAAAATTAGCCTTGCCGAGCGTAGGCCAGAAGCGATCCGCGGCGTGTCAGAACGGATGGGTTCCTCTTGGGGCGTTCCAATCAAAGAGATGTTCATCGACGTCTGAGAGCGGGAAAATGGAAGGGAAAGTGGAGCCGGGACCGCGATTTGAACACGGGTATGCGGATATCCGCCATATGGGCTGCAGTCCGCCACATGGCCGCTCTGTCATCCCGGCCTGACCAGGCTGATTCCATCCGGGATATTAAACCTTTATTCCTGGTTATGCGGGTTGGATACTATGTTGGACTGACCGGACGTATCATGCATTTTGCTCGGTCGCCCCTTTCAGACCGCATTTCTCTTTATCCTCGACATGTATGATGACCGTGATGCCTGGTACTTCCCTTTCCAGGTCCTTCTCGATCCTCTCGGTCAGTTCGTGTGCTTCCTTCACCGTGCGATCGCCGTCCACGCACACCTTCATCTCCGCGAACACCGTGTCTCCGCTCTTGCGGGTCTTGAGATCATGATATTCCAATGAGGAGTGGTCCCTTTTCATTACCTCGGCGATCTTTTGCTCTGACTCAGGGCAGCGGTGGTCCATGAGATCGTTGCTCGATTTCCTGAGCAGGCCGATGCCCATCTTGATGATGAGCGCGGCCACCACCAGCGCCATCAAAGGGTCCAATATGGTATACCCGGTTACGCTGGCGATGAAGAGCCCTACCACCACTCCGACGCGATGAAAGTACGTCCGAAAGTAGGTGCTTGGAATCACCCTCCATTGCGATGGACCCTGACCGCTTTGATTCCTTCCAGAGCGAATAGGACAGCAAGGCGTTCAGCCCCGTGGCCGAAAGCGATATGACGAGCGCCAGGTCCACGGAGCTCAGTTCTACTGGATCGAATATTCGGCCCAGGCTAGCCTCGATGATCAAGAAGGCGGCCACCAGGACCAACATGCCTTCGATCAGGCAGGAGATGTTCTCGGCCCTCTTATGACCGAACTCGTGCTCGGCATCAGGCGGTCTGGCCGCGATCCTCAAGGAGAAAAGCAACATGATCGACGCCACTATGTTGATGATCGATTCCAGTGCGTCTGAGAGGAGAGCTATGGAGTTGGAAACGAAATAGGCGCTGAGCTTGATCATGAAAACAACGATGCCTCCAAGCACCGCGACCAAGGCCAGCTGGTTCTTGTCCATTGCCTCCTGATGTTTTACTAAGATATTAAGATGACTGTCAGAGCCTGACCTCGCCATCCCCTTGCGCCTTGCGGGACTTCGATGGCCTGGTCTCTGCCTGACGCAATATCTCCACCGGGTCCTTTTCCTTGGCCTTCTTCGCGTGCCGGCTTGGGCTTTGGCCTCTTGGCCTCCTCCCTCCAGGCCTGTACCGATTCGGTCGCCGCCAGGTCCATGGCGTCGGATATGGACTTCAATGCCTCCACCTTATGCACGAGCTCCTCGTACTTCATGATCTTGGAGTTCCTCTGGTTGGCACCGTAACCTACGCAACCGTTCGTGAAGACGATGAAATCCAGGTGCGCCACCGAGTTGCGGAGCTGTCTGTCGCACGCCTCCACGATGAACCCGAAGCCGTTCTCCTCCAGGAAACGAAGCTTGTTCCATAGGCTGTCCTCCTCGATCATGCCCAGCGAACCGCCTTGATGGCCGTGCTCGCTCACCGCCTTGGACGACCGATATGTCGCGCCGGCCTTGGTCAGGAGATAGGCCACTAGGTTCACTTGGGCGGTATAGACGCCCTCTACCAACAACAGGTAATAGTTCAAGCAGGAGTCGGCTCTGCTCCTCCGGCGTGTGGTCCTTGACATTGTAGGCATACCGGAGCATGATGATGTAGAGCTCCAGTGGTGTTGTGCATCTTGGCCTTGATCTGAGGCTCCAAATGCGAGTGCACCACCTCGTCCGCCTCTCCGTCCATACCCTTCGTCACCAACTTCTGCACCGGACCTTTCACGACCCGTAAAAGTGCCGGGTCGGGACCAGGGAAGAGCTTTTTCCAGTTGTCCTCAATGTAGCGGGCGCGGTCCTTCACCTTCATCTTAGGCAGGGCATCGGCCTTCTCCGGCTGCACCAGACGCAGCCTCTCCATGAAAAGACGTTCCCTGATGGTGCTGACGCTGACCTCCAAACCTTCGTGCATCGCCATCCCTGACATCCTGAATGTCCCTTTTGATATATTTCCGTTTAGACATTTAATAAAATGATCGGATGAATGAAGGTTGGGGCTCCTTTTTTATGGGATCATCGATGGTCATTCCATATGACCCTATGAGACCGGGCTCTCCTTCTTCGGGGCTGAACCCTCGTCGGATTTCTTCCTCCCCCATTCCCCGGCCAAGATCATCAACATGACTAGCCCGACCAATGAGACGACGAGCACCGTCACACCGACCATCGGCCTATCCTGGAAATTGACAGTGGCCGTCAGTATGCCAGCTGCGATATTGCGCTGCGCTGTGCCTAAGGCGGACACCCGTTTCGTCCCTTGATCCTTTCCACCTAGGAAATAACCGATGACAAGCGCGATCGCGATAAAGAATATCGCGAATCCTATCGTTCCAGTTCCGAACGTATCGATGATCTGCTCCCAGAACTGGGCAAAGAAGAGGAACAACAATGCGAAAAGGCTGATCGTCGTCACGGAATTGAGGAGCTTCGCGGCGTGGTCTGCAAAGTCCGGATATCTTTGCTTGATGAACAACGCTATCCCCAAAGGGGTCAGCATCAGGAATATCAATGGCTTTGCCACGTCCCAAGGATTTATCTTGACGCCCTCGACGATCAGCGGTAGCACCAATGGAAGCACCATGATCGACACCACCATCAACATGGTCATCAAGCCAACCGCGTAGGCTATGTTCCCTTTTGCGAACTGCGTCAACTTGGGGAGGAACGGCGCCCCTGCTGCCAATGCAAGAATGTAGAACCCTATCTTTACATCATCTGGCAGGTCTAGCACCGAACCGGTCCCGATGATGATGGCAGGGACGATAACGAAATTACCGATGAGACCTAACAGGTCAAGCCTCCAATCCTTCAACGGCTGGACGATCATGTTCAACGTCAGGCTGAATCCCATCGCCAGCATGCTTCCGACCACGAAAAGAAGCCCAAATACCTGTAACAATACGATCAACGCATCGGCCATGAGACCCCCCCACTAGAGGTTGATCCATAATCCTACCCCCCTCTATTTATCAATGTCATTAGTGACACCATTCCTGCGTGGGGCGCATTATTCGACCCTTGGGAGGATCGAACAGTAAGCCCATCACCCTATCCAGATATGAGAAATAATGGAATTGACAATATGCCATCGATGATTCCCGATCATTGCAAGGACGTCTCACTGCGCCAGGTGGACTTCCCCCTGACCGAGGAGCAATATCGTTGAGAAGGCCTTGGGCATGAAGGCCTACACCAGGACTGACTATCATGGTCCTCAGATACGGGAACGACACGGCCGTGATCAGGGTTGAAAAGGCAAAGGGCAAGGAGCTCTTCCGCGACATCGTCGATGTCGAGATAGTATCACTTCCAAGCGATTCGGTCTTCATCGAGGACGACGGCATAGATGTGCTGAACGTCTCCCAGATGGCAGAACAGGTCGTCAAGAACGACGGAAGGACCGTCGTGGTATCAGGCATGTTCAACCACGTGTCATTCCTTAAGGTCGAACGGGTCCTGAGGTTGAGGATATTGGACGTCGTACCACCAAGACCTTCCAAGCTCTCCGTGCTGGTGGGACGGGCACTGTCCACCGGGCTGGTGGAACTTCCCATCGTCCCATTGGTGGAGGACATAGACCTGAACGAGATGGAGGCCCGGGTGCGCACCGAGGCGGTGATGTTCCCCTGCCGGGCCTCCGGACTGCGCTCACGCAAGAAGGTGTTCTACCTGGATGAGACGCCGGACCTGGACCTTGAGGAGGTGACCTTGGTGGGATGCGACCTCTCCCGCCGTATCTTCCGTTCCGTGTACGGATACGACCCGGAGTCCGTGGACATGTGCCCCAAGAACCTGGTGATGGATGATGGTGTCCCCACGATCATCAAATGTTGCAAGGTGAAGGAGGGTCATGAGGTGCATGGCAGCATAGCCATGGTGCCCTGGGGGGCGACCACCTTGGAGGTCGCGGCGGCCATAAACGCCTTATTTTCGGACCGTCGTTGAACTCCCCCGCTTCTGTTGCCCGAGATTCTGCGCATGGCGCATGGCACGGAACGCCTCCTCGGGACGGTCAAGCTTGAACAGGGCCTCGGACCGTACGTACCAGCAGTCGACATCCTCGGGGTAGAGGTCCAGGTGGACATCGAGGAAGTCCAACGCCTGTCTGGTATCGACCCGACCTCAGCATCTCCCGGGCCTTCTGGGCAGCGGACTTCCGCTGCTCGATCAAACGGGACATCTCCTCGCTGGAACTTTTCAAGATGACGTCCACGGCATTGTCCGTCAGCCAAGGATACTGGCACTTCAATTTCTCCCGTAACTTCATCGCCTCGTTCGGTCGTACCTTGGCCGTGCCTTCCTCAAAGAGCGAGGTCGGTATGTTCAGCTCCATGTTGCCATGGATGACCTTTATGAAATGAGCTGGGCGGCCTGCGGGCTTGTCCATGGGATCCTTGGACCTCGGAGGTATTTGCCCCTGAAAAAACTTATTTAACCGCTGAGGCTAACGAAGGAACATGCAGCTTACGGCACTGAGCCCCTACAATCCCAAGCTGGACCTAACCGACGTCATAGTCTATGACTCCACATTGCGGGACGGGGAGCAGACGCCAGGGATGGCGTTCACCAACGAGCAGAAGGTGGAGATCGCCATCAAGCTCGATGAGATCGGGGTGCCTCAGATAGAGGCTGGCTTCGCCGCCGTCTCGGAGAATGAGATGAAGGCCATCAAGGAGGTCTCCTCCCTCGGTCTGAAGGCCGACATCCTGTCCTTATGCCGCCTCACGAAGGCGGACATCGATGCCTGCGCCGAGGCAGAGGTGGACATGGTGCTGCTCTTCATCGCCACATCGGACATCCATCTGAAGTACAAGTTCAAGAAGCCCCGGGAGTTCATCCTGGAGAAGGTGGCCGAGAGCATCGATTACTGCCGCGAAAGGGGGTTGAAGGCCAGCCTGAGCGCCGAGGACAGCACCCGAACCGACCTCGACTTCCTGCTTCAGGTCTTCCATACTGCCGAGAGGTCCGGAGCGGTCCGGTTGGGCATCACGGACACGGTGGGATGCGCCTCCCCGGAGGCCATGACCCATATGGTCTCGCACATCTGTGCCAATGTGAGGACGCCGGTGTCCCTGCATCTTCACAACGACTTCGGTCTGGTCCTCGCCAACGCCATCGCCGGCATCAAGGCGGGTGCGAAGGCGGTGACCACCACCGTGAACGGCATCGGGGAGAGGGCGGGCAACCTGCCATTGGAACAGTTCGTGCCCACCATGAAGTACGTCTACAATTGCGACCTGGGCATCGACTGCAGCAAGATGACCGAGCTCTGCGACCTCGTGGCCACCTATACCCGCCTGCCTCGCCCCATGAACCAGCCGCTGGTGGGGCCGAACGTGTTCTCCCACGAGTCCGGCATCCATGTCGCCGCCATTCTGGAATGTCCGCTCACGTATGAGAGCATCCCGCCCGAGGCGGTCGGGAACAAGCGCCATATCCTGATGGGGAAGCACACTGGCATCAACTATGTGCGCAAGCGGGTCGATGAGCTGGGCAAGAAGGCCACCGAGGAGCAGCTCAACTCCATCCTTTCCCAGGTGAAGAGGATGGGCGAGAAGAAGGGCCGGGTCAGCGAGGACGAGTTCAAGCAGATAGTGACCATGACCTTGAGCGGTTGATCAGAGCTTGATGATCCTGCCCGCCTCGTCGCGCTTCAGGCGGTTGAACTCCGCCATCTCATCGATCTCCCTCCCATAGAAGACCGGTCCGTCGGCGCACACCCGCCGGCCGTCGATGACGCAGGAACCGCACAGTCCGGAACCGCACTTCATGAAGCGCTCCAAGGACATCTGGCTCTCCACACCGAACTTCTTGCACGACTCTAAAAGGTAGTACAGCATCCTCTCCGGCCCGCAGGCCAATACCTGACTGTAGCTGCGCTTGGCCAACATCTCCTCGACCAAGGCCACCACCGTCCCCTTCCTTCCTTGACTGCCGTCATCGGTGGATATCTGGACCTCTTCCGACCCTTTTCGGGCCCGGTCCTCGAATATGACCTCGCCCTCGTTGCGAGCCCCCAGCGCCACATCCACCACCGTCCGGTCTCCTGAGACCTCCACCGCTGGCATGACGCAGGCGATCCCTGTGCCCCCGCCCACCACCAGGTAACGTCCGTTAGGCCTGGAGAAGCCCCGACCGTAAGGGCCTCGGACCCCGATCATCTCCCCGACCTTCACCTCGGAGAGCGCCTTGGTGGCCTCCCCTATCTGCTCGCACGGTGATGCCTTTCGTCTTCCCGATGTAGGAAAGGGACATGGGCACCTCATCGACGCCTGGCACCCAGACCATGACGAACTGACCGGGGCGAGCGGTCCGGTCCAGGTCGAAACGCAAGGTGGTCATGCCCTTGCCTTCGCTGACCACCTCCTTCACCTTGACCACCAGATTAGCGTTCATGGGCCACCCCCACCAGCTCCCGGAGGTCGTGGCAACCGGTCTCCTCCATGTAGGCATCCATCCCCTTGGTTATCTCGCTGAAGACGCCCAAACCTCGGGTGGCGATCGCCGAACCTACCTGAATCGCCGAAGCACCGGCCATCATGTATTCCATGGCATCCCTCCAGTCGCTGATCCCGCCCACGCCGATGATGGGGATGTCGATATTGTCATACAGGTCGTACACGCATCGCAATCCCACTGGCTTGACCGCCGTCCCGGAAAGGCCACCGTACCGGTTGGACAGCACCGGCCGGCGGAACTCCACGGATATGGCCATGGCCTTCAAGGTGTTGATGGCCACCACGCCGTCCCCCTCGGCCCCTTCCACCGCCTTCGCCACGTCGATGAGGCGGTGCGTGTTGGGCGTGAGCTTGGAGAACACTGGGACCCTGACCGCGGACTTTACCTCCCGGACTATCTTGCCCACCATCTCCGGGTCGATGCCCATCTCCATCCCGTAACCCTTGGCGTGTGGGCAGCTTAGGTTCAGCTCCACCCCGGCCGCGCCATGTTCCTCCATCTTGACGGCCAAAAGCGCGAACTCCTGGGGACTGGACGCGAAGATGCTCCCGATGACCGGCACCTTGCCCTTCTTGGCCTCCCTCCATCTCCCCCCCGAACTCCTCGATGCCCGGACCAGGCAGGCCCATGGCATTGACAAAATATGATTCGCATTCGAAGATGGTGGGGTTCTTGTACCCGTTCCTCGGCTCTGAACCGATGGATTTGGTAACCACCGCGCCAGCGCCTTGGTCCGCGGCCCGGGCCAATGAGGCCCCGGTCTCGCCCATCATGCCCGAGGCGAGCATGGTGGGGTTGGACATCTTGATTCCGGCAAGGTTCACCTTGAGGGAGGTCATCCTCCCTCCAGATGCCCTGTCATCTCTTAATGCTACCGAGCCCTTCGCAATGTCCGCGCATGGCATCCATGGCGCCTTTGACCCCACCCATGACCCAGGGCAGGACGCCTAGGAATCGTTCGACCTCTTCGTCGCGGTTGAACTTGCTCAGAGTGATCCGGATGGAGCAACGGGCCAGTTCAGGACGCAGACCGATGGCCTGGAGCGTACCGGATGACCTGGCCCCTATGGAGGAACAGGCCGAACCGGTCGAGACGCAGAAACCGGCCTGGTCCAAGGCGAGCACCATCATCTCCCCCTCATAGCCCGGGAGACAGACGTGGGCATTGTGGCACAATCTTCGGACGGGATGGCCGTTGAGGAAGCCTCCCTCGACCTGTTCCAGCATCCCCTGGACCAGGTGGTCGCGCATCCTCCCTATCCGTTCCACGCTCTCTTCCATCTCCGCAAGCCCTATCTCCATGGCCGTGCCCATGCCCACTATGCCTGGGACGTTCTCGGTCGAGGAGCGCAGCCCCTTCTCCTGACCACCCCCATGCACGATCGGGCTCATTGGTGTGCCATGTCGGACATAGAGGGCCCCCACCCCCTTCGGACCGTGGAACTTGTGGGCGGCGAGGGAGAGAAGGTCGATGTTGCCCTTCGCCACATCCAATGGCATTCGACATGCCGCCTGCACGGCATCGGTGTGAAAGGCGGCCCCTTTGTCGTGGGCGATCTCTGATGCGCCATGATGTCTTGGATCGTCCCGATCTCATTGTTGGCTGTGACCATCGAAACCAGCAGCGTTTCCTTCCCCACCGCCGCCTTGAGGTCTTCCAGAGAGACCAGCCCATGACGATCGACCGGGAGGAAGGTGGTGTGAAACCCAGGGTGTTCAGATATTCGCAGGCCCGGATGACCGCAGGATGTTCCACTTGGGTGGTGACGATATGATCGCCCTTGGACCGGTTCGCCAACGCGAAACCGATGATGGCCAGGTTGTCCGATTCCGTCCCGCCCCCGGTGAACACGACCTCATTGGACATCGCACCTATGCCGGTGGAGACCTGCCCTCTCGCCTTGTCCATCGCCTGGAACGCCTCCCTTCCAGCGCGGTGCATGCTGGACGGATTTCCATATCGTTCACAATGGAATGGTGCCATCGCCTCGACCACTCGCGGGTCCATGGCCGTGGTGGCGCTGTTGTCGAAATAGACGATGGGTTGACCAGTCACGACCCCTCCATCCTGCCTTGTAGGTATTTATCGGTTTTTATTAGAGTAAAAGGCCATAAATATCAGGGTCTGGATTCAATCGACCATGGACGTCAGTCGAATCCGCAAGGATTTTCCATTGTACGACAAGGACTCGGAGGCCCCGGTCTACCTGGACTCGGCCTGCCAGAGCCTTAGGCCAAGGCAGGTGATCGAGGCGATGGACCAATACTATACGTCCTATCCTGCATGCGGTGGGAGGAGCGTCCACAGATTTGCCACCCAGGTCTCCCTGAAGGTGGATGAGGCCAGGGAGACGATAGCACGTTTCATCGGCGCTGAGAGCGAGATGGAGGTGGTATTCACCAAATCGTGCACGGAGGCTTTGAACACCGTCGCCTTCGGATTGAACCTGGAACGGGGAGATGTCGTGGTCTCGACCGATGCCGAACATAATAGCAACCATGTCCCCTGGATGGAGCTCGCTGATCGGAAGGGCATAGTCCGTAGTTTTTGCAGGTCCACCAAAGAAGGATTGTTCGATATGGAGGCTTTCAAGGAGATATTGGACCGCAAGGTGAAAGTGGTAAGCATGGTCCATACCAACAATGTCAATGGTGTCACCATTCCGGTCCGAGAGATCTCCGAACTGGCCCATGACCATGGCGCGTTGATGGTGGTGGACGGTGCCCAGTCCGCCCCACATATGCATTTGGACATGGTGAGGATGGGCATCGACCTTTTTGGCATGTCCTTCCACAAGATGCTCGGCCCTTCCGGCATGGGGGTGCTTTACGGAAGGGCGGAACACCTCAAAAAGCTGAGACCTTTGATGTCCGGGGGAGGCAGCGTGCTGGAGACCAGTTATGATCATGCGACCTATCTACCGCCCCCCGAGAAGTTCGAAGCGGGCCTGCTAAACTACGCGGGCATTATTGGGGCAGGCGCGGCGGTCGAATACCTGAGGAAGGTCGGCATGGACGATGTGCAGGAGCATGGGCGTCGCCTGAACCGGATAATGACCACCGGGTTGCTCCATTTGGAGGAGGTTAGGCTGCTGGAACCGGTCGACCCGGACAGACGGGGAAGCATTTGCTCCTTCAACGTCAAAGGGCTGACCTCGCATGATGTGGCCATGTTCTTGGACGAGATCGGACAGGTCATGATCCGCTCTGGTTCCCACTGCTCCCATCCATATTTCCTATCGAGGGGCCTGGAAGGTTGCGCAAGGGCCTCGACCTACATCTACAACGACGAAATGGACGCCAAGAGGTTCGTTGATTGTGTGGAAAGAATGGTGAAGGTCTTCGCTTCGTAGACCCTCACCAGAGTGTCCCCTTGTCCTTCGTCGATGTCGATGTAGCAAGGTCGACCTTGAGCTCAGGGAGAGCCACTGATCGGAGGGAAGTTCAGCGCCGTCCTGACCGAACAACGTGACCGATCCTGGCAGGGAGCGCACGAAATGATGG
Source organism: Methanomassiliicoccaceae archaeon (assembly GCA_963827905.1). Classification (GTDB taxonomy): domain Archaea; phylum Thermoplasmatota; class Thermoplasmata; order Methanomassiliicoccales; family UBA472; genus JACXTP01. Next base: position 87,142 of record CAWHCB010000008.1, read on the forward strand.
TCCGAACCGATTAGCTCGATGATGCCCCCACCCATGCGCAATTCCTCGTCTTCGTTCAGGACCTCGCTCAGGGCCAATTCCATGTGGCCTTGTGAGCCTTCATCCATCCCCCCGAGTGAGTCCACCAGATTCTGGAAGGCTTCCTCCCTGGACTGATCGACGGCGACTTGCACCGCCACATTGATGCTGGTTACGACCACGCCCAACACTGCCATCGCGCTGACCAAGGCCCAGAGCTTGGACAGGAAGAACTCGATCATGTCGTCACTTCCACGCAGCGCTCCCCTGACACTTCCACGCAGGTGATGGTGACGACGGTATCGCGCTCAAGGACCAGACCATGGGCACCGGGGGTGAGGAGGCGGATGGCAGGGTCGGTCAGATATACCCTCTCCAACTCCAACCCCTGATCGATTATCGCGATGGAGTAACTCTCTGAACCGGTCGGTCCCCCTATCATCACAAAGCGACTTGGGTCCTCTGGGATATGGACGTTCAGGCTCCGGGAGTTACCTGGTCCTGAGAGGTAGACCTCTTCCACCGTGCCGCAAATCTTCTCCAAGGCATCCTGCAAAAGGATGGTTCCGGACTCCTCCTCGTAGGATCGAAGGGCGTTGGAAAGGACTGGGGCGCAGATGGATATCATGATGGAAATGATTACCAATTTGAGGGGCATGCCCTCAAGGCCATGGTCGTCAGAGATCCTCATGTCATCACCCGCAAACCACAGGGATGCTGGTGGAGGAGTCGGTCCCCATCCCGCTCTTGGCGGCTGTGACCTTGACGAAGGCCACGCCGCCGAAGGAGGCGATATCGAGGTGGCTGAAACGAACCTCTCCATTCTCATCCGTCACCCCATGAGGGGCCCTCCCATTGCCATCAGTTACCTGACAACCGCTCAGGACGACGGTAGCGCCCTCCACTGTGTCCCCATTTTGATCGAGGACGGTTATCGTGATCCGCACTCCATCCCCGGAAAAGGTACCGTCATGGTCCGTGTCCTGGAGCACGATCTGGTCGGTGTCGACGTGAACGGAGCCGATCGAGCTGGGGGCGGACAGACCGCTCATCCAACCCATCATCACAGCGGTGCCTACGCCAGCGATTAGGACCAGCACCATCAGTTGCAGGGGCAGTCCCTCGATCCCTGCCCCCTCGTCCCTTTTTATGTTCTTTTGCCTCTTATTGTTCGTCGCGATCATTTGACCACAAAGCAATCATGCGCCGAACGATGTCAATAACGAGACCGCTACAATGAGGCTAACCTCATCTACGAATTTCGAAGACATCCTGTGGCATACGATATCTAATTCGAATAAAAATTCAAAAGGACTATATTTACGAAGATTCAATACGAATAATGTTAGGATTTCTCTCAATTGTTAGAGGAAAATTATTTAAAAAGTATGGATATACCCTGCGAAGGAATCGCATGGTAGCCTGCCTGCCGTGAGGGATGTAACGTGTTCAAGAGAGTGTTGGTCGCAAATCGGGGTGAGATCGCCATACGCGTGATGGCAACATGCAAACGCCTAGGGATACCTACCGTTGGCATCTATACTCCGACCGACAAGCACTGCAAGCATGTGTCCTTCGCCGACAAGAGCGTGGAGCTGTCCGCGCATGAGAGCGGCATCGGCTACCTCGATATGGACGCGATATTCGATGTGGCGAGCCGCATGAAGGTCGAGGCCATCCATCCCGGATACGGTTTCCTGTCCGAGAAGACGGAGTTCTCCCAACGCTGTGAGGAGGAGGGCTTCGTGTTCATCGGGCCGAACCCAAGGGCCATGAAGAGCCTTGGTAGCAAGCTTTCCGCTCGAGCGTTCATGAAGAAGGTCGGGGTCCCGGTCATGCCTGGTACATTGGACCCGTTGAGGGACGCCGAGGACGCCAAGGTCAAGGCCAGGGAGATCGGTTACCCCATCATGCTGAAGGCCTCGGGCGGAGGTGGTGGACGGGGCATGAGGGTCGTGAACACGGACGAGGAGATGGAGGACTCGTTCACCAACGCCAAGAACGAGTCGGAAAAGGCCTTCAAGAACTCCACCATCTACATGGAGAAGGCGTTCTTCAAAGCGAGGCACATCGAGTTCCAGGTGGTGGGCGACTCGCGCGGGAACGCCTATTGCCTGGGCGAGAGGGAGTGCAGCGTGCAGCGCCGTCACCAGAAGATCCTGGAGGAGACGCCATCGACCGCGGTCAGCCCAGAGCTGCGCCATCGCATCATGGACCTGTGCGTGGAGGCGGTCAAGAAGTCTGGATATACCAGTCTGGGGACGTTCGAGTTCCTCATGAGCGAACACGGTGACCTGAACTTCCTGGAGGCGAACACCCGCATTCAGGTGGAGCACCCCATCACCGAGGCGGTCACCGGTCTGGACCTGGTAGAGATCCAGCTCAACATCGCTGCGGACAAGGATGTGAGCCAAGTCCTCTCCTCGGTTCGGCCGAGGGGGCATGCCATGGAGTTCAGGATCAACGCGGAGAACCCGTTCAGCAACTTCATGCCCTCGCCTGGGAGGATCGAGAAGTACATGGAGCCGTCAGGCGAGAATGTGCGGGTCGACTCCGCTGCCTATGAAGGCTACGTGGTGCCTACCGAGTTCGACAATCTGCTCGCGAAGCTGGTGGTGTTCGGGGCCTCAAGGTCAGAGGTCATTGCCCGTTCCAAGGACGCGCTGGACCGCTACACCGTCTCCGGCATCAAGACCACCATACCCTATCACCGGCTCATATTGCGGAACGCCGATTTCAACGCGGGGAACTACAACATCGAGTTCATCAAGGACCATCCCCCGCAGGAAATGCTGCGCCACACCGAGTTCTCGCTCTTCGAGTCATATGGTCAGTGAAGCGGGACCTCGAGGACGGTCGAGTATTCTGGGCCGCTTCGGCTGAGCACGGACTTCTTCAGCTTGATCGAGGATACCGCCTGCTCACCGAATTCCTGGTCCTTGTAACGCTCCACCATCTTCTCCGAGGCGAAGGAGGCCTTAGGGTCCTTCACCCGAGCCATGGTCAGATGCGGGGAGAACGGCCTGTCCTCCTTCGCAAAACCGATGATGGCCAAACCTTCCTCCAATACCTGGGCCATCTGTGCCAGAGGTTCTGCCCCCTTGAGGCCTACCCATACCACCCTGATCGGAGGGCGATGGGGGAACGACCCGGCGTTCGTCAATCGTAATGAGAATGCAGGTATGCCCAGGACCGCCTGCCTCATCACGGCCTCGATCTGTGGGATCAAGTTCTCGTCGGTGTCCCCAAGGAACTTCAAGGTGATATGCACCGCGCCCAGGTCCACTGGCTTGAGGCCTGGGCCCACATTCATCAGGTCATGATGGAACTTGACCAGGTTCGGTCTGAGGTTCCACGTCCACCGCGATGAACGCCCGGAAGGTCGTGTTCCATCCCCCGCTCAGTGCTCGATGAACTTCTTGATCTCGGCAACGACCTTCTGCGCCTCCGCCCTCTCCATGATGTCGCTGGCGGGGGACGTGCCTCCCACGATGTGCACCTGGACCTTGGAGATGCCCTGCAAGGCCATGGTCATGTAGTATCTGTCCTTCATGTAGGTCAGAACTTCGTTGGCCTGTGGATTGCCCGCCGTGAATATCGCCACCGCCTTCTTGCCTGGGGCCAGACGGGGCTCGTAACGTTTCGGGCCTTGGGCAGGGGCCAGCAACGCATACATGCGGTCGACCATCGCCTTGAGCAATGCCGTCTCCGCCCCCATGTATATCGGGGATGCGAAGACCATTGCATCGCATTCGTGTAGGTCCTGGTAGATCTTGGTCATGTCATCCTTGATGGAACATTCGTCATGTTTCTTGCAATGCATGCAGGCGATGCAGTCCTTGATCCTCATGTCCACGAGGTCGTAGTAGACCAGGTCCGTGTCCTTGTGGTCCTCGGTGGCCTTCTTCAACAACTTCGCCGTGTTCCCGTCCTTCCGCGGGCTCCCATTTATCGCAACGATCTTCATCCAGTCCTCTCCATTCCATGCAATTGGCCCATCATCATTGCAGGCCATGACCTAAAAAGATTGCGTAGGTAGAGGTTGACATCGACACCCGGAGGTCCATGGCACAATTCAGGGAAGATAGGCGAGAAGAGCGTTCTCGACCCTGGCCGCCGCCTCTTCGACCTCCTCGCTCATCACATCCCCGAAGTCCATGCACTTGGGCTCGATGAGGAGCAAGCGCGATCCTGGCTCCAGTGAGCATCCCGACATAGTCGCTGAAGACCCTCAGAGGCAACGTGTGTGTGGAAATGGACGGGACATCGGCCACCTCCTCGACATCGTACAGATGGGCCGTGCCAGGGCTAAGACCGAGCACCGCGGCATCGATGAGGAGGACATGGGAGGGCTGGATGGAGACGATCTCGTCCACGAAGCTCTCAGGCACGGTCTCGCACTCGATGAGGTGAACTGCCTGCGATGTCCTACCTCTAAGGCCCTCAACCACCCGGACCCCGACATAATCATCGCAGCGGATGGCGTTGCCTATCCCCGCCACCACGATGACGGAGGCATCGCTCAGCCAATTTCGAAGCTCCATCTCGAGCCCTCCATCATGTCCTCTCAACGCCACCGCCTCGGACTGATATAGGTTCGCATGGGATAAGGGTTGGGCGATGGGTCAGCGCTCCAACCGGTCGACCAACCGCCCGCCATGGTCGAACACTTTGACCTCCAGCGGCATCTGTCCGATGGCGGAGTGGGTGGCGCAACCGAAACAGGGGTCATAGGCACGGAAGGCCATCTCCACCTTGTTCAATATGTCCTTGTCCACCTTGCCACCGTGGATCAGACCTTTGGCCGCGTCCCGGACGCTCATGCAGATCGCCGGATAGTTGTTGGTGGTGGCCACGATCATATTGACCTTCTTGACCAAGGCCTCGTCGTCCAGGTGATAGTGATGGACCAATGTGCCTCGGGCTGCCTCCACGATGCCGATGCCCTCGCCTGGCTCTCCCGGTTGGTTGCGCACTTTGGTACTGGTTATCTCCGGGTCGCTCGCCAGTTCCACCGCCCGCTCCGCGGCGTAGAGCAGCTCGATCAATCTGGCCCAGTGGAACGCCAGGGTGCCATGGGCCGGCTTCCCCAACGCTTCGAACAGCCTCTGGTACTCTGCATTGGCCAGCGGAGTGCCCATCCCCTCCGAGGCATTGAGACGGCCTAGAGGACCGACCCGGTACACGCCGCTTCCAGGCCCATCGACGAAGCCCTTCCAGCCGACCTTCGTAAGGTAGGGGATCTTGGAATAGGTCCATGCCTCTGACCTCTCGCTGATGTGATGGGCATAGTCCTCCGCCCTGAACTTCGTGAACTCCTTGCCCGATGGGTCGACCACCCTCACCTCACCATCATAGAAATTGACATGTTTCCGGTCGTCTACGGTACCCATGTAGTAGGTCCGCATGGTGTAGGCCTCGTTCAGGATCATCCCCATGTACAGGGGGTTGTCCAGGACGATCTGATGGAACAGTTGCAGGGTGAACTTGGCGAACTCCACCGACGACTTGGACATCTCCAGGATGGAGGCGCGGGACTCCTCGCTCAAGGGTTTGCTCATGCCCCCAGGCAATCCGCTGACCGGGTGAGTGGCCTTTCCACCGATGATCTCCGTTATCTTCTGGCCATAGGCGCGGTGCTTGATGACCTCCTTAGCGACGTCGAGACCGGCCTTCTCGATCACCCCCAGTATGTTCCGTTTCCCCACCGGCGCATCCGGTCCCACGATGAAGTCAGGACCGCCCAGATAATAGAAGTGCAAGGTGTGGTCGTAGATGATGTAGCCCATGTACTGGAGCTCGCGCAGCTTCTTCGCCGCCGATGGCGGGTCCACCTTGAAGGCGGAGTCCAAGGCCTTGACCGAGGCGTAGTGGTGGGCGACCGGGCAAACCCCACAGATGCGGGTGGTGATTATGGGCATGAGCTCGGCCGGGCGTCCGACGCAGAAGGCCTCGAAGCCCCGCAGCTCAGGGACCTTGAGGTAGGCGTTCTCCACCTCGCCCTGTTCGTTGAGGAAGATGGACACGCTGCCATGCCCTTCGAGCCTGGTGATCGGGTCGATGGTTATCTCCTTCATTGCTTCATCACCTTCCTCTCCAGGATGGACGAGGGCAGACTGTACATGTAGAAGATCCCCACTGGGTCCTTGATATCGGAGATGAGCTTGATCATCTCCTCCTCAGTATAGGTGCCGGGATCCCCCTCCAGGTTCAATATGGAGGCCAAGGCGGAGATCATGCCAGCGCCCAGGTCGGATTGGTTCGGCGTCGCTCCCCCGCATCCGGTGCAAGGCATGTCCACCTTGAGACATTGGGCGCCGCAACCGCTTCGGGTGGCCATCCCCATGCAAATGATGCCCTGCTCCATCAGACAGCGTTCCGGCTCTGGCACGATCTCATGCACTCGGTGGATGCTGGAGATCTTCTTGTTCTCCCTTTTCCGCGGGCATTGGTCACATACCGCCCGCACCGGTGCCAGGACCGACCCTTTTTTCGGAAGGTCGCCCTTCAATATCGCATCCAATGCATTGTTGATCAGGACGACGGGTGGCGGACAACCAGGCAAATAGTAATCGACATCGACGGTCTGGCCTAGCGTCCTCACGGTGTCGTGGAAGACCGGGATGTGAAGCGTTCCCTCCCTCACCTTGGTGCTCGGGGTCGGGAGCGCGCTGGATCTCTCAGAACTGTCGCCATCGCCATGGTAGACCAGTTCCAGGATGCCCTTGGCATCGCTGAGGTTGGCCAGGCCTGGGACGCAGCCCTCATGGGCGCAGGACCCGAAGGCCACCAATGTCTTGGACTTGGCGCGGAGGAGCTTGGCCATGTGTTCCTGCTCGCTGTTCCGGATGGAACCGTTGAAGAAGGTGACATCGATGTGCCCATCGGGCATGGCCTCCACATCGTTGTACTTGACATCCATGGCCACCGGCCAGAAGACGATCTCGACATGCTTCACGAGCTCGAGTATGCGCTCGTTCATGTCCAGGACCGCGATCTCGCAGCCCCCGCAGCTCGCCCCCCAATAGAACGCCACCTTCATTTTCCCGTGAATGAGCCATCCCCCCCTGCCGTTCCCGTTCATGAGATACTCATGGATCGATCTGGCCGCCCGTTTGCCCGCCCCCATGGCACTGATGACCGTGGCCGCTCCAGTGGACACGTCACCGCCGGCGTAAACGCCCTCCAGGTTGGTCCTCCCTTCCGCATCGACGGAGATAGTCCCGTTGCGAGGGTTCGTCCTCAGGCCTTCCGTGGTGCGCTGGATGATAGGATTGGGGGTCTGCCCGATGGCGATGATCACCGTGTCCGCCGGTATCTCGAAGTCAGAGCATGCTATGGGCTGGACGCTCTGCCTCCCGCTCTCGTCAGGCTCTGTAAGTTCCATGCAGGTGCAGCGCATCGATCGGACCCAACCTCGCTCATCGCCGTAGAACTCCACCGGGGCGCTGAGGAACTTGCACATCAACCCTTCCTCCTCGGCGTTCTCGATCTCCTCCTTCCTCGCTGGCAGTTCGTTCCTCGAACGCCTGTAATTGAGACAGACCGTAGCTCCCAACCTCATCGAGATGCGAGCACAGTCGATGGCCACGTTCCCTCCCCCGATCACGACGACGTGCTTGCCGATGCGGATCGGGGTGTCCTCCTCTGGGAAGGAATACGCCTTCATGAGATTGACCCGGATCAAGAACTCGTTGGCCGAGTAAATTCCACCCAGGTTCTCCCCGGGGCACCCGGTCCACTGAGGCAATCCAGCCCCACTGCAGATGAAGATGGCATCATATCCCATTGCGAAAAGCTCGGGGATGTTGTGTATCCTTCCGATGAGATTGCCCAACCGAAGGTCCACGCCTAGGCTTTGGACGTACTCGACCTCCCTCTTCACGATGTCCTTGGGCAGACGGAACTCCGGGATGCCATAGCTCAGCACGCCTCCGGCCACATGCAACGCCTCGAAAAGGGTCACCTCGTGGCCCATCTTCACCAGGTCCGCCGCCGCGGTAAGACCGCCAGGGCCTGCCCCTATGACCGCCACCTTCTTGCCGGTGGATGGCGCCCTCTCCGGGACCTGGACCCCGTTCCGACCCTCCCAGTCGGCCAGATAACGTTCCAACCGACCGATGCTGATGGGGTCGCCCTTCTTGCCCTTGATGCACATCTTCTGGCACTGTTCCTCCTGAGGGCAGACGCGGCCGCAGACGGCGGGCAGAGCGTTCTTTGATTTTATCGTGGCGATACCTTCAGCATAGTTCCCTTTGACGATGCAATCGATGAATTGGGGGATGGGCACCTCCACCGGGCACCCTTTGCGGCACTGTGGGTTCTTGCACTGCAGGCAGCGGCGGGCCTCCTCCACGGCCATCTCCTCAGTGTAGCCAAGGGCCACCTCATCGAAGTTCTTGACGCGCTCCTCGGGTCTGCGCTTCGGCATCTCCACTGATGCATGCTTTTCGGAACATACCTCTTCCTCGGAAGGCGCAGGATCATTTCCTTTCACACTTGCACCCCCCGCCCGACTCCCACATTATGGAGCTCAACCTTTCCTCGGGGAGCATGGTGCGCTGACGCTTTATCAGCTCATCGAAGTTGGTCTGGTGCCCGTCGAACTCCGGACCGTCGACGCAACCGAAGAGCATCTTGCCGTTCACTGTGACCCGACATACCCCGCACATGCCCATGCCATCGATCATTATGGGGGTCAGGGTGACCACCGTCGGAATGTTGAATGGCCTCGTAATTTCGCAGACGGACCTCATCATAAGCACTGGCCCCATGACCACGCATCGGTCGAACCTCTCACGTGCCAGTAGGTCCTTTAGGAAGTCCATCCCCCTCTCGCCTGCCGTGCCATCGTCCGAGGCCACCAATACCTCATCGCTGAGGGCCATTGCCTCCTTCTTCATGAACAGGAACTCGCCGCTCCGACAACCGAGCACTGTCGTGACCTCGTTGCCAGCTGCCTTCAGTGCCTTTACCTGGAGGAGCAATGGGGCCACCATGATGCCCCCTCCCACGCACAGCACTCGGCCGAAACGGCCGATCTCGGATGGGTTGCCCAGAGGTCCGGTCACATTGAGGAGGACATCCCCCTCCGCGAACGTGGCCAGCTCCTTCGTGGATTTGCCGACCTCATGGAACGCGAAGGTCACCGTTCCCTTCTGCGCATCGAAGTCGCATATGGTCAAAGGTATCCTCTCGCTGCCGGCCCTGGCGATGACGATCAGGAATTGGCCAGGCCTAGCCTTGGCCGCCACTTCCGGAGCATCCACCTCGAACATGGTCATCTTGTGGGCCAGATCCCTCTTGGCCAATATCTTGTAGGTCATTTCTCGACCCCCTTGGTTTCGGCCAAAGGGCAAGGTGGGAGGAGGGATATCCTTTCGTGGAATGTTTCGAACTTCCGGGCGAACTCACCCTCGCACCTGGGCGATAGCTCATGTATCTCGAAACGGTCCGAGAGACCTTGTCCTTTGAGATATCCCAGGAGGACCTCCAACTGGCGCTCCGCGGCGTCACGCCCGTTCTGGAGCTTGCAATCCTTGGCGGAACAGACGACCGCCATCACACCGTCGAACCCTTGATGGAAGGCGTTAACGACGTGCAATGGGTCCATCCCTTTGAAGCAAGGCACCTCCAGCATCAGGGCGTTTTTGCCCTTTAACATCTTTTGTGGGTCATCCAACGCGGAGTACTCGGACCATTGGCAGCTGAACACCAGAATGGAGGGCTTGCGACTTCTTTCCTTCATGCTCTTCGCCGCTGCAGCGCAGGTCGCGAGGATGTCCTCGAACCGATAACCATTGACATGAATAGCATTGTGCGGACATACCATCTGGCAAGCGCCACAGCCCATGCACTTCTCGGTGATGATCGTCGGTGAGGAGAAAGGCTCGGACCTTATGGCCTCATAGGGGCATATGAAGACACATTTGCCGCAACCGACGCACTCCTTGCTGTCCCATATCGCCTTGCGGGAATACTTGACCACCTTAAGGGTATCATCTGGGTAGCCAAGCTGCTTGATCACCGCCTTGCCGAGGAGCATCCTCCTGGCTTCGATCTTGGTGCCTTCCTTCATACGGCAGAAATCGTCATGGCACTGGATCGATACGATGTTGCTGAAGCCTGACTTGAGGGCGTTGAATATGAACGGTGTGGGGATGCGTCCGGCGCAGGGGACGCGCATGATCACGAAATCATGACCTTTTTGACCTTGTTCCATCAGGATCTGTTCGATCTCCCCTTTGTTGGGAGAGTTCCCCCGACACATCATGACCAATGTGTCCGCCTTTCTCTCTTTGCGGGCGGAACGGATCTGGTCTAAAAGTCCTTCGTAGTCATAGTAGGTCATGTCGATGGCCGAGACCGGGCAGGCACTGGTGCATATCCCACAGACCTGGCATCTCTCGATGTCGATCCTGACCTTTCCCTCCTCGGGTTCGCGGACTATCGCATTGAAAGGGCATAGGGAGAAACAGACCAGGCAACGACTGCACAGGTCTTGGTCGATCTTGACGGTGGCAACACAGTTATCGTTCGTTCCAGGTCTCCCCCTTTAGGGCGATTGAAGGTTATGGGAGAATGAAGACGTTCCAGGCATTGGCAAGGACGTCAATCTTCCACTCGAGCCCTGTCATTCATCAATCTAGGCCACCTTTTAGAGCCTGCCTATGGCTACCTTCTTCAAAGTGATTTGTTGGATAATGGGTATGATATTTAATTCATATGTCCGAATGTTCGTTTGCGGAATCGATTTGGTATCGAAGGATTCCACTTCCCAATGGATCGGACTCCTATCAGAGGAAAAGTATTTACCTCCTTAAAAAAAATCAATTGAATTGGTATAATCGATGGATTGCCCAGAATGTAAAGTTGCCCATGGAGGAGGGATTCTTGCAGAGCCCTTCGCTGTGGATCAAATGGACCGATGTACCAAAGTACATTCTAAGAGGCGATCTCTTGGCGTATAGTGCGACAAAGGGTGCATATATCCATGGCCACCGCTGCGTGGGGTGCCATCTCCTCCTATTGAGATATGAGGGGGAGATCCCAGTGGATGAGGGATGTTCAAAAGGACATGAACCCTTAGTTCGGAAGGAAAATTAAAAAAGGGATTTTTCGGCTATTTCTAGCCGCTCCTTCAGTTCAATATGGATTTAAAGCTCAAGGGCTTTGTTCGGGCACTCGTCCACGCATGCACCGCAGTCAACGCAGTCCTTCTCGCTGATGACCGCGATCTCGTCGACCTTTATGGCGCCGCTCGGGCAGGCGTCCTCGCATGCTCCACATCCAACACAGTCCTCTTTCTTGACCTTGACGACCATTGGTTTACACCTTGGGGCGGTAAGAATCAGGATACCGTATAAAATCCTTACGATGTTTTGGATATCGCAACGGATGGAATGTAGTCCTTTGAAGGTCGATCCGGAAGGCTCTGACATCCCTCCTGGTCACCTATCTTCCCATAGTCCGATATATTTCCTTCACTGTCCTTGATCACGGCAAAATAGGCGATATCGAGTATGGCGGACTTGTCCCTGACGACCGAACCGCCCAGAGACGCCACCTTTTCCAGGACCGCGTCGATCGAGCTCACCTTTATTTCAAGGAACGTCGAGGTCAGGCCGTTCGTACCTCTGATATAAAGGCCACCATTGATACCGCCTGGTTCCTTAGGTTCCCCTTGCTCATCCACTGCCACTGTCCTCGCCGAATGGAAATCACCGCCACTTCCAGCGATGCCTTCCACCTCCCACCCGAACAGATCCTTGTAGAATTCGCTTGCCCTTCGCATATCGTCGACCGGGATATCGAATCCTTTCACCTTGTCCATCATCCTCACCCTCCATGCCAATGGCTCAGGACCGCACGACCAGGACCGGCCATCTCGATCGCCTGCTCACCGCGTCGGCCACGCTTCCCACGGCGTCAGAGCGGTTGTGCCCCATGCCCTTGCTCCCTACCAGGATCATGTTCGGTCTGAAGCCATCGGCGTACTCGAGTATCATGGCAGGGGCCGGTCCGCGCAAGATCGCTGCGGTCACTTCCACCCCTTCGTTCCTCATGAAGATGGTGGCATCCTCTAGTATCGATCCCGCCCTTCGTTCCGCATCTGGATCTTCCTCGATGGTCAATGTCCCAGAGGTGCCTTGTTCCAACACGTAGATCACCACCACTTCGGAGGCCGGCACCTCCTTCGACAGTTGGGCCGCCCGATTCAAGGCCATAAGGCTCCCCGCCGAACCGTCCACCGCCACCAAGAGGCGGAGCGGCCTGAGATCGTCGAGAGTACTTCCGGAGTTCAATGCGGACCTCCGAATGATTAGGGGTGGACATGGCTAATAAAACCATTCCGTGGGACTGTGAGGGCTAGGCCAGCCAGGCAATTAGAAATAATGGCTCTGGCAATCCCGTAACGATGCAGTATGTCTCTGGGCTCATCCTCACCGAGGCCGGTTTCCGTCCTGGCCACATCGGCTTCGAGGATGGGATGGTCAAGGTGGTGGGGGATGGCCCTCGGGATGATTCCCTTGTTTCCGGATACATCCTCCCCACCTTCGTCAACGCTCATACCCATCTCGCCGATTTCCGCGTCCCGGTTGACCTGTCACTGGACCTGGAGCAGGTGGTGGCGCCACCTCATGGATTGAAGCACAGGTACCTGTCCCAGGCGCCTCCTGAGGAGATCGCGCGTTCCTTCAATCTTCTATCGAGGAAGATGATCAAGAACGGCATCTCGAGGTTCATTGACTTCCGAGAGGGCGGTCTGGAGGGGGCAAAGCTCCTGGCAGGGGTGAAGAGGGGCGGGGCCACCCCGTCCATCATGGGCCGACCCGAAAGCCCATGTCTTCGACAGGGAAGAGGTAGAGGGCATCCTTCAGGTGGCGGACGGCATCGGAGTTTCCTCGATGATGGACTGGCCCTATGAGGAGCTAAGGGCTGTGGCGGAACTCACGCGCTCCCGAGGGAAGAGGTTCGCCTTGCATTGCTCGGAGAGGGTTCGGGAGGACATCGACCTGGTGCTTGACCTAAAGCCCTCCTTTTTGGTCCACATGGTGGAGGCGACCAGTGGGGACCTGGAGCTGTGCAAGGGAGCGAATGTGCCCATAGTGGTCTGCCCCCGATCGAACATGTTCTTCGGAAAGGTGCCGCCCTTGGCGAAAATGGTACGGTGCGGCGTCGACCTGGCCCTGGGGACTGATAACGCCATGACCGCCCTACCCGACATGGTCACGGAGATGGAGTTCGCTGGAAGGGTGCTCCGCAGCCAAGGCGTGCAGCGGATGGAACCGGTGCTGGACATGGCATTCCGCGGAGGAAGGTTAATTTTAAATGAGATGCATAATATAGGCATGACGCCTGGGTCACCATGCGATTTCATGGTGGTCAGGTCCAAGCAGGGGGACCCGGTGACCGACCTCGTGCTCCGTTCCGGCGAGCGCGACGTCAGGCTGGTCTGCGTGGGAAAGAACACCTGGAGAGGATGGCGATGAACTCCTTCAAAAAGATACTGATCCCGACCGATGGGAGCGAATATACCAAGACCGCAATAGCGAAAGGACTGGCCTTGGCGAAGTCCATGGATGCTGAGGTCACGGCCATGTATGTGGTGGACCAGACCTCGTTCATCAACTTCCCCATGGACTCGACCATCGTCTCCGTCTATTCCTTGTTGGAGAAGGAAGGAAAGGAGGCGGTGGACTATATCGTTGCAGAGGGGCAGAAGATAGGTGTCAAGGTCATACCGGTGATCGAGGAGGGCGCTCCGGCCCGTAAGATCACCGAGGCCTCGAAGAACTTCGACCTCATCGTTATGGGGACGCTCGGGCGTACCGGTGTCTCCAAGATACTGTTGGGCAGCGTGGCCGAGAAGGTGGTGCGTTACGCTCAATGTCCTGTGATGGTCATCCGGACCGATATGGAGGGAGAGCTTTGACCACCATCGAAGATGTGATGACGTCCAACCCGATAGTCGTGCAGGTCCCGGGAAGCCGCATCGATGTGCTCAAGACCATGGTCAAGAACAACCTCACGGGCCTACCGGTGGTGCGACGCAACGACGGCACCCTGGCCGGGCTGATCACGAGGCAGGACATATTCGCCAAACCGGACGAGGACCAGGCCGCCATGATCATGAAGCGAGACCCTGTGACCATAGGGCCCAAGGACTCTGTGGAACATGCGGCTCAGATCTTCAGGGACGCTCGCGTCCGCCATCTACCGGTGGTCGACAATCAGAAGCTGGTGGGCATCGTTACCCCGACCGACCTTCTGGCCGTGGTTGAGAAGAGGGGCATCGATAGCCCCATCGAGAAGATCATCCGCTCCGCCTGCGTCCCCATCTATCAGGAGGCGACGTTGGCGGTGGCCTCGGTTACCCTGAAGGTGAGCAAGTCCACGGCATTACCGGTCCTGGACGAGGCCGGTCGATTGGTCGGTATCATCTCAGACCGAGACATCTTCAACAGATCCTACGTGGATGGCAATGTGCCCTTGACCGATCTAGGTCTCAAGGATGACGCGGATGATGTCTCCATCGAGGGGCTCAAGAATGTCATGAAGCTTTGGTACGAGCTCTCCAAGGTGGAGCTGCCAGGCATGCCGGTCAAGGACATCATGGTCCGGGACCCGGTGACGGTGTTCAAGAAGACCTCCATCTCCGAGGCCGCTCGCATCATGCGCAAGAATGATTTCGGCCAGCTGCCGGTCCGCGACACCAAGGACACGCTGCAGGCGATGATCTACGACCACGACGTCATCTCCATACTCGCCGAGAAGGAGTGAAGCCCCCATGGCCCAGTTCAACTCTGGGGACGTCCTGTCCCTATGCAAGAGGAGAGGTTTCCTCTACCCCAGCTATGAGATCTACGGGGGCCTGGCAGGTTTCTACGACTATGGTCCGCTGGGGGTGACGATGAAGCAGAACATCATCGACCTCTGGCGGTCGATCTATGTCCTCGAGGAGGGCTTCATCGAGATAGACTCCGACATCGTCGGTCCGGAGATGGTCTTCAAGGCTTCTGGACACGCAGAGAACTTCCAGGACCTGATGGTCACCTGCAAACTATGCGGCGAGGGCTTCCGCGCCGACCACCTGGCCCAGGACTTCCACCCCAACCCCGGCGCCTTGTCCAAGGCTGAACTGCAGGCATTGATCCAATCGGAGAACATCACGTGCCCCTTGTGCAAGGGGGACCTCTCGGACATCGAGGAGTTCAACCTGATGTTCAAGACGAAGATCGGTCCAGGCAGTGGCCGCATCGGCTATCTTCGTCCTGAGACCGCCCAGGGCATCTTCGTCAACTATCCCAATCTCTATCGCTACGCTCGGGAGCAGCTCCCGTTCGGCGTCATTCAGGTAGGCAGGGCCTACCGCAACGAGATCTCACCGCGCCAGGGGGTCATCCGCCTCCGCGAGTTCAACCAGATGGAGGCTGAGCTGTTCGTGGACCCCGCCGACAAGAGCTGGAAGCGCTTCGCGGCGGTCAGGGACGAGAAGGTCAGACTGGTCCCGAACAGCGACGAGCAGGAGATCGAGACCACCTTCGGGGAGGCGGTGGAAAAGGGCATCATCGCCCATGAGACCATCGCCTATTTCCTCTGGGTCACGCAGCGTTTCCTGCGCCGGGCCGGGGTGGACCCGAGGCGCATGAGGTTCCGCCAGCATCTGAAGACCGAGATGGCTCATTATGCGGCGGACTGCTGGGACGCCGAGGCTCTTCTGAGCTTCGGATGGACCGAGATCGTCGGGGTGGCCGACCGCGGCTGCTGGGACCTGTCCCGCCACACCCAATATTCCGGGGCGGAGCTGATGGCCTTCAAGCGCTTCGACGAGCCGAAGGAGGTGGAGCGGGACGCCTTCAAACCGAAATACGGTCTGCTCGGCCCCGAGTTCAAGGCCAAGTCCGCCAAGGTCGGCAAGGCGCTGGAGGGGATGGACGTCTCCAGCCTGAAGGATGGCAAGGTGGAAGTGGATGTGGACGGAGAACGCTTCGTGCTCACGGACAAGTACTTCGATGTTGTGAGGATAAAAGAGAAGGTCAACGGAATCAAGGTCGTCCCTCATGTTATTGAGCCGTCCCATGGGCTGGACCGCATCCTCTACACCTGCCTGGAGCACGCCTATTCCGCAGATGGCGAGTACACCCGGCTAGGCCTGAGCCATGAGGCGGCCCCGATAAAGGTCGGTGTGTTCCCTCTTATGGCCAGGGACGACCTGGACAAGAAGGCGATGGATCTGGACCGAAAACTGAGGGAGGGCGGCATCGTCACCTATTACGACGAGTCGGGCTCCATTGGACGCAGGTACGCCCGCATGGATGAGGTGGGCACCCCCTACTGCATCACTGTGGACTATGAGGTGTTCGAGAACGGCACGGTCACTGTGCGTGAGCGCGATTCCAGCCGTCAGGTCCGCCTTCCGTTCGAGAAGACCGTGGGACGCGGTGAAGGCCTTGCTCGACGGAAAGTCGTTCGATGGCATCGCATGAAAACCTTTAGGTAGGGGCGGGGCATCACCCACCCGTAAAGTGGATATATAAAATCCCTTTCAAGATCACAATCCAGTAAGTACAATGAGGTGTTGGAATGGTTGGAGATAACATAGAGGCGTTGAAGAGGAAAGAGATCCTGAGGTCCGAGATCGACGCCAACAAGCTCGAGGACCTGATGACCACCAAGTTCGCCACCATCGATCCGGAGATGGCGCTCTCCGACGTGGTCGCGAAGATGAAGAAGGAGAAGCTGCACGAGATCCCTGTCGTCGATGGCAAGAAGCTGTCTAGGCGTGGTGAGCTTCAGCACCCTGATCCGGAAGAAGAGCGTGGTCATGGGTCAGAAGGCAAAGCATGTCATGGAGATCCCGCCCAAGGTGAAGGCATCGACGCCAGTCACCGAGGTGGCCGAGATGTTCATCTCCACCAGCTACCGAAACCTGCCCATCACCAAGGGCTCGCAGCATCATCGGCGTCGATCTCCCGAAAGGATGTCGTCAAGCTGATCCTGAACATCAAGGAGATCCGCAACATCACGGTGAAGGACATCATGTCCACTCGAGATCAAGGCGGTCCAGGAGAAGTCCAAGATCAAGGATGCCATGGAGCTGATGAGCAAGCTGGACATCGGACCATACCCGTGGTCGACAAGACTTCACGCTAACTGGTATCATCGGCATCCGCGACATCATCGACTATTCCTGGGGCGGTTCGGGCACCAAGAGCATCAAGAAGGGAGCATACGCGCCAGAGAACAACCCGGTGGAGATCACCGTTTCCTCCTTGATGCATGACTCGCCCATGACCATCGGTCCTGAGCGACACCTTGGGCGATGCGGTCAAACTGATGGTGAAGAAGAACATCTCCACGCTACCTGTGGTGGAGAAGGACGTGCTCAAGGGAGTCATCACCAAGTACGATGTGCTGGAGATGATCGCCTCTGTGCGCATCCGCGACATGGTCTACATGCAGATCTCCGGACTGGAGGAGGAGGACCGCCTCTCCCTCGACGTCATGGAAAGGGAGATCCAGAACGGCCTGCAGAAGGTGGCCAAGATCACACGGCCCCTCATGTTCTCCATGCACGTTCACAAGTACAACAACGAGGGCAACACTGCCAAGTACTCGTTGAACGCCCGCCTGCACACCGAATACTCCACCTACACCGCCACCGCGGTGGACTGGAACCTGATGAAGGCGACCGTCGACCTCATGGACAAGCTTGAGAAGGACGTCACCGAGACGAAGAAGGTCAGGGTGGAGAAGAAGCGCCGCGGCTCCAAGTGAGACAATCAACCCTTTCCCAGGGGGAAACGGTACCGCACCGTACCCTCTGGCCCAATCACTTTTTTTTATAATCGGTTCTCTGCCGTGCGGTCCATTTGATCATGGTCGATGAGGTTCAGTTCAGAATGAAATGGTGACACCTTTGGGCAGTCCGTATGGGGCCTTGAACTTAGATGGGTAGGACCGACCAAGAGCCTCGACGAATTGGGACCGGTCCTCCATCTGGTATTGGTGACTGCCCCTCGAAGTTCCAAAGGTTACATCGTAATAGCTCGGGTCCTCCTCCCCGCCCACGCTGTATCTTACCACCACTTCGAACAGGTCGTTGTTGTTTATCTCAAAATTGCCAGGCGTCTCCTTGAGGATGGTCGTGGGATCCATGGACCGGTACCTGTCGGCGTAACCAGAGGACCAGGCCGCCATCTGTCCAGAGACCTGGCCCCAATAGCCTTTGCCTTGGGCCTTCGCCTGATTGCGCGCATCGGTGACGGCCTGGTTCATGACCTGCTTGGTGATCTGTGCCATGATGAGGCGTCTCTCTGTGATGACCGCAGCGAAGCTGTCCCTCCTCCCTAAAGATCTTGGCTGCCACATCGGTATGGCGACCAGGACGCGCTCTCCCACTGCCCTGGGGCACGATCGGTTGAGCTATGACGGTTGGAGAGGTGGGGATCGTAGGATTTTGGACCTGAGCGCCGCAGCGGCCGCAGAACCGTGCCACGCCATCCAAGCTCGACCCACATTTGTTGCAGAAGGGCATGATAACCGAGTCCGAAGCGAATGGTCAGTTCATATCCGTTGCCCAATGGTTATCATCGACCGAGAACCAGGGAACGATGGTAATGCACCTATGAACGACCAGATGTGGCGAGCGTCAGCAACCTTTTTTTAACCGCAAACTATCCCTCGCCACGTTATGTCGCAGTACGAGGCGGTCACCAGCGAACGCAAATGGCAGCAGATGTGGAAGGAGAGGGGCATTTACCACTTCGACTTCGACTCTGACAAGCCGGTCTATTCGATCGACAACCCGCCCCGCTACACCTCTGGAGCATTGCATCTCGGTCATGCCACTGGATACTCTCTCATCGATTTCGCTGCCCGCTACCACAGAATGCGCGGCTTCAACGTCATGTTCCCCCTTTGCTTCGATGTGAACGGGACCCCGGTCGAGGTCAAGGTGGAGAAGAAACACAATATCAACAAGCTCACCGTTCCCCGCCAGGAATACATCAAGTTGTGCCAGGAGTTCGCCAACTCGTTCATTCAGGAGATGACGCGCCAGTTCGAGATCCTAGGCGAGTCCATGGACCCGACGGTCTATTACCAGACCGACGCCCCCTATTACCGTCGCATAACCCAGATCTCCTTCCTTAAGATGTTGAAGAAGGGGTTGGCCTACAAAGGCACCTACCCGGTGAACTGGTGCCCCCGTTGCATCACCGCCCTGGCCGACGCCGAGGTGGAGCATGAATCCAACATCACGAAGCTGAACTACCTCAAGTTCGAGTTGAAGGGGTCCTCTGAGCACATCCTCATTGCCACCACCAGGCCAGAACTGCTTTGCACCTGCCAGCTCATCGCTGTCCATCCTGAGGACGCCAAGTACAAGCACCTGATAGGGAAGACGGTTTTGGTGCCCATCTTCGGTAAGGAGGTAAAGATCATCGCCGACGACAAGGTGGACCCGACCTTCGGCACTGGTATAGTGATGATCTGCACCATCGGCGACAAGACCGACCTGGAATGGGTCATGAAGTACAACCTGCCCTTGGAGAAGGGGATCGACGAACAAGGCCGTATGACCGAGCTGGCGAGGAAGTACGCTGGAATGGCCATCAAGGAGGCTCGGGCCGCCGTGATCGAGGACCTGAGGAAGGAAGGCATCCTCACCAAGCAAGAGGACCAACCTCAGAACTTGGGCATCTGCTGGAGGTGTCACACCACCATCGAGTTCCTGCAGGTGGAGCAGTGGTTCATCCGCACCATGGACTTCAAGCAGGAGGTCCTGAAGCTGGCGGACGAGATCAACTGGTTCCCAGAGTTCATGAAGGTACGCTTGCAGGACTGGGTCAATTCGTTGCAATGGGATTGGGTCGTTTCCCGGCAGCGTTACTTTGCCACACCCATCCCGGTATGGGAGTGCGAGTCATGCAAGCATGTGGTGCCAGCCCGGGAGGAGGATTGCTATATCGATCCCACCATCTCTGAGCCCCCTCTACCGCAATGTCCGAAGTGCAATGGAAAATTATTGCCCTGCCAGGATGTATTCGATACCTGGATGGACTCGTCGGTGTCACCACTGTACTGCACGTTCTGGGAGCGGGACCCGGAGAGATTCAAGAAGCTCTACCCTATGAGCATGAGGCCGCAGTCCCACGACATCATCCGCACCTGGGCCTTCTACACCATGCTTAGGGAGCATCTCATCACTGGGGTGAAGCCATGGAACGACATCATGATCCACGGCTTCATCATGGCCCCGGACGGGACGCCGATGCATACCTCCCTTGGCAACGTCATCGACCCGATGCCCATCCTGGAGAGCTATGGGGCGGACGCAGTGCGCTACTATGCCTGCACGTGCGCCTTGGGCGAGGACAACGCCTTCAGGGAGAAGGACGTGGTCCATGGCAAGAAGCTATGCACCAAGATGTGGAACCTGGGCAAGTTCGTGGAATCGGTGGTAAAAACAAGGCCGACCCAGGTCGGACTCCATGTAACCGACCGTTGGATCCTCAGTCGTTTCTCGCGGACCGTTCAGAACGCCACCACCTTCATGGAGAACTATCAGTTCGACCGGGCGATGAAAGAGGTGGAATCTTTCGCCTGGCATGAGTTCGCCGACCATTATGTGGAGATGGTGAAGCATCGGGTGCGCGACCCCCAGGACGAGGGCGTCAGGTACACCCTTTTCACGGTATATCTTGGCATAATCAAGATGATGGCACCGATGCTGCCCCACGTCACAGAGGATGCCTACCAGAGCGGCTTCGTCGGAATGGATGGCTCTGTCAGCATACATATAAGCAAATGGCCGGAGGCAGACGCCCCCGACCCAGACAGCGAGATGAAGGGCGAAATGGTCAAGGATGTGATCTCCGCCCTGCGCTCCTGGAAATCGGACAGGAAGATGGCGCTGAACGCCGAGATGAGCTCAGTGGAGCTCATCGGGAACAGGGCCATGACACTGAACGGTTGTGAGAGGGACATAGCCGAGACGGTGAAGGCGAAGACCCTGAGCCTGGAGACCGCCGGTCAGCTAGAGGAGCGCATCGTGGCCGTCAAGCCGGTCCTCTCCAAGATAGGGCCGTTGTACAAGGCCAACGGCAAAGAGCTGGTGGAGCGAATAAAGGCCATGGAGCCGGAGAGCTTTGGGAAGGCGGTCGTGGAAGGAAACGCCATCATCGTGCTCGCCGACGGGACGGAGGTCCCGGTGGGACAGGACATCGTCGAGATACAGAGATCAATGGCATTGCATGGCAAGATGGTCGAGACGGTGCAGGTCGGCGATATCCTCATCGTGATAGAACCGTGAGGTCGGCGCTAGAAAATCACGAATGTTCGTGTTTTTCGACACTAGGACGTGCAACCGTAATATCCTAGATGTATCGTAATCGGTATCGTCGAACGTAAAGGATGTCCGGACCCCCTATATCTCCGTTCCATCCCCCCTAAATCCCCCATTATCGCCGGACGATCAGCGTTCTGACACTTTTTTTATTTTTTCAACTGAACCTGGTGGCCACCTTCCAGATGGCCATGGAAATTATAAGGTAGACGATACCGGTGATCTCGACAAAGAGGAATAGGCCCCCTAGAAAGGCGAGGATAAGAGAGACCAAACCGAGGATCCCGCAGGTCCGATAGGCTCCGAAGAGGTGTTTGAGCGGGGTCACGATGGAGTCGTACACGAAATAGATGAACACTGCAAGGACTATCAGGAACGCATATTGGACATAGGGAGATATGGTGTCTACAGCAAGGTCGAAGACCAGGGCGCCCGGGCTGAGACCGATGACGGTGAAGAGCCCGATGAGGAACATGGAGAGGACAGGTGTGAGCGACCTGTCCCTCCGATATCGGCGTCGACGAGGCATCCCGGGAACGGTGATGTCTTATGCTTATTTGAAGTCCACGAAGTGGCTGTTGGCTAGATGTTGTCCGTCGCCAGCCACCAATAAGGTTTAAATGCATTCAGTTTATACCGAGGTTCACCTGCGGGCGTAGTGTAGCTGGTTATCACTTGAGCTTGCCAAGCTCATAACACGGGTTCAAATCCCGTCGCCCGCACCTTTTCGGAATTTTCATTAATATATTTTTAATCATTAATTTTAATTAGATATTCATCCAGGTGAAAAGGATCGACCCCGTGGGATGGCAAACTTGGCTTAGGAGACATATTATGTCGTTGTAGCTACCAGTATGATTGAATAAGTTAATTAGTAGCCATCTCCAAGTAATGACAAGGTAGTTTGATGGGTAAAAAATTCGTTATCGAACTAAATGGAGAACCTTCTGAAAAATTGGCCATGATCAAAGCCGCAGCTGCAAAAAAATATGTTAGTTTTGAAGGGGATGTCAATGAGGGTTATTTTTCAGGGGGAACTGCCATTGGTCTATTGATCAGAGGGACCTATTCCATCAAGGGTTCGATAATCAAGATCAATGTTCTACAAAAACCGACGTCCTATACTTGGGAAGATGTGGAGCTCGAATTAAGGAAATTCATTGAATCCTAAAACCCTTTTTGAATTGCCATTTGGATTTAAAGAAATGAACGTACGTTCGATCTGAGCAATTTGGGCAATTAGAACGATTGCTTCCTAGGTGCTTTCTGTTTTCGTGATTATCACGTTGCGAATCTGCAGCTAGAACAAATGACTAACTGGCATCAAAAAGGCCTGATTCCGCTAATTGGTAATCAGGCCAATACTTTATTCAAATCCTGAGGTCTGATTGATTAATCGGTACTCGGCATGATTAGCATACTCCTGATTGACAACGATCCGTCGCTGCTACACCTGTGCAAGACCTACCTGGAGCGTTCCTGCGACCTTAGAGTTGACTTCGCCCTATCGGTCAGGGATGCGGACGACAAGCTTGCCGAGAAGGTTTTTGATGCGATCGTGTGTGAGCACCAGTTGCCCTGGCGAACAGGCCTGGAGTTCCTCAAGAGGCTCCGTCTCAAGAACGATCCTATCCCTTTCATTTTGTTCACCGATTACGGCAGTGAAGATATCGTCATCGAGGCTTTGAACGCTGGTGCCGATTATTATGTCCGCAAGGGTGGCGATCCGAAGTCCAAGTTCGCAGAACTGGAACACATGGTCCGGGATGCGGTTCATAAGAGATGGCATGATGAGGCACAGCGCCTACGCAATGCCGCCTTCGACGCATCGGCGGTGGCATACGTCATCACCGACCCGGAGTTCCTAATAACAGAGGCGAACGAAGCATTCGCCAAGGCATGGAATCTTGAGAAGAGGAATGAGGCCTTGGGGGCGAACTTAAAAGGATATCTATTGAGCGGGGAGGTGGTCGGCGTCATAAAGACCTCCGTTGAGTTCATTGGAAAATGGGAGGGAGAGCTCACCGCGAAGAGAAAGGATGAGAGCACTTTTATCACCTATTGTCAGGCATCACCGCTTCATGATCCATCAGGGGACATCACTGGTTATTTCTTGACCATTTTGGCCAACCCGAAGAGGATCAGCTCAGAGAATTTGCCGACCTCGGGCGATGCCAGATTCCGCGCTTTAGCGGACACTTCCAGCGAATGGTTATCGATCATTGACCAGAACGGCGATGTGGTCCATAGCACCCCTTCCTCGTTCGATCTGTCCGGTTACCGACCTTCCGAACTGCAAGGTCGCAAGTTCAGCGAATTCGTCGATGAAACCCATCTTGACCAATGGTGCGACCGAGATGAAGACCGCATCAGAGCGGGATGAAGTGCATCGGTTCGAGACCTCGATACGACATCATGAGGGAACGTCCATTCCAGCGATCGTCGAACTGAGCAGGTTCCAGGAGGAGGAAGGGGCAACGCTGGTGATCGCCAAAGTTCAGAGGCATTCGCCGATCGAGGTCCCATCGGCGATCGGAACCTGAGGTTACCGATCCAAGTGAAATCGAACCAGTCACCCAGGTCGAGTCAGTTCCTGCCCCAGTCGTGATGGCCGTACCTATACCTATACAAACCCATGACAAAATCGAGACCGAATCGGTCATCGCCACTTCCAAAGCGGACCAAGAACCCATCGTCACCCGCAAGGACGATTTGGAACGTCTGGAGCTTCTGCAAGATATGTTGCAGATGGAATCCCTGTCAGCAGATGAGACCTCCAAAGTGCGGTTCGAGGAAATGGAGGGATTGCTGGCAACTGTCATCGCCCATG
Source organism: Methanomassiliicoccaceae archaeon (assembly GCA_963827905.1). Classification (GTDB taxonomy): domain Archaea; phylum Thermoplasmatota; class Thermoplasmata; order Methanomassiliicoccales; family UBA472; genus JACXTP01. The sequence continues at coordinate 111,342 of CAWHCB010000008.1, forward strand.
CCAAGTTCGCTGAGGAATATGACGCGATCGGGGCGGAGCCTGTATGGCAATCCGTTTATCAATCGATCCAGCACGCCGTTTCCGACTCCCCACTGGAACGAGCATACGTCATGAACCTCACAAACAAGCTCGAGGTCCAGGCCGACCCATTGCTGGAGAAGGCATTCCGTAACTTATTGGACTTCACCATCAAGAACGAGGGCGACGCCCACAAGATCTGGATTACCTATGAGGTTGAGCGTGAAGGTGTTCGCATCATATACGAGGACAATGGGACCGGGATCATTCCTGACCTAAAGGCCTCCTTATTCCGTGAGGGGCAGGACAGATACCATGGACTTTGCATCGCCAAGCAAATCCTGAGGACCACCGGGATCGATATTGTAGAATCAGGAGACCCGAACAAGGGGATTAAGGTTCGAGATGTTCGTTCCCCTTGATCGATATCGCATAGAAGATGTCTCTTCCAGTGGGGATAAGGTCCGGAGTTCGCCAGGGGAACCGAGTTCGGTCTCCGCCACGGGATGATGGCATCCTTTAACAACTTAACTTTTATTTATTAATATAAATTAAATTATATTACTTACGGACTTTGATCTCGGCGACGTTCCTCGCCTTGATCAAGACCTGAAGCTTGGTCAGATTGGCAGGGATTGAAACTGTTTCTATGTTGACCATGCTTCCAACCTTGCCCTTGAATGTATCCCAATCAACATCATCCGCGAACGAAAGGACCTCGATGTTGCTGAAACATATTGGGCCGTCCATCGACTCCAGGTCCCTTTTCATTACCTCCAATTCCTCGATGTTGTTGATGCAATATCCTGGGTTGGCGACCTTCTCAACCCGCTCCCTCATGACCTCGGTGGTGAGTTCCCCTATTGAAACGCCTTTTCTTTTTGCCTCGGCTGCGAACCTAGCATAGACCTCGTCGTCAATGCCCCTTATGGTGACATCGGTCATATGAGCACCTTCCTACCGCTGGTGCATGAACGGCATGGGGATTAAAACCTCCCTTGATGGAAAAGCGTGGGGCTGTGCATGTCAGATACCTTGAGTTCTACCATCAGATTAAGAGCCAGAGGACTGCCCCCAGAGATATGATGATGCTGATGGCGGCCCCTCTTAGGAATAGCTCGCCCCCGATGCCGGTTTCGGTCCTTTCTCGGTGCTCTTTCACGACCTCTGGTCTCTTAATTGATCTGACGTCGTCGCCCATTCTTGACATTGTCTGCCAAGTTGTTCGCTGTGTCTGCAAGCAGTTCTCTTGTAACCTCGCATCGTATAATGCGTTTCCAATCTTTGGTGCGTGTGTCATCTTTATCACCATTATCACCATTATATTCTATTGACTATTTGTAATTATCCAAAAAGGCATGACGAAATTGAGAACATAGCTTGCCTATCGACCACTGGCATTCCTGGGAAAATGATCAGGTAGGCCATACCATTAAATTTGTATGATAGGAATTCAGGACGATGAACGATGCCTTGAGGACGGGCGGCCATGATGATGAGGACAAGGAGGCAGCAGGCACCGTCTCCGCCAAGGATGTGGTGATGCGGTATGGGAATATCATGGCCCTCGACCATCTTTCCATGGAGATACCCACAGGCATCGTGGGTTTACTAGGGCCGAACGGAGCTGGCAAGAGCACCTTCATCAAGGCCGTACTAGGGCTGGTGGAACCTCAAGGCGGGAACGATCACGGTCGGGGGATTGGACTCCAAGCAGAATGTGTTGACCATTCGGGACAGGGTAGGCTACATGCCCGAGCACGATTGCCTGGTAGAGGTGATGACCGGCGTCGAGCTGGTCTCATATTTCGGGATGATCTCGGGGATGTCCAAGAACGATTCCATTCCTCGCAGCCATGAGGTCCTAGACTTCGTGGGTATAGGAGAGGAGAGATACCGACCCATTTCGTCCTATTCCACAGGAATGAAGCAAAGGGTCAAACTGGCACAGGCGATCGTCCACGACCCCGACCTTTTATTCTTGGACGAGCCCACCAACGGCATGGACCCGCTCGGCCGGGAGGAGATGTTGGACCTGATCGAACGGATAGCCGCGGGTCATAAGTCGATACTGGTCTCATCTCACATATTGCAGGACATGGAGAGGGTGTGCGAACATGTCATCATCATCAACAACGGAAGGGCGGTGGCACAGGGCAGCCTCAAGAACCTCCTGGGGGCTCAAGAAGGAAGGATGAAACTAGTGGCCCGTGGCATCCCTGAGGATCTGGCCTCCTTCATCAAGTACTTGGAAAGGGAACAAAGGGTGATCTCAACCTCTGAGGAACATGGGCAAGTGACCGTGGTCCTTATCTTGAGAGGACCCAGTGGCGAGATCTTCGCCGCAGCTAAGAACGCCGGCGTGCAGGTCCGGTCCTTGACCTCGGACCTGAGCACGCTTGAGGAAGTCTTCATCCGCTCGGTCTAGGTGTGGCATATGGGTCTGGATCCGATACGATACAAACCTTGGAAAGGGCAGAGGACGGAGCACGCCAAGCGCTTCTTGGTCATCACCGACCATGTGTTCCGACAGAAGCTGCGGTCCAAATGGTTGCTCGGGATCATCATTCTCGGTTCGATCCTGGTGTGGGTCTTCCCGATCCTCATATTCTCCTTATCGCCCCATGATTCGCTCACCACGGAGATGATGCTGGAGACCTTGCAGAATGACGTGCTCTTCATCTTCGTCCTGATCGCCGCATCTCTGGTATGCGCCGACCTCATTTCCGAGGACCTGAGGGGGAATTCCCTGGTCCTTTATCTTTACAGGGCTCTGCGACCGGAAAGGTACCTGCTAGGCAAGGTCCTGGGGGCTTTATTGGTCATGTCCCTCTTTACGCTCATCCCACCCATCGCCCTGGGGATCGCGGTCACGGCCACCCAGACCGGCCCGGACTATCTGGCTAGCGCGGAGGTCATCGCGCGCACCGTGCTCGCTGCAGTCCTGACCACGATCTTCTTCGTGCCTGTGGGCATGATGCTCTCCTCATTGACCACCAAGCGCACTTACGCCGCCGTGGGCATCTTCATGTTCTTCTTCACCATGACCATCGTGGCTGGCATCTTCTCAGAGTCGGATATCAACTGGCAATTGCTGGGCCCGGGCAATCTGCTCAATTTCTGGTATGACGTGATCTTTGGTGAACCATTGCCCGAAGGATTGAGCTCGGCCGGTATGGCCATTATGACATTCATTTTGCTTGTTCCGCCTTTGATCGTGACGTACTGGCGGATATTGTCGAAGGGGGTTGGCAAATGACCGACCCAGTGATCTTGGCCAACACCTTGTCCAAATGGTATGGGGAGGTGATCGGCCTCAACAGCTTCAACCTTGAGATCGGCAAGGGGATAACCGGCATCGTGGGGCCGAACGGGTCGGGAAAGAGCACTTTGTTCAAATTGGTGACCGGCACGATAAGACCGAACTCCGGCACACTATTGGTGATGGGGCAGAGGCCTTGGAAGAACCCAGAGCAACTGTCGAAGATCGGGTTCTGCCCAGATTACGATTTCCTTCCCCCAGACCTGACTGGGAGGGAATACCTCACATTCTCCGGAGGCTTGCATGGGATGCAGGGAACGTCACTTGAAACCAGGATCGAAGAGGTCCTCGCCGTCGTGGAGATGAAGGGGGCGGCCGACCGTAAGATGGGCGGTTACAGCAAGGGCATGAGGCAACGCATGAAGATCGCCGGTTCCCTCGTCCATGACCCTGAGCTATTATTACTTGATGAGCCGCTCACTGGCACCGACCCAATGGTCCGTCGCGAGATCATCGATCTTGTGAAGCACTTACACAAGGATCATGGCCACGACATCGTCGTATCCAGCCATGTCCTGCATGAGATCGAGAGGATGACCCACCAGGTGGCATTGATCTATAAAGGAAGGGCGGTCGCCTCCGGGGACATCTCGGAGATCCGGAGGCTGATGAGCGACCATCCCCACGATATAGTGCTGGAAGGGAAGGAAATGCTCGCCTTGGCCCGCTTGTTGCTGGATAAACAGTTCACGGTCTCGCTGGAGCTCAGTCCGGACCGACGGACGCTTGCATGTAAAGGTCTCCCAGCCAGAGGAGTTCTTCGATGAGGTGCCAGACCTCATACGGGAGAGCGGGAGCACCATCGAAAGGATGGAAAGCCTGGATGACGACCTTGAATCAGTGTTCCGTTATCTGGTGAGGTGGTGAGATGAGAACGCAATTGCACACCACCGGCCTTAGGACGTTGACATGGTTCTCGGCCAAGAAGCTCATCGTCCATCGACGATGGGTCATCGCTTTGTTGATCGCCGTACTGGTAGGGGCGGTGATGGGTTACTTTGCCACCGAGATCGAGGAGGGCATATCCGCCGCCAGCGATCTACTTAACATATTGGTCCTTTTCTTTTTCATGCCCATCCTGGCATTGATCTATGGTGCCTCGATGATAAGGAACGAGATCGATGATCGGAGCATAACCCAGGTCCTTACCTCGCCGATGGACCGTCGGCTCTCATATTTAGGCTACTATTTCGCCCTGGCCCTGGTCCTGGCCTTGCTGTTGATGCTGGTGACCACCATCGGTTGGGCCTGCTTCTTTGCGGTCAAAGGTTTCGATGCAGCGGCCCTCGAGCTACTACTGGGATACCTGTTGACCGTATGCATCGGAGCGTTGGTATACTCCGCCCTGTTCCTGGTGTTCGGGGTGGTCCTTCGTCACCCCATCTACCTGGGCCTGTTCTATGTTTTCATATGGGAGGACTTCGTGGGCTCCATACCCGGGGCGGCTGAGAACTATACCATAAGACACCATCTTCTTGTGATGGCCTCCGCCTGGATCGATTATGGGGAGGTTTCCACCATGACGGGTGAACCTTGGACATCGGCGATGGTGCTCTTTGGCCTCACCATTGCCTTGCTTGCGATCGGGTCATGGGCCTTCTGGAACAAGGAAGTGCCCTGATGTGGTGATCAATTATAGGGTTCCTTGAAGAGGTGTGGGTTCGACGTAGCATCATTCGGATCGTTTGCGCAGTTTGTAGCCCGTCCCTTGGAACAAGGCGATCATTTGCCCGCCCTGGAACACCTTGGCCTCGTAAAGGGAGGTGCTCTTCGTCTCGCATATCAAGATGGCCGTTGCCTCCAATGGGCCACGCCCGGGACGCACATAATTAATGCTGGCGGAGATGGCCACCTGATACTCCGGACCTAGATTGCCAGCGATGGCGAAGGCCTGGTCCGCCAGCGCGAACACCGTCCCCCCGTGGGCCGCCCCCAATGAATTCTCCTTCCCCTGGATGTCCATCCTTACCGTGACCTCTCCGTTCGAGGAAATGCTCACCAGCTCGATGCCCATGAATCGGGCGAACGGGGATGTGATGATGCCTCTCAGCCGGTCGACCACATCTGGCGAGCGACCTTCCTCCCAGTCATTGAGCCATGTACTCAAGGTTGCAAGCCCTTGGGCGCTAATAATGATTGGGACCGACCTTCGGCCGCCCGCATCCATCGCAACATGAATTATATCGTCTTGGAAAATGAGGGCCAGGCATTAATAACAGGATGCCTCTCCCAACCATGGCCAATGGGATCTGAGGGAGAAAGTATCTGATGTCAAATGCTGTGCGGGTCCATTACATCAAGCCGGGAGAACTCCGTTCGATGATGGAGAACGAGGAATGGCAGCGAATGTGACCTCGTCGATGTGCGGAGGGAGGACGAGTTCCGGAACGGACACATCCAAGGTGCTCGCCTCATCCCAGTGGACTCGTTGGAGTCCAGGGCCTCAGAGCTCGATCGCAGTAAGGCGACCGTGCTCTATTGCAAATCCGGGAAGAGGTGTCAGAGGGGCGCCCAGATCCTAGCGGAAAAAGGATGGGATGAGGTCTTTATTCTTGATGGAGGGTATGATTCCTATCGCTCATCACCCTAGTCCCTGCTCGTCCAAATCATTTTCCAAACCTGTACCTCAGGAGCTCGACGCCGCCACGCATACGCTGGGAGCGGACGAGCTCTAACCTGGGCACATCCTCGTCCTTCTCTGCCTCAGGGCCGAGGAAGAACCGATTCTGCGACGTTCCTCCCAGGAGGTAGGGGTATATCATCAGGACAAGTTCGTCTGCCAGTCTCGCGCGGATCAGAGCAGAGGCCAAAGCCCCGCCGCTGTCCACCCTTATCGTCCTGACGCCATGGTCTTCGTGAAGGGCCTCCAGCGCCTCGGCCAGATCCACCTGGACACCTTTTGTCCTGATGACATCGACCTTGACCCTTTCCAAATATGACATATACTCCCTCGGGGTGCTCTCGGAGCATAGGACCAGGACCTTGCCCCAATATGGTTGGTTCTGCAATCGCCTCCAGGTGCATATCCTTCCTTGACTGTCCGTTACCACCAGCATCTGCATACCTTCCTCTTTCTCCAGCAATGGCTCCAAATGCTCGCCGTCGGGCTCGAGCCCCGCCTTGAGAAGGGTGTTGGAACCAGTGAGGGTGGCGTCCGGGTCCAGCTTCGCCGCCACCTCGATAATATAGATCGACGTCCCCAAGGAAACGGTCCGTCCTTCCATCCAGGCTCATCGCGGTATGAATTATGACGTGTGGCCTCATGCTCTCTCTGATAAAAAGGAGATCAAGGCATTATTAATGGATCGCCAGGATGGGTGAAACTGATTTTCAAAATAATGGTCCGATCAGATAGAGGAGGAGCAAGTCGACGAAAATGATGAAGAACATGATGGATGAGAAATTAAGCTTCGAATGAAGCTCGACATCGAAACCTGGCCGTCCATATCTCCATAGCCCGTAAATGGCCAAGGTCGAGGGCAGCAAGGATGCGAAGAAAAGGACCCATAGCTCCCGAGAGGCCCCAAGCAGGTCTGCCATCGCCCCGATAAAGAACAAGAACGAGCCTAACAGGGTCACGGCCATGGCCAGGACCATCCCTGACCGTAGCCCTATTCGGACCAGCAGATTGTTCTTGCCAGCCAGCCGATCGGATTCGATATCAGGCATCTCCACGGTTATTATGAAGAAAAAACCATAACCTAAAAGCACAACCGCCAAGGCCAAGAATTTTAGGTCCAGGGCACCCAAGGAGCACATGTAGCCCAGACCTGGCATGATAATCGCCGAAGCGATCGCGGTCGTTACCTCCCCCAATCCACGGTAGACGAAACGTAGAGGGGGTGCGGTGTAGAACCAACCGACCAGATTTCCCCCCCAGGCAAAGGGGAGGAAGTACCATGCCGGATGGTAGACCAAGAAAAAGATCGTCGCCATGATGGCCGAGAGAAGCATCAGACCTAACGCGATCCTGAGCGCCAGAGGTCGCAATTCCGGTCGTTGCACCAATATTCCACTGCCTCCGGAGATCGGGTTCCTCTTCGAAATGGCGTCCGCCTCCACATCGAAATAATCATTGCTGAAGGAGACGGCTAGATGGGCTGGCAACATAATGCTGTAACCTAACAGGAATTGGTCCAGCGATAGGGCGCCATCATTGTACACGGCGAACATGAACCCGAGGGAGTATAGTAGGAAACCAGGGATGAGGAAATGAGGTCGGGCTAGCAATATTATCGATGATGCCATGGACCGATCGACCTGCTGCCCTTGGACGATGAGGTTCATCCGTTTACCTATGGTGAGTCCCTCATATTTAGAATTTATAAATATTGAGTGTATAATAAAAATATAGGGTGGCTAGTTTAGGGTTTGACCCCGTAACGTCGCACGTGCTCCCATGAGACGGGCTGGACATCCTTATCGTAGACCTCCATGTCGGTCCTTCCGAAGTCCTCTCTGTCCTTGCCCACCGGGCAAACTTTGATGCAGATTCCACAGGGCGATATGCCTTTGATGTTCAATTGCTCGCTCCGTTGCCTGCATAGTTCCTTATCGGTGATGCCAGAAGGATAGTCCTCGGACCGAAGGGCATGGACAGGGCAATGGTCGACGCACCTGCCGCAACGAAGGCACAGGTCGGTCGTCATGATGTCATCCGGCTCGATCGATGCCGAGGTTAGAATGGATGTGAACCGCACCCTCGGTCCGAACCTCTCGGTGAGGAGCATGTTGTTCCAGCCGAAGGTGCCCAGCCCTGCCAGGTATGCGGCATGGCGGTGGGAGAAGAAGGCCATCGGCCTCTCTTTGAGGGCGGATAGGCTTGCGTAACCGTCACGGGGGACATAGACGGAAGGGTGACCGAGCTCATCCAGGACCAGAGATAACCTGTAAGCCGATTGGTCGAGCAGGGAGTTCACGGTCTTGTATTGCTCGTGGTACCAAATGGAAGGTGCCGTGTCGATGATCGGCAACGATATCGGATAGCCGATGACCACCACCGATCGACATTCGGGGTAGATGGACCTCGGGAAGAAATCCTCAGGCATTCCCTTTAACGCACCCTCTGCCCGCCAACGGTCTGCCGGGGCCACGCCGAAAAGTGGGACGTCCTGATGCCTGATCCTCGCGGCCAATATCGTCCGGAGCTTGTCGGCCATGTTGATGGATTGGAGCGGGACGCAGATAATCCTATGCTCGCTCCCCGGCCTCAAGGCAGAACGATGGTCCCCACGATCCTCAACTTCCCACCCTCGAGCTGGGTTAGGACGGCTTTGGACCCTGGTGGGAAGACCAGTTCCTTTTCCAGGACCAATTTGAGCATGGGTGACTTCCAGTCCGAACCGTTCTCGACCGACTCTACACGGGAGGGCTGGTACTGCATCCAATGGCCCACATGTAAGACCATGCCCTCCTTCAGGGGGGTGGGCCAATATTTGATGAGCGTGGCGGAGACGGTAAGTTCCCTCATGCATCGAATTTCCTTGTCGTTGGTCAGAACGGACCCTCGGTCCAGTTCGTCTGACTCGATGTTCTTGAGAGCCAGCCCGACCCGGTCACCTAGGTCCGAGACCTCATAATCATCGTCATGTTTTTGAATAGAACGGACCTGAGCCTGTTTCTTGCCTGGCAGCACGTTGAGGACGTCATGGCGTCTTACAGTTCCCTTGGCCACATAACCGAGGACTACAGTGCCCACGCCTTTGACGTTGAAATGGTGGTCCACCGGGACCGACCCTGACGACGAAGCGCCCTCGGCAGACTCCGCTTTTGCGGCAAGGTCCAGCAGCATCTCTCGGATCTTTATCGGATCGGCATCGATGAACTCGAAACCATCCAAAGAGGTGTCCTTGATCAACGGCAGGATGCGGTCTGGGGTGAGGTAGTTGCTGAGGACGAACCACCCTTTCCTAATGCCAAGGCAGTGCATCATCAATATGCTCTCCCCCAACTGCGCGTTTAACTCGTTCACCACCACCAAGGCGGATTCGGCCATGGAACAGGCATAGAACAATGGAGCTAGGCGCTCAGGGTATTTCGTAGGCTCGATGAGACTTACGGTGTCCTGCCCTTTCTTCATGTCGTAGAGCGTGATATCGGATGCCGTGCCCTTCTTCCCCAGGGCCTTGGCGTAATCATTGGGGGCCAAAACCACCACGTTCATATTGCCCATGGCTCGGCGAGCATCGAACCCATTTTTAACCTTTTGCCGGCAAAGGTCCTGGTCGGGATCGGGCGGCAAACAATTTATATCCATATCTTGTTATTTTTTAACCAGGGTGAGTCAGCTGCAAAACGGCAATGACGATTCAGGTGACCTGAAGGATAAGATGGACCGTCTTCGCTTCCAATTGGGGCAGATGCAGCGGACCGCATACGAACTGCAAGTCCCCTTGGTGGTGGTCTTCGAAAGCCTGGACGTGTGGGGGATGGCCGATGGAGTAAACCGTTTTGTGAGATGCCTTGACCCGAGGGGATGCGATGTGCATTTCACGATGGCCCCTACCCTGACTGAGAAGGAGCAACCGTTCATATGCCGTTTCTTCAACAGCATGCCGGCCCGGGGACGGGTGGCGGTGTTCGACCAAAGCTGGTATTTCTGGCTCGTCTACGACTATTATCGGTCCGGCGATAAGAAGAGGGCCAAGAAGCGGATGGAGGAGATCCGCATGTTGGAACGGCAACATGTGCGTCAGGGGTGGGTCATCCTCAAGTTCTTCCTGGAGGTCAAGAAGAAGGAACTTCGCCGTCGTTGGGAGCAGGACCCTAAGGAGCCTTGTCGAGGCGAATTCCGAATGGCCGGTGATGAGTTCATCAAGGACTATGAGGATGTATTGGAGCTTTGGAAAGAGGTCCTTCGGGAGAACGACATCCAATGCGCACCCTGGCATTGGGTCAGGGCCGATGATGAGGAGTTGGGGTCCATGGAGGTCATGGAAAAGGTCGTGATGGAGATGGAACCGATCCTTCAAGGATCGATGGGGGCCTGTCGGGCCGGACTGGAGACCAAAGCGCTACCTCCCATCCCCCCCACCGATGTGCTCGCCCAGGCCGACCTGTCCTCCCATATGCCGCTCGAAACGTACAAAGAGAGGCTGAACCTACTGCAGAAGAGATTGGACCGGGCCCAATGCGATTGCTTCAAGAAACGAATACCCACCATAATCGTTTTCGAAGGGTGGGACGCGGCCGGGAAAGGGGGGAACATACTCCGTCTCACAGGCCCTTTGAATCCTAGAGGTTACAAGGTCATACCGGTGGCTGCCCCCTCGCAAGAGGAGATCCGACATCATCACCTTTGGCGTTTCTACCGTAACTTCCCCCTTGATGGACGCATCGCCATCTTCGATCGGAGCTGGTACGGACGCGTCCTGGTGGAGAGGGTGGAGGGTCTCGCATCCTCCGAGGAGTGGAATTGGGCATACGAGGAGATTTCGGAGATGGAACGTATGCTCACTGACCATGGTTGCAACCTGATCAAGTTCTGGTTGCACATCGACAAGGAGGAGCAGGGGAGAAGGTTCAAGGAAAGGGAGTCGAGCGAGAGCAAGAGTTGGAAATTGACCCCTGAGGACATCCGGAACCGGGAGAAATGGGACACGTATGTTCCCGCCATTGAGGAGATGATCGCCCGGACCAGCACCAAGGAGGCACCCTGGCACGTTGTCCCTTCAAACGATAAAAGGTTCGCTCGCACGTTCGTGCTTGACAAGGTGGTGCAGGCCATGGAGAAGGGGGCGAAATGAGCCTTCAGGAGCTTCATGGCTAGATAAAGGTTAAAGGATAAGAGGGCTATCGGTGGATGAGTGTAAACACCATGGGAAATGGATTCAAGGGTTTTGGCCTTGACCCGTTAATATTGAAGGCCATCGACCGCATGGGGTTCGTTGACCCGACCCCGGTCCAAGAACAGACCTTGCCTATCCTGCTGGATGGCAAGGACGTCACTGCCCAGGCCCAGACCGGAACTGGAAAGACGGCAGCTTTCGGGCTCCCACTACTGCAAAGATTGACGAGAGGGCGCAAGCCCTATGCCCTGATCCTTGTCCCCACCAGAGAGTTGGGCGTCCAGGTCGCGGAGGAACTGAAGAACCTGGCATATTTCATGGATGATGTGCGCGTCCTTCCAGTCTACGGGGGCAGGAGCATTGACGAACAGATATCCCAGCTCAAACGTGGAGTGGACATCGTGGTCGGGACACCTGGGCGTCTGATCGACCACTTACAGCGCAAGACCTTGGACCTCGGTGAGATCGAATATCTGGTCCTTGATGAGGCGGACCGAATGCTGGACATGGGTTTCATCGAGGATATCGAGTACATACTCGCCAAGGTACCCAAGGTCCGACAGACCATGCTCTTTTCGGCCACCATACCCGATGGTGTTCGTGAGATCGCCGCCAAGCATATGAACGACCCGATCAAAATCACGGTGAGCGAACAGGACCTCGTCCTCCCCACCACCAGGCAGATCTACTTCAACATCGAGCGCAAGAACAAGATCTGGGCATTGTGCCGAGTGCTGGACAAGTACCAGCCTAAGGCCATCGTGTTCGCCCAGACCAAGATGATGGTGGACATCATCGAGAAACGCTTGCTCAGCTACGGATATCCTGCCGCCTCCATCCATGGCGACATGACCCAATCCCGTCGGGAGAAGGTGATCAAGGACTTCCGCTCCGGCAAGGTCATGATACTTATCGCGACCGATGTGGCCGCTCGAGGTCTGGACATCGAGGGCGTCACCCATGTCATCAACTACGATATCCCGGAGGACCCGGAGGTGTACGTGCACCGCATCGGCAGGACCGGCCGGGCGGGCAAGGAGGGCATCGCCATCACCTTCATCACGGCCACCGAGATGTACCTGCTGCGTAAGATCAAGGAATATGGTGTGGTTGATGTCGAAGAGGAGCAGGTCCCGGAGACGGGAAGGAAGGACATCGTCCGACGCATCACCGATTACACCGATGTGGCGGACATATTCGGCATGGTGCGCATGCGGATCGATGTGGGAGAGGTTGACGGTCTGCGCAAGGTCGACCTGATGGACTTCCTCTCCAACCAACTGCGCCTTGGGGACATGGACATCGGCTCAATACTGATAGAGAAGGAGCACTCCATATTCGAGGTCCATAAGGAGGCCGCTGTGAAAGTGGTGAACGGGCTGAAGAAGACCACCCTCAAGGGAAAGAAGCCAAAGCTGGACATCGTCCCGGTGGATAAATACTGACGGGGCCGAGGAGGCTCCGTTACAACGTTTTTTTCACTTCTTCCACAAGTTACCACCGAGCATGCCCCGCAGCGCGAACCTCTTCTTTTCGGCGGACCTCACCCTTCCCGTGAGCAGGATGTCCCGCTTGAACAGCCAGACCGCCAGCAGCATCGTCGCCGTGGCGAAGATGGCGCAGTAGACTATGCCCGCGATCACCAGCCCGTAGTAGCCGAGGGTGATGTTGCTTATCGCGAACATGGGAGCGGAGAAGGGGATGGCGAAAACCAACGCCTGGACCGGACCGGGAAGGCTGGCGAAATCACTGAAGAGGCTGATGAACATCGGGATCAGGGCCAGCATGGTGATGGGCAGCGTCATGGATTGGGCCGCCTTGTAGTTCTTCGTGAATATCCCCAGTATCATGCACAAGGCCAGGCCGCATAGCAAGGCAAGGAATAGGGATATCCCGATCAGGACGTAGTCCTCTATGCCGAGTGCCAGTCCGTATTTCTCCAGATCGATCTCGGATGTACCGGCCAGCGACGAGTAGTAGTAACCTAGACCGACCATGTAGATCATCGACACGATGAGACCCACGACCGCCGCCCCGGCGAGCTTCCCCAGAACGATCCAGGTACGTTTGACAGGTAGCGTCAACAGGGTCTCCAGGGTCTTGTTCTCCTTCTCGTTGCCCATCGACGAGATGACCATGCTCCCGGCCATGATGATGACCAACATCACGATGAGGGGGACGATGAACTGACCCTGGGATAGCACGGCGTCCAATTGGTAGGGGGTCACGCCCTCGACCTCCTTGTCATTGAGGAAAGTGGTGCTGGACGTGACCATGGGTTCCAGGACCAAGGTCGCGTTCGAGGTGTAGTTGGACACGATCATGGCATAGGAGATATCCGTGGACAATGTGTCCAGCGCCCCGCTCACCTTACCGCTGTCCAATGAAGAGGACAGTCCGGTCCCCTTCATGTGGTAGAACACTTGGACCCAGCCCGGGCTTCCGTCCAAAAGGTTGCTGGTGAAATTGGAAGGGATATAGATCAGGGCGTCTCCGGCCTCGCCATCCAGAAGCATTGCCTTGCCCTCGACCAGGTCTGTTCCGTTGTAGACAATGGTCGTGGAGGCATTGAGCGAGACCCGGGCAAAGTCCCCGATAGCCCCGTCATCATCGATGATAAGCCCTATCTGCGCCTTCTCCTCCATCTCCTCCTCAAGACCACCGAAGGCGCTGCCTAGCATCGCGAAGACGATGGCCATGATGATTATCGGGACGAGGGTGGCCGGTGTGAGGAGCTCTCTCACCTCTTTCCAGAAGATCCTGACCAAGACCGCTCACTTGACCACCTCCACGAAGACCTCCTCGATGTTCGAGGCCCCATACTTCTCCTTAAGTTCCTTGGGCCGACCGCTCTCCACTATCCTGCCGTCGTTGATGAGGGCGATGCGGTCGCACATCAGCTCCACCTCGAGCATGTTATGGGATGACAGCAGCACCGTGGTGCCTTGCTGGGTCTGGGCCCTTACCACCCTACGTATCTCCTGCGCGTTCAGGACGTCCAGTCCGGACGTGAGCTCGTCCAGGATGGCCAATTTCGGTTCTATCATGAGCGCCCGGGCCACCAACAGTCTTCTGGTCATACCCTTGCTGTATGTCTCGACCCGGTCGTCGATGCGCTCCTTGAGATTGGCTATCTGCAGTCCTCTCTCCAGCAATTGCTCCGGGTCCTTTTCCGGGGTGAAGAATCCAGATATGAACTCCAAGTAGCGACGCCCGGTCATGTTCTTGTAGGCGCCCGCGTCCTCAGGCAGATAGCTGATCATCTTCCGCACCGCAGGAGCCTCGTCCTTGAGGTCACGCCCGAAGATGGTCACACTGCCGCCAGATATCTCCAGCAAAGTTGCCAGCACTCGGAGCGTGGTGGTCTTGCCCGCACCGTTGGGACCGATCAGACCGAACACCTCGCCCACTTCTACCTCGAAGCTGACCCCCTTGACCGCATGGAAGTGACCATAGTCCTTGGTGAGCCCGCTGACCGTGATAGCCGCCATCTTTCGCACCCTGCCCTACCTAATTGGTCAGGCACTGGCATGAACGATGATAAATCTTATGCCAGTATGATGAATGGATAGGAAAAGGCTCGAGTAAAAATATGAAAAAAGGGGCCGATCGCCCCTATCACTTCTTCTTGCTCATCTTAGGCTTACCGGCCTTCAAGGAGGTGAAGAAGTCGTGGTGCTCCTCTTCCTCGCTCAAGATGCCCTCGAAGATGAATCGGGTGGTGGGGTCGTCCTCGGCATCGGCCACCTTTTGGATCAACTTGTAAAGTTCGATGGCCTCTTCCTCCGCCTTGATGTCGTTGTCGACCATTTCCCACAACTCCCCGCCCACATGGATGGGCGCCGGCTTTGTGGTGGGTGCCTCGTCGAAGTACCATAGCCTCTCGGCGATCTTCTCGGCGTGCTTCATCTCCTGGATGGCGATGTTCTTGAACTCCTCAGCCACGGCGTAGTGGTCCACCCCGTTCCATTGCACGTGCTGCCACATGTACTGGACTGAGGCTTGTATCTCACCCGCGATGCCTTTGTTCATCATGTCCTTCAATTTCTGGGATGCCATATTATCTCCTCTAGTGTCAATAGACGATATTGTATAGAGTGGAAGGCAACGATATTAAATCTTTGTACCTCTGGCCCGAGAACTAGACCAACAGCTTCTTCAGGCGCAGGTACATCGACTCGGTATCGCCCCTGTCCTCTGGAGTGCTGTACAATCGGAACTTGGACATGATGCCCTCATAGACCACAACGGTGGCCACGACAGTGGAAACGACCATCAATATCGATGTCCACCATAGGTGCTCCTGCGGTATGGTTGCCAGATAGGCCATTATTGTGGCTATGGTGTTAGGCACCAGGACTGCGGTGCCGATCACAGTCATCCAGGTCATTATCATGACCATGCGATTGTTGATGATCAAAAGTTGATTGTTGTACAAGGTTTGCAGCACCGTGGTCCCAGAGATGAGCACCTCAGAGGTATGCTCAGTGAGACTGATGTGCTTGGTGAGGTCCAATGCCAAATTGTTGATTCGTTGCAAGGCCTTCGGATTGTCGGATATGAGCTCGGCATCCCCGTGTCTTAGGCGATTCAAAAGGTCCAAGGAGCGCCACAGGGCAGCCAGATAAAGGATCAGGCAATGCTTCACCTCGAAGATGTAGCGACCCGTCTCCATGTAGTGAATGGTGGGGTCCAGCAAGGCCTCGCTTATGTCGTCCGCCTTCTCCTCGATCTTCCTCAGCTCCTCGAAATTGCGCGAATTGTTGACCTCCATGATGCGAGCGAGCATCAGGGTCAGCTTGTCCGAGGTGGGCATGACCCCAGGCAACTTAGATATCCAGATATCAGCGTAACGGGAGAACTGGACCAGCCGCGTCACGCTTCGGTCGTGGATGGTGAGGATGAGGTTGTCCTTGACCAGGACATACACAGGATTGACGTCCACCTCGAGGCCTCGGATTCGAATCGCTGGCATTACCAGACCTAGTTCGAACTCGTTGTCCTCGAAAGCCTCATAGCTCTGCGAGACCAGGTCCCTTGCCAGCTGCTCGGTGAAACCAAAGCGCAAGGCCGCCTGGACCACCTCCTCCTCGTCGTCGATGCTATAATTGAGCCAGGCCAAACTGGACTGCTCTACGATAGCCAT
Source organism: Methanomassiliicoccaceae archaeon (assembly GCA_963827905.1). Classification (GTDB taxonomy): domain Archaea; phylum Thermoplasmatota; class Thermoplasmata; order Methanomassiliicoccales; family UBA472; genus JACXTP01. The sequence goes on from CAWHCB010000008.1 coordinate 127,615, forward strand.
CAGGTCGGCGCTGTCCTCGGCGCTGACCTTGGCCACCTTGAAAGGTGGTGGAGGTATGGTGACACAGACCATCTTTGGCGCAGGCTCGACCGACTGGGACTGAAGCATTTCGTCCCCGGTGAAGTAGCTGCTCCTGATGGTCAGATTCCTCACTCCTTAGCTGTTCGGATCGTCCGGTCTCTTTGGAAGGTTCACACGCTTCTTAACCCACCAATATGCCAGCAACGTCGATCCGACTGTGGCAAACGTGATTATGGCCATGGTCCAGATCACCCATTGCCATTCCAGGTTGAAGACGAAACCGAATATGGTGGCCAAGGTGTTAGGCACCAGGACCGCGGTGCCCAGGATGGTCAACCAGGTCATGGTGAGCGACATGCGGTTGTTCAGTATCTGCAACTGATTGTTGTAGAGGGACTGCAACACCTCAAGTCCAGAGGCCAAGTACCTCGGACATATGCTCACTGAGCTCGATCTGCCGATTGAGCTCATCGGCCAGGAGGCCGAAGCGGTTCAGCACCTTCTGATTGTCCGTTATCACCTCCGCATCGCCGTAACGGAGGGTGTTGACCACGTCCAAGGTCCGCCACAACGTGTTGAGGTAGGTGATGAGGGTGTGCTTCATCTCGTAGATCTGCCTCCCCACCGCGGTCCGGGGCGAGGCCGGGTCGATCATCTTCTCGGACATGGCGTCCGCCTGCTCCTCGATGTTCCGCAGCTGCTCGAAGTTCTTGGTGTTGTTCTCGTCCAGGATGCGGATGAGCATCATGCTAAGCTTGTCCTCTTGAGGCATGACCTCGGGCAGCTTGCGAAGATAGGTATCGGCGTAACGGGAGAACTGAATGATTCTAGTGACCTCCGCTGAGTGCAAGGTCAGGATGAGATTGCGGCGCGCGAGAATGATTATCGGGTAAACGTTCATCTCCAACCCTTCCACTCTGACCGCAGGGACCATCACTCCCACCTCCACCTCGCGGTCCTCGTAGTTGGCATAGTAACCTTTGAGCAAGGTGGGGATCATTCCCTCACTGAAGCCGAATTGTTGGGCCACTTTCACGCCATCGGTCTCCAGGTCAGTTGAGGTGTAATTGACCCAGGAAAGGTTGGCCTTCTGCACCACGGGGACGATCTCCTCGGGTGTGGCCGCAGTGACCTTGACAGGTTTGGAGCTCAACGAGGGGAGGGAAACGCAGATGACCCTATTGGTGACCAGGATGCCTTCTGCCTCGACACTCCTGCCATTGACCTCTTCCTTGGGCTTCTCCACCCTCAAATTGCTGTTGTTGGCAGCGACATCCATCACTATCACTTCCCGACCCGCGTTGGCAGGTCAGAAGCATAAGGCTTGGCCGCTTTATATAAAGAACTGTCCTAACTCTGAGATGGTCGTATATCACTCCTGCCGATAACGGTAGCTGATGTTACAACTTCCTTCCCTTGACACCATGCAGGGACCCATGGGCCTCTTTGGATTACAGGCCTTGCCGAATGCAGGGCAATCCTTCGACTCTATTATGCCCCTCAGCACTTCCCCGCAACGGCAGTTGCCCATCTCCTCCTTGACCTTGGGGGCGTTGGCCAGGATGTCTCTGTATAAATGCCGGGCGTTATGCATCGCGAACTGAGGACGCAGCTCCAACGCGCTCTTCGGAATGATCGGGAAACCCCTCCAATTGCGGTCCTCGGCGAAGAAGACCTCCTCGAGCATGCGCAATGCGATCGGATTGCCCTCTGGCCGAACCACCCGGCTGTACTCGTTCTCCACCTCCGCCCGGCCTTCCTTGCGCTGCTTGGCGATCATGTAGATGGTCACGAGAAGGTCCAATGGCTCGAAGCCGGCCACGACTTGGGGGACGTTGTAACGTTTTGAGAAATAATGGAACGGCTCCAGGCCCAATATCGTGGCGACATGCCCGGGCTGGATGAGGCCGTCTATCTTGACCTCGCCCATGTCGAACAGCGCGGTCAGGGCGGGTGGAAGGATGCGATGGCAACTGAGAACGCTAAAATTGGCCGGGGGGGAGTCCAGTAGCACCGCGGCGGTGGTCGGGCTGGTGGTCTCGAATCCTATGCCCATGAAGACGACGGACCTTACCGCCTTGGCCAATTTGATGGCGTCGGTGGCCGAGTATACCACCCTGACGTCAGCCCCTTCCGCCTTGGCATCGGCCAAGGAACCGATGGGCGTGGGGACGGTCATCATGTCCCCGAAGACGGCGATGGTGATTCCTGCCTTGGCCAATGTTATGGCCTCGACCACCTCCTTGGTGGTGGTCACGCACACCGGGCAGCCCGGACCCTGACGGATGTGCATACCTGTGTCCTTGAGCATGTCCTCCAGGCCGAACTTGACCAAGGTGTCCTGATGCGTGCCGCAGACATGCATGATGCTGAGCTCTAGGTTCAGTGCCTTTATCGACTCTAAGACCTTTTTCGCGGTGGCCTCCTCGCGGTAGCGGAACATCAGCACTCCACCACCTTGACCGACGATATGCGGCAGCTCTTCCCCTTGACCACCTTCGCGTGCGCCTGGCACGTCGGGCATGTCAGACTTGGCACGCTGGTATGATACGACTCATCACCGATGTACTTGGCCGGTCCCGAATATCCACATTGAGGGCAGGATACCTCGACCGCCTCGTCCTCGATGACCAACTTGGACCCTTCCAGGTCCGTCCCTCTGGTCAATACCTCGTAGGCGAACTCCAGCTGGTCCTTACCCAGGTAGGTGAGCTCGCCCACCACCAGGTTGACCTCCTCCACCTTCTCGTACTTATGGCCGGTCAATGCCTGTTGGACATTCTCGATGATGCTGGACATCACTGACACCTCGTGCATCTGTTGCTCTCAATGTGAGGTCGGTATATATTATCTATCGACGGTCTTCCCAAATGAGCTGGAGGGAAATGGATGAAAGTAAGTGAGATATACCTGCCCACGGATATCTGGCAAGAAGAGAATGCCAGCCGAAGACCCCAAGTCCAGGACGGAGCTCACCATCGAATCGATCCTTGAAGGGAAGAAGATGGAGGCTTACGTCGAGCACCGGACCAAGGAGATGCACTCCTGCACCATGTGCGGGGCCATCGGTTATAAGCGGAAGCCGATGAAACAGATCGGCAACGTTTGGTTCTGCATCGATTGCATGCGTCACCTGAAAGAGGTCTTGGACACCCTTTCCCAGTGGGAGGCTGAGATTCAGCTGGAACGGGAGATGAGCAAGAAGATCGATGAGACCTTGGGCATGTGATGCCTCAGGCTACTTCTGTCCCGTGTTGGCAGTCCCCTCGGACCGGACATATCCCACATCGAGGCCTTTGAGGAAGACAGACGCCTTGACCATAGCGCACCATTATCGAGTTTAGGTCACACCAGAGGTCCTTCGGGACGAACTCTCTGAGCTCCATTTCCGTCTCGTCCGCATGTTTGGTATGCACCCAACCCAAACGGTTGCAGATCCGATGGACATGGGTATCCACGCAAAGCCCGTCCTTCCCGAATCCGTAGGCAAGCACGCAGTTGGCGGTCTTGCGGCCCACCAAGGGCAAGGCCAGAAGCATGTCCATGTCCTCGGGGACCTCCCCACCATGCCTCTCCACCAGTGTACGGCAAATCTCCTGGATCCCCTTTGGCCTTGACCTGATAGAAACCGGAGGGGCGAATTAAGACTTCCACCTCCTTGACATCGGCCTCAGCAATGTCCCTTGGGCCATCGAACCGGGCGAACAATTGCTTCGCTGCCTTGTAGGTGTTGATATCCTTGGTTCTTTGCGACAGAGACGGTGGCTATGAGCACATGGAAAGGGTCCCTGGGCCACTCCGGTGATTGCAGACCGTCCGCTCCCGGGAAGGCTTTGCCACATATCTCCCGCTCCATGACTTGGAGCACTAATCGGACCTTTGGGCCAGCCATTGCTTCGCCTCTCCAGCAGTATACAAGGAACCGGTCACCAGCACGATGTCGTCGGGGTTTGCCAACATCAGGGCGCGGTCCATCGCGCCTGCCACCGTGGTCTCGATGGTCACATCGTCCGACGAACTCGTACAATGCCTTCGCCACCGCCTCTGCTGGAAAAGCACGCTTGGTGCCTGGGCTGGTGGCGATCGCCTTTTCAGCCAACGGCCCGAACTCCTTGCAGATGCCGCGAAGGTCCTTGTCTTTCAGAACGCCGAGCACCAGGACCAGCCCGGTCTGCTTCAGAGCCTTCAGCTCACGCGCTACGGCCATGGCGCCGTCCGGGTTGTGGGTCACATCGATGATGAGTGTGGGGTTACTGGAAACGATCTCCATTCTTCCCGGCCAGCGGACCTTGCTCAGGCCCATGGTTATGGCCGATTCCCTCACCTCCAGTCCCCGGTTCTTAACTTCCAGGGCGCATTCGCAGGCCAAAGCGGCGTTCTCCGCCTGATATGTTCCCAACAATGGAAGCTTGACCTCGCGGTTGATGGAGTGGAGATGGACCATGACCCCGCCCATGTCCGCCTCCTTGACCTCGAACTCCACGTCTCTGCCCACCAGTAGCATGGCGGACCCTCTGTCCCTCGCCACGGAATCAATGACCCGTAGGGCATCTTCGCTTTGCTGGGCCGTAATGACAGTGATCCCCTCCTTGATGATTCCCGCCTTCTCATAGGAAATCTTGGCCAGAGTGTCGCCTAGGAAGTCGACGTGCTCTAGACCGATGCGGGTGATGACCGTGCAGTCCGGACGGACCACGTTGGTGGCGTCCAGTCTGCCGCCCATCCCGACCTCCAGTACGGCAATCTCCACTTTCTGGCGCGCAAAATGAAGGAAGGCCATGGCGGTGGTTATCTCGAAGAAGGTTAGGTCGCGCCCCTCTGGGAACGCTTCGGAACAAACCAAGGACCTCATCTCCTCCGCCAGGTCCGTCATCTCCCGGTGGGAGATTTTAACCCCGTCGACCTGTATTCTTTCCTCGAACTCCACCAGATGGGGCGATGTGTACAGACCGGTGCGGTGACCCGCCTCTTGGAAGATGGATGCGCACATGGCACTGACCGATCCCTTGCCATTGGTCCCGGCGATGTGCACGGAACGGAAGCTCTGCTGCGGGTCCCCTAAGACCTTGAGCAACTTCCTCATCCTCTCTAGTCCCAATTTGATGCCCATGCTCTCCAAGGAGTAAAGCCAGGAGATGGCCTCGTCATGCTGCAACTTCATGCGCGACCCTCCTTTTCCGTGATGACATTGACCGTCCAATCCTTCAAGGATAACCGCTCCCTCTTGGCCATGACCTTCATTGCCTTCATGATCCCTGAACCGTACTGTGCCGCCTTCTTCGGTCGGAGGGCCGCCTCCTCCAAACCTAAGGCTGTCGCCACCTGACGCAAGGCCACCTTCCGAACCCCTTTGTTGACCAGCATGTCATCCGGTAACGAGCTGGCCAACTCCACCACGCTGCGGTCTAGGTAAGGGTGTCCCAGTTCCTTGCCGAAGACGGAGGCTAGGCGGCGTTCCGCAGGAGCCCCGGTGGAAATAAGCGCGTCGGCATCGACCTTCATGCGATCCCTTCGCTCCGAAGGGGACATGGTCTCATATCGAGCATATCCTCCGAACAGCTCGTCCGCTCCCTGTCCGCATAGAACGATATCCTCAAATGCCGCCCTGGCGACGAAGAACACAGGCATCTCGAAGGATAAGGCGAGGGGGCTCGATCGTGCCCATGTACTTGGCCACGAATGGAATGGCCTCCCTGATGTCGCTCTCCGCGATGGTTATGCCCTTCCATGCCAGACCCATCGCCAGGGCGGAGGACTCCCCCACCTTGAGGTCGTGGGCGCCCTCCACTCCGACCGTGTACAAGGTGACGAGAACATGATTGGAGGCCAAGCTTGCGACCACGCAGCTGTCCACTCCCCCGGAGAACATTATGCCCGCCTCCGGTCTGGTCAAACGGTCCCGGACCGATCGGTCCAGCGCACCGATCAGAGCGTCCAAACGGTTCACGGCGCGACATATGTAGGCCCCGATATTAATGGATTGAGCGAGGGCGTATGCGATGTCGGGACAGAAAGTGTTATCACCGCCCAACATGCTTCATTGGGATGGTCAACATGGACAACGTGACACGCATCGGGGTCTCCCTGGAACCAGAGCTTCTGGCCAAGTTCGATGAGTTGATCGCCAGCAAGGGCTATGTGACACGATCCGAGGCCTTCCGCGACCTGATCCGGGACGCCTTGACGAAGGAGACCTTGCAAGAGGAGGATGCCAAGGTATGCGGCACCGTGACCTTGCTTGTATAACCATCACAAGGGCGGTCTTAAAGAGAGGCTGATGGAGATACAGCATGCCCAACACCACTTGATTTCCTCCTCCATCCATGTGCACCAGGACCTGGAGAGGTGCCTGGAGGTGTTGATCGTCTTTGGCACGGTGCGTGAGATCAAGGAGCTAGCGGACAGCCTGGGCAGCGTAAGAGGTGTGGCCAGCGGTATCCCGGTGATGCTCTCCTCCGAGATAGAGGATCACGAACACAAGGACCATGTGCACCAAGATGATGGGTCCCATAGGCATAGGCATGATTGAACCCAAATCCGTTAAATAACCGAAGGTTCTTGATGCGCATTGGATGAAGACCTTAATCATCTCTGAGAAGTCAGATGCCGCAGCCAGGATAGCGGTCATCCTTTCCGGCGGCAACATGAAGCGGGAGAGGTCGCATGGTGTCCAGGTCTTCCGTTTCGAGCGCGGCGAGGACGAGTTCGCAGTGGTGGGACTGCGTGGCCATATCATCGAGCTGGATTATCCGGCCGAGCTCAATGATTGGTCCAAGGTCGACCCTAAGGACCTGGTATACGCGAAGCCCGAGGAGACCATCACCGCCCACAACATCGTGGACGCACTGAAGGACCTGGCCAAGGAATCGCATTACATCATCATTGCCACCGACTTCGACCGGGAGGGGGAGCTCATCGGCCTGGAGTCCGTGCAATTGCTCGATTTCGACATGGCATACGTCAAGAGGGCCAAGTTCTCCGCCTTCACCAAGGTGGAGATCGACAGGGCCTTCTCCGAGCTGACCGAACCCGACCACCGCCTGGCCGAATCGGCGAAGTGCAGGCAGGTCGTGGACCTGGCCTGGGGGGCGGCGCTGACCCGTTTCATTTCGATAGCCTCCGGGCAAGTGGGTAACAGCTTCCTATCCGTCGGTCGTGTACAGAGCCCCACCCTCTCGCTCATAGTCGATAAGGACCGGGCGATCCGCACCTTCGTCCCCAAACCCTACTGGAATGTGTCTGGCTGAGCTCAAGACCAGCGCCGCCTTCCCTGCATCCCATCAGAACAATCCCTTCTGGGAGGAGTCTGCCGCCAATGCGGCCCTGGACCGCGCCCGCACAGCCGGTGAGGGAAGGGTCGATTCCTACGATGTGGCGGAGAAGGATGAGTACCCGGTGCCGCCTTTCAACACCACCATGTTCCTGGCCGAAGCGAACCGTCTGGGGATATCGGCCAGTGCTTCAATGAAGATCGCTGAGGACCTCTATACCTCCGGTTACATCTCATATCCGAGGACGGACAACACCGTCTACCCACGCTCGCTCTCGCTCAAGTTCGTCCTGGAGAAATTGAAGGGGACGGATTTCAAGGAAGAGGCCGAGGAGCTATTGGCCCAACCTCACATCCGACCATCCAGGGGAAAGGTGGAGACGACGGACCACCCGCCCATCTATCCCACCGAGGCCGCCACCAAGAAGACCCTCAAAGGGGACAAATGGACACTGTACGAGCTTGTTGTGAGGAGGTTCCTGGCCACGGTCGCTCCCCCGGCCCGCTCTGAAAGCCGCCAGGCGGTGGTGGACGTCGCCGGCGAGAAGTTCACGGCCAAGGGCTACAAGCTACTGTTCCTGGGCTGGAGGAAATATTACCCCTACATCCGGGTCACGGAGAGCGAGATCCCGGCCATGAAGGTCGGCGAAAGGACAGATGTGATCAAAGTGGAGATGGAACGTCTGGAGACCAGGCCGCCCCAGCGCTACACCCAGGGTACCTTGCTCCAGGAGATGGAGAAGCTGAACCTTGGCACCAAGTCCACCAGGCATGAGATCATCCAGAAGCTCTACGACCGCAAATACGCTATCGGAAATGACCTGGTCCCCACTGAGAGCGGCATTGCTGTGGTGGAGGCGTTGGAGAGCCACGCCAAGATCGTCACGGAGAGCAAGATGACCGCCCACCTCGAGATGGACATGGACGATATCGCCAACGGCAAGTCCACCATGCAAGGAGACGTTGGAGGAGTCGCAGGACATGCTATCCGATGTGCTTGAGGTCATGGAGAAGCACAAGAAGCAGATCGGGGACGACATCCGCAAGGCCCTGGCCGAGCAGAACAACCTCGGCATATGCGCATCTTGTGGAGGCGACCTGCGCATCGTCCGGACCCGCAAGGGCTCGGAGTTCATAGGTTGTTCCAACTACCCCCAGTGCGAAGTGACGTTCAGAAAGCCAACTGGCGCCCTGGTCCAACCTACGGAGGGCAAGTGCGAGGCCTGTCAACTGCCTATGATCAAGGTCATACGCAAGGGCAACCCGCTGAAGATCATTTGCATCGACCCGGATTGCGAGACCAACAAAGGCCGCGACGTGGTAGGTCCATGCCCGGAATGCGGCAAGGACATCAAGGTGCTCCACTCCCGCGCTGGAAAGCGCTTCCTCGGTTGCTCCGGCTACCCAGATTGCAAGCGTACCTATCCATTGCCCCAGTTCGGGACGGTTTTTCCGACCGGAGACCTATGCCAGGAATGCAAGGCACCCATGTTCGGAATGAAAGGTAAGGGAGCTTGGACATTCTGCCCCAACCTGGATTGTAAGAGCAACGAGAAGCTCAAGGCGGCCAAGAAGGCGAAGCCGACAAAGGTGGAGGGCGAAGGGGAAGAGGGCGCACCGAAGGCCGCGAAGAAGGCCTCTGCGAAGAAGACCGGGACGAAGGCCGTTGCAAAGAAGCCCGCGGTCAAGAAAAGTACGGTTAAAAAACCGGCGACCAAGAAGGCCGCCACCAAGAAGAAGGCTCCCGAAACGACCTGATCCACTTAACTAATCTGGATGGGTCTCCTGTCGGTATCGCAACTGTCCTTATCGATGTCCTCGATGACCACCTTGGCCTTTCCGAAGGCCTCAGGTGCCCGTTTGACCACTATGCTTTCGAGGACCTGCTTTTCCAGACCATATTGGAGGATGTTGATCACAAGGTCCAGGTGGGCCGATTTCTTTTCCAACGCGCCGCTGCAGCGCACCTTGCCATCATGGGTGGTCACGCTACAAGCTAGATAACGTTCAGGCTCGATCTCGGCGATGCATTTGACATGTCCGATGAGACGGGTGCCTGCCTCCACGCAATCCAAGGTGATGCGGGTCATGAGCGTGGAGACCATATCTGTCATGACCTCGGGCGTCTGGGCGGTCGCGAAGGTGACGTGCACCTTGGCAGCATGGGCAGAGAAGTCCTCGGCCATCATTTCAGTTCACCATCGCTTCCACGACGGGGTCGAGGTTGATCTTCTCCGTGGCAGAGGTCACTATCACCGTCTTGTCGATCCCTAACGCCTGGAGGCTCCTCTTGACCTCCTCCACTGTCTCTGGTGTCGCCTCGTCCATCTTGTTGATGAGTATGATGTCTGCCGCATTGAGTTGGTTCTTCAACGGGTTGGTGAGCGCCTTCAGGATCAATTGGAAGCGCACCGCGTCCACCACCACCACGATCTTGATGTTCCCCAGCGGCCCTCTGTAGAGCTTCATGGTGTCGCGGATGTTGGCTGGATCGGCGATACCGGTCGGTTCTACGATGACCAGGTCGGGGCGGAACTTTTCTGCGACAGTGCGGACCGTCTCCAAGAAATCGGAACCGAGAGTGCAGCAGATGCAACCGCTAGGCATCTCAGTGACCGAGAGGCCGTACTTCTCCATGACCTTGCCATCGATCCCGATCTTGCCGAAGTCGTTGACGATGATGACCACCTTCTTCTTGGTCACCTCAATGATACGGCCCACCGTGGCAAGGACCATGGTGGTCTTGCCCGATCCTAGGAATCCAGATATCACCAGCATATCCATGATATGTCCACCGGTTGGTGCGTGCTATCCAGCGGCGCCTATATAAAATTAGACGATGGAAACGACGGCCAGGCTGTCACCTGGCGCCGTTATGCAGCAATGTCCCGTCCTTATGATCCGTCTTCCTGAGCGCCAAAGAATTCCAGGTCCAGCTCCGCCTTCTCCGTGGCTATCCTGGCGGTGCGGCAACGTCGGCACTCCACCGATTTCCCCAGATTCCGCTTGGTGCGGACGACGTTGCGATCGGCCTCGACCACCGCCCCGCACTTACACAGGGTCCTCACGGTTGGCGCTGAACTGAACGTCAAATAATTGTCCTTCTCCAGGACTTGGCGCCCCAACGGAGCGACCTCAGCCATGCTGGCCTTCTGCACGGACATCATGTCCGTCTCGGCCTGCAACCGGAACGTATCCGTGTTCCGGAACATGGCTTGCGCTGAATGATTATCAACCAATGCATCCCTCCCCACTCGAAAGAAAAGCTGAGAACGATGTTTTGACCGTCCTAGATGGGAAGCCCTCTTTCTGAGCAATGAGACTATTGCTTAGTACATTTTAAACGTTTCGTATGGATGAGGTTTTATCTGTCCAGATGTATGATTTTGTACTCGTTTAAATAATTAAAATTCCTTGATGACTCAAGCCGTGTTAAGGGTTCACAAAGGTATTTATCGAAGGCTAAGTTAGCCCCGAGGAATCTCCGAGGTTGGCGGACTCGTCACTCTTCCTTTATCGACGCGAAAGACGCCACCGTCAAGGTCTTGCCGACCCCAGGTATCATACGGAGCTTGTCGATGACCAGCGACCCGATGCCCTCCATGGACCTACCCCTGACCTTGATCAATATGTCATGCTCACCGGAGATGAGGTGGACCTCCTGGACACCATCCAGACCAGCGATCCTGCCGGCAAGCTCCCTTTGTGAGACATCGTTGTTCGGCAGGAAGGAAATGAGGATGAAGGCGGTGACCGGTTCCCCCAACTGCGAGTAATCTGGCACCACTGTGAAACCTTTGATTATGCCTTTGTCCATCATGCGCTTGATGCGCTCGTGCACCGTGGCCCGGGGTATGTTCAGGTCCTTGGCGATGGCCTTGGTGCTTCGCCGCGCGTCCTTCTGCAGCTCCGTCAAAATGGCGCGGTCCTTGTCATCGAGCATAGTGGTTAGACCTCCTTCCCTGATTATAAATCCATTTGACCCTGCACCGGAGCTCCGTCCAGCTCCACATCGACCGGGACCCCGTTCCTAACGCTTGCGGTGACGATGCAGAAGTCCTCGAACATGTCACGACATTTCTCCAGCACCGCTGGGTCTGAGACCTCCGGGAACAGTCTGACCGTGATGTGGGTGATACGGAATCTCCCCCTATCGTTCCGTGCCAGCGTGGTGTACACTTCCGCTCGCAGCGAGAACATCTCCGCCCGATGGCGCTTCACACAATAGGTCAGGCTGGCACAGAGACAGTTGCCGACCGCCGCCGCCAAGAACTTACCGGCATTGGGATAGTCCCCTGTGCCGAGAGGCTTAGGCTCGTCCATGTAGAAATCACCGGCCTTCTCGTTATCGAAATGGATGCGGAACTTGTACCCTTCCACCAGTTCGATCTTGGTCTTGAAGTCGCCCTCTTCCATGTCATCAAAGCTCCAGGGATTTGGTCTGATCGATGACGCGATCGCGGATGACCTCGGTGGGCTCCTCCTTTTTGACGCGCTTTCCCTTGGAAAGTATCTTGACCTCGGCCAAGGTCATGGATTCGCCGCAACGGTTGCACTTGGGCGGGTTCTTCTTGGAGGTGGATATCCCATAGTTGAGGCATCTGTCGCAACGGAAAGTGAACTTCCTGCCACTCAACTTGCCACGCTTGGCCACTGGGCGTCCCTCCTTCTCCACGATGTCCATGGAGAAGTCGATGGTGGGTGCGTTGCTGATGCTGGTGCCTATACCGAAGCCGTCGACGCCTGCCTCGACCAGCTCCTTCAGGTTCCCTTCGGACAATCCACCGGAGACGAAGATCTTGACGTGATGGTAGCCGCGAAGGTCCATCTCCCAACGCACCTCGCGGACTATCTCGGGCAAGGAACCGCGCCTTGATCCGGGCGTGTCCAACCTTACCGCGTACAGGTCCTTGACGTTCTCACAGGCGATGATGGCCTCCACCTTCTCGTCGTAATAGGTGTCCACAAGCGCCACTCGCCTGCACCTTGCCATCCACCACCGCGTCGAAGGCCTGGAAGGCGGATTTTTGATCCCCCATCATGACCACCAAGGAGTGGGGCATGGTGCCGCTCGGCTCCTGACCGATCGTTTCCGCACCGAGGATGGAGGAGACGGAGTCACAGCCACCGATGAAGGAGGCCCGATCGATGACCGGTGCCAAGGAGGGATGCATACGCCTAACCCCGAATGACATCACCGTCCGACCACATGATGCCAACTTGCATCGGGCCGCCATGGTGGCCACACCAGAGCTGAAGCAGATGAAACCGAGAGCAGGCGATTCCAGTTCGCAGTACTGCCCGTAAGGCCCCTCGATCCTCAGGACCGGGGTGCGAAGTCCGTCCTGGGTGCGGGGCTTGAAGATGGTCCCCTCTGGCAGACCGTACAGATCGATTTTCCGTCCTTCCAGGAGGCGGATCAGCTCTTCGGTGCCGCAGAGCACCCCCCATCCCCACTTTTCAGGCAGACCTCCAACGGTGAACTCGGAGACCGTGTCCAGGTCCAAAAAACCCTTGGAACGGAGGACCTCCACGGTCCTCTCGAAATAGATGTCAGTGGTCCTGCCAGAGGCTATGTCCTCATCGGATGCGGCAAAGAACTTGGGCAAACGTGCTCCTCCCTAACTTGGAAGGGGCAATGGCGTGCCCCGTTATGAATTGTATGCAATCGCTCACAGCTTGATAGGGGTGCCCTGGACCAGTTTCCTTGATGAGAACGAGGCCTTCCCCAAGAACCTGGCCTTTTCGCCAAGGTCCTCCTCGATACGCAGGAGGCGGTTGTACTTGGCGGTACGCTCCGAGCGCGCTGGTGCCCCGGTCTTGATCTGACCGCACTCCAAGGCCACCGCGATGTCCGCGATGCAAGTGTCCTCGCTCTCCCCGGAGCGGTGACTGACCATGACGTTATAGCCGGATTCGAAGGACAGCTCAGCGGCGAACATGGCCTCGGTGACCGTCCCTATCTGGTTGACCTTGAGCAAGGTGGCGTTCGCCGCCCCGGCCTGGACCGCTGTGCGGATGCGCTTGGGGTTGGTGACCAGCAGGTCGTCCCCTACGATCTGCACCTTCTTACCCACTTTCTTTGTCAGCTCGGCGAAGCTTTCGAACGCCTCCTCTTCGAAAGGGTCCTCCAGGCTGATTATGGGATATTCCTTGACCAGGGCGGACCAGTAGTCCACCATCTCCGATGGACCGAGGCGCTTCCCATCGATGTCATACTTGCCTTTGGAATAGAACTCGCTCGCCGCCGGGTCCATGGCCAGGAAGATGTCCTTGCCCGGAGCGTACCCAGCCGCATCGATGGCCTTCAACAGCATGTCCAGCGCTTCACGCGAGGTGTCGATCGGTGGGGCGAAGCCGCCCTCGTCGCCGACATTGATGGCGCCTGCCCCGAAGTTCTTCTTCAGGACGGCCTTGAGGTGATGGTAGACCTCCACCCCAATACCTAAGGCCTCGGAGAAAGTGGACGCGCCACAGGGTGAGATCATGAACTCCTGAGGGCGAAGATTCCCTCCAGCGTGCTTGCCTCCATTGATGACGTTCATCATGGGCACTGGCAGGACGGTGCTATTGGCGCATAGGAAGTCGTGCAGCTCCATGTCGTCGGCGATGGCACCGGCCCGGGCGGCGGCGAAGGAGACCGCTGTGGTGGCATTGCCACCGAGATTGGCCTTGTTGGGCGTGCCATCGAGCTCGATCATGGCCATATCGATGTCCTCCAGACGGCGTACGTCCATGCCTCTCAGGCGCTTGTCCACCAAGGTCCTGACGTTCTCTACCGCCTTCCCCACCCCCTTGCCGAGGTAGCGCTTATCGCCGTCCCGAAGCTCCATGGCCTCATGGGTGCCGGTGGAGGCGCCTGAAGGTGCGATGGCGGAGGCTTTAATGGATGATGTGTGAATCTCGGCCTCGATGGTGGGATTGCCCCTGGAGTCGAGGACCTGGCGGGCCCAAACCTTGGTGATCTTGTAACCGGTCATGTCCAGCACGAACCTGAGATGACCAGGAATCCCCTTCCATTAGATAAACTCATTTGGAGGGCTTGGCATCATCGGTGGTGTCGATGATCTCCATGTTCCGCTCAAGCAACGCCAGCTCCCTGACGCTTAGGGTTCGCGGGTCGACCGAGACGATGAGGCGGGACTTGTTCTCCATGACCGCCTCGGTGACGTGGTGGATCATGCGAAGGACCTTCTCGAAATCATTGTTGACTATCAGGAACTCCACCCCATCGATGAGGACCACCGAGTCGCCCGACTTCTCCACGAAACGGATGATGGTGTCGCTGAGGATGCCTATGTTGGTGGGATTGATGTAGACCTTGCCGAGCTGGTTGCTGAGCCAAATGATCGGCGTCTTATCCAATTCCCATTCCTTTCTTATGGTGGAAGGGTGCTGCCTCGTCACGCACAGCCCTTGGATGTTGTGGGTGACCTGGTCCACGAACACCTCGAATGACTTCCTCGGTTTCGTCTCCCGCACCAGATAGGCAAAGCCCTTGTGGAGGTCGTACATCTTCGCCGACTGCCTGGCATTCTCCATTCCCGACTCTGGGTTTGGGGCGGGTGCAGGCTTGGGCGCGGGCGGGGCCTTGCCGAAGAGCTTGGAGAACGCCCCTGGCCTCTTGACATGAGGTTCGGGCTCCACCGGAGGGGCGATCTCCACCTCTGGTCCAATGACCGGTTCGTCCAATACCTCGTGCAGCCTGGCCTCCAGGGCCTCGTTGGTAAATGGTTTGCGGACATATCCAGAGACCACGTCCTGAAGGCCAAAGATGTCTGTGCCGATCTCGGTGGCCGCGGTCAACATCATGACCTTGCCCCGGTTCGTGTAGCCTCTTTCCTTTAGGATGCGAAGGACGCTCCAACCATCCATGTCCGGCATGTTGATGTCCAGGATTATCAGGTCAGGGTTCTCTTTATCGGCCTTCTCCAAGGCCTCCCTGCCCCCTGAGGCGGTGATGGGGGCGTATCCGACATTGGCCACCAGCTCGGAAACTAACTCAGTGACGGCCGGGTTGTCGTCTACGATAAGAACCTTCTTCAGGAGCAAGCCCCCTCTCTTCCCATCACTGGACTATAATCAAGGTGCGTTTTAAAAAGATATGCCCACAAAAATCTGGCATCGAAAATGGAGTGATGATGAAAGGATTTGGATGAAGGCTCAAGCCTTCCTGCTTTCCTTGGACTTCTGGCGCAGGTTGGTGTAACCACATTTCCTGCACCTTGTCGCCCTCATCGCGTTGCGAGCGCAACAGTTCATGCAGATCTTTTTGTTAAGAAGCCTGGCGTCGGCCTCTTTGAAGCGTGCCATTGTCAATCCTCCCGCTTGGAAACTAAGATGTGATATAAATAGGTTGGCCAATCCCGACCGCATCATATCCTTTCGCCCACCAACACAAGGTAGGCAAGCAAGGCCTCCAACTGGATGCGTTCATTGCTCCCTTCCACCAGGCGGAACTCCACCTCACCTGTCTTGTCTATGAGGCGCACCTTCTCCACGTCGGGTATGCTCAGGTCGAAGAAGCTCTTGTGGATCTGGCGAATGATGTCCTCCCCGCTCAGACCATAGTTCAGCATGATCTCGTCGAGGATGGCCCGAGCCTCCACGAAGTTGCCCTTCAGAGCGGTCTCGAGCATATTGACCACCTCCTCCGGCCTTGCGTTGCCGGTGGTCTGGTAGACCACCTCCAAGGTTACCTCCCGTTCTGCGGCGGCCACCACCTGGAGCGAGTTGACGGCCTTGCGCATGTCGCCTTCGCCCACATGGACCAAAGCGTCCAACGCTTCATCGGTGATCTTGAGGCCTTCTTTGTCAGCGATCTTCCTCAGGTACTTCTTCACCTCCTCTGCCTTCAAGGGGCGGAAGCGGAAGACCGCGCAGCGTGACTGGATGGGTTCGATGATCTTCGAGGAATAGTTGCAGGAAAGGATGAAACGACAATTGACGCTGTAGCGCTCCATGGTCCGTCTTAACGCGGCCTGGGCATCGTTGGTCAGGGCATCCGCTTCGTCCAGGAATATTATCTTGAACGACGAACCTCCAAGCGGGGAGGTGCGTGCGAACTCCTTGATCTTGCCTCGGACCACGTCTATGCCCCTCTCATCGGATGCGTTCAGCTCCACGAAGTTGTCCCTCCAGGATTCCCCGAAGAGTTCCCTGGCCAAAGCAAGGGCGGAGGTGGTCTTCCCCGTGCCCGCTGGTCCTGCGAACATCAGGTGAGGCAGGTTTCCAGATCGAGCGTAGGACCTAAGGCGATCGACGATGTCCTTCTGGCCAACCACCTCGTCCAGCTTCTTGGGACGGTACTTCTCGATCCAGATCTCGTGCGTGACTATCTCCCCTCAGACCTAAAGGGACCGTCTGAATTAAAATTTGCCCCTGCCTTGGCGAAAATGACGGCCCCGGAGAAATCCTTTATATCGGTCCAGCCTTGGTTCCGATCGTGGTCCGTTGCTCCAAATGCGCTGAGGATGCCATCACATTCATCCGGTATAACGGCACAGCCCTCTGCCCCAAGCACCTAGGGGAGTTCGTGGAGAGACGGGCGAAGAAGGAGGTGAGGCGGCAGCTCCGATTGGACGGGCCTAAGAAGCTTGGGGTGGCCGTTTCCGGAGGCAAGGACAGCGCAGTCGCCCTCGAGCTATTGGCAAGCATACTCGGAAGGAGAAGGGACGTAGAGATCGTGGCCATCACTGTCGATGAGGGCATCTCAGGCTATCGCAGCTTGACCTTAGAGGCGATAAGAAGTCAGACGGCACGGCTTGGCATCGATCACCGGGTGGTCCGCTTCCAGGACGTCGTAGGGATGGAATTGGACGACCTGGGCTCGAGGAAGGGCGAACGCACCCCCTGCTCTTTCTGCGGGGTCTTCCGCAGGCGTTGCCTCAACCTTGAATCGAAAAGACTCGGCGTCGACGTCCTTGCCACCGGGCACAATCTCGACGATACCGCCCAATCGGTCCTTATGAACTTCATGCGCGGCGACGTGGAGCGCCTGGCGCGCCTCGGTCCGCATCTTAAGGTACAGCCTGGACTGGTCCCACGCATAGAGCCCCTACGGCTTATCCCGGAGAAAGAGACATTCCTGTATGCCCTGCTCAAGGGCATCGAGTTCTCGGATGCGGAATGTCCCTATGCCGCCGACGCGCTGCGCAACGAGTATCGCGAGATGGTCGATTCCACCGAGAGCCGGCATCCGGGCACCCGGCACTCCATCGTGGCCAGCTATGATGCCATAAGGCCGTCGTTGATGAGCTCGTTCCCACAGACCGATCTGAGAAGATGCGCTTGTGGGGAGCCGACGTGCGGGGAGAGGTGCATGGCCTGTGAGCTTCTGGAAGAGATAAGGAAAAACGATTGAAATGGTTTAAGGACCTGCATCAGAGCAGGTCGTGGTACTTGTATGCCTCTTCTCCCTCGCCGATGCAGTAGCGCACCTTGGTGAAGTGCTTCTTCAAACCCTTCACGTCGTGCTTGACGTGCTCCGGGTTCTCCTTCTTGACGACCACGCGGTGGATGAGGTCTGGCCACTTCCTTCATCTCGCTCTCGCGCATCCCTACCCGGGTGAGCTCCTGCACGCCGAGGCGGATGCCGCTGGGCTTGATGGCGCTGGTGTCGCCAGGCAGCATGTTCTTGTTGGTGATGATATTGGCCGACTCCAGGTCTATGGATGCCTGATTGCCGCCCCCGTGGGCCGCCACGTTGACCGCTATGGTGTGAGACTCGGTGAATCCCTTGTGGGCGCAAAGAACGTCCATGCCCAGCTCGTGCATGGCCTGACCGAGGGCTTTGGCGTTGCGGCAGATCTGGGCAGCATAATCGTTGCCGTAGATCTCCCACTCGGCCAGGGTCACGGCCAGAGCGGCCATCTCGTGAAGGTGGTGGCTCGATGTGACGCCCGGGAAGACCGCTGAGTTGAGCTTCTTCTCCAGCTCCTCTGAGAGGTTGTGACCGAGAACGATGCCGTGATTGGGGCCGGGGAAGGTCTTATGGGTACTGGCGGTGAGGACGTTCGCTCCCTCGTGCAGAGGGTCCTGGAACCTCCCGCCGGCTATGAGACCTAGGACGTGGGCGCCATCGTACCATACGGTGCAGCCGATCTCATCGAATGTCTCCTGCAGCTCCTTCAGCGGGGCGGGGAAGAGGAACACCGATAGTCCGAAGTTCGCCACCTTCGGTCTCTGTTCCAACAACAGCTTGCGAGCCCCATCCACATCAATGACCATATCCTTGGTGTTGAATGGATAGGTGACGGTGCTTACGCCACGGAAGCCGACCGCTCCGAACTTGGCGGTGGAGATGTGCGCCCCGTGGTCCAACGACGTGCAGGTGATGGTCTCACCAGGCTGCGTCAGCGCGAAGAGGGCCGCCATGTTGGCGACCGTTCCGGATATTGGCCGGACGTCAGCGAACTTGCAGCGGAAGATCCTTTGGGCCAGCTCGATGCACTTCAGCTCGACCTTGTCGACGTATATGTTGCCCCGATAGTAGCGCTTTCCGGGCAGTCCCTCGGCATAGCGGTCATGGAAGTCCGAGATCATCATTTCCTTCGCCAAGGGGCTCATGAGGTTCTCCGAGGCGATCATGGGGATCGACTCCTCGAACCACTTGTTGTGCTCCTTCACCTGTTCCCTTACCCAGTAGGCATCTTCCTTCATGGGATCAACGAAGGGACATAAAATCGTCCATTTTAAAGACTATCGCCTTCGGGGCCTATGAACGACCGCTTCATGCGATGCGTTCTTTGAAGCTCTGAATGACCGGGACGGCCGACGGTTCCTGGCCATTGAGCATCGCCAGGTAATAGCTGACATGGTCCCCGAGGATGATCCCAGAGAGCAGGTTCTCGGCCTGGTTATTGCCGTGGAGCGGGATGACCAGAGGATCGAACTTGGACTCGGTCAGCATCTGGATGGTCACCAATACCATCCTCTCCACCAGCGGCTCCATCTGGCTGGGCAGGAGGAAGACCGGCAAAGCGCCAGGGCATCGCGACCCCTGCAGCCATCCGACCATCTGGTTATGGTTCATCTCCGGGACCTCGCCCGCGAACGCCAGCATCTTGGCGTTCTCATTTATCTGGTTCTGCCAACGGACCGCCAGGGAACGCACGTTGCGGGGGGCGTAGACGATGGGCAGGCTTTCCTTGAGCGCCAGGGCATATTTCTTAGCCACATTCCTCTCGATGGGCGAGGAGGGGGCCATACGGGCAACCGCCGCCTTGGAATTGATCGCAGCCGCCAGAAAATCGTTGGCAGGCTCAGCTATGTCCACGGACTGAAGGACGGCGGCCGCCCCACCTAGAAGGTAGCCTAAGGCGGCACGAGGCTGAAGACCGGAAGGGACGACCAGACAAGGGATGTCGTGCTCCTCCGCCCTTTTTAGGAGCCTTCCGCCTGAGGTGATGCAATATGTGGGACAGCCCTGCTGAATGCTCTGTTCCAATATCTCCAGCGCCTCCTTTGTGTTCCCCGAGTAACTGGTGATGATGGAAAGCCCGGTACCGTCAAGCCAGTTGGGCAAGGTGACGTCCCGGTTCACAACGACAGGCACCGGCGATCTTGTAAGGAGATAATCATAGAGGATGTCGGCGGCGATGGCGGAACCGCCTATACCGGAGAGGCAGATGGACGCAGGCAATGAGAGCCGCTCTGTCTTGCTCTTAGCGGCGGTCTCGAGGTGTTCGATGAAATCCCCGATCTGTGACATCAGCCTCGAGGCGTCCAATCGACGCATGGCCTCGACATCGTCCAAGGAAAAGGACATAACGCTTCCCAATGCCGCTCATGAAATATATTAATTTCAGACAAAAAATCATGGCAGGATGTTTATCCTACCATTCTTTTTGTACCTACCTAATTAATAATATCGCCGGGCTTTTCTTCCTCGTGCTGATCGACGATGAAGAGTGAGTTGGAGAAGGCCATCCATGACATTAGGGAGGGCAAGATGGTCCTCATCTATGATTTCGATGACCGGGAGAGGGAGACGGACCTGGTGCTAGCCTCCGAGTTCATGTCGCCTGAGGGCATAAGGGAGATGCGCAAGGCAGGTGGAGGGCTAATATGCACCACTGCACACAATGACATCGTCACCGCCTTGGACCTGCCCTTCCTGGCCGAGGTGTTCGCTTGCGCTGCCAAGCACCATGCGGTGATGGACCTGCTATCACCGAACGACATACCGTACGATACGAAGTCAGCGTTCTCGATAACCATCAACCACCGCCACACCTTCACGGGCGTCACGGACCGGGACCGTGCCCTCACCATCTCCGAGTTCGCCAAGTTGGCCAAGCGGGTGGGAAAAGAGGACCCTGAGGCCCTCCGTGAGGAGTTCGGCAAGAGTTTCAGGGCCCCAGGCCATGTCCACCTTCTGAACAGCAGCCGGGAGCTCCTTTCCAAGCGTTTCGGCCACACCGAACTATCCACGGCATTGATGGTCATGGCCGGTGTCACCCCTTCCGCCACCCTGTGCGAGATGATGGGGGACGATGGCAACGCCCTCTCCAAGGAGGATGCGCGCAACTATGCCAAGACCCACGGTCTTGTGTTCCTTGATGGGCAAGGAAATAGTTGATGCTTGGAAAAAACGGGGGACGCCCTAAATGGTCCGGGTGATGGCCTCGGGGGTGTTCGATATACTGCACTCCGGCCATCTGCATTATCTAGAGGAAGCGAAGAGGCTGGGTGACGAGCTGGTGGTGGTGGTCGCCACCGATGCGACGGTCCGTAAACGGAAGCACGAGCCCATCACGCCCGAGAGGATGAGATTGGAGCTGGTGAGCGCCCTAAAGCCCGTGGACCGGGCGGTCCTGGGCCGCGACGATGACATGTTCGCCGTGGTGCGGGAGATATGCCCGGACATCATAGCCTTGGGTTACGATCAATATTTCAACGAGACTCGGTTGGAAGAGGAGCTGAACTGCCGGGGTTTGAAGGTCGAGGTGGTCCGACTGGAGAAACATGAGGACGACCTGAACGGTACCAGGAAGATCATCGGACGCATCATCGACTGGTACTACGGTCAATAAAGACCAGATGGATAAGGAGGGCAGGAGATGAAGATCATCGGTGTGGTCGACACGACCTTCGCCAGGATCGACATGGGCTCTGCCGCCATCGAAGAGCTCAAAGGCCTCGGCACTGGATTCAAGATCATACGCCGGACGGTTCCGGGCATCAAGGACCTTCCGGTCGCGGCGAAGAAGCTCGTCGAGGAGGACAAGTGTGACATCGTCATAGCGCTGGGCATGCCCGGTTCCAAACCGACGGACAAGATGTGCGCCCACGAGGCCTCCACTGGTTTGATCAGAGCGCAGCTCATGACCAATCACCACATCATCGAGGTCTTCGTCCACGAGGACGAGGCGCCCTCGGCGAAGGAGCTTGCCTGGCTCATGGATCGGAGGTCCAGGGAGCATGCCAGGAATGCGTATGACATGTTGTTCCATCCTGAGGTCCTGGTCAAGAACGCTGGGCAGGGCCTGAGGCAAGGATACGAGGACGTAGGTCCTATCAAGGAGAGGTAAGTCATGAAGAAATACAACATCGGGATAGTGGTCTCCGAGTTCAACTTCGACATCACGTCGATGATGCTGGAGAGGGCGAAGGCCCATGCTGAGTTCTTGGAAGTGAACGTGGCCAAGATATTCCATGTGCCAGGAGTCTACGATATGCCATTGGCGGTCAAGCGCATGGTCCAGGACAAGGACATCGATGGCGTGGTCACTTTGGGAGTGGTCATCGAGGGCGAGACCGAGCATGATGATATCGTCATAACCAACGCAGCCCGAAAGATCGCCGACCTGGCGGTCGAATATGGCAAACCAGTATCTCTGGGCATCACCGGTCCGGGCATGACCCGCCTGCAGGCGGAGGACCGTATCGAGAAGGGAAGGGACGCGGTGGAGAGCTGCGTCAAGATGATGAAACGTCTTTCATGATTCAACCAAAAAGCCCATCGTCACCAAGGGAGGATGGGAATATTTATTTTTTATTAATATATTTAAATTGTTGAGCAAAGGACTATTGGATGGCCGTGTTTTTTAAAAAAAAGGAATGGACGTTTGGGTATAGGATCGACGATTTGACCCTAGCCCAACTAATTGAAGATGTTTTTCAGGGAGACTTGCGCATGAAGCTCTCCAACTGATCGAAAGCCCTGCCAAGGATCTCCGTGTTCGGAAGGAACACGGCGCGGAAGTGGCCCTTGCCATAGAGCGGATCGAAGCCCTGACCCAGGGACCACCAGAACGTGGGCGTTGTGCAAAGCGTCAAGCACGAACTCCTTGTCGGTCTTCCATCTCTTCGACTCGATCTTAGGGAAGATGTAGAAGGCGGCCTGAGGCTTCCTCACGCTCAGTCCAGGGATCTCGTTCAATCGCTTGTAGGCGAAGTCGCCCCTCTCCTGAAGTTTGCGCTTCATCTCGCCAAGGTGGTCCTTGGGGTGCTTGAGGGCCTCAATGACCGCCATCTGGCAGGGCGCGTTGGCGCTCAATCTCAGACGGAGCTGCCGACCTACGGCATCCTTGATCTCGTCAAGCTCTCCAGTAGGGTCGCGGAACACCGAGTAGCCCAATCTCCATCCAGGCAGCAGGTCCACCTTGGAGAATCCATTGACAAGGACCATGGGCACATCCTTGGCCAGAGTGGCCGGGGAATGATGTGTGCCGTCGTAGGTCATTAGGTCATAGATCTCATCGGTGACGATGAACAGGTTATACTCCCCGGCGATGTCGGCGATCTGCTTCAGGACCTTGTCGCTGTACAGAGCCCCGGTCGGGTTGTTGGGGTTGATCACCACGATGAACTTCGTCCTCGGGGTGATCTTCTTGCGAAGGTCGTCCACGTCCGGCTGCCAATTCTCCTCCTCTATGGTGCGGTAGGTGACCGGAACGCCTCCGAAGAACTTGGTGAACTCCATGTAGGAGGGATAGCTCGGACCGGGGGCCAGCACCTCGTCGCCAGGCTCGACGGCGGCCGCTGTGAGGAACTGTATCGATTCCGTGACGCCGTTGGTGACGATGACGTCCTCGACATCGACATCGATCTTGTTCTTCCTGCGTTCCTTTTCAACAATGGCCTGGCGCAGTTCGAAGTTGCCTTCAGACTCCTCATAGCCATTGTCGCACTTCTCCACGGCTGCGCAGAGGGCGTCCCTAACGTGCTTCGGCGTTTCGAAGTCGTACTTGTTCGGGTCCCCGATGTGCAGTTTTATGATCTCCACGCCCTTCTTCTCCAGCTCCCTGGCTGGAAGAAGCACATCGCGTATAGCGTAGGAGATGCCCATGGTGCGCTTTGTGGCCTTCATAGGAATCGGCCTTCAATGTCATTCACGTATATTATGTCTCCAGGTGAAATCACGAACAAATGAAAGGTGCATCGTCATCTAAGGAGAAGGGGGCAATGGTTTAATAGGCGCATAATTACTCGCTGGCGCGTGGGAATCGTTCGATTGGGCAAGATGCATCTGCGCTGGTGCGGATCGTGCAACGTACCAGTATTGGAAGCGGAGCAGTGCGGACGTTGCGGATGCGCCACCACCCAGGTGGAGATGACTCCTCCAGGCGATGCCCGGCCCGCCTTTGAACATGATGTCGATTTCATAAGGTCGCTCCTCGATGCCCAATTCGGAAGTGGGTCCGGTCAACGGGTCATCCCCGATGGCAAGATAGTCCTGATGAGCAAGGTCCCAGGCGTGGACCGGATGGAGGAGGTGGTCCTGGACGGCGAGGTCCTCGGCACCTTGCGTTACGACCTTGGTGTCGGCTCTAGGTTCATCATGAGGGTCCCCGCCGCCCGCCGATTGCAGGGTTCGATGGGGAAGGGCATGGTAATGGTGGACGATGGCGCAGTGACGCCGATCCTCACCAGCCACAATCTGATGGCCCCAGGCGTATTGCAGGCATTTGAAGGTATAGAGAAGGGCGACGAGGTCATCATGATTGACAGGTCCGGGAAGGCCCTGGCCACTGGAGTGGCGAGGATGGGCTCAACGGAGATGATGCTCAACGGAAAAGGGGTGGCGGTGAAGACCCGCTGGGCCGAGGCGGTACAGGACTTCGACCCACGGCATGGGAAGGAGGATTGGGATATGGTCCTTGAGGCCAACGCCACCACGATGCAAGCCCGCATCGGTGAGGCGGTGGAATTCATAAAGAATATCAGGTCGGAGAACGATATCCCGGCGGTGGTGTCCTTTTCAGGCGGGAAGGACAGTTTGGCATGCTTATTATTGACACGCGATGCTGGCCTCGATCTTCCGGTCTTCTTCATCGACACCGGATTGGAGTTCCCTGAAACCGTGACATACGTCCACCAGGTGGCGAAACATTACGGTCTGGACCTGATCGTGGAAAAGGCCCCAGAGAACGCCTTCTTCGGAAACCTAGAGTACTTCGGCCCTCCTGGGCGCGACTATCGCTGGTGTTGCAAGACCAACAAGCTCGGGCCTACGGTCAGGGCGATCATGCGCCATTTCCCCCAGGGCGTGCTATCGTTCATCGGTCAACGACGCTATGAGTCGGAGCAGAGAGCGGACAAGCCCAGAGTATGGCGGAACCCTTGGACCCCAGGACAGATCGGGGCCTCACCGATACAGAATTGGACCGCTTTGCATGTGTGGATCTATATCTTCATGCGCGATGCCCCCTTCAACCCCTGGTACACCAAGGGACTGGACCGCATCGGCTGCTTCCTCTGCCCGGCATCGGACATGGCCGAGCTGGTCAACGTCGCCTCGCAGAGCGATGGCCTGAGACGATGGAACGTCTACCTGGAAGAATATTCTGAGAGCAAGCGTCTGCCCAAGGAGTGGGTCCGCCTCGGGCTTTGGAGATGGAAACGTTTGCCGCCCTCGATTAAGGAGGAGCTAGTGCGAAACGGCGTGAACGTCGAGGACCTGATGAGGCGCAAAGGGGCCCCAGTGGAAGGGGGACAAGAACGGCTGAAGTTGCATATGCAGGAGGGGTTCTCGCCCTGCATCGCCGGTTACAGCATCGAGGGGGCGTTCAACCGCGAACTTGATATGAAACGTGTCGCGAACGTGCTCAATATGGCCGGTGAGGTCACTACCAATGAATCAGAAGGATGGTGCTCGATCCCTGGCATCACCATGTTCCAGGAAGGGGTCATCATCGCCAAAGGGAAGGATCAGGAAAAGATAAGGGAAAAAATTGATATGGTGCGCAGACTCGTGGTTAAGGCCGAGGAATGCGTCGGTTGCGGGGTGTGCGTCGCCAGATGCAAAGAGGGTGCACTCATGCTCGACCGTGACAGGGTGGAAATTGAAGTTGGCCGATGTATCCACTGTGGCAGATGCATCGATCCCTGTCCTGCGGTCAGTTATGGCGACACCACCTTCGACTTCTAGGTCCCGATTGCCGAACATAAAGAACGGAAAAGGGGAGCTGCCGGCGCAGCTCGTTAGCCCCCGCGGATCAGCGCACGAAGTCTATGTCATCGTCGTTGGACCGAGGCTGCTGGTACTGCGGCTGGGCCTTGGGCTGTTGATATGACCCCTGTGGCTGGGCCTTGGCACCGGGCTGCTGGGCCGGGCGGGCGTCCGGGCCCCTGCTCGACATTATGTACTGTGAGCGGGCACCGGTGACGATGAGGAGGATCTTGATGGTCCCCTCCAGCTCCGGGTCGATGCTGCATCCCCAGATGATCCTTGCCCTGGGGCTGACGCTGTTGGAGATGATCTCGGCCGCCATCTGCGCCTCGCCGACGGTCATGTCCGGACCGCCGACCACACGTATGAGCGCTCCCTTGGCCTCCTTGAGGTCGACCTCGCCCAGCATGGGGGAGGTGAGGGCCTCGTGTACCGCCGCCTTGACGCGGTTGTCAGCATCCAGGTTTGCCTCGCCGATCCCCACGAAGGCTACCCCGCCCTCGTTCATGACGGTCTGGATATCGGCATAGTCGAGGTTGACCAGGCCGGGCTTGGTGATGATCTCGGTCAGACCCTTTATGGTCTGCATGAGCACCTCGTCCGCCACCTTGAAGGCGGCGTCAACGGGCAGCTTGGGGACGAGCTCGAGAAGCTTGTCGTTCGGGATAACGATGGTAGTGTCGCAGACCTGGCGCAATTTGTTCAGTCCAGATAGGGCGTTCTCCATCCTTACGGTCCCTTCGGCCTTGAACGGCAAGGTGACCACTCCGATGGTGAGGGCGCGGACCTGGTTCTTTGCGATGTTGGCCACATAGTGAGCGGAACCGGTTCCGGTGCCGCCACCCATGCCAGCGGTGACGAAGGCGATGTTGGCGTTGGTCAGGAAATCGCGGATCTCCATGTCACTCTCACGGGCGGACTCCTCGCCCACCTCGGGCCTGGCTCCAGCGCCGAGACCACGGGTACGGGACTTGCCGATGAGGATCTTCCTCGGGGCACGCACCGTCAACAGGTGCTTGGCATCGGTGTTGATCGCGCAGAGCTGAGCGCCCTGGATTCCAGCATCGACACAGCGGTTGATGGTGTTGCAGCCACCGCCACCGCATCCGATGATCTTGATGCAGACGTCCAATTGGGCAGCGATGCGCAGGAGCTCCTCGTCTGAGGTGGAGGTCATCTGCGCCTGGGGCGCCCCATAGCTGGGGGCTGGCTGCGCCATCGGCTGAGGGGCCGGCTGGGGCATCGGTTGCGGCTCGGGTGCCATCTGTTGCTGAGGCATGGGCTGACCCTGAGCTCCGTTCTGTACGTTCTGGCCTTGGTACTTCGTACCGTTCAAAGCATTCTTTACCAATGAGCTTGGCATAAGTGCATCCCTAACCCTAGGTAAGGGTTACCGTCAATATAAAGATTACGAATAAAAATAAATGCTGGTAATACAAAAATGTGCAAAAAATATCATTTTCCCGGAGATGTTACGGTCCTAGGTGCGATGTCCAAGAACAGACCGGGCCAAATGACCAGGAATATGCTCGGCGTCCCTTCCAACCCCTTCATGTTCGCCTGGAATATGTTCTCGGCGGAGAATGGGATGAAACTTGATGCCACCTTCAACAGTGCCAGAACGATCAGGTACATGGTCAGGCTGGCCGAGACCTCCCCTTGGGCCAGGCGGCTGGCCACGGACTCGTCGAAATAGGCATCGAGGTCCTTGAACAAGAATCGGTGCATCTCCTCCACCGCCCCATCCATATCGTTCTGAAGGGATTTGGTGCTCATCGATTCGATGGCCTTCCTGGTCAGGACCACCATCTCGATGTCCTTGGGGACCAATACCTTCGGCTCCAAGATGGGTCGCTGCCTCATGGACGATGAGATCAGCACGCCGAGGCTCCGCATCCTATCCTTGATCTCCACTTCCATGACGCGTTGGTCGATGAGGTCCTGGGCGACATCGAATTTGCGTGACCGGTTGACCTTGACCGCCGTCAGGAGCGACTGTTCGATATGGGCGTCGTCCAGACCGATCTTCTCCAGTTCCGGCGCCATCCTTAGCATGTCCGCAAGATAGGTGTTCAAGGTCTCGCTGTTCTTATATCTCCTTCTCAGGAACTCCAGGCAGACACTGATGTCGCCGATGGCCTTGACCAGCTCGCCGTCCATGAACGATACTTTGGACAGGTCCATCAGGATCTCGATGTCACTGACATCCAGGTCCCTTTGCCTGGCCATCTCGATGAGCGAATAGGTTTGCTCGAAAAGAATGGGATATGGCCTCGCGGGGTCGCCCCAGATGTGGGGGACGCATATCGAGGCGCCCCGGCGCACCTCGATCGATGGGTGCGAGAGCCCGTCCAAGATCGCCTCTTGGGCCTCCTCCCGCTCCGCGATCCTACTCACCAGCAAGCGGACGTTGTCCCTAGCCTTGTCATTCACACAATCATAATGGCGCAACAGCATGATGGTGACGCTCCATGGTTCACGGTCGGCCATCTCCATAACCCGGTTCTGGGTCCAGCGTCGCTCAAAGGCCAAAGGCGAGGCCAGTCGGCCCTCCAACGATGCCTCTAATTTGGAAACCTCGGTCCGAGGCAGGTCCAGTGAGCCTGAGTCCATCATCATGCGACAATAATAACACCGAGGCGATTAATCTCTCTTTCGTGCACATTATCCAATGTGTGAATGCAAATCTCTCATACATTTGCATATATCTGGTCTTTAGGTGCCGATCCGCTTTTTCATTTCTGGTGACTAACAGCGATAATTATTTTATTGGCTCAGCCCCATAAAGGACCGGGAAGTCCCATCGGGTCCTGTCATGCAAGAGATCGCAAAGTTGAACAACATCATGGCGAAGATGAACAAGCTGGATAACGTAACGACGGTCTTTGCCTCCTCACGGGCGGGGGTTTTCGCCATGGGTATGACACCGAAGATGACGGACCGGGCCATGTTCTCAGCCATCACCTCGATGATGCTTGGGGGCGGCGGAGCAGATGGGCAGGGAGATGGGAGACGAGCTGAGCTATATCGTGCTCAATCTTATGGACTCCAAGATGGTCATATTGGGAGCGGGGCCGAAACATCTCATCGGCATCTTGGTCGACCCGAAGGGGGACCCGGAAAAGTTGGCGACCGAGGCGAAGGCCATCATTACCTCGACCTAGGCCATGTTGGCCCAGGAATGACGCCTATCTTCACATTTTCTTCATACCGCGTCCCATCCATTCTGAGACCGATTTCGCTACATATCCCATCGTATCGCCACCTGACCGATGGGCCCCCCCGACCTCGGTCCGGTGCTGGAGGATGGCCTTGATGACGTCCTCCTTGGTCCGACAATCATCTGGCACAACGGTATAACCTGCCCCCAGGGATTGGTTGTCATGGGAGTCGCTCCCTCCAGTTATCGGAGCCCCAAGATTTTGAGCAAGTACCATGGCCTTCCGGTTCGAACCTGCCTCAGACCTAGCATTGTGCGCCTCGATGGCGTCGAACGGTCGTCCCAGGATGTTCTTCTCTCCCAGCCCGGACCAGTAACGATATGGATGGGCGGCCACGGCGATGCCTCCCACCTTGTGTATCGCCTCGATGGTGTCAAGGACCCCCATGTCTCGTTTGATGGGGTCGGTCACGTTCAAGGCCAAGATGTGCCCCCCGGCGCTGCTCACCTCGACCGATGGGATCACTATGAATCCCTCCGGATGCATGTTCAGCGCTTCGCGGGCGCCGTCCACACTGTTGTGGTCCAATATCGCCGCGCCTCCGAAGCCCCGCTCCTTCAGGATGCGGATGATGTCCTCCACCTTGTTGCTGCCGTCCGAGGAGTGCTCTGTGTGCACGTGGAGATCGAACTTCATCTCACCTGTGCTCCGTTCCCCAGTTCACCATCGACGGTCACCACCACCCCTTTGGCGGTGAACAATGGCAATCCCTCCTTGGCATCGGGGGTAGGTAGGAATACCGCCACTTGAGATGGGACATTGGTATTGACGGGGAACTTCACCTTGACCGGGCGACCGAGGTCCACCTCCCCTTCGGCCGTGACGTGCCCAGTGCGGATGATGAACTTCTGGAAGTCCTGGAAGCTCAGCAGCTTCTCGCCTTGGGGCAGGCCGCTGTCGACCGCCTCGCCTGGCTCAGCGCCATCACCGGGGGTCAGTGCGAACACCTTTCCGTCCATTTCCGCTGCCAGCATCATGCCTTGCGATTCGACGCCTCTTAGCTTCGCAGGTTGGAGGTTGGAGATGTAGACGATGCGCTTGCCCAGGAGCTGCTCCTTGGAGTAGTATCCCTTGAGGCCGGCGACCAGCTGTACCTCCTTGCCTGCGTCCAGCTTCAGGACGAACAGCTTGTCCGCATTGGGGTGGTCGTTCACGTCCAGCACCCTTGCCACCTTGAGGTTCAGCTTAGAGAACTCGGTGAAAGGGGCTCACCTCCTTCTCGGCCACGATCTTGTTGAATGCCGGACGGGGTGATTTCAGCTCCTGGCCTGCGTGCAGGGTCGCATCGATCTGCGCCCATGAGCCCATGCCGATCGCACCCTTCTGGCCCATGGTGTCCCACACCTCGTTGGCGGAGCGGGGCAGGAAGGGATAGCTCATCACGGCCAGCGCCTTGACTATCTCCAGGTTGAGATGGAGCATGGCACCGCAGCGTGGCTTGTCGCTCTTCACCAACGCCCATGGCGCCACCGCATCGAAGAAGCGATTTCCGAACTGGGCCAGGTCCATTACCGCCTTCAAGGCCTTCTTGAACTGGCAGGTGGATAGGTGGGTCTCCACGTCCACCTTGCATGCGACTATGGCGTCGTACACCTCCTGGCGTTCCTTCTCCGTGCCCTAGCATCGGCAGCTCCGGGATCGAACCGAAGTTCTTCTGGGTGAAACTTAGCACCCGGTGATAGTAGTTGCCCAGCGTCGCCACCAGTTCGTTGTTGATCTTGGCGTCGAAGTCCTCCCAGGAGAAATCGGCGTCCTTGCCCTCGGGCATGTTGACCGTCAGATAGTAACGCACCAGGTCCGAGTCGAACTTCTTCAGGAAACTGGGGACGTCCACGCCGACGCCACGGCTCTTGGAGAACTTCTCCCCCTTGAACGTCAGCCACTCGTTGGCTGGCACGTCGTAGGGGAGGTTGAGGCCGCCATAACCAAGCAGGATGGCAGGCCAGATGATGGTGTGGAACGGTATGTTGTCCTTGCCCAGGAAGTAGTAGGAACGGACCTCGGGGTCGGTCCAGAACTCCTTCCATGCGTCCGGTCGTTCCGATGGACTTGGCCCATTCCTTGGAAGCGGATAGGTAACCGATCACCGCCTCGAACCAGACGTATATGACCTTGTCCTCGTAACCTGGCACGGGCACGGGCACGCCCCAGCTCATGTCCCTGGTGACGGCTCGGTCGATAAGACCGGCCTGGAGCCAGTTCTGGGTGAAGAGCTGAACGCTCGGTCTCCAATAGTCCTTGTTGGAGACGTACTCGAGCAAGGGCTTCTCGAACTCGCTCAGTCTGAAGGAAGAAGTGCTCCGTCTCGCGAAGCTCAGGCTCGGTTCCGCAGTTGGTGCACTTGGCCCCGACCAGGTCGCCCGCTTCGTGGGTGGTGCCGCAGGCCTCGCACTGATCGCCGCGGGACCGCTCATTGCCACATTTGCCGCATGCTCCGATGACGTAACGGTCCGGAAGGAACTTGGCGCATCGGGGACAATAATACTGCATCGTGCCCTTCTTCACCAGATAGCCCTTTGTCCAGCAAGGTCATGAATACGTCCTGCACCACTTCGAAGTGGTTCTCGGTGTGGGTCTTGGTGAAGAGGCTGAACTCGATCCCCAGGTCCTCGATGGCCTTCTTGTTGATGCGGTGATATCGCTCGGCCACCTCCTCCGGTGTGGTGCCCTCCTTCTCCGCGGTTACGGTCACGGGGGTTCCGTGCTGGTCGGATCCGGAGACCATCAGCACCTCGTTCCCCTTGAGGATGTTGTAATTTCGCGAAGATGTCCGGGGGGAGCAACGAACCGGTCACATGACCGAGGTGGATCGCGCTGTTAGAATAGGGCCAAGCCACACAGACCAATACCTTTACCATGGGATCGGCTCAGAATCGTGCACCTATGATTTAAACTTAACAACAATTGCCAGTTCGTCCTTGGAATCGTAGATGGGCCGAAATGCGCCTGAAGTTGTGGCAGTCATATTTTTATCGGACCTCAATGTTCGCCTTAGCATGCGCATTGCCGTGCTGCTAAGGGACCGGTGTCAGCCCAAGAAGTGCAACGCCGAGTGCCGACGATATTGCCCCAAGGTACGCACCGGGGTGGAAGTGGTAGTGATGGGCGAGGACGGCAGGCCGACCATCTCCGAGGACCTGTGCGTTGGCTGTGGCATATGCGTTCATAAGTGCCCCTTCGAGTCCATCAAGATCATTGGACTCCCGGACGAGCTCATGGACGATACCGTGCACCAGTATGGTGAGAATCAGTTCCGCCTATACCGCCTCCCCGTTCCAAAGAAAGGTCAGGTGACCGGCGTCCTTGGTCCCAACGGCATCGGAAAGTCCACTTCTTTCAAGATACTCTCCGGTGAGATCGTGCCCAACCTAGGACGGTTCGATGCGCCGCCGAGCAAAGAGGAAGTGCTGCAACACTTCGCCGGCAGCGAGGTCAGCGACTATCTGTCCAACGTCTATTCGAAGAAGTTCCGAACGTCCACCAAGCCACAGTACGTGGACCGGTTGCCAGCGGTGTTCAAGGGACCGGTCATCGACCTACTGCGAAAGGTGGAGGAGCGCATGAAGCTGGACGAGGTCGTCGCCTTGCTTGAGCTGGAAGAGGCCATAAAGCGCAACATGACAGACCTGTCCGGCGGAGAGCTGCAGAGGGTGGCCATGGCGGCCACCATCATGAAGGACGCGGACATCTATTTCTTTGACGAACCATCCTCTTACCTGGACATCTATCAACGTATCAAGATCGCCAAGATCATCGAGACCATGGCCAAGGACCGACACGTCGTGGTCATAGAGCACGACCTGGCCGTCCTGGACTTCCTCGCTGAGAACGTTTACCTGGTCTTCGGTTCGGAGGGCGCTTACGGCGCCTTCGCCCAGCCTCGGCAGGTCCGCCAGGCCATCAACGTCTACCTGGATGGGTACGCGAAGGAGGAGAACATACGCTTCCGCGACTATCCCATCCGCTTCGAGAGCCACCCACCTCGGGAGACTTGGCAGCAGGTCGAGCTTCTCGAGTACGAGGAACTAGGTTGCGAGTACCCTGCCTTCAAGATGAAGGTGGAGGCCGGTTCCATAAAGGTCGGCGAAACGGTGGGGGTGGTCGGCCCGAACGCCATCGGCAAGACGACCTTCGTGAAGATGCTGGCTGGAGTCCAGGCGCCCACCAGCGGTAAGGTCGCACGAAGCGTTAGGGTCTCCTACAAGCCCCAATACATCACCCCCGATTTCGATGGGACGGTGCAGGAGCTGTTCCACTCCTACGTAAAGGACTTCTTCGAGTCCGGTTTCTTCCAGACCGAGATCGCCCATCCCATGGTGCTCAAGCCCCTGCTGGAGAAGAACGTCAAGAACCTGTCCGGTGGCGAATTGCAGCGGGTGGCCGTGGCGCTCTGCCTATCGCGGGACGCAGACGTCTATTTGCTGGACGAACCGTCCGCCTACCTCGATTCCAATCAGAGGATGGAGACCGCCAAGACGATTCGTCGGACCATGGAGAAGCGTGGCCGGAGCGCCCTGGTCGTGGACCACGACATATATTTCCTGGACATGGTTTCCGACTCCATGATGGTGTTCGACGGTCTGCCCGGCTTCGAAGGCTATGGCAAAGGTCCGTATGACATGCGCAAGGGCATGAACCTCTTCCTAGAGAAGGTGGACATCACCTTCCGTCGAGACAATGACACCAACCGCCCGCGCATCAACAAGCCTGGGTCGCGTCTCGACCGGGAGCAGAAGTCCAAGGGCGAGTATTACTACTCCTAGACGCCCTCATCGCCTTTCTTGGTGCGGGGTAACTTACCCATTTCCTTGAGGCGGTGCAGGACCCACCATGCCCCTATGATAACCAGGG
>CAWHCB010000009.1:0-39980 GCA_963827905.1 Methanomassiliicoccaceae archaeon
TTTGGAGCAACGGGACCTTGGACTACGATGCCATCACTGGCAAGGTGAGCGCCGACTCCGACAGCTCGGGAAGGGTGCACGTGGTCTATTACGACAGCACCAATCAGACCCTCAAGCTGGCCGCGATGGTGGTAGTGCCGACCGCCCCCCTCTCGCTCAGTGTGCTGACCGGGGATGCGTTCGTGCAGCTCTCCTGGAACGCGCCGACCAATGATGGTGGGGCGCCGGTCACCCAGTACCTCATCTCGAGGGGCAACTCCGAGAGCACCGTCAGGCCGTACCTGACCGTCACCGGGACCATGTACAACGACACTGGCCTGGTCAACGACATACCCTACTACTACACGGTGAAGGCCATCAACACCGAGGGGGCCAGCCCAGCATCGAACCAGGTCTCCGCCACCCCGCAGGGCGAGGGCGGTGAGGATTCCCATCGACTACACCATGATCATCATCGCCGCCATCGCGGGAGTGGTCGTCGTGGCTGTGGTGGTGCTGTTGTTGCGGCGTCGCGGTTAGAGCAGGTCCAAACCCTTTCCCTTTACTTTTCTTTACTTTCGCCGCTTCCACCGGTCAATTATTTATTGTGACTTGACATAGAGTGGCCCAGCCATGCACGATGATTGGACCGAGCTTTACCGACCGAGCAACCTCAAGGAGGTGCTGGGCAACCCCAAGGCCGTGGCGCAGATGAGGCAATGGGCCCTCGCCTGGGAGGCAGGTCAACCGAAGGAGCGGGCCATCGTCCTGATCGGGTCGCCCGGCATCGGCAAGACCAGCATGGCCCAGGCGCTCGCCAAGGAGTTCTCCTGGGGGCTGGTGGAGATGAACGCCTCGGACCAGCGCAACGCCGAGGCCATCAGGCGCGTGGCCATGCGCGGGGCGCTATCGGACACGTTCAGCGACACCGGCGAGTTCCTGTCCAGCAAGGAAGGCCGCCGCAAGCTCATCGTGCTGGACGAGGCGGACAACATCTTCGGCCGGGAGGATGCGGGCGGCATCCCGGCCATGGCGGAGCTGATCCGCAGCACCAAGCAGCCGGTCATCCTCATCGTCAACGACTTCTACGAGCTGAGCCGCCGCAGCGCGGCCATCAAATCGGAGACGCTCCAGATCAAGCTGTCCCGATTGCAGACGTCCACCGTCAAGACCGCCCTCAAGCACATAGCCATGGACCAAGGGGTGAGCGTGGACGAGAAGGTGTTCGACTCCATCGCCGAGCGCTCCAATGGCGACATGCGGGCCGCCATACGCGACCTGCAGGCCGTGGCCTTGGGCCATGACCGGGTGGAGGAGCACGACCTCATCGGACTGGGGGACCGCCTCTCCCAGAAATCGATGTACGAGCTCATGGCCGACGTCCTGGGCGGGATCAACCCCCGCAAGGCGCGGCAGACCATGATGGAGGCGGACGAGGACCCGGACTATATCATGAAGTGGCTGGACGAGAACGTGCCTCTCGTCTACAAGGAGTCAGGGGACCTGGACCGGGCCTACGATTCGCTCTCCCGCGCCGACATCTTCATGTCCCGGGTGAAACGGCGCCAGTACTACGGTTTCTGGGGGTACGCCAACATGCACATGTGCTATGGCGTGACCATGGCCAAGGCCAAGCCCTACCGCGGTTATGTCCAGTACCGTTTCCCGATGATGTTGCTGCGCCTTTCGCGATCGAAGGAGGCCAGGGGGGTCAAGTCAGCGGTGGCGCACAAGATCGGCGCCGAGTGCCACAGCTCCATGAAGGACACGATAGAGCAGATACTGCCCTACTTCCGCGAGCTCTTCAAGCAGAACCAGGAGTTCCGTTCCAGCATGGCGCTGCGCCTGGCGCTGGAGCAGGAGGAGATGGCCTTCATCCTGGAGCAGAAGGTGGACGCCCCGGCGGTGAAGCAGCTCATGGCGGAGATGCATATGGTCAGGGAGCGCGGCCGTTCCGCCCCTCCCGCAGAGACGGATCGACGAGCCAGAGCCGGCGACGAAGCCAGAGAGGAAGGGGCGCAAGAAGAAGGCGGAGACGACCCCCGCGCCGAAGGTGGAGGAGGCACCACCACCGGCGCCGAAGGAGGAGAAGCCCTCCGAAGCGGACAAAGGCACGCAGAAGACCTTGTTCCAGTTCTGAGGATGGAGATGAAGCAGGACCTGAGGGGCATACTGGAAAAGCAGCAGTACCGATTGTGCGGCGAGCACGCGGCGGTCAAGCTGTGCCACTGGATGAAGGAGTCCATGCTGCGCGGGCGCACCTGCTACAAGCAGGACTTCTATGGCATAAGGTCCCACCGCTGCCTGCAGATGACCCCGGCGGTCAATGATTGCACTCACAATTGCCAGTTCTGCTGGAGGGTGCGCGGCTTCGAGTCGACGGTCACGAAATGGCAGGAGCCGGAGGTCGTGCTCGACGCATGCATCGAGCACCAGAGGAAATTGGTCACCGGCTTCAAGGGCGACCCGCGCTGCTCCCGCCAGATGTGGGACGAGAGCCGCGACCCCAAGCAGGTGGCCATATCGTTGGCCGGGGAACCGACCATGTACCCCTATCTGAGCGACTTCATCGCGCTGTGCCACCGTCGGGGCATGACCACCTTCCTGGTCACGAACGGGACGTTCCCGGAGGTGCTGGAGGCCATGGACCACCTGCCCACCCAGATATATGTGACCGTGGCCGCCCCGAACGAGGAGGTGTACCGTCGGGTCTGCGTGCCCCGCATCCCTGATGGCTGGGAGCGCCTCATGCGCACTTTGGAGCTATTCCCTTCGCTGAGCACCCGCCGGGTGATCAGGCATACCCTGGTGAAGGACTGGAACATGGGCTGGGAGCGCGATTATGCCCGATTGGACGCGATCGCCGAACCGATGTTCGTCGAGCCGAAGGGGTACGTCTTCGTCGGAGGTTCGCGGGCGAGGATGTCCATGGACAACATGCCATCGCACAAGGACGTCCTGGAGTTCGGGTCCCGGGTGGGGGCGGAGCTGGGCATGACGGTGTTGAAGGACAAGGCGGACAGCCGGGTCTGCGCCCTGGGCGCTCCAGGCACGGACACCAAGATACCCGGTCTGGAAGACGCTTGAATCGGCAGGATTATTATGGGCCGCCCCCGTTCCTGGACGGAGGCCGTGCCATGGAAGAGATGCGTTGGGACCTGAGCGAGCTGGTGAAGAGCACCGAGACCGGCAGCGTGACCGCCGAGCTCGATCGAGCGGTGGCGGACGCGGAGCGTTTCGCGACCGGATACCGAGGCCGCATCGCCACACTTGGCCCCGAGGGCATCAAGGGGATGCTGGAACGCTACGATGCCATGCAGGACGAGCATGAGGGCGTCACCATGTACTGCGCCCTGTCCTTCGCCGCCAACACCGCCGATCCGACATCGAACCAACTGTATTCGGCCATGGTCTCCGCCCGCACCAAGATGGGCCAGAGCCTGGCGTTCATGGACGTGGAGCTGGGCCAGCTTCTGAAGGCCAGGCCCGAAACTGGTCCACGACCCTTCATTGAAGCTCTACCGCCACTACCTGGAGAGGCAGCTCCGCTCCGCCCCCCATCTGCTCTCCGAGGCGGAGGAGAAGGTCATCATGTCCAAGGACAAGAACGGCATCGTCAACTGGTCCAAACTGCAGAGCACCTGGCTCAGTTCGCGGTCGTTCAAGGTGACCAAGGGCGGGGAGGAGCGCACCATGGCCTATGGCGAGATAGCCTCGTTCCCTTCCGACCCGGACAGACAGTACCGCCGCTCCGCATACCAGGCCATCGGCACCGCCTTGGCGGCGGACGAGCTGCTGTACACGGAAGCGCTCCGCTCCATCTGGAACGACCATCTGGAGATGTGCTCCCTGCGCGGTTACGGCTCCCCGCTGGACTCCAGCCTCCTCGTCAACGACGTGGAGGAGGGCACCATCAAGACCCTGATGGCCACGGTGCAGGGGCACAGCGACCTGTTCATCGAGTTCTACCGCCTCAAGGCCAAGCTCATGGGCCTGGACCGGCTGGCGCTCTGGGACATATTGGCGCCGGTGCCGAGAGGGGAGGACCGTAACTATACCTGGCAGGAGTCCCGCGCCCTCGTGGTCTCCGCCTACCGTTCCTTCGACCCCCAATGGGCCGCCTGGGCCGACGAGATGTTCGCCCGGAGGCATATCGACGGCGAGGTGCGCAAGGGCAAGCGCGCCGGCGCCTTCTGCTCGGACTGGATGGCCGGCCGGACCGCCTACATCCTGCAGAGCTTCAACGGGCGCCGGAACGACGTCAACACCCAGGCCCACGAGATGGGGCACGCCATCCACGCCTACCTGGTGAGCCGCAACCAAACCCCGACGAACGCCCTGGCCTCCTATTGCGTGGCCGAGTGCGGGAGCATATTCGGCGAGCTCCTCCTGGCCGAGGAGATGCTGCGCCAGGCCAAGGACGACGAGGAGAGGCGCTCGGTGCTGATCGGGCTGATGGACATGTTCTGCTACATCGTGTCCATGGTCTCCATACGTTACCATTTCGAGGAGAGCGTGTACGGGGTGTTCAAGAAGGGGGAGAGCCCGGACGCCGCCACCCTCAGCCGGCTCTGGACCGAGGCCAAGGACTCCATCTACCATGGCGACATGGAGGACATGGCGGAGACGCGCATGGACTGGGCGCGCATACCGCATCACTTCATGGCCGGGCTGCGCTTCTACAACTATCCCTACATCTTCGCCCAGCTGTTCGTCTTCGCCCTCTACCGCCTGTACAAGGAGCAGGGGGAGGCCTTCGTGCCCCGGATGAACCAACTGCTGGCCGCCGGATCGAGCCTGTCGGCCGCGGAACTGGGTCAGCTCATGGGCTTCGACATCGCCAAGGCGGACTTCTGGGAGAAGGGGTTCGTGCAGGCGGAGGAGTTCCTGGCTCAATTGAAGGCACTGCTCTGATCCTCTGAAAATAGACCTCATGGAAGCAGGAGATGGTCTCAGACCTCCATCCGGTCCAGTATCCTGCGGTCAGGTCAAGGTGAGACCGCGGGAGGGGACGTTCTTCTGTCCGAAGTCCCATTCGCGGCAATCCATCCAGATGGTCTCTGAGGTAGAGCTGAAAAGATCACTTCACCCGGATGGTCTCCAGGTTCATCGGCGCCCGGGTCTCGATGTTGAACTTCTTGTAGATGGCGGAGGCCAGGTCGATGCACTTGTGCTCCTCGCCGTGGCCGATGATGATGCGCTCCGGCTTCGGTTCCAGGGTGGCGATGTAGTTGATGAGCTGGCGCCGGTCCGAGTGGCCGGAGAACCCGTCCACCGTCTCGGTGCTCATCTTGAAGCTGACCTGGATGGGCTTGCCCTTCTCCATCATGTTCAGCTCGGAGACGCCCTTCTGGATCTTGCGGCCCATCGTCCCCTCCGCCTGGTAACCTACGAAGACCATGGAGTTGGTCGGCTCGTCGGCCCAGCACTTGATGTACTCGAGCACCGGCCCTCCGTTGATCATGCCGCCGGTGGCCAGCACGATGCAGGGCTCCGGGTCGTTGCAGATCTTCTCCCTCATGTCCTGGGAGTCGACGCGCTTGAATATGTCGGACAGGAACGGGTTCTGCCCCATCTGGAAGATCTGGGTGCGGAGCTGGGAGTTCAGGTACTCCGGGTAAGCGGTATGGATGGCGGTGGCCTCGAAGATCATGCCGTCGAGGTATACCGGCACCTTGTCGATCTTGCCGGTGCGCATCAGTTCCTCGATCACCAGCATGACCTCCTGGGAACGACCGACGGCGAAGACGGGCATCACGACCTTGCCCTTCCTGGCGAAGGTGCGCTCGATGATGCCCTTCAGTTGCGTCGCCGCATCGGTCCGGGAAGGCTGGATGTCATGGTAGCCGCCGTAGGTGGACTCGATGATCATGGTCTCCAGGCGGGGGAACTTGTTGGTGGTGGCGTTGAAGAGCCAGGTGCGCTCGAACTTCATGTCCCCGGTGAACGCGATGTTGTAGAGGCCGTCGCCGATGTGGAAGTGGCAGACGGCGGAGCCGAGGATGTGCCCGGCGTTCTGGAAGGTGAGGCGGATGTCCGGTGCGATGTCGGTGGTCTCCCCGTACTTCAGGGGGATGCAGCGCTTCACCATCTCGCGGACGTCGGCGGACTCGAAAGGCACCTTCTTGTTCTCGCCGGCAGAGACCTTGATGGAGTCCAGCAGCAGCAGTGACATCAGGTCGCGGGTGGGGGCGGTGCAATAGACCGGGCCATCATACCCGTACTTGTACAACGCCGGCAACAGGCCGCAGTGGTCCAGATGGGCGTGGGTGATGACGATGGCGTCGAGGCGGTCCAAGGGCTGGATCTCCGGCGCGTCGAAATATGGTTTGCCGGAATCGGATGCGTCTATGCCGCAGTCGATGAGCACCTTGCTCTCCCTGGTGGACAGCAAGGAGGCGGAACGCCCGACCTCGCGGTAGCCGCCCAGGGCGGTCATGCGGATCCAGCTCTCCCCTTCCAGCTTGGGGCGGGCCAGACGTCGGCCGACCTTGCGCAGGAAGTCCTTGCGCTCGTTCTGCACCTTCTCGTTGCGCAGATAGTTGCGTATGTCGGAGACGGTCTTGGACGGGATCGGTGGCGCGCGGACCACCTTCGGGGCCCAGCCCACCTCCTTCTTGATCTCGTTGAGGACCGAGCCTTGCTTGCCGATGACCAGGCCGGGGGCCATGGCCTCGATGGTGACCTCGCCGGTCTCTGGCTCGAAGTAGATGTCGGTGATCTGGGCGTCCTCGGGGATGATCTCGCGGATGCGCTTCTCCACGGAGTCCGGGTCGGCCAGCGTAGATGGGTCGGGGCGGATGGCCACGCGCTTGCGCAGCCCTTGCGCCAACTGCCTCACTATGTCGTTGTTGGAGGCGAACGCCTCCATGTCCTGTGTGTAGATGACCACTATCGGGCCCTCGAAATCGATAGAAGTGATATTGATGTGGGACGGAACGATCTTCCGTACCTGCTCACGGGCCTCGTCAAA
Source organism: Methanomassiliicoccaceae archaeon (assembly GCA_963827905.1). Lineage (GTDB taxonomy): Archaea > Thermoplasmatota > Thermoplasmata > Methanomassiliicoccales > UBA472 > JACXTP01. The sequence goes on from CAWHCB010000009.1 coordinate 6,953, forward strand.
AATGCGTTCGTTGCTCATGCACGTTCACTTGGGAATTATATTGTTGGAAAGGACAAATATGGGGGTTTGGGAATGGGTTTGTTCACGGCTTGGGCACGGTGATGCCCATGCGCGAGGCGCGTTTCAGGATCTCCTCCTGGGAGACCACGACGTAGCCGTCCTTGGTGATGGTGACTATCTCCATGCCATCGCCGCTGGCGGAGTCGCGCTTCATGGCGGCGTTCAAGGCCCGGATGCCCAGGTTGATGGCGTCGTCCAGGGAGAGGTCCTTCTTGTAGTGGTCCTCCAGGACACCGTAGGCGAACAGAGAACCTGAACCGATGGACGTGTAGTGGTCGCCGATGCAACCACCGGCGGCGTCGATGCTGTACACCTGCCCACCGTTGCGGTCCCAGCCGCCCACGATGAGGCCGACATAGAAGTAACCGGCAGCGCCCCCGCCTCTCCTCAGGATGTTGGAGAGCATGGTGGCGGCGGACTTCACCGGCATGGGGGTCTGTCGCTTCAAGTTGTACAGCTCGACCTCGGCCTTCATGTACCGGGCCAGGATCTGGGCGTCGCCGACCAGACCGGCGGTGGTGAGACCGATGTTGTTGTCGATCCTGAATACCTTCTGCACTTCCTTGTGAGCGATGATGTTACCCATGGTGGCGCGGTGCTCTGTGGCCAGCACCACTCCGTCAGCGTTGACGATCCCGATGGTGGTAGTACCTGTTTTTAGCTGCTCTGACATTATGACACCTCTAGAACAGTCAAAAGGATTAACAGTTTTGCCTGTTGTCCTCAAAATAGTAGCTTCTCTATATAAACGTTATCCAATCCCATCCGAACCTGAGAGGCATGAAATCCTTCCGTCCAGGCGTCCCATTCAGCCTTCCACCGCCTTCTTGCGGTCGGGTAGCAGCACCTCGCGGGCGATGATGGCCAGGAAGAAGGCCAAGGCGATGCCGGCCAGCAGCCCCGTCGCCGTGCGGAGCAGGTTGTTGGACTCGTAGTCGGTGATGGCCTGGATGCCTCCGTCCAAGGCCATGGGCAAGGCCAAGAGCACCACCATGTAGAAGCGGGGCCGGAAGTTGACCACCACGGTGATGGCCAGACCGACCACTATGCCGATGAAGATGCCCAGGTCGCGGGAGCAGATGGGCAATTGGTTGTCGTTCAGGTAGTAGGAACGGGCGGCCATCTGATGGCAGTTCACGTCCCCGAACCCGTAGACCGCCCCTGCCACCGGGTTCATCTCCGCCGTCTTCCGGGCGTTGTCGACCTCGCCGATCTTGCCCGACAGGTCGCCCACGCTGCCAGCCGGCTCGGTGAAAGGGACCAGGAGCATAAGGAGCAATAGACCGAAGAAGAAGACCAGGAGCACTATGCGCACATTGCGCAGTCTTCCCTCGAGGTCGGCCATGTCGCTGAGTAGCCTCGACCGCTAGATAACCGTTTCTGCGATATCCTTGTCCGTTCCGTGCCAATTTTGATATGCTCCCCGTCCATTGCCATGTCCGTGCAGTCGGACGTCCCCCCTGAGCTCAAGGCCCTTTCCCATTTCCATGGGCATCTCGGTCCCTACGTGGTCATCGGCTATCGCATGGGGTCGCTCGCCAGGGCCGAGCTTGTCGGCAAGACCAAGGCCGTGGTACGTTCTGGACTCAGGCCGCCACTGTCCTGTCTCGCCGATGGGGTGCAGTTCTCCTCGGGGTGCACCCTGGGCAAGGGCAACATCGAGGTATTGGACGAGGGCTTGGCCCAGGCCACGTTCTCGGCCGGCGGACCGGGTCCTCACCATCACCCTCAAGGAGGAGGTGAGGCGGGACATCGATGCCAACATGAGCAAGGAGAACGAGGTCCACCTGGCCATGAGCATCTATCGGGCGGAGCTCGATTCCCTTTTCGATATCAAGCGATCGTGGTGAGGCCCTCCGCGGCGACCAGGAAGGCGACGGCATAGGTCGTCACCGCCACCGGCGCCCTTTTCGCGAATTGGTACACGGCCCCCCGTGGGTCGGCGCCGCCGATCATCATATGGTTGAAGTAGGTCACGACGGCGCACAGCTCCAACGCGTAAAGGCCGCCGATGAGCATCAGCCCGTCATAGCCCTGGTCCGAGCCGGTCACCGCGGATACGACCTGGAACAGGCTCGCGGTCACAGCCAGCACGATCGGCGCGAAGTAGGTGGCGGTGTGGCGCCATCATGTCCACCACTCCCTGCAACCGCTCCCTCATCTTCGCCTCGGTGGACTGCAGGTCGCTCAGGTACTGGGCCAGGTTCAGCGCGGTGCGGGTGGCCGCCCTCGGGTCCACCATGGCGCATCGCACCACCGTGGAGAAGGCCTGGCGCAGCATCGGCGAGACGGACCGGAAGACCTCGTCGCCCTCCAATGCCTGGGCCAGGTCCTCCCGACCGGTGCGGACCAGATGCAGCACCCGTCGGCATAGGTCCCGGGCCATGCCCTCCTTGCCGTTGGACAGCTCGGTCAACGCCGTCTCGAAGGACCCTCCGCTGGCCAGATGGTTGCCGATGAGGAACAATGCCAGCACCAGCTCCCTCTCCGCCTTGGGCCGTTGCACGGACCGCTTGTGCCAATCGCGCCAGCGCAGGAGGAACCATGCCGAGGCCCCGAAAGCGATGATCGATAAGGTGACCAATGGGTCCGAGGCCCAAGCAACGCCGTTCCGAGCCCGATCGCCATCGACCATCACCAGGACGGCGAGGTCCTTGCGGTCCAGGACGATGCCCTGTGCAGGTCCTCGCATAGGGTGCCGCCGCAGCACGCTCTGGGCATATACGAAGGTGCAGGCGGGGAAGACCACCAGCATCAACAGGGCCACCACCGGCAGCGAGACCGGCGGAGAGGCGAAAGCCGTCGGTGCCAGTGGACCCGACCGACATCAGCGGCATGAGCGAGAACAGCATCACCGGCAGCAGAACGCCGAAGGCGAAGAGCACCATGGTGGGCACGGAGAGCGAGGCCACGTAGCGCTCGCCCTTCTCCCTCACGCCCTCCAGCACCAGCCAGTTGGCGCGGTCCAACAGGCGGTCTATCCCTTCTCGCGTGCCCTGCTTGGTGGAAGCGATGGTCAGGACCAGAGCTTGTCGGAGCCCATCGTTCAGCTCCCCGAGCGAGGTGGACAGGTCCATGATGGCCGCCTTCCAGCCCCACCGCCCGTCCGGACATGGACTCCCACCAACTCTGCCTGAGGCGACGGTTCAGCGGACCATCCCCGAGGCGGCGGCGGAGACCGCCCCCTCCAGCGAAGGCCTGACATTGATGCTCATGCTCAGAACGCCTATGATGGAGGGCGAATCGCGCAGTATGGCGCGTTCCTCCTCCTGGGCTCGCTGCTTGGCGAACGAGAGGATGGAGGAACAGGCGATGAAAGGCAGCATCAAAAGGCCCAACGAGGCGAAGAGCAGCTGCTGCAGCGGAAGGACGAGGCTGAGCAGGACGGCGAGAATGGAGGAGATGCGAGGAGTAGGCCATGAGCGAGGTGAAGGCGGCCGAGCGGACCACATCGACCTCTATGTCGTTGCGTTCCATCCAGGCGACCTCCGCTCCCCGGGCCGTTCCCCGGTTCGCGAACCAGGCCGGCGCCTTCAGCCGGGCCCACCGGGAGACGCGCCGGCGGTGATCCGACCACCCGATCGCCCATCAGGCCATCCCCCTCAACCTCTCGCGGAACTGTCCCAGGAACGCCTCCGGTTCCGTCCGGGCCAGCTCCAGCCGGCCCCAGAGGAACTCGTTGCAATCGCAGACCGCGGCCGGGCCGACCAGGTCCTGGGAGCTGTTCTCCTGGGCCTCGACCTGCAGACGCCGCATCTCTCCGCGCAGCCAGATGTTGTCCCATGCCTCCTCGGTCTCGATCCCCCAGGAGGCGGCCACCCGCGCCGATCACCTCGCAACCGCCCTCCACCTTCCCACCGTTCAGGGCGTCCAACATCTGATCGAACTGGCCCGGACCTCGCTCCTTGGCCAGGGCCGCCACCTCGGACAATCGGCGCACCTGGCGATGCGAGCCCAGGGGCCTGGTCAGGGCCAGGCTCAGGATGACGTCGGTGGCGCTGAAGGCCTCGGGCGCTATGCCCATGTCGTGCACCACGCGCTCATAGACGGACCGGGCGGAATCGCCGTGGATGGTGCCCAGCACGGCCGACCCGGCCTTTCCGGTGCGCATGCTCTCGTACAATGTGGCCGCCTCTCGACCGCGCACCTCGCCCATCACCAGCGCCGATTCGCCCAGGCGCAGGGATACGCGGAGCGCCTCCTCCGCCGCCTGGTCCACCCCCTTGTCCAGCCCGCCCTCGATCAGCAACGATTGCGCTCGATAACCGAGCTCCTGCATCTTGCGCACCGGAAGTTCGAGGGTGTCCTCTATGGCCAGGACGCGCTGCGAAGGGGGGAGCTCGAACATCACGGCAGAGAGCAACGAGGACTTTCCAGCGCCGCGGGGACCGCAGACCAGCATGCTGCAGCGCCCGTCCACCAGGAAGGAGATGAGCCCGGCCGCCTGAGCGGTCAGGGTGCCGTTCTGCACCAGGCGCAGCAGGGTCCAGGCCTTGCGGGAATGACGGCGCAGCGCCAGGGCGGGCCCGTGGGGGCTGAGCGGCTGGCCGACCAATGTGGCCCTGGAATCGAAACCGGGCACATCCGTCTCCAGCACCGGGAAGGCCTCGGAGAAGGGTCGCCGGCTATAGTAGCGCAACCGGGCGATCAGGGCCTGAAGCTCCAGGTCGGACAGCAACAGGTTGGTCTCGGCCCGGACCGTCGAGCTGGAACCGGAGACCCCGCCCAAGGTCACATGCACCGGGACCGAGGCGCAGGGGGCGTCGACATAGATGTCCTCCACCCGATCGTCCGAGAGGAGATGCTCCAAAGCACCGAAGCCCACGGTGTAACGGACCGCCACCTCGGCCAACTGGTCGATGGTCGCCGTCGGGTTGCGCCAGGGACCGGTCCTTCCTCGGCACGGTGAGGGCGAGCGACCTCCTTGCCAGTTCCAGTGCGTGGAGGCGGAGCGTCGGGAACCCATCGGCCTGCGGTGGCGGGCAGCTTCTGATCGACCTCATCGCCTCCAATACCCTGGAGACCTCCTTCGGCCCGAGGGAGGCCTCCCATGGGTCAAGATGGTATACGGTCCGGGTGCCGCCCAGGTCATAGATGCGGACCCTCCCGCCCTTCAGGTAACGGTCCTCGACCGGCTCGATGGCCGAGGCCGAACGCTCCAGCGTCCAGACCTGCGAGAAAGGCGATGGTGCCCTGGATAGGTCGCCTTTCTCCTCCTGACGGTTGGGCGGGGATATGCATATCCGCGCCGTTGTGCCATTCCCTTCGCATGGCGACAGCCGTCCCTAGGTCGTCGCGTCCCGTTCCGATGCGAAGTTTCCTCATTTTGACCCCCTCCATGCCACCGGGGGCCGAGGTGATAAAGCACCGAACTAACTGTAGGCTACGCCAGGGCGACATTAAATAGAGAATGTCCTTATCCAAAGCCCATGGAACTGCTCGCCCCCGTTGGCGGAAAGGAGACCCTGAAGGCGGCCATCATGGGTGGAGCGGACGCGGTCTATCTGGCCGGAAAGGACTTCGGCGCCCGTCGCATGGCCCAGAACTTCACGGACGAGGAGCTGAGGGCGGCCATCGCCTACGCCCACCAGAACAAGGTCAAGGTCTATGTGGCCGTCAACACATTGATCAAGCAGTCCGAGCTGTCCTCCGCGCTATCCTTCGCCGACGCCCTCGTTTCCATGGGGGCGGACGCCATCATCGTGCAGGACCGAGGTCTGATGCGCTGCATCCTCGACAATCTCGACATCCCGGTCCACGCCTCCACCCAGATGGGCATCCATGATCCTTACGCGGCCCTCTGGGCGGAGAAGGAGGGCACTGCAGAGGGCCATACTCTCCCGGGAGCTGTCCCTGGCCCAGATCGAGGCGGTCAAACAGAGGACGCAGATAGGGCTGGAGGTGTTCATACACGGGGCCTTGTGCTATTGCTACTCCGGGGGGTGCCTCTTCTCCAGCATGCTGGGGGGCAGGAGCGGCAACCGAGGGCTGTGCGCCCAGCCATGCAGGAAGAGGTACAAGCTCGGCGACAAGGAAGGCTACCTGCTCAGCCCGGCGGACACCTTTGGCGTGGATTCGGTGCCGGAGCTGATGAGGATAGGGGTGGTCTCGCTCAAGATCGAGGGCCGCATGCGCAGCCCGATGTACGTCTACCACGCCTCCAGGATCTATCGCTCGGTCATCGATAGGGCGGCCAAGGGGGAGAAGGAGCTCATAACCGACAGGGAACGCGACCTGCTGGAGACGGTCTTCAACCGCGGGTTCAGCCGAGGTTATCTGATGGACGAGAGCGTCATGCAGACGGCCTACGCGGAGTCGCGCGGGCAGCCATTGGGCCAGGGCAACATGGTGGCGGGCTCCATGACCCTCAGGACCGAGCGGTTGGCCCGGGGCGACGGCATCACCCTGTATCAGGGCGACCAGAAGGTAGGGGGTTTCGAGGTCCGTTCCGACCCGCGCAAGAGCGGGGAGGTGCTGCTGCGCTCCCCCTTCCCGATACCCGATGGGACTTACCAGGTCTACAAGACCAAGGACCGGGAGTTCGAGGACCTGCAGGGAAGGATCGGCACGATGGAGCTTAGGCCAATGCCGGGGAGGCGCCGCGAGGTCGAGCTGCCCATGCGCGACCGGGGCCGTCGCCACAGAGACCCGGAGCTTTCGTTCTACGTCTCCTCCCTGAAGACGATGGAGGCGGTGCTGCCGTTCGCCGACCGCATCTATTACGAGACATCGCCCTCCCTGGACAAGGCCATGGCCTTTTGCTCCGAACAAGGCGTGGAGATCGTCCCGCTCCTGCCCCGGATATCCCCCGAGGTCCCGGAGATGGAGAGCGACCAGATCATGGTGTGCACACTGGGCCAAGCGGAAAGGTATCGGGAACGCCAGCTCTACGGGCACAGCTCCCTGAACTGCTTCAACTCCTTCACCGTCCCCGAGCTGTACCAATATACCTTGTCGGTGGAGCTGGCCAGGGAGGACATCGCCGACATCGCGCGAAGCACCGAGGCTAGGATAGAGGTGATGGTGTTCGGCCGGGCGGAGCTCATGGTCACCAAGGACCCCTGCATCAAGGAAGGCTCCTTGATCGATGAGATGGGGGCCCGTTTCCAGGTGTACCGCGACCACCAGGGCTACGCCCACATCCTCAACTCGGCGGACACGTTCCTGTTGGACCACATGGTCGAGCTGGAGCGCATGGGGGTGGACTCGCTCGGTCTGGACGTGCGCAGGCGGCATCCTGACCTGGCGGGGTTGGCGGCCGAGGTGTTCTCCCAGCGCGACCTGAGGAGGAAATCGGCATTGCGCAAGAAGTGCGGGCCGATCACCTCGGCGCATTTCGAGCGGGGCGTGCCTTGACCGGGTAGCTTGATTGTAGTCGAATCAGGATTAGCATCGGGCCTAGCTCCATGACCTGGGGCTTTCATGCTCGGGATCAAGGACAGGAAGGGGGTGGGAGGATTCACCGAATCGCTGCTGGCCATCAGCGTGGTCACGGTGGCGGTGGTGTTGTTCACGGTCACCATGGCGATCAATCTGGCCGGATCGGGGGACAGGGAAAGGGTCGAGGTGGTCGAGGCCGGTTGCCAGCAGTTGATGGAGGGCGTTCTTCGGAACTGTTCCAACGCTCGATGGGAAGGCTTTGTCCGACCCAGCCCTCAAACATATCGTCACCCTGCCGCTCCCCATGCCCGACCAGGTCCTAGGTTATTCCATTATCGTCAAGGACATTGGCCAAGGCATCGAGCTCGTGAGCGTCAGGCAAGGGGTCGATCCGGTCCCGGGGACGCCGATTGCGCATTCCAGCCTGCCCATGTGCATTGAGTTGGCAGACGGCCGCACGGTAGCGGGACTGGTGGAGGTGAGCTGCTGGTGAGGTTGAAGGACCGGTCCGGGATGGCGGTGCTCTTCGATGCCCTGATGTTCCTGACCGTGATGACGTTGGTCTCGGTGTCGATGCTGAGCTTGCTCAGGTCCGACCAGGATGAGGATGGGTCGCAACGATACGTGGATTCCGTGCACGCCACGATACTGGCGTCAACGATATCCTTCCAGGAAGGCCCCCCGTGCACCTTGGCCGACCTGGTGGAGTCCTATCTGCGACTGGGGGACGACCTGTTGGAGAAAATGATCGAGGAAGCGGTCCGGCCTCTCTTGGACGGTTATTTCGGACCGGGCATCCAGTTCCAATGGTTCATGGAGAGCGGCGAGGTCCGCTCATCCTTCGGAAGCGATAGCGTATCCGGGAGGCAGGGGGCGGCGACGTCCACGTCTCCCAGGTGCGTTGGCAGGATGACGGGGCGGCCATGGTCTGCGGTCTGAGGGTCCGGTATCCCTGAGCTCAGACGCGAGGTCTTTTCAACGGGTCCCGGGCCATCTCCTCCGCGACCTTCTGCGCCCTGCCCAGCTCGACGAACATGAATATGAAGGATAGGACCACGAAGAGCAGGAAGGCGTAGACGATGCTGTCCCCGAGAGGGGTGTCGTAATTGACCAGATACATTCCCGCCAGGATCAGAGAGATAATGGAGGTCGCCGATCGCCAGGTAGCCCAACGCACCGGTCCTTACCTTGAAGATGATGGCCTCGCCGCCGCAGGAAATGCAGCGTTTGGACGCATACCATCTTCTTGGCTGCACCTGCTTGCAATCGGGGCAGTAAAGGAATTGCATGACGGAGGATTCGTGCATTCCCGATTAAAGGTTTCCCCCTCAGGAGGGGCTACAATGACATTGCCACGCGTCGTCGGGAAGTCCGATGTAGATGTCGCTCTGGGGCTGCACCTGCTCCGACCAGATGACCTTCTCCATGCCCCTCAGGTCGAGGTTCCAATAGAATATGCGCCAGTTCAGCCCGGAGAGCAGTTGCGTCTCCTCCCAGTGGGTCTTGAGCACATGGAGGTCCTGCAGGAAATAGAAGAGGCGGCGGTCCTCGGCGTCAAGGAGGTTGTCGATGATCTCGTCCGAGTTCCCGAAGAACTGGAGCACCCTCCAGCTCACCTCATTGGCGACAGCTTCGCTGACGTTGCCTTCCTTCATCAAGGTCCGCCGGATCAACTCGAACCAAGGTAATCTTATGACCTCCCTTTGCATGACTCCTCTTGCAGGGAATGCCTTGTTGACGCCCCCTTATATACCTTCTCATCTACCCGACCTGCCGAGCGATCGTCCTCAGGGAGCGTTCTTTTCATTGATGATAATTCGATCATGGGACAACTGGATGGAAATGAAGTTTCATTCCTGAAAATGAGTGGCCATAATTTATATCGCCACATCTGCTTCTTTTCATTCAATGTTCTTCCATCGGGCTTGGACCGTTCCTCTTGCGGTCATCGTCGGTGTGTTGTTGCTCATCTGTGCTGTCCCATTGCCATCTGCAGGCGGGAACGAGACCCCACGCCTCCGACGGAAGCGGTCAAGCTCATCTTCATCCACCACTCCACCGGGCAGAACTGGCTGGCCGATGGGAACGGCGGGTTGGGCCAGGAGCTCGGCGAGAACAACTACTTCGTCAGCGACACCAACTATGGGTGGGGGCCGGACGCCATAGGCGACCGCACGGACATCGGCAATTGGTGGGAATGGTTCCGCGGTCCAGAGAGCGGGACGTACCTGAGCGCCTTGTACAATGAGAGCGGACAGCATTCGTCCTACACCCGGTCATCCACCGATCCCGGCGGTGAGAACCAGGTCATCATGTTCAAGTCCTGCTTCCCCAACTCCCAGTTGGGAGGGGGTCTGGACGACCCGGTACCAGCGATCGAGGACAACCCATTGAAGGGGGTGTCGTGCGGCTCGCAGTACCACACCATCGCCAACGCCAAGGGGATATACATCGACCTGCTGGAGTACTTCAAGACCCGGCAGGACAAGCTGTTCGTGGTCATCGTCACCCCGCCGGTGCAGGACCCCGGACAGAGCGCGAACGCCAGGGCCCTGAGCCAATGGCTGGTGGACGACTGGTTGGACGATTATCCGTATGACAATGTTCTCGTCTTCGACTTCTACAACGTGCTGACGTCCAACGGCGGCAGCTCGGACACCAACGACCTTGGTCGGACCGATGGCAATCATCATCGCATCTGGAACGGGTCGGTGCAGCACAAGACGCGATGACGGCTCCAACGTGCTGGCCTACCCTTCGGGCGGTGGGGACGACCACCCGAGCCAGGCAGGGAACCTGAAGGCGACCGCGGAGTTCGTGCCGCTCCTCAACGACGCCTATCACCGATGGACGAACTCCTCCCAACCGATCGACCTCAAGCTCTGGCCGTACCAGGTGGGCGGGGACCGTCTCGTCTTGTCATGGAACGAGGTGGGGGCGACCGGTTACCGCCTCCTGTTCGCCGAGAGCGGGCAGACGATGCATCAGTACGGAGAGGTATTGGATGGCAGCGTGCATCTCGCCACCATCACCGGCTTGGGCAACGCCACCACGTACGATGTCAGGTTGGAGGCCCTGCAGGGGGAGGAAGTGATGGACACGGCGAACATCACGGTCCGGACGGCAGCGGTGTACGTCTCCACATACCAATGGGACCTGGAGGACCAGGGGAACGAGACCGCCCTCCTGACCGTGTCGCTGACGGTGGACGGGGACGTCGGCGCCATCGACGAATATAGGATCTATCGAAGCGTCGATGGTGCGGATTGGGTCCTGGTCCAGACCACCGAGGTCCCCACGTTCATAGATCTTGTGCAAACGGAAGAAAGGACGAATTATGGATATCGCATCAACGCCACCGTCTCCGGCGAGGAGTCCCTCCTCCAGGAGTTCGAGGTCGAGGCCGGTCCGGGCGAACCTTCCGGGGGCTGGGACCCAGACCAAGGGTTGCTCCTCCTGTTGTTGATCCCCATCATCGGGGCCAGCCTGCTCTACTTCGTATGGATGAAACGGAAGAAGAAATGATGGGGCCGCTCTCGGCCCGTCCTCAAAGGTCCAGCTCGTACCTTTCGCTGTACAGCATCTCGTCCTCGCCCCGATAGTTGAAGGAGATCCAGTATGCCTGATCCGATGATGGCCTAGGGACCAGGTCCCCCACCACCCCGATGCATAGCGGCCTCTCCGGGGGCAGCTCCTTGATGTTTTTTACGATGTCCGCCTCGATCCACAGCCGGCTCTCCACCAGGGAGGAAGGTATGTTGGTCTCGATGTGCACGTCCTTGGCCTTGCGCTTGCCGACGTTGTTCGCGTAGAGCCAGGTAAGTTGCCCCGACCTTCCGTTGCATTCACCCGGACCCTTCACCTTGAACTCCAGGTCCGGTCTCAACATGCACGAGACCACCCGCGGTCCCGAAGCTGATACATCCATGCCTTCAATTGATCCCATAGCGCATCCCATCCTAACTGAAATGACATGGCCATGCATATTAATAATATTATTCATTTAATAAAATATTATCGAGAAAGAGAATCTTTCGTTCATGGGCAATGTTTCCGTTCCCCGGACTTTGAGGAAGCTGCTGAGGTCCGTTCGATGACCTGCCGAACGACCCCATAGACCACCGAAACGTTGGGTTTCGTGCATTCTATTAAATACCAGTTCAAACATGGCAATGACTATCCCGCAACCAAAAAGGGAGTGGGAAATAACAACATAGGTAGTTTAGTAATGTACGGAAACAAGAGTGGGGGCAGCTACGGCCGCCCCAGGAACGATGGGCCACGCGAGATGCACGATGTTACTTGCTCGGACTGCGGTCAGAAGACCCAGGTCCCTTTCAAGCCAACTGAGGGCAGGCCTGTCTACTGCAGGGACTGCTACGCCAAGCACAAGCCGAAAGACAGGTACTGAGTTGGTTGTATCAAACCCCTTAGGGGCGTCAGCCCCGTAAATCCCTTAATTATTGTTTTACATCTTTTTCTTTGGCTCAGTGTATCCTATTTCGGTCGCATTGAAAGTTGAGCGGCTTGCTTGATGGCCTCGATCACCCCGTCGGGCTTGGTGAACATGCCCATGTGGCCCGTCTCCGGCAGTTCGACCAGCACGGAGTTAGGGACCTCCTTGCTCAATCGGATGCTCTGACCTTCCGGTGGCACATTGCCGTCCTTCTCGCCGTAGGTGATGATCATAGGCACATCGACCTTGCTGTACTCCCCCTCCACCGCCTTCAGCGTCGGTCCTAGGGCGATCAGGTCCTCCCCCTCGGCCTGGAGGCATTTCGGTCGCATGGCCAGGGCCAGGCCGATCCGTCTTGTAGTCCTTGGGCACTGCGTCCGGGGCGAAGGTGAACTTCAGAAGGGAACGGCCGATCAGTCCTGCCAGCGGGATCAACAGGGTCCATAGCAACGCCGTCCCGATGTACTTCCTGGAAATGGTACGGTAGAGGCCCATCACCGGCACCTCCTCCAATCCTCCCGAATGGACCACGCCTGAGATGGTCACCATCGCCCCGACCTCATTCGGGTGATTCACCGCGATGTCCATCAGGACCGCCCCTGCCGAGGAATGGCCCACCAGTACCGGCCTCTCGATGCCCAGTTTCTTCCACGCCTCAACTATTATGGCGCCATGGATCGAGCGACCGTCCTTGATGGAATGGCCGCGTTCGCTGTGTCCGTGCCCCGGCCGGTCGAACGCGACAGTTCTGAAATCCTTTGAAAGCGAATCCATCACGGACAACTTGAAATCCTGGAGGGAACCGTTGCTGCCGTGCACGAAAACTACCGGGGGGCCGCTCCCTTTTTCGAAGTAATGCAACCTAGCACCGTTCGACTCCACGAAATTATATGGTGGAGGGATGGCCTTCCTGTTGATGAACAGGACCGACCAGGAGATCGCCAGTAAGATCAAGATGATGGCGGCAAGCACGATCAACAGTTCTATCAGCACACACCGGGATAGGCCTCATGACAAATAATGATTGCCGGGATTTGGCTTCGGTTTATCAATATCTGGTCGACCCTCGATGTCATGACGACCGTCCCAGCATGCCTTTGGGCCTACTGTGAAATTCTAAGGGGTTTGGATATCGTTCCGATCAAATGTCCAATACCTTTTTCTTGGCAGCGGCATACTCCTCGTCGGTCAACACTCCCGATTTATGCAGCTCAGCCAGTTTCTTCAGTTGCTCGGTGGGATCGGATGTTGCCGAAACAGCGGCGACCTGCGCCGGGGCTGCCTTGACGTTCGTCGTTGGTTGGGTCGGAACCGGTGTGACAGTTGGTTTAGGCGCGGCCTGGGGTTTGGGCTTCCCACCCAAGGTGACCCCGAAGAATATCAACATTCCGCCAATGGCAATGAGCGTGCCCATCGGGAATATGACGATCCAGTTATCTTCAAAATACGTTATGCCAAGGTAATGGCTGCCATCTGGAGGATTATTCCCAATACGATCCACAGAGGTTTCATCGAATCGATCCCAATGCCACTATTTGACCTCTTCATATAAATAACAACAGTCGAATCGTCTGATGCACCCCCGAACATCGAATGATCGATTCGGAGTGTTGATGGTGTTGCCCTATGATCACAATCACGATCATCAATATGCAGGCCCGGAGCATCTCGATCATTTTGACCCGCAAAGTTAGCGACGACTTTTATTGGCCTGCAGGAAGTGAATTGTGCTGAGTCTTAGGATCTTTGAGGAAACAGGAGATCATAGGATTCGTTCACACTCTCCTCGTCTATGATACCTGGGGGATCTATAATCCAGTACCAGGTCGAGAAGATCAGGACAATGGTCACTCTCAATGTCAACACATCGATTATTTGAATCAGATCTGTGTTGCTGGCCAATCGCGAACATTTGGTTAGAATCTCTTCTTGCCTTTGCCCTCGCGTCACGTTCATTATCTTTAATAAGTGGAATACGAATAGATTCAATATCTTACGTTCTTAAAAGGAAATCATTGGGGGAATGGAACTGTCAGAACTCAGCATGGACATACCAGACGAGATGAAGGCGCCAATGGTCGCGCAAATGATGGGCACGTTCTGGATGAGCACCATACTTGCATTCGTCAAGCAGGCCGGAACGGAGGAATCGATGCAAGTCATGGGGCCGATGTTGGTGAACATTGGGATCTCCAAGGCCGAATCCATGGTCAAAGTGTTGCCGCCTTTCGAAAAAAATGCACTTGGGTTCGCCAAATGGACCAACGGTTGGGAGGAAATGATGGGTATAGAAGGGGTGATAACCGAAGCCAGTTCGGAGAGGGTGGTCAAGGTCATAACCAAATGCCCGATAGCCGAGGAGCAAGGCGCATCACCGATCATATGCGACCTCTTCGCATGTTCCCTTAAGGGGGCAGGGTCGGTCATCGCCCCCGGCTTCATGTTCTACCAGACCCACAATCCGATGAGAGGGGACAAGAACTGCCGCTGGGTGATCGAACGGATCAAGGATTAACCGATGTGAGGGTCGTGCACTTTAGGATAATCCACAGAGGCGTCGCATTCGGCATTCTCGGAGGCCTTGGGCACGATTCTGATGGATATCGTCATGGTGCTGACCTTTTTGATCGCGGGTCAGCCTGCAGACACGTTCTTCTCCATGGTCGGGGAAAAACTGGGATATGGGGCACTGGTCGGGATCTTGGTGCACAATCTCGTCGGCATCACCGGAGGGATCGTCTTTTCCCTAATGGTACTGAATGTAAAGGCTCTTCGAATCGATACCATGCGGAAGGGATTGTTGCTTGGCATTGGGGCGGGAGCGGTGACCATACCCCTTGGTTGCATCCCGCTCGCGATATGGCTTGACCAATCGATACTGGTCGTGATCGCCTTCTCGTTCCTCCCCCACCTTGTATGGGGGACCGTCGTCGGGTGGACCGTGGCATACGGGCTTCTATCGTTCCGACAGACCCCCGAGATCAAGACGGTGCCTGGGCAGTTGTCTTAGAACTTCCGACCCAACGATCTTGCCCTCTCCAACAACTCATCATCATCCTTCGCAGCATCGTGGTTGAAGAAAGTATTGAACACGATCCTTCCCGACGGGCTCGAAGAAGAAGTGCTGTTCTATGGTCCTTTCCAGCCTTATCGAGACCTTCTCCGCCGAGTCATTGTCCAGGCCGCAGGTCACGATGGTCACCAGCTTTTTCCCTTTGGGGATCGTGGTGGAGAAGTTCATGTCCATGAAGCTGAAGAACCGGTTCTGGAAGATCCTGTAGAGACCGTTCTCTACGTTGAAACTGATGGGCGTCGATTGGATCAGTCCCTCGCTATCGCGTATCTCATCCATGATCTTGGCTATCGGATCGTCGAGAACGCATTTCCCGGTCCTCCGGCATGAGCCACAATTCTGACATTCCCTGAGCGGTCCGAGCTCGTTCAGGTTGAAGGTCCTCACCTCCTTCCCGTTCTCCCTCGCCCCTTCCACCACCGCGTTCAGGATGGTCTCACCAGACCCGTTCTTGTGCGTGCTAGCGTTCACTGCGATTATCATTCTCTTGTTCATCATTCGTCGAGTCCATTTATAATTGTATTTGATAAAATTATCGTTGAATTATATTTTATTAATTTATATAATAGTGGTAATCTTCTTCAATAATAATATATATAATAAAATTGAATAATATTATGTAGATAAATATTATTATTTATGGATTTTATTTACATAATTGGTCTGAAGAATTTAGGAATCCTTCTCAGATTAACAAAACTGATAATGACTGCATTATATTTTTTCTGGAATGAAAATAAAAAAGGTTTTGTTAATATTTATTATTTAATTTTTTGACCAGATAAGCAATAATAAATTTAATTCTCAATATACAATAATTGGTTTATTATCTGAATTTATTTAAAAGATGGAGTTTGGCGACAAAGTCCGAATACGAAAAAAGTAAAGAAGGGACTGGCGTCCCAACCCTGACCCAACCCTCTGGAATCATGAGGACATGGTTCAATCGATGGCCTGAATTCCAAAGTAGAGCACCCAGGCCAACGTCGATTTCGAGATCAGGCTCAGCCAGATATACCCCATCTCTCCCTTCAGGTAATCCTTCCAGGGACCGACCTTGCGGTACTGGAGGACCATGTTGATGGGGAAGCTGAACCAGAACAATAATAGGACCCCCGTGGCCACGTAGACGAAGGTGGGCAGGTTGTCAAAGTTCTCCAGAACCGCCCCGAAGAAGTACATGAGCACTGCCACCCAGACCAAGATCCCCGCCAGGGTACCGAACCAGAAGTTGGTCCAGTCGGTCTTCTTGGTCGTTTGGTTCTGCAGCTCCATGGACAGCCCGAACAGGTTCATGCTGGCGTTCAAGCCTGCCAGGAGTATTAGGGCCGCAGCATCGTTCAACCCGCTCAACAAGGCGACGATGACGATCATCAGCGAAGAGCTAATGGCATACTCATACCAGCGGGCCGGGTTGATGCCCTTGCTCAAATTCTTGACATACCATTTGTACCCGAAGGTCGAGACCGAGAAATGGGCGATGGCGGACATGAACATGAACAGCGCTATCATCGGTCCCAAGGGCACCTCCACCAAGGTCTCGGTGTTGGGGACCGCGCCCACCCCCTCCACGAACTTGAAGAAGTCAGTGGTTATCGGTACGTACGCATCTGCGGTAAACAAGAGCATTATAGAACCCTGGATGAGATGCAATGTCCCCATCACGAGGTTCCATTTCCTCAACCTCAAATATCTTGGGTCCTTTGGATCAGCGGGTTTATCGTCCACCATTATGACACCCATCAGTAACATGTGCGAAGTTTGGATAAATAGTCTTCGAAAATGTTGGCCTTCGTCACCTAGATCCTAACGAAAACCCGAATAAATGCTCTTAATTATTCAAGCGTCCTAAATGTGGAACCATGTCCTGGTCTTCCTTGTCTGTACCGAGTACAGAACATAGATGGAGAGATAACAAACCAGACCACGAGGATCGGCATCGTATCCCAATTGTTGAAATTGGCATTTAGAAAAGCGATCAAAGCGACAAAGATGTTGATCACAGAGATAATGACCAAATAGAACCAGATGGGACGCCATCCGTATAGGCAACCCACACCAAGGATGAAGTTGGCAATGGCCAGGACGAATGCCGTCAAAACCAGTGGCCCCGCCTGGAATGATTGAGCGGATAATTTGATCAGATCGCCCAAACCAAAGACGTCTAGTACAGGGAATAGGTAGATCAGCCCAGCTACAATGGAAAGAATACCGATGATGGTGGCTCGATAAGGTCTCCTTTTATCCAGTACATCCATCAGATGAACTTGATTGGAACCATTATTTGATACATCCTTACACAACTGGAGGGCTGTCCTTTGATGAGTATTTCGCGAGTGCATCTCTGACCACCCTTGTCATCTTGGAAGTGATGAAAAGCCTGAAAGGAGGTAGATATTTCAAGTCCCTCGCTTTCGCAATGACTTGGTGGCCATTCTCAGTTCGATAGGCCTCGAGGAACGATTCAGCCACGAGCTTCATACCTTCTTCACTTTTTCCGAGCTTGGCTGAATAGTATAGGAATTCCGCGAGGTCCCATGCTTTGTCTCCCCCTTCCACGGCCTGCTCGAGGTCCAATAGTTCTATTCCGTCTCTGCAGACCAACGCGTTCTGCGGCTTAGTATCCCCATAGACTAGACCGGACCTGTGCATCTTACCAAGCACTTGCGCATATTCTCTGATATCCCTCGTGTCCGAATTTCTCCCCTGCCGTAATCTCCAGGACAAACTTTTGACCAGCGGGACTCCCTTCGGTATACTCGGTGACCAGTGTCCTTTCGTCCAAGATAATCCCGGTTATTCTATGGGTATTGATCCCAAGCCCATGTAGTCGTCTAACCGCCTCGACCTCTCGGTTAAGTCGGGAGAGTGGGCTCATGTTGAACTTCTTGGCCGTATAGGACCAAACGTTGAGAATCAGCCATTTCAGCGGATTTCAGTTCTGGGAAGTGTTTGAGTATGAACTTCGCTCGCCTTGCTTTATCCCAAATTTCGAGCTGCTTACTCGAGTTGATGTAATCGCCCTTTTTCTTCTCCTCGAATTCGAATGTTCCAGTGAAACCCTGATGACCGGGCCAACTCTTCGACCATCTTGCCTGCATCGTCAAATATGACCCCCTCCTCAAGTCGAAGAAGCTTTTTTGGTCTCTCCAGTTCTACAGTGGACTCAACCTTGTCCTTGATCGTCAACTTCTGGAGAGGTTTCGTTTTGTACTCGAATCCAGTGCTACTGGCGAACGAACGGAGCGAATGGTGAAATGGATCCCCGAGCAGTGAGCGGATACATTTTATAGAGCACGGAAAGCGCGTTCATTCGTTTCTTCCTTCCTCGGAAAATTCTTGACTGAGTCGTCACTCTGCTCCACAATGCCTCGCGATACTAGTATGTCTGCAGCATCGCGAAATCCTCTAAGGGCGAAATCCAAGTTCTCTTTCTTTTGGGCACCCTTGTATGTGCGACCGATAGCCAGTCGATGGTCTCTGGATATTCTATGGCCCTATCATGAAGTTTTTTAAAGAGAAAGTATTCGTATGGAAGTACCAAATCAGAGGAAAAATCATCATAGGCGGTCTCGATCTCAATGAGCTCTTCCGCGATGATCCTCCTTTTGTATTCCAATCTCCACATTTCGCAAGAACTCCTCATTGACCAAAGGTTCGTAAATGTTCAGAAATCTACCTATGACCAACTCCCCAGACGATGGATTGAGGCAGCATCGAAAAGGGACGTCTCATCGACAATTATGGGAGGTGACTTGATCGTTCCTTGCGGTGGTCGGTCGGAGATCGTTCTCTTTGAAGTTCTTCGTGACTATGATGATGTCATAATCGGAGTCTGCCTGAGCATATCCTGCGACCCTTGAACCATATGCACAAAGCGAATGGATCTCCTCCTTCGGGACCAAGGATTCAGCATAGGTGATGAGCTTGGATCTCTCTTCATCAGTCAGCCTGCTCCTCAGGATTCATTCCTATCAACCAAGTTACAATTCTAATCACCTAGATTTTAGACTTCCCTCCTCATAAACGAAAATCAATGCCAAATCGAGTTGATGTCGTCGAACAGGTCATAATTTTATTATAATTAATATATAATATTATAAATATATATTATAGGTCGAAGTTAATTTTCAAATCCTCCAAGGATAAATAGTGGTGCCTCCAGTAAAAATGAATGGTGTAGGGAATGAACGATGATGATAAGGTGATCAAAAAGACCATTGCACCTGTGGGCAAGATGATCAAGTTGAAGGAATATCCCACTAGCTGGAAACGAAGCGAAAAATTCCAGCTGAATGGCCTGCGACTCTCGTTGCAGAACTCAGAGACAATTATGAAACGAAGCCTGGAGCAGCTGAAAATATTACAGGAGCAGCTCTGGGCGGAGAACTCCCGTTCGCTGCTCATAATCATTCAAGGGATGGACGCTGCAGGAAAGGACGTATTGTCGAACATGTCATGTCGGGTGTGAATCCGCAAGGATGTGAAGTCACTGGTTTCAAACCTCCGTCAGTTAAGGATCTGGACCACGACTTCATGTGGCGTTACCACAGTAAAATGCCAGAAAGGGGCAGGATGGGGATCTTCATTCGGTCATATTACGAGGAGATCCTGGTCGTCAAGGTCCATCCAGAGCGGCTACATCTGCAAAGTTTGCTGAAAGACAAGAAAGATGATACGATCTGGAAACAAAGGATCGAATCTATCAACGACATAGAAAGACATCTAGTAAGGAATGGTACGTCCATTTTGAAGTTCTTCCTCCACGAATCGCTTAAAAGAACAGAAGGAGAGGCTCTTGGCCAGGCTGAACGATCCAAATAAACAGTGGAAGTTCGACCCGAACGACTTGGACGAGAGAGAAAGGTGGAATGATTACATGAAAGCCTATGAGGAGATGATCGAAGCGAAACAAGCACCAAGGAGGCATCATGGAACATACTGCCTGCGGACCAGAAGTGGCTGGCCCAAACGCTCTTCGCCAACATCATCAATCGTAAGCTGGAATCAATGGACCTTCAGTTGCCTAAGCTTTCGGATGAAGTGATGAAAGCATTGGACGATGCGAAAAAGAGATTAATGGATGAGTGATGGACCCCCAACGTCCCTCATGTCATCTGAGTAAGAGATCAGGACGGAGATAGGTCATTGACAAAGAATCTATGGTTGAAGGTTCAAGAATATAGGTAGTAGAGGTACCATAAACAATATTATTGAAAACCATAACATGGAAAAGTAACTATTGAAAACTGGTGTGACCTAGCATATTGAAGTATCAATTTCAATATGTTGATAATCAGAGAAGCTCCGTTTTTATTGTCTCGAAGAATGCACCGTTCCCTCTATCAGTGGACACTTATCACCGATCGAGGACTCGTTGGTTTTGTTACACCGAATGTATGTTAACATGTCCCTTTTAAATACAAGTGTCATGTTGCACAAACCTCCCACGATCGAAAGTGAGTGGAAAATAAACAAAATAGGTAGTTAAATTATGATTGGTATAACAGGAAGTTTGAGCGCGGGTTACCGCGCCAAGGGCGAAAGGAGCGATGCACCACGTGAAATGTCCAATGCTCCACGTGAGATGACCAATGTTACATGCACGGATTGCGGTCAGAAGACCCAGGTCCCATTCAAGCCGACCGCTGGCAGGCCTGTGTTTTGCAGGGACTGCTTCTCAAAGCACAAGCCAAAAGACAAGTTTTGATTTGGTTTGCTTTTAACCATCGATGCGAAAATCCTTTCAAATCCCTTCCATTTCATTATTATCTCATTCAGATTTATTTTTCTAAACTCCCTTTAGATATTACTCTATAACTATCTGGCTTATCAAGTTGGCTTTCTAAAAGCGGGGCCTGAAGGTAAATTGTAGGGTAACGATTCAACAAAAAGAAGATAATGGGGCTGGAGCCCACATGGCGAAGATCAGCACGATTTTGGCCGGTTAGAGCTATTATTTAAACAACACTTTAAGATGTGGTATATAGAGTTAGGATATCATGGGCGTGTGGAGGAAAATTGAGCTATTGATCATTGGTGTTGGGTTATTGGTACTTGGAATAATATTGATCGTTGATGATTTAAATGAGGATTCTAATGGATTTCCAACTTTATCATGGCTTGGTTGGATCGGGTTATTTTTAGCGCTTATTGCATTTATCATATTATTGATAGCTGTAATGCTTAAATCAAACCGTAAGGAAAAAAACAATACTCCACAGACGAACCAATACAATCAATTTCAAAAACCATCAAACAATGGCCAACCAGAAAATGTTTCAAAATCTAATTGTAGCCATTGTGGGAGAGATATACCGGTTGACTCTGTCATGTGCCCGTATTGCGGCAATAAGGTAAAAAAGTAATATTCAGAATTCATAATTATTCGCACACGAATAATAAAATTCTCACCACTCTTTGCCAAGCCGGTATGTTAGAGATATGGTGCAGGGGGTGCGATTTGAACGCACGGACCACTAAGGATAGGATCCTAAGTCGTATTTTAAGCATTGATATACTCTATCGACTAGCTGGCTGTTATAGTTCACTATCGTTTAGTGGGAAATTTTTATAAATGATGAGGAGAAGAGTCTTATTGCATGTTGGGATAATGGGAGATAAATAATAATAGTAAAATAATATTATAGGAAACAGGTCTTCTAATTCTTCTCAGAACTCATTCATCGCTTATTCCTCTGATACTTTTCATCCAAGGTCATTGGATACCGACCGAATAAGCGATAATACTCATCCCTGAGGATTGTAGCGATATCATAGGAAACTGGAATGGAGGTTAACTTCCCTTCTATTTTAATAACAGATTCTGCAGGAATACCTAAAAATCCAGTGGGTTTAATTGTTCCGACCTGTATTATGATAATCTCATTATAGCGAAGAATCTTTGATTTTGTATATTTATACTTCAACAATATTGATTCATCGGATAATTCAACTATTCTTGGAGCAACAATGTATTGCCTCCACCACATTTGAAAAATCACGAGGAAAACGATTAATATGCAGATTATTGAGCCTAGTATCGATTTTTCCAAAATCATCACAATAAATCCAATGATGAGAGGGATGCTCACAATAAACATTAGATAAATCAATTTTTTATTAACAGGATTTAACAAGACCTTTTTATCTTGTGCCGTTTCCACCGATAAACACCTATTCCTTCAACCGAGCGTTGACATATCGCCTCGAATCTATTTATTGAAACATCATAGTTTATTCCCAAATTTTTGTCCCCTCACCTTCGCCCACCCCTCCCACTCGCCCTTTAGAACCCCTTCCAAGTATCATCCTTCATGATCCCCCACCAACGTCGCAATCATATCACCCGTGCCCTAGAATGCCCTTCCTGTCACCGTAGCACGAAGATTAGGATGGAGACCGGTCTACTACAGTGCGAATGGATCTGCCGCTCCTGCGGGCAAGAGAACCACTACGAGAACAATGAGGCCTTGACGGTGATGGGGACGATGAGACCGGAGGATCTGAGGAAGTAGGATCCTTCTTTGACCATATCGAACAATAATCAAATATCGCTGATTAACTAATTTCCCCCAAGGAAGGGATTCCAATAACCACCGACATATATTTTATCACCAGAAACGGTCTGGATAAATCTTCCGACCGTATCCATCTCACCTATGACGAGGCCAAGGATTACCTGGTAAAGGATCGTGAGGAATGCGAGAAGAAGGGGATCAAGTCCGAGCTTTGTCTTATTACCCATGTCGATGTTGAAAAGCACTATCAATCAGTCAGAAAACTAATCGATGATTACTACAAGTCCAACAGACAGATCGAGGACCCAATGGTTGTACTATTCTCTCAAAGTAAGCAGTATGCCATCATGCCCAATGAGGAGTTGACCCCGGCCTTGTGGATGGAGAGGCCTTTTGTCGTTTATGGGGCGGTGGAAGATTATGATGCCTCAGATTGATAATTTGAGGTTGAAGTTTATGGTTGATTGCGTTACTACCCAAGCTGCAAGGTGAGCTTATACTTCATTCGACTCACAGAAGGATTGCGGAGGAGGTCATTCTAAGACTAAATGCACCCTCCTCAAGATATGAGATGTCTAGGTTAATGGAGGGGGTCATAGCTCCAGATGTCGACAAGGTCCCGCGTCACCATTATGACAATTCTCATCTGACTAATCGAGAGCTTCAGGAAGCTAGATCTTACTTTCTTCGTGACGACCTACCCAATGCCTATTACCATCTAGGGAGAGCCCTCCATTATATTCAAGATTCATATGTGGCATGTCCACCATTCCTTCCTTATGGAAGAAGATATAATAATTTTGAAAAGGAACGGCAAAGACAAGGGGATATGCATGGTAATCGCGAGCTTAGCATTGACAATTCTTACTTTGAATCGAGCATTTCCAACATCGGGAGTTTGGTCCAAAGGAAATGTGACAACGATTTCGTAAGGATGAAATGTGACCGAATTGTCCAAGAACTGTCAAGAGATATTCAAGGACGAAGCGATACTTTCAGGATAGCCGACTTGAATCGAGGGGATGATTACCATCCTTGGAGAGGCCCATGGCCTCCCCCCTTCGTAGATTTCAACCTAGGATTTTTGGCTAGCTACGTTGCCGCCAAGTCCGTTTTAAGTCCCAAATGCTGTCCATCGTTGGATGTCCAGCTTCAGAATTTACTCACAATCTACGAGAACCAATTAAGAACAACTGAAATGGCATGGTCAGATGATATCATTGGGTCAATCCAAAAAAGAAATCAACTTTTTGAGAGGATGGATCCTAATAATGGAATTGTTGCGAAAATAAAAAATTGGTGGACAGGTAGGAAGATCAGATCAGCCGATAAGACCCTATTTTCAAAGAAAAGTTATTATCTATCAGGTCAACACCTTGAGGAAGTCAGGCGTCATTATAATCAGGAATTAGATATAATAAAAGCTCAAAACGACGGTTGGTATATTTTTCAAACCCCCTCATTGAATACCCAGACAATTCCAAGACAACTACTGGATATCAATACCGTTACAAAGACACTGGGCGTTGATTATGGGAGAATGAAAAAAATGGTTGGCGATTACCACTCGTTCAACATATCTAATTGGAGAATGGGAGTTCCTAGATAGATCTAACCTTGATGGTCTCCTTTTAATTACTCCAGTCAACGGATTTTCCAAGTATCCAGGATGATAGGGCACGAAGGAAGGTCTCATGAAGCTCATCGAATGGAACATCCGTCATGGTGGCTCCAAACGGATCCCCGGCATCATCGAACGCCTCGCCATCACGACCCTGACCTCGTCATCCTGACCGAGTATCGTAGTCCGATTATCTAGCCGAGCTCGAACAAGGTCTGAAGAATATCGGTCTTCCTCACATCCTCACCACCAACCCCCTTCCCAAGGTCAACGGCATCCTTGTCGCATCGAGGGAGCCCCTGGTCGTCCTGCCATCTCCTCTTTGCCCCTAAGGGCTTAGAACACCGTTGGCCTGTATCCCTGAGACCATGATTGCTTTACATGAAAGTGCTGCTCAAGCGATGCAGAACGGTGAGCTGCACTTTACCTCGTGACCGGTGTACCCGGAGCCGGCAAGACCCTCGTAGGACTGCAATTCGTCATTCAGACACCTTTGGCAAAGGCTACAGCCATTGTAACGCTCTGAGTCTTTCAAATTGAGGACGTGGAGAAGATCATCTTGGGATCTAATTCTTTCTAACATAGTGTTTTTCTTCAGGAGGAACAATTTTTGACTCATATTTTGATTGGGACCCATCCTTCGGTTTTGGTACTTTATTTATTAACCGATTTATTTCACTGACCAAACGATCATCCTCCCTTCGAGCACCGTTCATTTTTATTAAAACGGTTGAGGAGGAGTTGGTTAGTTGAGCGGTGATATAGGTATAGTAAGAATTTCCTTTGCCATAGCCAAAACCTGTTATTTTATAATCCGATTGAACATAATTGATATCAGCAATTTTTATTGATTTTGTCCGGTGCAAAGGGATTGGGCGGGTTTTTACTGTGAGAATCTCTCCCTTAACATGGAATGTAGTTTTATTGACACCCCATCGATAGACAATGCCAGATCCATCATAGGTCATAAAGAACTCTATACGGTCATTTGTCTTTTCTAATCCGGAATCGTTCAGAATGAACTCCCCCCGAATCTAAAATATGTCATTTTGTAAGAATAAATAAAATTCGGAGGTAGGCCTGCTGATGGTGCTAGATTAGATCAACACCTCGGCTTCATAGAGGAGCTCCCCAATTTTATTCATTTATCAATTATTTATTAGAAACTTATTAAAGGCGAGGCGCAGCACGCCCAAATACCTCCGTTATCTTCTTCTGATTATAGTGCCAATAGCGGCGGGTCATTTCGATCTCACTATGTCCCATCACGATCTGGAGGGTGAACACATCGCCCCCGTTCTCGACCCAAGCCGAAGCAAAGGAATGGCGTAGCATGTGGGGATGGACATACATGTCTATCCTCCTTCCCACCCGGCGGATGATCTCCCCGAGCCACTTGTCGCTCACTCGGCCGCCTCCCCGCGTCGTGAACACCGGCCTGGAGGGAGCTTGGGCCTCGGGAGGGAGGCGAGCGATATAGGCCCTGAGGACCCTCTCCAGGGTCGGGTCCATGGGGATGAACCGTTCCTTGTCCATCTTTCCGTGCCGGATATGGACTTTTTTCTGGACGAAGTCCAGATCCCTGATGTCCAGGTGCCGGACCTCATTGAGCCTCGCTCCAGTGTAGATAAAGGTAGACAGAATGGCGAATTCCCGGTAATCCTTGGAAGCCCGGATGAGGGATTGAAGCTGCTCCTGGTCCAGGTAGTTGGCCACTCGCTCGCCCCCTCTTGGTTTGTGTTCGAACCTTACTCCAACGCCGAGGTACTCCATGTAGCTCTCGATCGCATAGAGATAGGCTCGCTTGGTGGACTTGGCGAGTTCTTCATTCGTCATCACTCGAGCACCAGCGGCGAAGGCATCCTCCCTGGTCTGAATGGGACCGGACTTGGAAATGGCCGCGATACGATAGGCCGCGAGCTTCGCATTGTGGGGCTGGTAGCACTTCACTGCCACAAGCCAGTTGGCGAACGACCTGTCATATTGAGCGGATGGTCGAGCTCCGCCGCGCTGTCCTACGCCTTTAACCGGGTTATACCCCGAAAGTAGGCTGAAATCTACGGTCTCATTTTCCATCTGGGCGCCTTCTTGTTTGTTCCAAAACGCCCTATGGATCCTACGCCTTAACGGCGTTTTCTATTACATGTACACTATAAAAATGATAGGCCAGATGGTGCAGGGGGTGCGATTTGAACGCACGGACCACTAAGGATAGGATCCTAAGTCCTACGCCGTTGGCCAAGCTTGGCTACCCCTGCGTTATTGCCAGCTGAACGTCTGAGGTATAATTAACGCTTTTCACTCTCGCGGTCAAGGATGCCCTGAAGGAACTCCTGCGCCGAGCGCATAGCGTTCTCCCGCTTCTTGGGATAGCTCTCCACCTTGGCCCGGACGGCGATGGCATCGTCTGACGTGGTGAGCGCCCTTACCCCAAGGAATGCCTGCTGCTTGTCCAACCGGGCGAACAGGAAGCAATCGTCGTCCAAACGCATCTCGAGCGTGTCGACCAAGGTCTGGACGTCCTTGGGGTCCAGGGTGCGGAAGAACTGCCTGGCCGCCTTCTTCTCCCTCAATGAGCCCCTTCCAGGATGACGATCTTGTTGCCATGGTGCCCTTCGGTGACGTCCCTCTCGAACTCCTCCAGTCCGGAGACGAACTTCATGGCCTGAACGACCTTCCCCTCGTCCTCGGTGGCGTGCACGAAGGTGCGGAAGTGGACCGATGTGAATGCCATCCTCACCCCATCCTCGCCCGGGTAGTAAAATCCTCGCAGGCGGTCATCGGACCGGCATCACCTTCTCCTTGCCATAGCCCACGATCACGCGCCGATAACCTCCAAGCTCACTATCCAGCTCAGCGTCCCCCGTGTCCACCCGCAATGCCCTAATGCCGCTCAGCTTGGAAGGGGTCGCCACCACGATGATGTTGTCCAGGCCCACCCTTCGGATGACCTTCGGGGAGATCTGTTGGTTGCCCCGTCCGAAGATGAAGCCCTGCGCCCCTATCGGCGTGACCACGATCTTGACCTGTTCATTGGCCTCCACCAACCGCAACAATCCCGCCTCGTCCAGGTCCTTGGCGATGACCTTTCGGTCCAGCAAGGCGTCCACGCCCAGAATGGTCTTTTCCTCCCCGAGCGCTTGGGTCAAGGCCCTCACCGTGGTCCCCGGTCCGAGGATGTACAAGGTCCCCCACTCCAGCAGCAGCTGGAAGTACTCCCCCAGCGCCTCCTTCTCCTCGTCGTCGCCGCTCAATGCCACGGTCCCCTTGGGCGGCTGCATGAGCTGCGCCTCGTCCGGCACCAGCATGTAACCCTTCAAGGTAGCCTGCAACCGATCGGAGCGGAACGCCTCCTCATCGATGTCCATGACCTCGCCCTCCTTGGTCCCGATGCTTCCGTCCAGGAACCGTCGGAGCAGCTCACCCGCGGTTCGCGGGGTGGTGGCGAACACGCCCGAATGCATCTTGACGCCCGAGGGGATGCCGATCACCGGAACGGTTCTGTCCAACGGCGTCCATGACATCGATGGCCGTGCCATCCCCCCCGCAGAAGACTATCAGGTCGACCTTCTCGGCCAGGAACCTTTGGCAGGCTTTCGATCGTGTCGTTGCCATCGGTCATCCCCTCAATCTCATAAACGACCCGATGGTCCAGACCGAGCTCCTTCAGCTCGTCCTCCCCCATGGGACCGGAGGCGGTGAGGATGTCCACACCCTCCAATGGCATGGCCTCCCGCAGTGCCGCCATGGCCCTGTCTGGGGCGATCGGTAGGCCGCCTCGCCTTATCGCCTCCTCCCTCGCCTTGCCATCCGTGCCCTTCAGACCGAGCGGCCCGCCCATGCCCGGCGTACGGGTTCACCACGAATCCGATCCTCACGCAGGCCTGATGCACCGGTGCAGCGATAAATCTAATCCAGTTAAAAAAAGAAAAAAATTGGGGAGGTCATCGTGAGTTCGTCACAGGGTGGTGCGGTGGTGCAGGCCACCGCACCGGGGTCTCTGTGGTGAAGTTCGTAATTCTCATTGTGGCAACTGGGTCTTGGCGACCAGCGGCTCGAGCGGCATCTCGCAGGCCATCGGCCTGGGCGCGATGACGATCTCCGGCTCGCTGACCGGCGCCTTGGCGCTCTGGTTGTCGCGCATCCACTGGTCTATCTCGTGCTGGAACTGCTCCATGAAGGTCTGGGTCACCTTGCTGCAGAAGGACTCGATGAGCTTCATGACGTTGCGGTCGATGATCTCGAAGGCCTTGTGCAGGGGCTGGTTCTCCGCCACCTTGAGCAGCAGGTCGTTCTCCAGGACTATGGCGTTGGGGGTGATCTCCTTGAGCTTGCGCACCCCGTCCCTGGCCTTCTCGGAGCGCTCCCTCTCGAACGTGAACGGGTTTATGGCGATGACGAAGGTGAGGCAGTTCAGTTCCTTGGCGGTCCTGGCGACGACCGGCGCGATCCCGGTGCCGGTCCCGCCGCCCATGCCGGCGATCACGAAGGCGATGTCATGGCCGACCACCGCGTCGCGGATGGCCTTCTTGGCGCACTCGGCGCAGTACTCCCCTACCTCGGGGAAGCCGTTGGTGCCCCGGCCCTGGGTGACGTCCTTGCCGAGCAACAGCTTGGTGCTGGCGTTCACGCCCTTCAACGCCTTCTCGTCGGTGTTGATGGCGATGGTGTGCACGTTCTTGCGACACCCGCCTTGTATGTTGTTCACTATGTTGTTGCCCGCCCCACCCACGCCTATGACCGCTATCCTAGGCTCTGGTATGCCGTTGCATACGATGTTGAGGAGACGGTCGTTCGCCGCCATTTTCTCGATCGCCCTTGTATCCATCCCTTACGCCCCCGCTAGAGTGTCCACTATGACACCTTGTACATGAAAGCCAGGCCCCCCAGCCTGGCCTATTGTGCATCCCATCCCTCCGCAGGTTCCCAAACCTCTGGAAGTAAGTACCGGTCACAGTCGTGCGATGGCCTTCCTGGTCTCGTCGAAGCTGCTTTCCTTGACCTCTTTCAGCCTCTCCTTGGGCAGGAAGAACTCGCGCAGCGCGTCCTCGATGGCCGTATCTACGGACGAGTAGTACCCGTCCTCCACCATCCGATCGATGACGCCCTTGATCACGGCCGGTATTTTCGCCGCCGCCCGGTCCTTGGAAGGCTTGGTGGGCTGGAGCGATTCCTTCTCGATGTAGTAACGGAGCGCGATCCTCGCCAGATGCGACCGGTTGGAGAACTCGGGATGCTTGGCGACGAAATCGTCGATGAGCCCCAAGTCCTCAGCTTCCAATCGCAGGGAGATGCGTTCGTTATCCAACTTGCCCAGACTTCCTAGTCCCGGAGGACTGCGTATGACATTGTCCTACAAATTATTTAAAGATATGCCGTTCGATCATCTGGCTGTCATATTTATGGCATATTGACGGAGGGTCCGTTCCGCTCAAAGAAGAATCTGGCACATCCTCATCCCGGTGGGAGCATGGAGAAATGATAATAAGACGCTTTTCCTTCTACCAACGACGAACGAGAGTGAATGAATGCTGACCCGCTCCACCGACATCGAGGCCAAGTGGCAGGAACGCTGGTACGCCGAGAGGATCAACGAGGCGGACCGGGACGAGCGCGAGAAGTTCATGATCATCTTCGCCTACCCCGGTGTCACTGGCTACCTGCACGTCGGGCACATGCGCGGGTTCTCCTACGTGGACGATATCGCGCGGTACAAGCGCATGCAAGGGTACAACGTGCTGTTCCCCGTCGGCACGCATGCCACCGGCAACGGCCCGATCAGCCTGGCCAAGCGCGTGGCCTCGGGCGACGAGGACATGATCGACTACCTGCGCCGCAACGGCTGCCCCGAGGACGTCATACCCGAGCTCACCGACCCGCTGACCGTGGTGGAGTTCTTCAACAAGGTGTACGTGGAGCAGTACTGGCGCCGCTTCGGCTTCCTGGCCGACTGGAGGCGCTTCGCCTGCACCATCCATCCCCAGTACGGCAAGTTCATCCAGTGGCAGTTCCGCAAGCTCATGGACGCGGGGCTGCTCATCCAGAAGCCGTACTACTCTCCGGCGTGCATCACCCACGGCCCGGTGGCCATCGACGCCTCCGAGACGGACATCGCCTGCGGCGGCTGCGCCGAGACCACCGAGTACACGCTGATGAAGTTCAAGTGCGGCGAGCTCACCCTGCTGGCGGCCACCCTCCGCCCGGAGACCGTCTTCGGCCAGACCAACTTCTGGGTCAACCCCGAGGTGGAATATGTCAAGGTGGTGTGCGGCGACGAGATCTGGGTGATGAGCCGACCTTGCTACGACAAGATGCTCTACCAGAAGGACCGGCTCAAGGAGGTCGGGACGATGTCGGGCACCGAGCTCATCGGCAGGATGTGCACCGCCCCCATGACCGGCCGGGAGATCGTCTGCCTTCCCGCCTCGTTCTGCGACCCGAACGTGGGCACCGGCCTGGTGGTCAGCGTGCCCTCGGACGCCCCGGACGACTGGGTGGCGCTGCGCATGCTGCAGGAGGACGAGGCGACCTGCCTCCGTTACGGCCTGGACTGGGAGATGGTCAAGGCCATCGCGCCCATCGCCATCATCGAGACCAAGGGCTGGGGGCCCATGCCCGCGGTCGAGATCGTGGAGAGGATGGGCATCACCCGCTCCGGCGACCCCAAGCTGGTGGAGGCGAAGAAGATCGTCTACAAGGAAGGCTTCCACGCCGGGAGGATGAACCAGGACTGCGGCCCGTACTCCGGACTGCCGGTCGACAAGGCCAAGGAGTCCATGAAGCAGGACATGCTCCGCGCCAACCAGGCCGACCTGTTCTACGACCTCTCCGAGACGGTCATCTGCCGCTGCGGCGAGCCGGTGGTCATCAAGAAGGTGGACGACCAGTGGTTCATCGATTACGCCAACCCCATGGTCACCGAGCTGACCAAGAGGCACGCCGAGGGCATGCGCATCATGCCGTCGGAGTACCAGACCAACGTGCAGGGCGTCCTGGACTGGTTCCGGGAGCGCGCCTGCGTGCGCCAAGGGAACTGGCTCGGCACCCGCTTCCCGTTCGACGAGAAGTGGATCATCGAGGCCATCTCCGACTCCACCCTCTATCCCATATTCTATCTCATCTCGCCCTATGTCAACGACGGTTCGGTCAGGCCGGAGCAGATGGGCACCGAGTTCTTCGACTACGTGCTGCTGGGCAAGGGCGACCTGGACCACGTGGCCAAGCGCAGCGGCGTCGAAAGGGATGTGCTGGAGCGGATGCGCGCCGACGTGGACTACTGGTACCCGCTGGACGTGAACCTGGGCGGCAAGGAGCACATGACGGTGCACTTCCCCGCCTTCCTGATGAACCACGTGGCCATACTGCCGCCGGAGAAGTGGCCCCGGGGCATATTCGTCAACTGGTACGTGATGAGCAAGGCCGGCAAGATCTCCAAGTCCAAGGGAGGGGCCCAGCCCATACCGGGGGCGGCGGAGCTCTACGGCGTGGACAGCATGCGGCTGTACTACGCGCACATCGCCTCGCCCTTCGCCGACGTGGAGTGGGACGAGGAGGTGCTGGAGAACTACGTGGCCAAGATGGACCGCATCATGCGCACGGTGGAGGAGCTGTCCACCATGGAGGAGAGCGAGGCCATCGAGCCCATCGACACCTGGCTGCTGTCTCGCATGAACAGCCGCATGGCCTCCATCGTCAGGGGCATGGAGCAGCTGGACCTGCGCAACCTGGCCGGGGAGGCGTACTTCGAGATGCCCGAACGACCTGAAGTGGTACCTGCGCCGCGGCGGCAGCAACGGCGCCGTCGTCGGCCGGGCGCTGGACATGTGGGTCCGGGCCATGGCGCCGATCACGCCGCACACGGCGGAGGAGATGTGGGAGCACCTGGGCAAGGAGGGCCTGGTGGCCAACGCCAGGTTCCCCTGCGCGGATGCGGCGGAGATGTCCCAGGCGGCGGAGCTGGCGGAGGACTACGTGCGCAAGCTCCTGGAGGACGTCAACGAGATCGTCAAGGTCACGAAGATCGCGCCGAAGCGGGTGCTGGTCTACACCGCCCCGGAGTGGAAGGAGAAGGTGCTGCAGAGGGCCATCGCGCTCTTCCGCGACAACGAGCTCAAGGTGCCCACGCTCACCAAGCAGGTCATGCAGGACGAGGACATCAAGAGGCATGGCAAGGAGGCGTCCGACCTGGCCCGCAAGATGGCGGAGGACCTGACGCGCCGTTCCGCGGACGAGGTGGAGCGCATGGCGGTGCGGTTCGACGAACTGGAGTACCTGCGCCAGGCGGAGGGCTTCCTGGCCCGGGAGCTGCAGTGCGAGGTGGGCGTCTTCGATGCCGCCGACCCGCAGAGGGTGGACCCTCAGGGCAAGTCCCGCGCCGCCCAGCCCCGCCGGCCGGCCATCTACCTGGAATGATGCCGTTCCCGTCAAACCCTCTTTTTGTTACCTTGAAATAGCGGTACCTTGTTCCAATGGCAATTTCGGTCCGGAGCGGGTCCATTGCTGTTCAACCGTCTGGGTAAGGCCATCGTCCGACATCACAAGCTCATCATCGTAATCTGGGTCCTGGCGCTCCTGGTGGCCATCCCCTTCGCGCCGCGGGCGTATGACGCCGTCATATACGAGGAGACGCAGGGCTCGTCGGAGCAGAAGCTGCCCTCGGAGGAGGCGCAGAGATGGATGGAGGACAATTTCGGCGACAGGGCCAACACCGGTTCCACCATCATCGCCCTGACCTCGCCCGACGTGCTGGACCAGGACACCAAGGTCTGCGCGGACGAGATCACCATGGCGCTGATCGAGGCCTCCAGCCCGCTCAACGAGGATGCCAGCATCGGGTACTCCATCGAGGTGGAGAGCGTCTACACCGTGGTGCGCACCTATTCCACCGGTTTCCTGGGCCAGGTGAACCAGGTCTACTT
>CAWHCB010000010.1:0-197967 GCA_963827905.1 Methanomassiliicoccaceae archaeon
TCTCGTCCTCCCACTTCTTGCCACAGACATCTCCCAGCCTAGCGTTGAGGAAGTCGTTGCCGCCTGCCTTACCGCCCGATTCGGAGATCTTGATGTTCTCGATGTAGGTCGGAGGCACCTGTACCCAGCCGGCCTTGCTGCCCTCGGTCACCTTGTAATACTGGTAGGGGTCGAGGTTCTTGAAGCAGTACATGCCGTTGCTGTCGGTGGTGGTCTGTGCCTGCCACTTCCAGGCCCCGTCCACCCACATGAAGAGGTCGACGGTCCAGTCAGCGACGGCACCGTCACCCTCACCGATCTTCCTGTCGAGGTTCCAGTCCTCCCACTTCTTGCCACAGACATCTCCCAGCCTAGCGTTGAGGAAGTCGTTGCCGCCTGCCTTACCGCCCGATTCGGAGATCTTGATGTTCTCGATGTAGGTCGGAGGCACCTGTACCCAGCCGGCCTTGCTGCCCTCGGT
Source organism: Methanomassiliicoccaceae archaeon (assembly GCA_963827905.1). Classification (GTDB taxonomy): domain Archaea; phylum Thermoplasmatota; class Thermoplasmata; order Methanomassiliicoccales; family UBA472; genus JACXTP01. The sequence goes on from CAWHCB010000010.1 coordinate 461, forward strand.
CACCTTGTAATACTGGTAGGGGTCGAGGTTCTTGAAGCAGTACATGCCGTTGCTGTCGGTGGTGGTCTGTGCCTGCCACTTCCAGGCCCCGTCCACCCACATGAAGAGGTCGACGGTCCAGTCAGCGACGGCACCGTCACCCTCACCGATCTTCCTGTCGAGGTTCCAGTCCTCCCACTTCTTGCCACAGACATCTCCCAGCCTAGCGTTGAGGAAGTCGTTGCCGCCTGCCTTACCGCCCGATTCGGAGATCTTGATGTTCTCGATGTAGGTCGGAGGCACCTGTACCCAGCCGGCCTTGCTGCCCTCGGTCACCTTGTAATACTGGTAGGGGTCGAGGTTCTTGAAGCAGTACATGCCGTTGCTGTCGGTGGTGGTCTGTGCCTGCCACTTCCAGGCCCCGTCCACCCACATGAAGAGGTCGACGGTCCAGTCAGCGACGGCACCGTCACCCTCACCGATCTTCCTGTCGAGGTTCCAGTCCTCCCACTTCTTGCCACAGACATCTCCCAGCCTAGCGTTGAGGAAGTCGTTGCCGCCTGCCTTACCGCCCGATTCGGAGATCTTGATGTTCTCGATGTAGGTCGGAGGCACCTGTACCCAGCCGGCCTTGCTGCCCTCGGTCACCTTGTAATACTGGTAGGGGTCGAGGTTCTTGAAGCAGTACATGCCGTTGCTGTCGGTGGTGGTCTGTGCCTGCCACTTCCAGGCCCCGTCCACCCACATGAAGAGGTCGACGGTCCAGTCAGCGACGGCACCGTCACCCTCACCGATCTTCCTGTCGAGGTTCCAGTCCTCCCACTTCTTGCCACAGACATCTCCCAGCCTAGCGTTGAGGAAATTGACTCCAGAGATGTCGTCACCAGAACCAGAAGGATAGACGTATATGACTGTGGGACTGGCTGCGACCCATCCACTCTTAGTTTCTTCAACAACCTTGTAATCCCAGAAGGGGTTTAGGTCGCTGAAGCAGAAGTGTCCATTCGAATCTGTATAAAGGGTACTACCTTCCGTCCAGCCGGAACCATCATCGTACCAGAGTGTTATGGCCCAATCCTTGACGCCAAGGTCCGATCCTAGTTCGAACTTACCATCCAAATCGTTATCTTCCAATTTGTCGCCACATATGGATATCAACTTAGCATTTCCGAACCAGACCTTATCTGGGTTCGTACCGGATTGAACTGTCACGTCGACAGTCGCCAAAGTGGTATGCATCCACCCGGTCTGCAGCTCTTCTGATATCTCATAGGTTCCACCGGTCTTTACAATCCACTTCGCCGGTGCTCCTTGTGTTGGTATACCAGAGAACACACTGCCAACCGGTCCGCTCAATGTCAATAACCACCCGGGAATGGGGTTCTCATTATCCTCTTTTACACCATCCCCATCCATGTCCTCCCACTTGTCAGCGGTGATGGTGACCCATTGGAAGTTACCGAACAACAGACCGGATATGCTTGTTCCACTCTGGACGATAATACCGCTATGTCCAGTTACTTCGATGTCGTTTTCCGGATCCCCAACCTGCAAGGATGGATATGTCATGGTCCAGCCAGGTTGGAGGACCTCTCTGATCTCGTAGGTACCGCCCTGCTTGACGGTGAAGCAATAGCGACCGAGCTCATCGGGCTCGCAGTCCATGGTGACCGGCGGTGTCGTACAACACACCGTTCCGGTAGAGGTTGATGGTCCAGCCAGGCAGCCAGACATCACCAGGTTCGTCCCTGACCCCATTGCCGTTCACGTCAAGGAACTTCTTACCGCATATCGTCAGCCATTGGAAGTTACCGATATACCTCTCATAGATGTTCGTACCGCTCTGAACGACGATTCCAGTGTACGCATCCGCCTCGATCGTCGCCGAGGGGTCTCCCTCACGGTATTTCTCCGCAGGGTATGTCAGAGTCCATCCGGATTTCAGATCCTCGACGATCCTATATGTGCCTGGCTCCTTGACAAGGAAGCAATAGCGACCGGTTATGGTCTCCTCAGATTCAGGTGGACCATAGGTCCGAGTGACCTGGGTGTCGATCAAGTACGTCTGGCCCTTCGACTACTCTGTAGAGCTTGATGGTCCAACCATTCACATATGAGGCCTCGCCATCATTCCGTATTCCATCTCCATTAATGTCGATGAACTTTCTCCCGCAGATGGTTAGCCACTGGAAGTTACCAAAGTGCCTTCCGGTGAGAGAGGTTCCGCTCTGTACCGTCTCGGTCCAACCGGTCACTTCAATCGTTCCAGAATCGGGACCGACCTGGTAATACGTCTTTGGTGAGGTCATGGTCCAACCGGTCGGCAGGACCTCCCTGATCTCATAGGTACCACCCTGCTTTATGACAAAACAATAGCGGCCTACGATATCCTCGTTCAGCCCGGTCTCGGTCTTCAAGATAGGTGCGAGTGACCTGAGTTTCTACCAACTCACCATTTCTGTACAATTTGATGGTCCATCCATTCATCCCGCATCGCTGCCGTCCCAAGCTCCGTTGCCATTATTATCTCTAAATTTCACACCGCAGATGGTCAGCCATTGGAAGTTGCCAAAGTCCTTATTTCCTACTTCGGTGCCGCTCAGAACGACGATGTTGCTGTAACCGATGACCTCGGTATCCAACAACATCATCTCCCTACCTGGAGGGCGGGATAGGTCATCGTCCAATCATGTTTCAGGACCTCTTTGATCTCGTAAGACCCTGGGTCCTTGACCAGGAAAGAGTAGGATCCGGTTCCATCAGTGTCGTCAGTGGCATAAAGCTCGATACCGTTCCTATAGAGATTGATCGTCCAACCGGACAGATAATAATCTCCATCGTCAAATACCCCGTTTCCGGATTTGTCGAGGAACTTCTTTCCAGATATCGTTAGTCCACTGGAAGTTCACGAAGGTGTAAGGTGCCGTAACTGCCACCGCTCACCGCGGTGAAGTCGAAGGAGGTCGGACCCATGTGGGTCCAACCTGCCCTAGCCTCCTCCGTGATGCGATAAGCTCCCGGGGCGGTGATGGTGAAGGTCACCTGTCCGAGCGCTGGTCTGTGCAGCTGATTTGGACCGTCGATCAGGTTGATCTCCCAACCTTCGATGTGGTCACCTTCGGTGTCTTGCTTTTGAGCACGACACCCATGTTCTGGAAGTTCACGAAGGTGTACGGACCGTAGCTGCCACCGCTCACCGCGGTGAAGTCGAAGGAGGTCGCACCCTGCGGGGTCCATCCGGCCCTAGCCTCCTCGGTGATGTGTAGGCACCGGGTGGGTGATGGTGAAGGTCACCTGACCGTTAGCGCGTTGGTCTGTGCGCTCTGATCGTTGGAACCCGGTCCATCGAGGTAGATCCACCAGTTCGCATGTCGTTGCCTTCGGTGTCATGCTTGTTGACCACGACATCCATGTTCTGGAAGTTCACGAAGGTGTAAGGACCGTAACTGCCACCGCTCACCGCGGTGAAGTCGAAGAAGGTCGGACCCTGCGGGGTCCACCCTGCCCTAGCCTCCTCGGTGATGCGATAAGCTCCGGGGCGGTGATGGTGAAGGTCACCTGACCGAGCGCGTTGGTCTTTGCGCTCTGATCGTTGGAACCCGGTCCATCGAGGTATATCCACCAGTTCTCGATGTCGTCGCCCTCGGTGTCATGCTTGTTGACCACGACATCCATGTTCTGGAAGTTCACGAAGGTGTAAGGTCCGTAACTGCCACCGCTCACCGCGGTGAAGTCGAAGAAGGTCGGACCCTGCGGGGTCCACCCTGCCCTAGCCTCCTCGGTGATGCGATAAGCTCCCGGGGCGGTGATGGTGAAGGTCACCTGACCGAGCGCGTTGGTCTTTGCGCTCTGATCGTTGGAACCCGGTCCATCGAGGTATATCCACCAGTTCTCAATGTCGTCGCCCTCGGTGTCATGCTTGTTGACCACGACATCCATGTTCTGGAAGTTCACGAAGGTGTAAGGTCCGTAACTGCCACCGCTCACCGCGGTGAAGTCGAAGAAGGTCGGACCCTGCGGGGTCCACCCTGCCCTAGCCTCCTCGGTGATGCGATAAGCTCCCGGGGCGGTGATGGTGAAGGTCACCTGACCGAGCGCGTTGGTCTTTGCGCTCTGATCGTTGGAACCCGGTCCATCGAGGTATATCCACCAGTTCTCAATGTCGTCGCCCTCGGTGTCATGCTTGTTGACCACGACATCCATGTTCTGGAAGTTCACGAAGGTGTAAGGTCCGTAACTGCCACCGCTCACCGCGGTGAAGTCGAAGAAGGTCGGACCCTGCGGGGTCCACCCTGCCCTAGCCTCCTCGGTGATGCGATAAGCTCCCGGGGCGGTGATGGTGAAGGTAGCTTTTCCATTGATGTCAGTGGATGCTACTTGTTCATTCGGAAGATCGAAGGCTTCTGCCCCAGGTCCGTTTAGGAATATCCCCCATCCTTGGATGGGTTTCCCCTCAGGGTCGACTTTGTAGATATCAACAATGACGTTTTGGAATCGGACCACTATTTGCACATACGCTGTATCAGTCGCTTCGGCATAGTTACCATACTGCTCGGTCCCTCTGACCTTCGCGGTGTTTACCACGGGACTTGTGTCCGTATTCTGAATCGCCCTGGATGCAGTGAATACCCAAATCTCACCTGGCTCAAAGATGGCGTCACCATTTCCAGAGGTCTTGCTAGATAAAACCGGCACAAGGCCGAGTGAGTCGGTCCATGATAGCGTCAGGGCTGTCTCGCCGGTGTTCGTCACGGTGAAGGTGTATGTCACCAACTCCCCGACCTCCGCCTCCAATGTGCTTGCCACTTTGGTCAGGCTTATGCCAGGATGTAATATGTTCACTGAGGCGTCGTCCTCATCCGATACCTGATTACCATGCCCATCGGTACCGGTGACCTTGGCGAGGTTGACCATCGGGTCAGAATCGCTGCTAAGGACGAGATGCGTAGCCTTGAAAATCCAGGTCTCGCCTGGTTCGAAGATTCCATCGCCGTCGGTGTCTCCATATGCAGTCGTCGCGGCCGCATCAAAGACAGGGACGAGCCCTAGGCTGTCCGACCAGGAGAGGGTAAGGACCGTCTGGCCAGTGTTCTCGACTTTGAAGGTATAGGTCACCGTTTCGCCGATCATCGCGGATGTCTTGTCCGCATCCTTGGTCAGACTTATTCCTGGGAACAGCACAACCAGGCTGTGGTCGTCAATATCTGTGACCTTGGTGTCCTTATAGAACCCTTCGGCCGTGGCAATGTTGATCAATGGGTTAGGTGAGGCGGCCACGACCCAGTCGGCCTTGAAGATCCATATCTCGGAGGTCTGTAGGAGGCCGTCCGTATTGGTGTCACCTGACACATATGCTGCGGCCCCTGCCACCGAATCCGTCACCTTAACGTCTTGCAATGGTACATCGCCGGTGTTTTTCACAGTGAAGGTGTAGGTTATCGTCTCGCCGACCTCCGCCCCGGATGGTCCGGACTTGACGACCTCTATGCCCGGCTTTGCCACACACAAGGGCTCATCAATGTCCCCGCTCACCGAACCGGCATAGATGCTGTTGCCAAAGTAGACCGCCCTGAAATAGTACTGGCCAGCTATGGGCGGGGTGAAGAGCTCAGATGTTGCTTTCCCCGAACCGTCCAACGTCACGGGCAAAGTGCCGAGCTTGGTCCATGTCGCGGATCCTTCCAACCGATATTGGAACTCCACGCTTCCAGTGGGGACACCAGAGGTACCGGTGACCGTGGCGGTGTCGAACACCGTCTCTCCTGTGGTTATGGCTGTGGTCTCCACGGGCCCGACCACATTGAATAGTTTGGTGGTGGTCATGGAGTTGGCCTTGACGGTCACGAATGCGTCGTCATCCGCGGTCAAGGTCCCTCCCGCATAAGTCCCGGTAGCGATCGCCAAGTTCCTGTTGGGGTTTACTTTATCTGCCCCATCGGTGGCCGTCGCCTTGAAGGTGACAGTCAAAGAGCCACCAGGGATCAGGTCCCAGAACGGATCGCCGCTATCATCCCAGGTCAGGGTCTGTCCGGTGGCTACGCTCCCGCTCACAACCGGTGCGTAGGGAGACGCGCTACCTGTGACGTACTCGAACCCGGGCGGTAGCTTGTCCACTAGGTCTATGTCGCCCACTCCGACGTCCGAGGTGCTCGGAACGCTGATGACTATCGTGAATGTGGTCTGCTCCCCGACGTTTACGTTCGTGGGGTTCGCTGTCTTATCCACTATGAAGACAGGGCTCATCCAATCGATGGGCATGGGCAGGCATGTGTATCCCATGTCGAGATAGGGGTTGGATGGTGAGGATTGGTACGGGCTCTCGCCCCACGCCACTGCGATCGGGCCATCGCTGACTATGTGCATCCCGGTCTGGTCGAAATCAGGGTCATAGACCTCCATCGTCTGCAGCCTTCCTAGCGTGAAGCTGCGTTCGAATATGCCGTCGTTATGACTCCCACTGGGATCATAGATCCCATAGTCGATCTGGACGAAGGTGTTGTCATTGATGGCCGTGATGAAGGCGGGTGATCCCGTCTGCGCTGGCGGTTGGCTGCTCGTCCCCGGGGCCCAGGTAAGGTAGGTGTCCGTCCCTAGGAACGCCACCGGGATGAGGGCATACCCCCAGTCGCGAGCCGAAGACCCAGTGTCGCAAGCTGCGATGCCCCAGAACGCCTGATCGGAGCTGAGGTAGACCCCGGACCTGATGATGTCGGGGGAGGACCCGGTAGAATAGGACGGTACATAGTGGCCGGTGCCACTGGAGTATGTCCTGGTGGACTTCGCTGGAATGGTGAAAGTACCGGACACCAGGGCTCCGCCGACGCCTGATCTGTCCTGCCATGTCACTGTTATGGCCACGCTATTAGGGTTGAAGAGGTAGAGGTCGGTGTTTGTTCCGTCCGACCAGCTGGGGACCGGGGCGTAATACTCCTTGCCCCAGTAGGCTTGGGGGGTTATAGTATATCCCCGCATCTCATAAGTGCTGTCAGGGTCCCCGGTTATCAATTGCACCTGGATGTCACTCGTACCGACTAGGTAGGACCCAACGTCTGTGATGGGCCAGCTGTATGATTTTCCCTTATCTAAGGTCCTTTGGCTAATCACAGCCCCTAACGAGTCATAGAGGGTGACGGTGTTCCCATCCGTGGAGGACATGACCTGGGCCCGAACCTTATAGAAGTTGGGACCACCTCCACTGGACAGTTCCTCAGCGATCGGTATGGTGTAGGTCTTCTCCCAGGCTTGTACTGGATAGACCTCCCAGGAATCTGTGAAGACGGTGCCTACGTCCCGTGGCCATGTGGAGACGACGAGCTGCAGCAGACCACCGGAGACGAATATCCTATCGCCACCATCGTAGAATTGTCCTGTACCGCGGGGAGAGGTGGGTACGTCGTTGCTTCTAAAGTAGTGGGTTTCACCCTTGGCCAGATTAACGATCTCATCCCCTGATGCCCCAGTGTTCAGGCCATTTTCCCAATGGTCGTAGTAGAGGACCGTATTGTCTGCGCTAGATGTGACCCCGACAACATATGTAAAGGGATTGTTGTCCCAACCATTGCTGCCTGAGTAATTGCGCACGTAACTGAAATCATACATCGTCTGTGTGGTGGTCAGTGGAAGATAGAATTCCTGCGTCCCTGCCGGTCCTGCCGTGACGTTCGCGATAGGACATTGAACCACCATGAGAATCCCAAAAACAAGTGCCAATACAACTACAAGCGATCTAATACCTACTCTATTGAAGCTGCGCATACCCTAATTCCCTCCCCAAACTGATACCATCACGATCACAGAATTGCTGTGATGTTAATCGTTCCGATATCTTCGATGATAATAGAATCGTGGGTCAGCGGGATATAAATAAATTAGCGGAATTATCACTTTTGATAAAAAAATAACATGGTTTTATTGTAAACATAAATAATGAAGATTAAAAAATATTCATATCTGAAAATATTGATGTTTTCTCAATAATGAAAAAATGCCCCGGTTAGCCTAATCCTTTCAGGGTCGGGGCAGGGGCTTAGAAGGTCGTTACCATCTGATGCTCGTCGATGATCTTTCGGGCCTTCTCCCAGTCCACCATCTCAACGAAGTTCAGGACGGAAGCGCCTGGCGCCCTCTCGTCGAGGTCCTGCTTCACGCAATAGACCTTGAACTCCATTTCGGTCATGTCCTGCAAAGCCTCCATGTTGGACGGCATCCTCAGGATCTCTGGCTTTTGGGTGGCCACAGCGTTCAACGTCCCGTCGCCCACCAGCAGCAGATTGCACTTGCTCGACGTTCCCGCTCGAGACCATGCCGAGGGCCAGCCTGGAACCGGCGAACGCCTCCTCGAAACCATAAGGAGGCTTTGGTGATCAAGTACCAGTACACTGTTCGCCATCTTCTCACCTCGCGATGGTGACCATGCGGTCGCTCTCCGCCACAAAGCGGGACAGGTCGTTGGTCAGGCTTCCGATCTTCATCCCTGGTATCTCCTCACCGCGCCTGAAGCCTCGGGCGGTGGTGCAGGTGTTGCATACGGTCACCTCGACCTTTCCCGTCTCGACCAATTTCTTGGCCTCCTCGCCCACGTTCGGGAATCGTTTCGGCTCCTGGCCGGCCTTGATCAGCCACACCCCTTCGCCATACCCGAAGATGCGCACATCGTAGCCTTTGTCCAGGGCGGCGTCGGTCAGCTTGATCGCTACGTTGGTGTCCATGTTCATCATGGTGCCGGTCCGCAATTGGATAGTCAGTGTCTTCATTCCATCACCTCACAATGTGATCGTCTGGTCGAACTTCTCCATGATGAGGTCGACCGCCTCGTGATAATCGATCTCCTTGAAACCGGCCATCGCCTTCCCAGCGAAACCCCTGGCGGCCAGGTCGTCCTTCATGACGAATACCTCCTTGCCCGCCTCGAGCAGCTTCTTGCCCTTGTTGGGGTCGATGGCGTAATATACCGCGTCCTCGAACAGGATGACCCCTCTCTTCGACCCACCTGACATCTTCGTCGATCATGTCCAGACCGGTGAACTCATGGGGCGATTTGAATAGCAGGAACAGCTTGGATTGCATCGGATCGCCTCAACCTATGAACATGGTGGAGTCGGCATCCAAAGCGATGTCCAGGAAACCAGCGGCACCGAGGACCTTTACCCCGTCCCACATGTCCCCCTGCTTGATGTTCATGAGGCCCATGGTGGTGCTGCAAGCGTAGAGGTTCACACCGAGCTCTTGGGCCAATTTTATCTGGCCAGCATAATCTTCCAACCCTATCTTATTCATCTTTTTGATGAACATGCCAGTGAAAAGCTTGTACATGCCAGGCAGTTTCGGCTTGGCCGTCTTCTTCATGAGGTTCAGCCCGAAGAACGTGTGGAATATGTGCACTTCCGTCCCCATGCTGGCGGCCGTATTGGCGATCATCATCGCCATCATTCCCTTGTCAAAGGTCCCTTCCGAGACCACTATAGCGATCCTCTTTGTCTCTGCCATTTTCTATCACACACCTTTTGATTTGAAACGACTGCACATTGCGCTCAGACGAGCTTCTTGATGTAGTAGTAAAAAGCGCCGCCCTCTTCCTTGGTGCCGACCAGCTCGTTGCCCGTCCTCTTGCACCAGGCAGGAACGTCCTCCTTGGACCCGATGTCGTCAGAGATGAGCTCCAGGGTCTTTCCGACCGGCATCTCCTTGATCTTCTTGGACAGCTTCACGATCGGCATGGGGCACATCAGGCCCTTGGCGTCTAACGTCTCATCCTTCTCCATTTTCATCATCTCCACACGGTTTTGCACGGTTGTGCAACAACTTTATATAACTGCTACTTTATAAGACTTTCGAAAAGAGGACGAAGCATGCTGCCCGAGAAGGTTATCTCCCAGGTAAGCACATGCCAGGACCTTGTCCAGTGCGCCTACAGCTTGAACGATTTCGAGGTCAAGGTATACAACATGCTGACGGAGACCGGTCCGCTGCGCGCGGACGAACTTGCCGATCAGATGGGACGGGACCGCAGCACCGTCTATCGCGCCCTGCAGAAGATGCTCACCTGTGGCATGGTGCACAGGGAGACGCAGGAGCATAGAGAGGGGTGGCTACTACCATGTCTATCGGGCCATAAGCAAGGACGAGCTCAAGGCCAAGCTGCAGAACTGCGTGGACGACTGGTACCACCGCATGCAATCGGTGCTCGAACATTTCGGAGAAGAGCATTGATAGCGGCCAATAGACCATTTCAGGTGCCCCCGAAGAGGTCATATAGGCACCAGCGGATTCTGATGCGATAGCATGGCCTTCAAGGGAATGGACATCGTCTCCATAAGGGATCTGAGCAAGGAGCAGATCGAGGAGATCCTAGATCTGTCGGAAAGGATGATCCCATATGCCAAAGGGGAGAGGTTCACCAAGGCCTTGGACGGCAGGATACTCTCCAATCTGTTCTTCGAGCCCTCCACCCGCACCAGGTTGTCCTTCGAGAGCGCGATGAACCGTCTTGGGGGGACGTCACTGGACATGGGGCTGCCCGCCATGACCTCCGTGACCAAGGGTGAGACCTTGGCCGACACCATCCGCATGGTGGAATCCTATTGCGATGCGATAGTGCTTCGGCATCCGCATGAAGGGGCGGCACGTCTCGCTGCCCGGTTCTCGGAGAAGCCGGTGATCAACGCCGGGGATGGCGCTGGCTCCCACCCGACCCAGACCCTGCTCGACATCTTCACCATCAAAAGGAACAAGGGCAGCATCGACGGCATCAAGGTGGCCATGGTCGGCGACCTGAAATACGGGCGCACCGTGCACTCCCTGGCGGAGGCGTTGACGATGTTCGGCGCGGAGATGACCTTCGTGGCGCCGTCCTCACTGCAGATGCCCAAGGAGACGGTGAAACAGGTCGAGAAGCTCGGGGGAAAACCGAAGCTCAAGACCAAACTGGAAGAGGTCATCCCCGATGCCGATGTCCTGTATATCACCAGGATCCAGAAGGAGCGCTTCCCCGACATCGCCGAGTATCAGAAGGTGGCCGGCACCTATCGCGTGGACATGTCCACCCTGAGGGAGGCGAAGACCGACATGATCATCATGCACCCGCTTCCCCGGGTGGACGAGATATCCCCCGAGGTGGACCAGACGCCCCATGCCAAGTACTTCGAGCAGGCCTTCAACGGCGTCCCGGTGCGGATGGCCCTGCTCATGCTCGTCCTGGGAGGCCAATTGTGATGAAGGAGTTCAAGGTCACACCGATCCGTAACGGCACGGTCATCGACCACATCGAGTGCGGTATGGCGTTGAAGGTGCTGCGCATCATCGGTCTGGACGGCGAGAACGTCCAGAGCCCGGTGAGCGTGCTCATGCACGTGCCCTCGAAGAAATCAGGATGGAAGGACGTGCTCAAGGTGGAGGACCGAGAGCTCGACCCCAAGGACGTGGACAAGATCGCGCTGATAGCGCCGAAGGCGACCATCAACATCATCCGGGACTTCAACGTGGCGGAGAAGCACAATGTGCGGCTGGGCGACGTGGTCCGGGGCAAGGCTCGCTGCAGCAACCCCAACTGCATCACCAATCTGAAGGAGCCGGTGGAACCGGAGTTCAACGTCGAATCGAAGAACCCACCAGTGCTGCGCTGCATCTATTGCGACCGCATACTGGACAACATCGCGGACAACCTGATCTGAGCTCAACGCAGCCAGATCAGCTCTTCCTTGGTTTTGTTGACGACGTTCTGGATGCGCCTCAATATCTCATCGTCCTTGGCCTCCTTCTCGGTGGTCACCGCGACCATGAGACTGGAGCTGAGCTCCTGGACGAAGATCTTCTTGGTCTTATAGACGCCGATTATGTGGTCCAGCTTGTCCTTCTTGGTGTCAGAACGGCAGGACTCGGCCGAGGTGAAGATGACGGACACCATCGCTGAGAACATCTCCGGCTTTGGAGGGCAGCTTGGACGGCTCGCCAGTGATTATCAGTCCGCTCTTGGACACCACCGATACGCTCTCCACCATGGGTTGGTTCTGGAACTCCGCCTTGATGATGTCGTCGAGCACGCTCTCCACTGGTTTGGCCGATTGCAATCCCATTCCTCCCTTCGCCCAGAGGCGTTGGATGTTGTGCCTTAATCCCCATAACCCGGTTATATCATTTTCCCCAGCTTATGCGGTCGGTGAAAATGACGGACGCCCCTCTTTTCAAATAATCACAGGTGGTTCATGGCACCGTGGTCATATGGCGGTCATAGTCATCGCTGGCATGCCTGGAGCGGGTAAGGAGGAGTTCGTCCAGGTGGCTTTGGCGAAGGGGTATGAAGTGGTCAGGATGGGGGACGTGGTCCGGGAGGAGGCGAACCGAACCGGAGTGGCCAGGAACGACAAGGGCGTGGGCGGTTTCGCCAATGAGGAAAGGATACGCCACGGCTACGACATCTGGGCCAAGAGGGCGGTCCTTCATGTCAAGAGCGATCGGACGGTGATCGATGGGAGCCGGGGCCTGATGGAATTGGAGGTCTTCAAACGAGAGCTGCCGGGACAGACCATCTTGCTGGCGATACATTCTAGCCCGGAGGTCCGTTTCGAACGTTTGAGGGCGAGGGCCCGCTTCGATGCGCCGAAGGACTGGCGGGAGTTCCATGAGAGGGACGAGCGGGAGCTGGGCTGGGGGTTGGGGTCTTTGATCGCCATGGCCGATCACCTCATCGTCAACGAAGGGACATTGGAAGACTTCAAATCAAGATGCTCGCAATGCCTATCCTCGTTAGAGGGCCATGAGGTTCAAGGTTGTTAGGATCTGCAACTCCGAGGCCAACACCTGCATCCCACTGGAGCCGGTGCGCTTCGACCTGGATAGGACGGCGGAGAAGCTGAGGGAGCTGGGCTATTCGGTGGAGAACAAGGGTCTGATGGTGGTCGCATCGAAGGACGGGGTGGAGTACACCGTCTACCGGACCGGGAAGTTGCTCATCCATCCCATGGAGAAGGATCTGGCAAAGGGGGCGGCGGACGACTTCTACCCTCTTTGCGTGGAATCGGCAGGGACGGAATGAGCTTATCGGAACTAGGGAGAGGGCGCCATGAACTATAGGCTGATCAGGGTCTGCAAGGGCGAGGCCATGTCGGCCATCCCCCAAACGGTGGTGCGCTATGACCTGAAGGCGTCCGCGGCGGCACTGGCCCAGGATGGTTATGAGGTCGAGGACAAAGAGGTCATGATCGTGGCGCGGCGTTCCGGGATTGAGATCACGCTTTACATCAACGGGCGCCTCATGATGGCGCCAATGGACGATAAGGAGAGCGCGAAGCGATCGGCCGATTCGTTCTACAGCCTGTTGATCGAAGCTAAGGAAGAATGAGCAAGGTCATCTGGTGGCGCATTCCACGGCGTTGCCGGCATCGGTGTCGAACTTAAGGTCGAACGAGCTCTTGGCGCCGTCCTTGTACTCGGCGGTCATGGATATGTGTGCTTCGTTCAGGGTCATCTGGATCCTTTCGATGTTGGATGTGTAGAGCCTCTTCCTGGCGGCGGTATCGACGCTCTTGATGAGGCCCAGCTCCTCAAGCTCCCGTATGCGACGGTAGGCCTTGACCTGGGGGATTTTCAGATCTCCACAAATGTCCTTGACGCACCTGGGGTTATGATAGGTGTAGGCGAGGATCTTGCACGAGTCCTCGTCGAGGGCTAGCTGTGCCAGTTCGAAACTAGCCGATTTTCTCTCCATGATGAAGAAGACTTCCTCGAGGGTATTAAAGCGTTTTTTCCTAGTTCTCAACCCGTCGCAGTCACAGCCATATGTTATCAAAATAAATAATAATGATTTAATATTAAAATAATATTATATTATAATGTCCATATGTAATTTTCTTGATTAATATTACAACAAATACTATTGTTCTTCTCCAATAAATATATAATGGTAAAGGATACTAGAGAGAACGTTATGGTGATGGGCAAAAAGAGAACGAGCCTTATCGCCGTTATGGCCCTGGCTCTCACCGTGTCGATGCTGGCGACGGCCCTCCTCTCGATGGCCGCGGCCAATGCGCCCGTAACTGTCCACGGCAAGGAACTCTCCTATGATGCTGGGTTCCGAACCACTGGCGTCGATCTGTATGATAACTTCTCCAGATCATTCCCCGTCCCGGCGACGACCAAGCAGATGGCCACAGGCGACCTGAACAACGACGGAAGAACGGATGTCGCTGTCATCTATGAGAATAAGGTCGGAATATATTATCAGAAGGATGATGGAAGCTTTGAGACCATCCCTGAAGCTGATCATCCCCTCTGGTCAGAACATTACCTGCATGGCATTGGGTGATATGGACGGTTTGGGCAGGTTGGATGTGGTCGTTTGTTTCGAAGCCTCTCCGATAGGATATCTTCAGATCTTCTCCCAGGAACAGAACTTCACCAAATTGATAGACCCAGAACAGACCAAATTCATTCCAAACTCAGTTGGTGTGGACGATTTCGATCTGGATGGTAAGAACGATGTCGTGGTGGTATCCTCCAGCTCAACCGTCAGTTACTTCAGCGTCTACCGTAACGACCTCAGTTTTCTTAGTGTTCTAATGGACACATTTCACGATTACCAGGGTATGGAAGAAGGCCTCGCTCTCATGCATCGACGATTTCGACCAGAGTGCAGGACCAGACGTGGCCATCGGGGACCCATCAACCGGGAACGTTTCCGTTTGGTTCAACAATAACACCGATTACGATGGGTACAGTCCTGGATAATTGGGACGAGGGAGGCCGGATCCAACTAGATATGCCGGTCAGCCTATCTTCAGCCCAGGTGGTATCGGGGAATCCTACCATACTGGTGGGTGAGAATGGCCCCTCCTCCTCGAAAGTAAGGATGTGGCAGTACAACCCTGCCTCAGGCGAGCTTTGTGGAGGTTAAGAAGATTGACTCGCCGACCGGGATCGGGGGGGCGATCGGTATTGACCTGGACCATTCAGGTGGGGTCGATATCGCCACCTTCTCTAAGACCGGCAACAATGTATCCTATTATTACACCCCGACAGGTGCGTTCAAGGGACCGAATGGGACCTTCCCTAGCCTTGGCATCCCCTTACAATTGATGCCCATCGATCTGAACCAGGACGGATGGGAGGACCTGATGGTGCTATCGAGTCTCGAGCGGGACCGCGGGGGCGATCACCGTTTACTATTCGGTACAGGGAAGATTGTCGAACGCCAATGAG
Source organism: Methanomassiliicoccaceae archaeon (assembly GCA_963827905.1). Lineage (GTDB taxonomy): Archaea > Thermoplasmatota > Thermoplasmata > Methanomassiliicoccales > UBA472 > JACXTP01. The sequence goes on from CAWHCB010000010.1 coordinate 15,635, forward strand.
AATGTCTTCGCCCCAGACGGCATGGACTCGTTGTTCGTTGGTAACTTCGACCGAACTGGACAGAATGATTGGTTACCTGAACCAAACCGAGAACTTCCTTAGATTCTATCATGATGGGACCTGGACGGGGATCGGTGTCAGCACTGGTTGTAGGAGCGCTTATTCGGTCTCGCTCTATGACCCGGATTTACCAAGATCTGGTGGTCTTGGACCCGATCACCGAGAGCGTTCTGGTGTATGCCAATTCACCGGATTTCCTAAGCCAGACAGCACCCACGGTCGTCCTGAGCCCCTCGTTGGAAAATCCCCGTTCCATCGCCGTCGCGGACATGGACGCATCTGGAACCCAGGACCTGATCGTCGGTATGGAAGGCGGTTTCGTGATTTTCTTCAACTCGGGAACGTTCCCTGGGTTCTCTACCAACAACAATATGACGGTGGATCTGGCGGGGTCTGAGGCCATGCAGATCGTCACAGGCGACTTCGACGTGGGCATGGAGACCGGCCCGGGGACGATCGATGTGGCCTTGGTGAACGCCACCACGAACCAATTGGAGATCTACTTCCAGGGTGATGGTGGAACAGGTTTCGCATCGAGCCGCTCCTATTCCATCCCCCTGATCAGCCCGGTGAGATGGGCCGATGCCGGGGACATCGACCATGACGGGATGTGCGACATCCTGGTCGGGACCGCGGACGGGAACCTCATCGTATTCTATCAGAACGAAGGGGTCGGATTCTCCGATTCCAACAAGATCGTGTACGCTTGCCCTGACGGACTCAGCAAGGCAGACCTCGGGGACCTGGACGATGATGGGGAGCTGGAGGTCCTGGTGGCTGGATTTGATGTCGGTACCTTGAGGATGCTCGACCTTGATGGTTTTGTCTTCGAGACCATAACGGTCCAGAACGGTGGAGCGGGGCATTACCTCCCTCTGATCGAGGATGTCAATGACGATGAACGGAAGGACATGGTCCTCGGCTCGTCGGGGTCGGTTTCCATATCGATCTACACCCAGAACGACCTTTTCCCAGTGGCCGACTTCTACCCGGTGGCCACCTCCACCGAGGGCAGCTTGGTTCAACTGGACGCGGGCCTTTCCTCCGATTCGGTATCGGACATATCTTCCCTTTCGTACCATTGGAGCGTGCGGTACAACGGGAGATCGGCCCCTGGGAGGTTCCTGGCCTCCGGGAGAGGAGGCCAACTGTTCTTTCGCCGATAGCGGGACCCATGACCTCTCACTGAAGGTGACGGACCGCGGTGGCCTCAGCGCTTACAAGAACGGGACGGTGACCGTCGCTCGACGCTTCGCCCACAGCCATTGTTCAGTGCGTCCAGCCATCAGCATCGTAGAGGGCATGTCGATCTCATTCGTGGACCTATCGAGCAGCCCGGCCGATGATCTCACCGAACTTCATCTGGGACTTCGGGGATGGGACAGTGGAAAGCTATCCGACGAGCACCGATCCGACTCCACTAGGTACGTTTCCAATGGAACGTACATCGGTTAGGCTCACGGTCATCGATGAGGACGGCTCGAACGATTCCTATGATATGTCGGTCCAGGTGTCCGATGGGTCGCCCTGGGCAGAGTTCGTTTCCAGCACCGGATCGGTGATGGAGAACGGCACTGTCTGGTTCAACAGCACCTCCACTTCACCCAGCGATGACTTGGCATTGCAGCAATGGAGCGTCAATGGGCTGGTGATCGGCTCTGGTCCGAGCGTGAACTATCGGTTCCTTGCCAATGGCTCTTACGATGTTAACCTGACGGTGACCGACTCTGATGGCAGCAGGTCCTATGCCAATCAGACGATCGCGGTCACGGACCAAGTTCCGCTGGTCGACTTCGATTATTCCCGAGCGAGCGACGACGAGGGCATCACCATCACCTTCCATGACCTGAGCACCTCCTATGATCCAATAACCAAGCGGTTCTGGGACATGGGGGACGGCACGGTCCTGACCGGGGCGACAGTGCACTATACCTACGTTCAAGAGGGCGAATATATCGTCAGGTTGAGCGTTCTGGACTCAGATGGCAGCAATGTGTCCAAGTCCATCACGGTGAGCGTCCAGGACACGGACCCAGAGGTGGGATCGATATATACTGGAGGCAGCGGCGGCACCAGCTTCGCCAAGCATACCAACGTCACGTTCACCGTGGAGGCGGTCCAGGGCTTCGACCCGCTCTCCTACCGCTGGCTGATAACCACCAGTGCTGGCACCATCTTCGAACAGACCACCAGCGTGCCAAGTTTCTATTATCGCTTCGATGAGGGTGGTTCCTACACCGTGAGGGTGTTCGTCAACGATACGGACGATAGCGTGGAAAGGAACATCCAGATCGATATCATTGACTCACCGCCGGTGGCGATATTCACCTACGAGGTCTCGACCACCGAGGGCATGGTCTATTTCTCTGCCAACCAAAGCTACGACCCGGATGGGGACACTCCGAACCTGCAGTATCGGTGGGCCTTTGGGGATGGCAGCAGTTGGACGGACTGGAACTCCACCTACCGGACGATCTATCACCAGTATTTCGACGAGGGCGTCTTCAATGTGTTCCTGCAGGTGAGCGACGGCAGCAACGCCGCGGTGCAGAACAGCACCACGGTCATATTGGACCGGACCCCGCCTGAGATCACGTTCCTCGATCGGCCCACCTCCTCGAACGTGGGCGAGGCCGTCGAGATCGCGGTCAGCGTCAGCGACGCCACCCCGTTGAAGAAGGTCGTGCTCCTCTATACCTTGGACCAGGTGAACTGGATCGAGGTCCCCATGGCCCTGACCGGGCCGGGCAACTATACTGGCCAGATACCGGCCCAGGACGAAGATGTCGAGATCTACTACTCGGTCATGGCGGTCGACAGCAACGGATACAACCAGACCACGGTGCCCGTGCAACTTTTGGTGGAGCAGGACCTCACCATGACCTATCTCGTCATCGCATTGCTTGCCATCATCGGCGTGCTCTCGATGATCGTCATCTACCTATGGCGCACCAGACCGGTGGTTGACGAGGTTTTCCTCATCTATCACGATGGGAACCTTATCGCCCATCAGGCTCGCCGCCTGAAGCCAGGCATGGACGACCAGATCATGAGCAGCATGTTGGTGGCGATCCAAGGCTTCGTCACTGACTCGTTCAAGGACGAGAGCGTAACTGGCCTCAAGCGCATGGACTTCGGCGAAAAGAAGCTCATGATCGAGAAGCGGGAGTTCTATTATCTGGCGGTCGTGCTGGTGGGGTCGAGGACGGGCAATGTCCCGGCCAAGCTGGAGAGGATAATGGACAACATAGATGAGAACTACGGCATCGAGCTCATCGCCTGGGATGGGGACCTGGAAAAGATGCGGGGCATAAAGGACGAGACCCGGCCCCTCTTCGAGCGCGTGGGCTTCTTCGAGAAGCGGAACAACGACAAAGAGTGATGTCCGAATCCGGCTATGGTCGATGCTCCGACCATCGCCTTTATTAGCCTTTGATGGTTCGCATCGGCAATGTCGACGGCTTGGGAGCTGTTGCTGGTCCTTACCCTCTGCGGGGTCCTCAGCATCATCTCGTACCGGTTCGGGCTCCTTGATGCCAGCGGCAGCATCGCCTCGTTCGGAATGGGTGTGATCATCGGCGTCTTCGGCTCCTTGAGCTGGCTGGTGATGCTGATCGCTTTCGCCCTGGCCGGTTTCCTTGTCACAAGATATCGCTTCGAGCAGAAGAGGGCCCGAGGCCTTCAGGAAGGGACCAAGGGGGAGAGGAACTACCGCAATGTGGTCGCGAACGGTCTGGTGCCTGCCGCCATTGCGGTCGGCTCGTACGTCCTGGGCTATCAGGACGAACCGCTGGCCGGACTGGTCTACCTCTGCGCCATCGCCGAGGCGGCCTCGGACACCATCGCCAGCGAGCTGGGGGTGCTCAGTCCGAGGGTGAGGTTGATAACGACGTTGAGACCGGTGCCGCCGGGCACGAACGGAGGTGTGTCCGCCTATGGTACCGCCTGGGCCTTCCTGGGGGCACTCTTGGCATCGCTGCTCGGGTGGGCCATCCTCTTCCCTTTCCAATGGCCCGACATCACATTGGCGGTGCCGGTCCTCACCGGGTTCTTGGGATGCAACGTGGACAGTCTGATAGGCGCCACCTGGGAGACGGGAAGGGAGGATGTCCAAGCTCGGCAATAACATGGTCTCCATGGCGGTGGCAGCCGGACTTGGGCTCGTTCTCCTATACGCTCTGCTGTAGGGGAAAAAACCCCTCGTCAGAAATGATTAAATATATGTGTTCACTTCGGTGATTCTAAGAATGGCTTGACGGCCATCGCGGCGGGGATACGCCTGGTCTCGTCCGATCCCAGAAGCTAAGCCCGCCTGCGTTCTGCTGTGGTACTGTGGTGCGCGAGCCCACGGGAAGCTTCAAACGCTGTCAGCCTTTCTTATTTTTCCTCTAATTCCTGATCAGCATTGCTTTTTGCTGTTTCGCCTCTAGTTTTTCATGGATCGGAATATATATTTATTTGATTAGATAAATAAGGATATTATTATTAATAAAATCCACCTGCATAAATACTTATCTTGGTTCAACTTTTAATAACCGCGACATGCCATCTCATTGGAGGGAGTTCATCTGGACACAATAAACGCCATCCTCATGGGTGTGCTCGTAATCATACTGGTCATCACGCTTTATGTCGAGTTCAAGTTCATGCGTCCAAAGCGAAAGGACGACATGGTGATGGTCTTGGACCGCGATGATGCTTATAACTCGCTCACCAACACTTCTGCGGTCGCCCTGTCCCTGAGGAACGTGGGAAAGGACACTACCAAGGCCGAAGTGCTCCTAGAGAAGGCGAAGATGGAATACGACCGCAAGGACTACGCCAAGGTCATGGCCACTACCAAACTGGCCAGGGATTCTTTGATGGTGGCACCGGAGAAGGACCTCCCTATCGACCTGGACGAGGTCGATGGCCCCACTGATACCTTCATCGATGTCGCAGAGGACGATTCCAACGTGCACGATGTCAAGAAGCTCCCCCAGAACTATCTGGAGTCCAGGTTCCTCATATCCTCCGTCCAGAGCGAGATCGATTCCGCCCGGGGCACCAAGGACGTCTCGGCGGCGGAAGCCCAACTGAACGAGGCCAAGGTCGATTTCGAGGCGGCAAATTACAATGCCGCCCTGACCCACTCCATGAAGGCCAGAAAGACCCTGGAGGGATTGGTGGTAACGACGGCGGTCGCCACACCGGAGATGGAGGTGGCGAAGGTCGCCGCGGTTGTCAAGGCACCCGAGATCGATCAGTGCGACAAGTGCGGGGCCGAACTGACCAAGGACGACCAGTTCTGCGGTTCCTGCGGGGAGAAATCTGGAAAGCCCACCACCTGCCCTCATTGCAACGGACCCCTCAAGCCCACCGACACCTTCTGCCGCAAGTGCGGGAAGAAGGTGACCTAGGACCGACGAACATTTTTAACTAGACCACCTCATGTCCCAGATGGTCAAATGATATTGGTGAAGCTGGGCGGTAGCGTCATCACGGACAAGGGGCAATATCGCACCTTCCGCCCAGAGACCGTCGCGCGTCTGGCCGATGAGGTGGCGTCCTCCGGCGAAGAGGTCGTGCTGGTCCATGGCGCTGGTTCCTACGGCCATGTGATGGCCAAGCGTTTCGAACTGCAAAGGGGCAGGGTCAGACCAGGCCAGGAGGAGGGAGTGTGCAAGGTCGCCTTGGACGTCAGGGAACTTGACCTGCTGGTGCTCAAGGAGCTGATCTCCGCCGGCGTCAACGCCGTGGCCATATCCCCTGGGTCCTGCGCGACGCTGCGCGACGGAAAGCTGGCGCACCTGGACCTGGACCGTTTCCGCGCCTACCTGGAGATCGGGGTCGTCCCGGTGACCTATGGGGACGTCACCCTGGACGTGACCCGTTCGTTCGGGATCTGCTCCGGCGACCAGCTCATCACAAGACTGGCGGAGGGTTTGCGACCGAAACGCGTGATCTTCGTCACCGATGTGGACGGTGTGTTCGACCGGGACCCGCACCTCCATTCCGACGCCCAATTGCTGGCCGATATCGACCGGGCCGTGCTGGACCGGCTTCCCCGGAGCGAGCGGTGCGACGATGTCACGGGAAGCATCTATGCCAAGATCGATTATATGCTCGCCCTGAGCGCCCATACCGACGAATGCATCATCCTCAACGGAATGGTGCCTGGTAGGCTGGAGAGCGCGCTGCGCGGGGCAGGCACCATATGTTCCAAAGTCAGAGGTGGATGATATGAGGAAGATCCAAAAGCGTAAGGCGGACCACATCGAGGTGGCAACACAGGAGAAGGTGTGGCCGGACCACAACCATTGGGATGATGTGAGGCTCATACAGAACTCCCTTCCCGAGGTGGACCTGGAGGATATCGACACCTCGGTCCGATTCCTAGGCAAGGAATTGGACATGCCCCTGGTGGTGACGGCCATCACTGGCGGTTACGCCAAGGCGGAGAGGATCAACGCAAACCTGGCCGAGGCCTGCGCGGATATGCGGATCGGACTGGGCATTGGCAGCCAAAGGGCAGGCATCGAGGACCGGTCCGACCCAAGCTACACCGTTCTGCGAGATCATGACGTGCCTTTGCGCATAGGCAACATCGGCGCCCCGCAGCTCATCAAGCAAGGTCGCAAGAAGGCATTCACGCTGGATGATGTCAAGGAGGCGTTCGATATGATCGACGCCGATGTCATGGCCATCCACCTGAACTATCTGCAGGAGGCGGCCCAACCGGAGGGTGACCTGAGAGCGGTCGGTTGCCTTGACCGGATCAGGGCCCTGGCCAAGGAAATGCCCTGCATGGTCAAGGAGACGGGGGCGGGGATATCGGAAGATGTGGCGCTGCGACTGAAGGGCACTGGGGTGGTGGCTTTGGACGTTTCCGGTCTGAGCGGAACCAGCTTCGCCGCCGTGGAGATGCACCGGGCCAAGCGTCATGGCGACGAGGGGCTGGCCTCCATTGGAGAACTTTATTCGGATTGGGGCATCCCGGCGCCGGTATCGGTGGTCCAATCCCAAGTGGGGCTGCCCGTGATGGCGAGCGGCGGAGTGCGCAACGGCCTGGACCTGGCGAGGGGCATCGTGCTTGGCGCATCCTGCGGAGGTTATGCCCGGGCGGTGCTGCCAGCGGCATTGGAATCAGCGGAGCGGGTCAAGGAGGTGCTGGCTCGGACCAAGAGGGAGCTGAAGGTGGCCATGTTCCTCACCGGATCGGCGGACATCGCCTCCCTGGCCAACAAGGATTGCATCATAACCGGTCCCACCAAGGAATGGATGGACCAGCTGGAGACGTGAGCACATGGAGCTTCCCAAGAGGATGGCCGACATGGCCAAAGAGGTCGACGAGCAACTCATGCAATACCTGGACTATGGCAAGTACCCTAAGCTGCGCAAGGCCATGATCCATTACCCCGAGGCTGGAGGTAAAAGGATGCGCCCGGTCCTGGCCATGTTGGTGGCCGAAGCGGTCGGGAAGAGGGGCAAGGCGACCATGCCTTTCGGCTGCGCTCTGGAGATCATCCACAACTTCACCTTGGTCCACGATGACGTCATGGACAAGGACGAGATGCGAAGAGGGCGGCCGGCGGTGCACGTGCTCTATGACGAGCCGACCGCCATAATCGCCGGCGACGCGTTGTTCGCGAGGGCCTATGAGATCCTGTGCGACACGGATGTCCCGGGCGAGGACCTGCGTCGGCTGGTGCGAACGGTGTCCGAGACCGTATATCTCATCGCCGAGGGACAACAGATGGACATCGATTTCGAGTCCAGGCAGACCGTGGGGGTGGAGGAGTACGTCCTCATGGTGGAGGAGAAGACCGCGGTCCTCTTCGCCTGCGCCGCGGAGGGTGGTGCCATCATAGCCGGCGGAACTGACCAGCAAGTGCGGGACATGAAGGAGTGCGCCCGCCTGTGGGGCATCGGGTTCCAGATATGGGATGACGTCCTTGGCATCCTGGGCGATGAAAAGAAGACGGGGAAACCGGTGGGCAACGACATCCGCAACGGCAAACGCACCCTGATCATCGTCCATGCCATGGAGCAGTTGAAACGGCCTTGTTCAGACCGGGACACGCTCCTGAAGGCATTGGGCAACGAGCATGCCAGCGCCGAAGAGGTCGGCGAGGCCATCGCCGTGCTTGAGCGCACCGGCAGCATCGATTTCGTCACAAAACAGGCCCATGAATATGCCATGAAAGCCAAGGAGCTATTGCAGTGCCTACCCCCTTCGGAGGAGAAGCGCATGATCTCCGCCCTCATAGACTACGCTGTCGGAAGGGACCGCTGATCAGAGGCAGGAGACGCCCGACTCGGTGAGCCGGAATTCGGCGGTCCCGCCCTCGGCCAGGTGACGGTGCTTCATCACCGTCGCCCTGCGCTTGCCCAGACCGGTCCGCTCCAGGAAGATGATGGTCTTGGCGTTATGGTGCAGTACGTTCCCACCCAGCGCCTCCACCGACCCCTTCTCGATGTCCATGAACACCTGGGAGGTCAACAGCACCGGTAAGCCCTTCTTCCTGGCCAAGGAAAGGAGCTTGGCGCTCTGGTTCGCCAAGGACCGACGCTCGACCCGCGCCTCGTCCCGGTCAGCTAGACGGTAGTACATGGTCATGGAGTCGATCACGATCAGGCCGATGTCCGCCTGACCCTCGGCCAGCTTGATGGCCTTGTCCACCATGGTGTCCTGCTCCTTGAACGAGTGCACCTCGCTGAACAATGCGTTCTTCAAGACCGCGTCGATGTCCGGCCCAGAGACCTGTTTGAGCCGCTCCATGGACACCCCCTCGGAATCGATGTAGATGAACTTGCGCCCGGACAGGGCCACCTGTCTTGCCAGGATCAGACACAGGTTGGTCTTGCCAGTCCCCGCCTCCCCGTAGATAAGGGTGATGCATCCGCTCTCGATGCCCCCTCCAAGCAAGGCGTCAAGGGCGGAACAGTTCAAGGGCAGGTGTTGCACGGGGAGAAGAACCATTGGGTGGATGATAAAATCTTGGCTTAGCTGCCGGACCCCTCGCTTCTCTCCAGTCGTCTGAAGGAGAATATGGCGAAGGCCGCCAATATCTGTGCCCCGGCCACCACCGCGATGCCAGCGTCGAAGCTGGCGGTTAGGGCCAAGGAGGCACCTATGAGCACCGGGCCAAGCACCCCGATCCCATTGGAGACGCCGTTCAAGAGGCCGGTGGCCGAGCCTGTGAGACGAGCTGGGACGATGCCCTGAAGCAACGTGTAGGCGTTGGCCGGGAGCAAGCTGATGCAGAACAAGGTGGCGAAGCCGGCGAACACCACCAGGGCCTGGTCCTCCGCTATGACCAGCAGGCCGAGGAAGACCGCCCCGGTGATGGAGAACAGGGCGGTGATTATGGAGCGGCGCCCCACCCTGTCGCTGAGCATGGAGCCCAGGAAGATGCCGAAGAAACCCCCGATATAGATCATAGGAAGGGCCCAGACCAGCTCCTCCGTGGTGAATCCCTTGGCCTCGATGAGATATGTCGGCAGCCAGAGGGACAGGCCCCACCAGGCCAGGTTCATGGCGGTATCGGCCACGGTGAGGCGCCAGAAGCCCTTGATGCGACTGGACTCCTTCAATCCCGTTCCGATCTCGGAATACGCCTCCTTCATGCTCTTGGGAGCGTCCTTTTTACCATCGTCCTTCACGAAGAACCAGACTGGCACGGCCAACAACAATCCCAGTCCGGAAACGATGTACAATGTGATGCGCCAGTCGGTGAAGGCGATGAGCGGCAGGACCGCCGCGCCGATGACCAGGTTGGAGATGTACATCGAGGACATGTAGAGACCGTTCACCCTCGATCGCAGCCCTGGGGCGAATCGCAGCTTGGTCTCCTTGCTGGCAGAAGGGAACAGCGTTCCCTGCGATACCCCCAGGATGAAGCGCAGGAATAGGAAGGCCCCGAAGATGAGACCTAGGAGCCCAGTGAAGAAGGTTATGATGGACCATATGACGATGGCGGCAGTGAGCATCCGCCGCGGCCCGAAACGGTCGATGAGGGGGCTGAGGAAAATGTTGCTCAGACCGTAGCCGACGAGGAATATCCCGAGCAGCAGGCCGCCCAGGTAGCCCTGTTCCGATTGGGTCCAGCCGTAGTCCTCGGAAATGTATGGTAGGGCCACTGATATGCTGGAACGGGCCACGTAACCCATGAGGGTGCTGAGGAAGAGCAGCCCGGCGACCAGCGCCGCCTGCTTGCCTCTCAGGTATGCCTCGGTCACGATGGCAGGTCAGAGATTGACCATTATTTGAGACCACCGAGTAGCCTGCGTCTAGTGGTAAGGATAGTGTGACCCGCCGGCAAATCCTCCCTCATGGAAGCGCACGAACCCATACCAGTCAAGGCGGAACGGGGCCATCGGGACCTGTTCCCTTTCCCGCAGGCCAGGGGCGGCCAGGGCCAGTTCTTGGAGGACGCCCGGTCCTGCATGTCCAATCGAGTGGACCTGGTGGCGGACGCCCCAACCGGATTGGGCAAGACGGCGGTCGGTCTGAGCGCTTCGCTGGAAACTGTGCTTACCGGCCATGGTGCGGTGCTATTCCTAACCTCCAGACAATCCCAGCATAGGGCGGCGATCGAGACGGCGCGCTACATCTGGAGGCGAGAGAAGGTGAAGGTGGTGGACCTCATCTCCAGGGTGGACATGTGCCTGTGCCGTGGCCGTGATGGGCAGGTCCCTTGCACGGAATCGGGGGACTGCTATTTCCTGGACAAGGAAAGGGTGGAGGCAGCGGCGGCCCGACTGCTTGAGTACCCATTGCACGTGGGGGAGGCGATGAGGCTGTGCGTGAGGTTAGGAGGATGTCCATACCTCGCCGCCCGGGCCGCCCTGGCCAGGACGGACCTGTTGGTGGGGGATTATAATCACGTGTTCTCTGGCAGGGACCGGCCCGTCCTGGAGGACCTGGGCCGCCCAGCCTGCTCATCGGTCCTGGTGGTGGACGAGGCGCACAATCTTCCCTCGCGCATAACCGAGGCGCACAGCCAGTCCTTGGCCCGGTCCCAGCTGTGCTCCGCCCTCAAGGGCACGGGGAACAGGCACTTCCGAGAGGCGCTCACCACGATGCTCGCCTTCCTGGACCGCCATGCCTTCCAACCAAATGTTGGGCCCATTGCCGTCGAGGCGCTGGATGACGATCTGGAGCATGCGGTGGGGGCGAACAGCGGCGAGCTGGCTCAAGGGATACTGGAATACTATCAAGGGAGACCGCGCAAGCGCATGGAGGAACTGGCACTGTTCCTTCAGGGGTGGTCCACCTGTCCAGGGGCAACCATCCGCTTCGTGGACGGGGCCAAAGGCGTGCTGCATAACCGCTTCATCGAGCCTGGGCTCATCTCCGGGCCCTTGTTCGAAGAGATGCGCTGCTCCCTGCTGATGAGCGGGACGCTGCATCCTCCCAGCCGATTCGCCGAGGCACTTGGGATCGGAGATAGGGCGGTCTGTCGCCAATATGCCTCCCCGTTCCCTCCTGAGAACCGAATGGCATTGGTGGTGCCCTCGGTCTCCTCACGCTTCGACCGGCGGGATGAATCGAGCTATATGGCCTTCGCCGATGTGATGGCCCGCGCCTGCCGTGCCGTGCCGGGCAACGTGGTGGCTTTCTTCCCCTCCTACGACTTCCTGGGTCGAACGGAGCATTTCCTGAGACATATGCCCCTGGCCAAGAGGACGCTTGTGGAAAGAAGGGAGATGGCCAAGGCGGAGAAGGAGGCTTTGATCTCCGAGCTGGTCCGAGAACGATCCTGCCTGCTGCTGGCCACCATCGGAGGTTCCTTCGCGGAGGGGGTGGACTTCCGGGACAACCTGCTCTCAGCGGTGTTCGTGGTCGGTCTGCCCCTGGCACCCCCTTCGGTGGAGGGGGACGCCATCATGTCCAGATTGGAACGTCGTCATGGGCCGTCCAAGGCTGCCATGTACGCCCGGACCTATCCGGCGGTGACGAAGGTCCTACAAGCGGCGGGGCGGGCCGTCCGCTCCGAGACGGACAGAGCGGCCATCATTCTCCTGGACGATCGATATCTGTCCTCAACGGTTCGGGGTGCGTTCCCATCAAGCTTCCGCATGGAGGAGAGCCATGACCTGAGCTCGGAACTGGAACGCTTCTTCGATCCGCCGGACCACACTGCCGCTGAGGTCGGGACGGCGCCGGCGCTCACCAGCGCGTCTAAAGGTTAATTAAAGCCCTTAACGATAGTCCGGACGTGCAGGTCATCAGAAGAGGGGCGGAGGCAGAGATCCGTCGAGGCGTCTGGATGGGCCGCGAGGTCATCTTGAAGAGCCGCGTTCCCAAAGGCTATCGCCACCCTGAGCTGGACAATTCTCTCCGCGTCACACGCACCAAGAACGAGGCACGGTTGATCCAAGAGGCGAGGCGCCTGGGAGTGCCCACGCCGATCATCTATGATATCGACATCATCGACGCGACGTTGGTGATGCAGGAGGTCAAGGGTCCTCGCGTAAAGGATTTGCTGGACGGATCAGGCCCGGAGCAGAGGGACATGGTGTGCGAGGAGGTGGGTCGCTCCGTGGGTCTGCTGCATAAGGGAGGCATAGCCCATGGCGACCTTACCACCTCCAACATGATCTGGTCCGAGGGAAGGGTCTGGTTCATCGATTTCTCGTTAGGCTCGAAGAAGGCCGATCTGGAGGAGCTTGGGGTCGACATCCATCTGCTCCATGAGGCGTTCCAGTCGGCGCATTCCCATATCCCCGACAGTTATGATGTGATCATCAACGCGTACCGGGACTCGTTCCCCAAGGCGGCCGATGTGCTGCGTAAGGCGAAGGAGATCGAGGACAGAGGTCGGTACACATGAGGGAGGTCGGCCTGGTCACAGGCAACCTCCACAAACTTCAGGAGTTCCAACATGGCCTGGCGCAGCTCGGCATAAAGGTCAGGCACCTCAAGGTCGAATGCGATGAGATACAGGCAGACGACCTGGACGAGGTGGTGAACGGTTGCCTGGACCAGATCGCGGCGGCCGGCCACAAGGATTTCATATTGGACGATTCCGGTCTGTTCATACCCGCCCTGAACGGTTTCCCTGGAGTATATTCCGCCTATGTGTTCAAGACCATTGGATGCGCTGGCGTCCTACGTCTCCTCGAAGGTCTACCGGACCGTCGGGCGGAATTCCGATGTTGCATCGGCTGCCAGATGGAGGACGTCGGCCGCTTGGTGGTGACCGGGGTCGCGCCGGGCAGGCTCGTCATGGAGGAGCGCGGGGATAGGGGCTTCGGTTACGATCCCATCTTTGTCCCGGACGGGTCGGATAGGACGTTCGCCGAGATGGACATGGACGAGAAGAACGTCTTCTCGCATCGAGGTGCGGCCATGCGCATTTTCGTCGAGAGGCTCAGGAAAAGGTCAAAGGAGGTCTGAGGGTGCGTTTGCAAGGAAGTAAGATATTGGTCACGGGTTGCGCCGGATTCATCGGCAGCCATATGGTGGACGCTCTGCTCGCGAAGGGTTGCGAGGTCGTGGGCGTGGACAACCTTTCCGCTGGAAAGAAAGAGTTCATGGAAAGGGCACAGGCCACGGGCCGCTTCCAATTCCACCAGACCGACCTGCTCTCCGGTCGGCTCAAGGAGCACTTGGGAGGCGTGGACGTGGTTTTCCATTTCGCCGCCAACCCGGACGTGAGGCAGGGGCCGAACAACACCCGGGTGCACATGGAGCAGAACATCGAGGCCACCTACCTGGTGCTGGAGGCGATGCGGGCCGCCTCGGTCCGATCCATATGCTTCCCTTCCACCTCCACCGTTTACGGGGAACCGGGACAGATACCGACCGAGGAGGGCTACGGACCGCTCATACCGATATCCATCTATGGCGCCTCCAAGCTGGCCTGCGAAGCCTTGATCTGCTCCTACGCCCACACCTTCGACATGGAGGCGGCGATCTACCGCTTCGCCAACGTCGTCGGTTCCCGCAGCACCCACAATGTGGTGCACGACTTCATCCGCAAGCTCCGTGAGGAGCCCAAACGCCTGGAGATCCTTGGGGCGGCGCCAGGGACGAACAAATCATATGTGCACGTCTCCGACTGCACCGAGGCCATGATGGTCGGCGCCGAACGGGCGCAGGAGCAGGTGGCCATCTACAACATCGGCTCTCTGGACCGCCTTAACGTGCAGGGAATCGCCGACATAGTGGTCCAGGAGATGGGGCTGCCCGATGTCCGCTACGATTGGACCGGGGGCGTGAAGGGCGGAAGGGGTTGGGTCGGCGACGTCAAGGAGATGCTGCTGGACATCAAGAAGCTCCAGGCCATCGGTTGGAACCCGAGCATGGGCAGCGAGGCGGCGATGCGTCAAGCGGTCCGGGAGATCCTGGCCGCGGGCAAGGCTCATTGATCCGGGACGGCATCGACCTTGATGAGGATGTCCGTTCCCTCGAAGGTCCAGTCCACATCGCCATCTACTACCGGCGCTGAGCTGGCAGTGAGCCCCCCTGCGTAAGGGAAGCCGACCGTGTCCATGGTCATCCAGTATCCTGCATCGTCCAAAAGGTAGTGCACCGGCACCAGCGTGCCATAGTGCGAGCTGATGGCCATCCTTATCGCGGAGAGGTCGGTGTACTCGTCCCCGATGAAGACCGTGGCGAACGCGTGCCCATCGATCAGGTTGAAGCGCGCGCAACCCCCCAGCTCCCGGACCATGGTGGCGACAAGTATGGCATGGTCCTCGCAGTCCCCGCCCCTCAGCACCAAGGTGTCCATCGAACTTTGCCATTTGTCCGAGGGGTCTGAGGTGTACTCGATGTTCTCCCGCACCCAGTCAAAGACATAGAGGAGCTGCTGCAGGCTGTAAGGCCCAGGCTCCTGGAGCTGGACCTGCGTCACCAGGGCGGAGACGGCGTCCCCGTCCATCAACGCGGTGGCCTTGTCATAATAATTTCGCGGATTGCTCGAGACATCGTATACCGTTGGACCGATGGGCTCTAAAACCTCTGTGTCCCAAAGCTTGCCGTCCATCCTTCCGTAGTCGTTCCATTCCGTGCCTTCCGGCGCTTGGACGGCTATCTCCACGAATATCCGGTAATCCTCCCTCCCTGCCGCCTCTGGCGCAGTGAAGAATATCAGGCCAAGGCTTTCCCTTCCCCCCGAGGTAAGATTGACCGAGCAGGTACGAGATGTCTCCAGTCCGTGGTCGGGCCATTCCACGCCAAAGCCATAGATATAGATCTGGTTCGGCGATTGGCTCACCACACTGAGGTTCAGCACCCCACCATAACCAGCGTAGATGGGGGTCATGGCCCAGGAAAGCTGAATGGAGTGGTTCAGCGCGTCCATGGTGATGGGGCGGGGCTTCCAAGGCACGGGTTGTTGGTCCAGGTAGACATCTGGGGCGACCAGGTCCTCGGTCTGAAAGCCCTCAGGCTGGTCGAAGAACATCGGCATGACCACTAGACCGGCCAATAGAAGCACTGCCACGACGGCCAGCGCGATGACGGCTGATCTGCCTGCCCGCATGATGACGCATAAAAGGACCTCCCCCTATAATTAAACGATTCCGCCTGGTTCTCGGCAATGGGACCGATGGCAGGGGCAAAGGTCAGTCCTCTGCTTCAGCTCGATCGGGATGCACTCGATGGTCGCACCTCGATCTCCACCTTCTCCATCATGGCCAACAGCTTGTTCTCGGTACGAAGCTCCATAGGCTCGAAGAGCAGAGTGTCCGTCGGACCCCATAGCGAGACCCAACCGATCACGTACAGGCCCTCGCTGATGGCCGTTGCCAATAATGGGGACATTTCGACCACCGTGTCTGACCCGATTATTATCCCCGAGATGACGAAAATTAGGAGGAGAGCGAGGGCGAATGGCAGTTGTCTTAATCCCCTATGACTTAATCACTTGGAGCTGAACTTCATTGTCCTTGCGCAGGGTGGCGCAATATCTACTGATGGCGGTCTTGATCTCCTCTACGCTCCTCCGACCGATCTGGTCCGATGGCACCAAGAAAGTGAATCGATATCTCCGTCTTGTCCCAACCCCTCTCCTCTCTGATCATGGCTTTGCATCGTTGGAGGGCGGATTGGCCCATGAATTCCATCGGTATCGCTGGAAAAAAGGTCCTTTTCTGGAGGTGTAAGAATGTGGTCGATGTCGTTTACCTCGACTATGATGTGAATCTCTTCCTGGTTCTGTCTTCCTCAATTTCATTTGAACCATCCTCTTGAATGCCTTTGCCCATCATATCAATATTGAGGGGGTTCCAGTAATAACCTGGAGGTCTTTAATACCTATAGTCAATGAAATGGAGAACGATGGCTTATCGGAACCGAAGGGTTGGCACCTCTACTAGGCGATGATAAACTATTTGGATAACTTCGCCGTTAGAGCGCCCCACCGGGTCTGTGGGGTAGCTTGGTCCATCCTTGGGGCTTTGGGAGCCTTAGACCCCGATTCAAATTCGGGCAGACCCACCATCATCCCTATCCAGGCAGCGTTTTATACTTTTTAATAAAGGAGTAATGATCCTTTATCCCCTTAGATGACCTGATCATTCTCAATCTTCTTTTACGATCGGATAGGGTTGCGATCTTCCGACTTCACCGAACGCTGAGTCATGGCACCCATCGAAAAGGTGTTATGTCCTCAGTCATTTTTGAGGTTGTCCATGATTCTGCATTCCGTTTATATTGAATCTTGGAAGTGAAACCAGAGGGTATGGCTTGATGTTGGTTCAGCCATTCTACAATGGCTCTTCAACCTGAAATTGAAAAAATGTATAGGTTTCTCACTGTGTTACATTCCCCTTTGGTGATGGTCCTTCCGTTTTGGTCTTCCTCCCCCATTCACCGGCCAGTATCATCAATAACACAAGCCCGACCAATGAGACGACCAATACTGTCACACCGACCATTGGCCGATCTTGGAAATTGACGGTCGCCGTCAATATGCCAGCAGCGATGTTGCGTTGGGCAGCGCCCATGGCGGACACCCGTTTCGTCCCTTGGTCCTTGCCTCCCAGGAAATAACCGATGATCAGAGCGATAACGATGAAGAATATCGCGAATCCTATCGTTCCGGTTCCGATCGTGTCGAGGATCTGTTCCCAGAACTGGGCGAAGAAGAGGAACAATAAGGCAAATAGACTGACCGTCGTCACGGAATTGAGGAGCTTTGCGGCGTGGTCAGCAAAGTCCGGATATCGTTGTTTGATGAACAAAGCCACCCCCAACGGTATGAGCATGAGGAACACCAATGGCTTTGCCACGTCCCAAGGATTTATTTCCACGCCCTCCACGATAATAGGGAGGACCAGCGGCAGAACAAATACAGACACGATCATCAACATGGTCATCAAGCCTACGGCATAGGCTATGTTCCCCTTGGCGAATTGTGTCAGCTTTGGCAGGAACGGGGCTCCGGCAGCCAATGCAAGTATGTAGAACCCTATCTTCACATCCTCTGGCAGGTCCAGTATGGATCCCGCTCCGATGATGATGGCAGGCACGATGACGAAATTGCCGATGAGGGCCAATAGGTCCAACTTCCAGTTCTTTAACGGTTGGACGATCATGTTCAAGGTCAGACTGAAGCCCATCGCCAGCATGCTTCCGACCACGAATAGGAGCCCGAATACCTGCAATAACACGATCAGTGCATCTGCCATCATTACACCTGCTTAGTTGACCTCATTACCTTTTCCGGGGAAGCACTATCAGATTTGGGTCCACCTCATAGGTCCATGGCAACCCGGAGTTCTTCCAGCCGTTCTTCAATCGATGTCCCTTATAGACACTGTCTGACTCCTGCACCGGGTCCCCCTCGATCCCATCAATGATGTTATAGACGTTCTTGAAACCCGCTTCCGCAAGCAGATTCGCAGCCAGACTGCCACGGACCCCGGATCGGCATGTGACCAATAGCACATCGGTGATGTCGACAACGTCCATCACTTGGGTTACGAAATCGGGGTTGGGACTCATCGGGAATCTTTTCTTTCCCTCGTCCCACTGATAAATTTGAAGATGGGATGGAATGTTCCAAGCCATCTTCGGATGGCCGACGTAGAGGAATTCCTCAGTGGTGCGCACATCGATGATCCTAACCCTGCTCGGGTCGGTCTTCCACATCTCATATGCTTCCTTCGCGGTCACGTATAGTCCCAGGACCGTCTCCTTCCCCGGGGCTATCTGATGTTGAACCACCTGAGAAGCTGGATTCTCGTCATTGGTCATTCGCCCATCTCCTTTACTCCCGCCTATCCTAGCCGTATCCCGGATGCCAGCGATGTGGCCGTCTTGGGAAGCTTGGCGGTGGTCACCTTCTTCCATTGCTCTTCCAACAGCTCTCGGGCCGCCTGTTCGAGGAACTCCGGCGCGGCCCACTTCTGCACATCGAAGTCGTTCTCGATGTACCCGTGGCTCAGCATGAAGTCCTTCCCGATCTCCACGGAGGCCAGGTTCTGGAGGGACAGGTTGGGCACCATGTCTACGTGCTTGATCCCCTCGTACGTATGTTCCACGTCTAGGTAGAACGTCTGCTTGTCGAGGATAGCCGCCGCAGCGTGCTTGTGCTCGTTGGCCCAGCGCCCCACCTTGATCATGCCCTTCATGAACGCCACCACTAGCTCGGGGTGCTCCTCGGCCATCACATCGGTGCAGGTGATGACGGCGGGGACGTTGGCCACCTGCAGGGTCCAGTCCGGATATCTGGATAGGTCCTCGATCGCTTTGAACTTGCCCGTCGCCTCCGTGAGCTGCTCCAGGGGCTTGCTTTGGGTATAGATCGCATCCACGACGCCCTTTTCCAACGCGTTCTCCAGCGGGCGGAAGGCCAGGTCGTGCTTGTGGTCACGCTTGAGCCACAGCTCAGATGGGTTATTCATGGGGTCCAGCATCTTAGGGTCGTCGTACCAATCATCCGGATAGGGGAATTCCACGATCTCGACATCATCGCGGGTCATATCGTTCAACCTGAGCATCAGCTCGATGCCTTGTTCCTCCTGGATGCGCCACCAGTCGCATTTGATGGAGTTGAGGCTCTTGGAGAGGCCGATCTTCTTACCTTTCAGGTCCTTCATCCGATAGATGTCGTCCCTGGACCGGACCATCATGCAGCCGCCCTCGTACACATGTGTGGTACCAAGGAGCCTGGTCCTGCGGATGTCCGCGTGAACATGGATGGGGGGGAACAGCCCGCCGAACCTGATGAGATTATCGAGGTTGTGAATGTAGTGCGGATACCAGTTGTTCTCCCGACGGGAGCGCAGAAAAGAGTAATGGACGCCGATCTTCTTGTACTCCTCCCTGACCCAACCTAGTTCCTGGTCGACGTTGCTTGCGGACACTAGGGGGCAGTTGGTATAGTACACCTCTTTCCAATCCAACGGCACGGTGCTGAATTTCTTGCCCTTCCTACTCGAGGCCATTTCCTTTTTTTCGAGGATCCCGGGGGCACGGGCGGTCGCTTTGCCGCTATTTTTTATTTGTTTTCCCATATTATTTTCCCTCCCTTCCATTTCTTATACCGTTCCAGATCATGCGGTCGATCTCCTGCAATGCTTGTGAGGCAGTCAGGCCGCATTTATTCAAAATCCCTTCATCACGGACCACGAAGGCGATATTTCTGAAGACATGCACTACGAAGCATGTATTGATGGGTTCGATCTCGCCAGACTTGACCGCGTCGTCAAGGAGCTCAACGAACCTCTGGATAAAACGATCGGATACGTTGGCATATGCCAATCGGGCCGATTCGAAATGATCGACGTCACTGCGGAACTCCTGAGAAAGAAGCCGAACGGCGTCCACCGCAGCGTGCCAATATAATCGAGCTTTATCTATGGAAGTAATCCCTTGAAGTGACCGATTATCAAAATCTGCCAAAGCAAGTTCGCCCCAACGGACGATAGCGAGCACGACAAGCCCATCCTTGTTCGATGCTATCTTATAAAGCGACGAGGCTGAGCAATGCAGTTCGCTCGCCAGCTCCGATATCGTGATATTTGAGAATCCACGTTCGGTTATTATAATGATGATCTCGTCCAGTAGTTCCTGGCGACGAGCGTCATCGAACCTTGCACGCAATCTTGAACCTCCTAACCGGGCGTCATTGGCGCCAAAGGCTTGATGCCGTTCTCACTTGAGTTACACTATTGGCACAATGTTGCATATTAAGTATTCATTATGGTATTAAAATACTTTAGTATTGAGTAATGTAAAAGGTATTATAATACTAGTGATAATGTTGCCATCGGTATGATTATCCTAAAAAAAGACGCCCAAAAAATCCGACGGGAGATCGTCTTATAATGGATTCCATGCCAATTGAATAGAGAAAAGAGGATGAAAAAATGGTAATGTTTGGACCAATGCAGATGTTCGTGTTCGGTTTCCCCGGGAATGACTTCAACGGGATGATCTATCCCGCCTTCGAAGAGGCGAAGGAGAAGGGGATAATCAGGTTCGTGGACTACATGCTCGTTTCCAAGGACGAGGATGGGAACATCCAAGAGATCGAGGGCACCGACCTTGGAGAGGCGGAGCTGGTCGATCTGGGCGCCGGCATCGGTGCCTTGATGGGATTCGGCGCTGCCGGAGAGGAGGGCGCCAATGTGGGCTGGAGAGAGGGAGAGAAGGCGGTCATCGAGAATGGCTTCGGTTTCACCCAGGATGATATGGACAACATAGCGGATGCCATACCGGACAACAGCACCGCTTTGATCATGATCATCGAGCACCTCTGGGCCAAGGACATCAAGCAGCAGCTCCTCGATTCCAACGCCGTGATGATCGCCCATGGCATGCTGACCAGGGACATGTTCATGCAGATCGGCGCCATAGCGGCCGCCGAGGAAGCGGAAAGGAAGAAAGCTGCCAAGGCAAAGCCGAAGAAGAAGAGGACGGCTAAGAAGAAGTGAGGAGCACCCAATAACACCGGTTGTCATTTCAAAGAATGGACAACCACCAATAATCCTTTACAATACCCTGGGAGGGCAAGAACCAGGAAACCATTGAAGGGAACAATAAGAAGAGGTTGAGCTATGGCTGAGAAAGTTGAGAAATGGACGATAGAGAAATCGCATAAGAAGACGAAGAGCAAGGTGCTGGGACCGGTTGACTATTTGGTCTTGGGGTTTCCCGGTAACAAGTTCAACGGGAAGATCGCCCCTGAACTGGAAAGATTAGAGAAGAACGGAACGATCCGTATAATCGACCTGGTTTTCATCCACAAGGACATTGATGGTAAAGTGGAAGCGATAGAGCTCAAGGACATGGGCGGTGAAGCGGGCGATTCCTTCGGCAAGTTCGCAAACAATCTCAACGAACTCCTCTCTCTGGACGACATCGATTCGGTTGGAGCGGCCCTAGCATTGAACAGCTCGGCAAGCATCTTGTTATATGAGAACACCTGGGCGGTCAAGTTCAAGGAAGCTTTGATCGATTCTGAGGCTATGTTGATCACCCAAGGACGTGTGCCCGGCGACGTAATCGCCAAGGTTACCGAGGAAAAGCAGTTGTATTGGGGTGATTGAAGATGAGAGGAAGAGGAGCAGCGTTGGTCATTGGTATGAAAGCAGGAGAGGCCAAGGCACAACAACAGGCAGCGGCTCAACAACAGGCGGCGGCGGATGGAGCGGCCCAACAGAAAGCGGCTGAAGATGCCGCAAAGCGCAGCAGCACCAGCCCCGGCCGCGGCAACCGACCCCACAGAACAGTTGAAGAAATTGGCCGAACTGCATGACCAGGGCATCATCTCCGACGAGGAGTTCGCGGCGGCCAAGAAGAAGGCCTTGGGGATCTGAATAGGCAATCTCTTTGTCGATGAAAATAGAAAGGAGGTGACAACAATGGTAGGAGCAGTGGGAAAAGTAGCGATTTTGAAAAAGCATGGGGATAAGAAGGATGAGAAGAAGTGAAATTCCTTTGTTAATCACCAAGGGGATCTCAGGCGGCCTCGGTTGATACCTCGGTCCTCACCTGAGCATTATTTCTTTTTCTAATGTGAATAATAATAGTAAGTTCAACTCAAGGAAGACGATTTTCTAATATTGATTCATTAATATTGTCCTGATATGATTTTAAATTCGGGCAGACCCACCAATCCATCTTTTTTAATCGAAACCCGCCCTCATCCCGTCTGAAAAGTCCCGTACTTGATTACAGAATCCCTTAGTGCTTTTATGTTTTCCAGAGGAGTCTTGTAAAGAAGTTCGCACCCCGGTGCTAAGATAAGGCCAGGATCGTTGCCCCACGCTGCAATCAGTCCCCTTACGTTTTCCTCGATCTCGATCGGTGTGCGGCAAAACAACAGATCTCTGTGTTCGATCCCTGCCATGCAAGTGGTTTCCCCCTTGAGCGACTTAAAAACCTCAGGCACGTTCAAGGCATCCAGGTTAAGATGCAGTGCGGTAGGATTGACCTCAAGCTGTGATTGCCAGAACGGGCTCGCGGCACAATTATGCAATATCGTCCGAAGTCCATGCTGATGGTAAGAGTCCATTTCCATTTCTAGATATTTTCTATCGAATCGTTCGTACATCTCTTGGCTTACCATCTCGCTTCCTGCTGTCCCATTCTCGATAAAAACATCCTCTACTCCTAACTCAATAATTCTCTCGCCATAAGCCTTAGACGATTCCGTCAATGTAATTAGCAAATGGTCTACCGCCCCCGGATCGGTGAGGTATCCGATCAAGAGGTTCTCCATTCCCACTAGTTCCGAGGCGATAACCGTCGGCGAGTTGATACACCCCACGACCGGGACTTTGCTACCATAATGGTCCATCATTATTTTTGCTGCCTTGATAGGCACCGACCAGGTTGGGTCTTTACAAGGGTCTATCGGTTGGACCTTTTCCAATTCGGACATGGGGAAGTACTGGTCCACTCGTGGATAGAAATCCCTCTCCGGGAACCTCCACTTCATGCCATGAGCCTGAGCCTCGATCAATATGTCACCCCATCCGGCCATAACGTTGTCGAACCCGAAGCGTTCGTAGGCGGCAATGGCCAGTTTGGAAAATACCTCTGGATCGAAGAAGCCATCACGCATCCTCAACCCGGTGGACTGCAACAACCACTTCGCAGCGCCCAGATGTTGGTAGAAAATAGGTATGCGATCGGGAACATGGCCGTCAAGGGCGGCGTGAAAACGATGGGCAGAATTCATCAACACCATAATTGCACCCCCATCGAATAGTATCGTGAATATTAAACCATTGTGAAATCGTGTTACTGGTTAGCAGTTAAAAGAGGAAGGGATTATGGGAAGCCATGTGATCGTGTCATCGAGCGAGACGCTACGAACCCGAAGGGGATGGTTGTGACCATCTCCGGCCACAAGTGCCCAGCTGCCCCAAGTAGGATGACCACCGATACAACCACATGATAGAATGAGTGACGGACCATCTATGCTTTCGACAGAGGAGATGCATGTGTGTGAGGGGCCCTTGAGTAAAAGAGGTGCACGATGACGCAATTGGACGCTCTTCCGATTAAACCACTGCTCGTCCTCGTATCGTATCATCACAGGAACACCGAGAAGATCGCAAGAGTGTTGGCGGACGTGCTCGATGCTCCCATCAGACATCCTAAAGATATCCAGCCTGAGGAAATCCAAGGATACGACCTGATCGGATTCGGTTCTGGTATCTATGATGGGATGCACCATAAGGAGCTACTCCAACTTGCTGAGAGGTTGCCGGTAACTGACGGCAAGAAAGCGTTCCTGTTCTCCACGAGCGCTATCGTCAACGATGATAAGGTCGCGAAGGACCATTCAACCCTCCGAAGCAGGCTTCAACAGAAGGGTTACGAGATCATCGATGAGTTCGCTTGCAAGGGTTACAACACGAACAGCTTCCTCAAGTACTTCGGTGGGATGAACAAGGGAAGACCGAACCAAGAGGACATTGATATGGCCGAGAGTTTTGCCCTAAATTTGAAGAGGAAGGACCCTACGAAGAACTGATGGAAATGGATGATTGAATAATGTCGTCGTTAGGGACAATTACGAATAGAGGTTTGACCGCCCTATAGGCCCTTTGATTAGAAAGTCGAAATGGTGGCTTAAGCCTTAGGTTGAATGAAAAAGAATATTCGAGTTGGTAACCTACCTCTCCAGGGAGAGGACAGCACCAATCTGGACACCTTCTTGCATCTGGTTCATCAAGTGTACTCTTCACCGTATTTCATCCGCCACTCGGCGATAGGGATCGAGAACTTCTTCTCTATCTCGGTACGGTAGTTCGGTCCGCCGTTGTAGGCACAGAATGGGATGATGCGACCATCGGGGGTAGAATAGTGGATGGCGCATCGCTTGACTCGCTCAACGTCATAGTTGTAGTTGTCCTGGAAATGCATGCCACCGATGAACATCATGCTCCAGGAGAACTTGGCCACGCTCTTCTTCGATGAATCGCTGAACATCGAGCCCATCATCTGCAGGAAGCTGGTGGTGGACATGCCATCTGGCACCTTGTCCTTGATTATATGCTTCTTGAGGATGTTGAGCGCCTTGATCTTGGACGGGAACTTGACCTTCGATCTCTCCGCCTGCACACTCAGATCATATAGCTCTCTTCAACAGAGGCTCGACCTCCACGAAGCGGGTAAGGGGCACGACGGTTTTCTCGTCCTTGATGAACAAATAGGTGGCCATCCCGCAATGGGGTGCGCTGTGAAAGTGACCTTGCTCTGTTCCTGGAGGGCGGAGATAAGGGTGGAGATGGGCACAACGCTCGGGACGGGATAGAAATCTTCCTTTGTGATTTGGCCCGCGGTCTGATTCTCCAGGTCCTTGACCAGATCGGGGAGGGTATATCGGTGCTGGCTCCGTTCCTCCTGGTCGATGCGGCCGGTGAAGGCTACAGGTTGGAAATTGATGCCCCTGATCACATCCCTATTCTTTAGGGCAAATTTGAGTATCTCACCCACTTGGTCGTCATTAACGTTCTTCACCACGGTTGGGACAAGGACGATCGAGGGTCGTCTTTCCATCTTCTGCACGTTCTCCACGACCTTCAGCTTCGTGTTCAGGAGCGGCACACCCCTGGACGCCTTGTAGATGTCATCGCGAAGACCGTCGAACTGAAGGTAGATCGTGTTCATACCTGCCTGCACCGCCGCCTTGAGGAACTCAGGGTCCTTAGCGAACTTGATACCATTGGTGGCAGCCATGATCTGGGGGAAACCCATCTCCTTGGCCTTGGCGATTACCTCGATGAACTTGGGGTATATGGTCGGCTCACCGCCGGAGAACTGGACCGTTGTTGTCGGGACCGGTCTCTCGTCCCTCACCTTTTGCATCATCATCACTATCTCGTCGAAGCTCGGCTCATACACGTATCCCGCTGCGTTAGCGTTGGCAAAACATATGGGGCATTTGAGGTTGCAGCGATTAGTAAGGTCGATCATGGCTAGGCAGGTGTGCGTTAGGTGAAGCTGGCAGAGGCCGCATTCGTTGGGGCATTCGGTGGCGTTCGAGATGAATGGATTATCTACGCCCGTTCCGTCGTATGCGAACCTCTCCGCCCTAAGGTACATGTCCTTGTCCGACCAATAGACGTCCACTTCCCTACCATGGTCCGGACATTCCTTTTCCATCATGACCTTCCCGTCCTGTTCAAATATTGTCGCGGGGATAACCTTCCTGCACTCAGGACAGAGGGACTGGGTCGTCTTCGGAAGCCCTTTCTGTAATACGCTTGGTTTGGCTATCATGGACACGAGCACCTGGAAGAACAATGGGTGCGTAACTTAATATTTATATGGCATGAAGATAATCAAACCAACCATCATCAATATCTCATTGCCACCGTTCTCCCATCGGTGATTGCCGTTTTCTGATTTGGGATAGTGAAAAGATGATCTGTCCGGAGAATGAGACTGATGATAAAGGGATCATTGGTCGAAGACCATGCCATTGCTCATACGATGGCTCCTCAACATCTCACCGCATCTGGGGCAAAGAAAGTTAGTACGGACGATGTCCGGGATCCCCATGTTGATGGCCACATAATCGTAGAAGATGAGGTTGCCAGGCGTTTCCACCAGCTGCTCCTCAGGTCCCTCCCAATTGCATTTGTAGCATCTTATCAAAAACCTCACCACGAACCATAGGTCCCATGGTCCCTGGCGGCCTGGACCAAGGCATGGACGTTCACGGGAAGGGCGTCCGGTGGCAGTTCACAGGCCGTCCCTAAAATGTAACCGCATTTGCTGTCCCTTCCCTTGATCAATTGCTCCTTGGCCTGGTCGTAGACCTTTTTCGGGTTAGGCAGGATCATTATCTTCGTATCGACCGACCCCATGATGGTGGCCCTGTCTCCGAACTCCTTCGCTAAAATGTCCGATGGGAAGACCTCCCTTCCCATGTAACCGATGTGGAAGATTGTCATGGGCGAGTATGGCACCTGGTCCCTGAAAAGCTTGTAAGAGGTCTCGTGGTTCCCGCATAGGTGATAGAGCAGCTGCGGCCCAGCACCCTTCCTCATCGCCTTGTCGACAAACGTTCTGAGATACTTCACTGAGAGTTCGTTGACGTCGGTGTCCGAGAATATATCGTTGTTGGCCAAAACCGACCCGGTCGAGATCATGGCCATCCCATAACGGTTCGCCATCAGCTCTGCCCCGTTCACAGCGACCTCGGTGTACTTTGAAACGAGCTTGTCGCAGGCGTCCCTCTCCGTCATGGTCCACATGATGAAGTCGGCGATGCCACACAGCTGTGCGCCACCACCGGTCAGGTCCGATGTGTATGTCATCGGGATGAACATCTTGGGCAAGTGCTCCTGGATATAGTCCTGGGCCTCGATCATGCGTCGACCGGTCCATCCGTTCTCCATCTCCTTTAGGTCGGGGACCTCCAGTTTGTCGACGGCCTCGATGTCATGGATGGTGGGTTCCTTGACCACCGGTGGCAGGTAGGGCTTGAACTCAATCTGGGCACCAAGCTCCGCCACCCATGGCAATGAGAAATACCAATGGGTGACCGGCAGGAGGTCGTACAACTCAGATGCGTTCGCGACACATCTCGCCCCTAGCGCAGGATTGGTATAGAAATCGTTGATGGTGTATCCAGTGATGAGGGCGGCATGGGAGAGCATCATTGGGTCGACATCGATCCTATCGAAGTTGGAACCGGTGAACGGGCTGGCGAACCTCTTCTCCGCATGTTTGTGCCATTTCTCATTCACAGATGGAAAAATCGCATCGGGATTGGGGTTCATAACCCCGATAACATACCTACTCGAATATAGATTATCCCAGATTTTATCTGATGTTCAAGGTCATTCTTTTTCATATTTTTATTTTGAAAGAATATTTAATAAAGACCTTTTGTGCGTGTTCCATTTTGACCTGATTTAGGCGACTGGAAAATATCAATTCATAAATGGATCTTAGCCAGCCCAGATTAAACAACACACCTCCGCTGTATTTCACCGACCATTGGACCCACCCCATCGATTCCAGCCCCGCCGGCCATTGGGTCAAAAGACCTATATGGACCAGGCAGACATAGTGCGTCCGATGCGAGAGGGCAACCTGGAGAGACGAGATGTGGCGTTGTTGCATGTGCTGATGCGCGACTCGAGGGCGACGGAGCAACAGGTCTGCGGGATAACTGGAATGCCAACGGGGGAGGTGGCGGAGCGAACCGAGGCCATGGTGGAGGCGGGCATCATCCGCTCGTACACGACCAAGCCATCCCTGACATCCCTAGGTGCCATCAGTGTCCTGGTGTTCGGGAAGAGCCGTCTTTCCACCTTGGAGGAGGTTAAGGACCACCTGATATCCAATGACCGAGTGGCCTGGGCCGCCCTTTCCGGAGCGGGAAGGCTTTATGTGGCCCTCCACCTGCCCGACCCAAAGGAGAAGGACGCCCAATTGCGCAAGGTGGAGGGGGAGGCCATGCTGCTCCGTCCCACCGCAGCGGTGCGGGACCTTTTCGTTTCCCAACCTGGCCCTCATGAATACGATCAATTGGAATGGGGGATCGTCCGTTCGCTATCAAAGGACTCGCGCAAACCCGTCGAGGATGTCGCCAGAGAGCTGGGGCGAGGCGCGGAGGAGGTGGATGGTCACCTTCGCAGGATGATGCAGAACGGCCTCCTGGACTTCTCCATCGAGTTCGACCCGAACCAATGCACCAACCCAATGTGCCTTTTCCATGTGGAGACCATCGATACATACGTGCTGGAAGACCGAGTGAGATTGGTTATGGAAAAGAACGCCCCCGCCCTTCTGTTCTTCAACACCTATTCCAACATCCGGCAGCTCATGACCACCATGGCCATCCCCCAGGACTTTGAGGACCTACGAGGCATCATGCGTTCCTTGAGGGGGGAGGGTGGCTTCGGATATGTGGAGGCGAACCCCATCCTGTCCTCTTGCCTGATGGACACCTGGAGGGACAAGATGGTCATCGAAAAGGGCGGACCGGTACGGAGGAAGAGATGATGTCGTTAATGGTCGGTAGAGGCATGGTGGAACGATGAAATGGTATCGGATTGCCTCTGGGGACAAGAGCCCCCGATCTCAACTTGCCTAACGAGAGCGCTAAGATGGTCCACCTTGCAGACCTGGTCGGTACGAAACCGATTGTCCTTGCGTTCTACCCCTCCGATTTCGGGGTCATGTGCGCCGTGGAAATGATCGGGCTACGCGACCGTTATGAGCAGTTCAGCCCGCTCTGCCACATCCTGGCCATCAGTACCAACACCACTTACTCGCATGGCGCCTGGTCCGATTCGCTGAAGCTCCCCTTCCCTTTGCTGAGCGACCTGGATGGGGCGGTCACGAAGACCTACAACGTCTGGCCACCGGAGGAGCTGAACGGTTATCTAGAGGGGCGATCGTTGCGGGCGGTCTTCATCCTCGACCGGGAAGGCGTTGTAAGGTACTGCTGGGCCCCGGACGACCCTGGGCTGGAGCCGAACTATGCCGAGCTCCTTGATGTGCTGCAGGCGCTTCAGATCGGCCCTTGAGCACCAAAAGGATTTTCATGCGGACGATGGGTACACATCAGGCATGGAACAGGGGAAAGTGCCATCTGTGGGTTCCAAGGCGATTGATTTCGAGCTTCCGGACGAGGTGGGGCACCCTTTCCGGTTCAGCTCGGCCTGGTCCCTGGGACCGGTGCTTTTGCTCTTCTATCCCACCGACTTCGGCATGCATTGCAGCCTGCAGATGAACCAGGTCCGGGACAATTACCAACGGTTCCAAGACCTGGGCGTGACTGTCCTGGGCATCAGCACCAACACCGTCCATTCCCATGGCACGTGGCAATCGAACCTACGTTTGCCTTTCCATCTGGTGAGCGACATTGACGGTAGGGTGGCACGTAGCTATGGCATGATGTGCCCAGAGGACAGCTGGCTCAAGGGCCGGTCCTGTCGGAGCGCCTTCCTGGTAGGCAAGGACGGCGAGGTCCTTTACGTTTGGTTTCCGCCGGACCAGTCCTACACCCCTGACATCGATGACCTTTTAAAGGACATCCGACAAGCCTTGGGGGTTTGACCGGCCAAACGCGGGTTCTTAATGATGAGCTTTGAAGAGTCCCGGGAGACCTGACGTTCCTGGCCCAAGAGCTCTAACGGGCAGGCGTGCAGAGGAGAGTCAAAGGCCAAGGTCTCATATTCGCCTCCCTCGCCTGATATATTGATACCGCTTCTTTTAGAGACGACCTTGAGGTCGCCGATGGCCTTCTCATCGATGACCCGTCCCAACCAATTCTGGTCCAGACCTTCCGCGAAGGTGCCAACGATCATGGCCCTGACCCCGGCTTGCACCATGTCACGCAGCAGCAACTCCTGGTCCTTGCGCCATAACGGCGAGAAGCAGCGCACTCCCAGCCCTTCGCACACCCGGTTGATGCGGTCCCATTGGTAATCGGACGCGATGGCACCGGTGATCACGCCATCGATGTCAAGACCTGCGATCGCCCCTCTCAGGGCTTCAAGGTCCTCGCCCTCCTCACCGCTAGATGGTACGCTAATGAGTTCCTTCCCCATGGATTGGGCATGGAGCGGCACTGTGTCCAGGTTCAAGGTGTGGAATAGCATGGCATAGGGGTCCTGGGGCATTATCGTGACCAAAAAAGGGACCTCCTGACCGCTCTGCTCCATGAGATAGGTGGCATAGGTAGAGTCCTTGCCGCCCGAGAACAACGAGGCCAGCCTCATGATGCCTTGAAGGCCGTGACCGCTAATGAACCTTTAGACCATCTCTCTCAAACCAAATATATCCCCAATATCATGTCCAGGACATGTATTGCGCCAAGTGCGACAAGACCATCCCGGACGAGCGGCTCCAGGAGATCGGCGTGAAGCTCGCCGAGCAGTTCGGCGACGATTCGCTGAGCAAAGGGGTCTGCCCGGTCTGTGGCACCAGGCTGATGAACCCAAAGAGGAAGGCGAAGTGACATGCGCATCGAGGAGATGACCAGGGATGAGTTCGTGGCGGCGGTGGGCAAGCGCCCAGTTGTGATCGTTCCCTTCGGGGCCTGCGAGGCACACGGCCCGCATCTGCCACTGGGGACGGATTCCTATCAACCGGAGGCGCTGGCCGATGAGGTGGCGAGACGGCTGGGGGGTTTGGTGGCCCCGATGGTCCGCTACGGACAGCACAGCTCCACCAAGAAGATGCCCGGCACCCTAGGCGTCCGCATGGAGACGCTAAAGGCCCTGGCCATCGACATCATTGAATCGCTCATCGCCAACGGGATCGACAAGATCGTATTGGTCTCGGGGCACGCTGGCACCATTCATCTGGCCGCGCTCAAGTCCGCCTGCGAGGAGGTCGTGGAGAGACATGAGGTGCGACTGATGATGCTGACCGACTACGATATCGCCTTCAAGTTCACCGGCGATTACTGCGGGGAGGAACCGGACGGTCATGGGGGGACCATCGAGACGGCGCGGGTCATGGCCATCCGACCTGAACTGGTCGGGAAGGGTCGCGGTAAAGGCAGCTGCACCAGCTCCAACTACATGGTGGTCTGCCATCCGGAGGACCATTACCCCGATGGTTATGTGGGTGATGCCAAGAAGGCAAGCAAGGACATGGGCAAGGAGATAAACAAACGCATCGCGGACGAACTGTCCCAGCTGGTCCAAAGTAACTTCGAGGAATGATCATGTCCGAGCTGAAACGCCAAGCGGCGGAGAGGGCGGTAGGTTATGTAAAGGACGGCATGGTGGTTGGGCTTGGGACCGGCAGCACGGCTTATTTCGCAGTGGAGGCGATCGGTCGACTGGTCGAACAGGGCTATTCTCTGAGGGGCGTGCCCACCTCAAAGGCCACAGAGGACCAGGCCAGGAAGTGCGGCATCCCGCTCCTCGAGCTGGACCAGGTGGACAGGGTCGATGTCACCATCGATGGCGCTGACGAGGTGGACGGCCGAATGGACCTGATAAAAGGACTTGGTGGGGCGCTGCTTCGGGAGAAGATGGTGGCTTACATATCCAATCAGAAGGTCATCGTGGTGGACGACTCGAAGCTGGTGTCCAAGTTGGGTCAGAAGGCTCCATTGCCGGTCGAGGTGGTGCCTTTCGGGCATAAGCGGACCGGGAAGAATTTGGAATCGTTAGGGTGTCGTGCAGAGCTCAGAGGAGGACTGACTCCCTTCGTGACTGATAACGGGAACCTGATATTCCATTGCCGCTTCGAATGCATCGACGACCCATATGAGCTGGAGCTGCAGTTGAAACAGATACCAGGAGTGGTTGAGACCGGCCTGTTCCTCCGCCTTGCCACGAAAGTGGTGATCGCAGGCGAGAGGGGCATCGAGGTCAGGGAGAGGTAGTTCAGTCCTCTGCCCTGGCCTGGGTCTTCAGAAGCTCTATGTTCGCCTCGATGCGCTCGATGCGCTTTCGTTCTTCCTTCTCCAAGGTCTCGATTATCTTGTCCCAAGGAATGGCCAGCTTATAAGCGTGAACGGGACGGCCCTTGCCTTCCTTCTTTAGGTCCCGTTTGATCACCCATTTGCGCCGGCGCAGCTCCTGCATGGCTATGGAAACCTCTGGTTGCCTTAGCTGGGTTGACAGCTCGATATCCACAGAAGTGGTCTCCTCTTTCTTCCTTAGGTATGCCAGGGTCTTTGCCACGTTCTTAGGCATCCCTGTACCCATGAGGATCTCCACTAACTGCTCGTCCTTCTTGTTAAATCCCCTCTCGACCAAACTCAACGCCTCCCCTTAAACGAAACGGTTTCTTGCTTTCGCAATTAGAAGATTTATTATGTGCAAGATATAAATCATTTTCTATTTATCATTAATATTGAAATGCCTGGATAAGATACTGGCTATGTAATTATATTGCGCGCCATTAACATAAATGCCACTAGATTATTTCCCATCTGGATTGGTTTTGTTTTCATTTTATAATAATATCATTATAGATATAAATTACGAATGGGATATGACCTTGCCGTCCCTACCGGCCCCGATTTGGTTCGGCGCGAGGCCGGTCGCTTGTCCCTTGGATACTGAAAAAACTGATCTGGATAATACCCTCGGAACCAATAGCCAGATATATACCAGATATCTCATCTTCTGTAATACTTTAAATAATAAATGAGTATTAGGGCATTTTGCTTCCAAGGGTGAAACTATGAAGATGCCCAGGTCTATCAAGACTTACTGTCCATCCTGCAAGATCCATACCGATCACGAGGTCGAGAGGGTCAAGAAGAAGAAGGCCAGCGAGCTGAAGTGGGGTCAGAGAAGATTCAGGCGGGCCACCTCCGGTTACGGCGGTTTCCCCAGGCCAAAGCCTGAGGGACGCGAGAAGCCGACCAAGAGGGTCGCTCTACGATACCGCTGCAAGAAATGCAAGAAGGCCCACCAGAAGACATGCTTCCGGGCCAAGAAGTTCGAGCTGACGGAGTGATCGATCATGACCCACACCAGCAAGTTCGTCAAGGTAAAGTGCCCGGATTGCGGAAACGAGCAGATCAGCCTTCAAGAAGCCGGCCACCAACGTCGCCTGCCACGTATGCGGCTCCACCCTGATCAAGCCCCGCGGCGGCACGGGGAGATGAAGGGCGAGCTGCTTGAGGTGGTCGACTAATGCCCAAGACCAGCGAGTTCCCGGAGGAAGGCGAGCTCGTTGTCTGTACTGTACAGAACGTCAAGAACTTCGGAGCCTTCGTCACCCTTGACGAGTACGGCAACAAGGAAGGCTTCATCCACGTCCGGGACGTGGCCACCGGATGGGTAAAGTACATCCGTGACTACGTCCGCGAAGGACAGAAGGTGGTCTGCAAGGTCCTCGGCGTCGACTCGTCGCAAGGGACATATCGACCTATCGCTGAAATCCGTCAACGAGCACCAGCGCCGGGAGAAGATCCAGCAGTGGAAGAACGAGACCAAGGCGGAGAAGCTCCTGGAGATCGTGGCCGAACGCCTGGAACCGTACCCCGGAGAGCTGCTTCGAGGAGTTCGGCTTCGACCTGGTGGAGAACTATGGCACGCTTGTATGGGGCGTTCGAAGCTGCGCGGCGAACAAGGACGCCCTGAAGGAGCTCGGCATGTCCGGCGACTGGACCAACGTGTTCTATGAGGTCGCCAAGGAGAACGTCACCCCGCCCTTCGTGCAGATATCCGGATACCTGGAGCTGAGATGCCCCGCCCCGGACGGCGTAGACCGCATCAAGGACCGCCATGATGGCCGGCATGGAGATCTATCCCGAACAGGTCACCATCCAATACATCGGTGCCCCACGCTACCGCGTGGTCGTGACCGCAGCGGATTACAAGGAGGCGGAGGAGGATGTTGAAGGATGTGACCAGCACGGTCATCGCTTCAATCAAGGAGGCCGAGGGGGAAGGCTCTTTCACCGCGAGGCCAACAAATAGGTCGGCGCGCAAATCTTATCCGTAGGCGGTTCACATAGGGGTGCAGAGGCGTAAATGCAGAACGACCTCCTACAGTAAATGTCCATGTGCAAGGAATACACCTTGAAGGACACCTGTCCCAGATGTGGGGTCGAGGACCGATGTGCCCATACCGCCCCGATATTCGCCGGAGGACCGGTACGGCGAGTACCGAAGGATGATGCGTCAGGAGTGGAGGGAGAGAAATGGATGACATTATCATGATCACCAGCGAGGAGCCGGAGCTGAACGAGCCCATCCTGATCGAGGGTCTGCCGGGCGTCGGCAACGTCGGCAAGCTGGCGGCGGAGCACCTGGTGGAGCAGCTCAAGGCGATCAAGTTCGCGGAGATCTACTCCAAGTACTTCCCGCCCCAGGTCCTGCTGGACGACGATGGCGTGATCCGTCTGGTCAGCAACGAGCTTTACTATTCCGCGGGGAGGGCGAAGCACCGGACCTCATCATACTGGTCGGCGACTACCAGGGCCTGACCCCGGAGGGCCAGTACGAACTCTCGGACCACATGCTGCAGGTCGCCAGGACCATAGAGGTGAAGCGCATCTACACCCTGGGCGGCTATGGCATCGGCCGCATGGTGGAAGAACCCCGCGTGCTCGGCGCCGCTACCACCATGCACATTGGTGGAGGAGATGAAGGAGAAGGGAGTGGTCTTCTCCAAGGGCGAGCCGGGAAGCGGCATCGTCGGGGCCTCCGGACTGCTGCTCGGATTGGGCAAGGTGTACGGCATCGAGGCAGTCTGCCTGATGGGCGAGACCTCGGGATACTTCGTCGACCCCAAGGGGGCTGAGGCGGTCCTACGCATATTGTCCGCGTTGCTTAACGTCGAGGTCGACTTCAGCGCATTGCAGGACAAGGCCGAGCAGATCGATCTGATAACCTCCAAGCTCAAGGAGAATCGAGGCACCGCAGGAGAAGCGCGCGAGGACCTCGGTTACATCGGTTGAACCGTACAAACCATTTAATAAATTAAAATTTTCAATATTAATTAAAAATAAAAAAAAAGGGGAGGTAATCGTGACCTCAGCCTCAGAATGTGCACCCCATCCCATTCTGACAGGCCTACTTCTTCAGATATTTCTGCTCCATCTCTTCGATGGCTGCTAGCGTTTTCTCTGCCTCTTCCATCTTTTTCATCTTGTCCGCCACTAGATCCAGCACGGTCATAGATGAGGTCCCTGATGGCTGCCCTTATCGCTTCCGACCGGGACGGGAAGTCGTCGACCTTCACCAGGAAGTCCAACGCTCTGATGTACCGGGCTGGAAGCCGAAGGGTCACTTTTTCGAGGTCTGTGTCCTCCATCGCCGCCCCCAAGGAATTAAAGAGGTCTATTCGACCTTCTTTGTCTGACATTGTATGTCTGAGTGACTATAAATAACTTCGTTGAAAAACACATGAAATCGGAGGTGTTGGCTCGCTCGTTTGGATCTACTGGAAGGTACCAAAGGATAAAGGATGATGTGACACCGAACGAAAATAGGGAACAAATGCTATATACGGTGATGCATTTAGGAGGAAAACACCCCGACTTAGCTCAGACTGGCTGGAGCGGCTGACTGTAGTGGGTTCACCGGTTCGCCGGTACTTTAACGCCGATATCAGCAGGTCCCCGGTTCAAATCCGGGAGTCGGGACCAATAATATCTCATGCGCGGCCTCGCTCCATCAGGCCCCGTATGGCACCTTCGCTCCTATCAAGGACCTCGTTCTCGTCGAAGGTCAGTATCTTGCGGTCTCTCATCACTACCGCGCCGTCGCATATGACCGTTTTGATGTTGGAGCTGTTGCCCGAGTAAACGATGTTCGACACCATCGTTGCCGGCCGCAATGGCCGCAGGTTCGGAGCCCTCCCGTCCAGGATGACCAGGTCTGCCTTCTTCCCGATCTCTATGGAACCGATGGAGTCGGCCATGCCCACTGCCTTAGCGCCTCCGATGGTGGCCAGGTCCAACACTTGCTGCGCCGGCAGCACCGTCGGGTCCCATCGATAGCATTTCTGCAGCAGGGCCAGCATCTTCATGTCCGCCATCATGTCCATGCTGTTGTTGGTGGTCGACCCGTCCGTCCCTATGGAGACGTTGACACCGTGGACGAACATCTCCGGGAGCGGCGCCACGCCGCCGGTGGCAAGCTTCATGTTGGACACCGGACAGGTCGAGACCGAGCAGCCGTTGCGCCCCAAGGCCTTGACCTCGTTGATGGTCAGCCAGGCTGCATGGGCGGCCAAGCATCTCTCGCTCAGCACACCGATGGACTCGAGGTGCTCGGCCGGCCTCATTCCGGTGCGGGCCTTGTGATCATAGACCTCCTTCCTCGTCTCGCTCAGATGGAAATGCATCAGCGCCCCGGTCCTCTTGGAGAAGTCCTCGGCTTCCTGGAACGTCTCGTCGGAACAGACGTAGACGCCTTGTAGACCGATGCCTGGGGTGACCCTCGCCTCATCCTTGTGTTCCTGATGGAAGCGCTTGCAATTGTCCAGCGGTACCCCCTTCTGGGTGGTGTACTGCTGGTCTAGAACGGCCCAGCAAAGCACGCCTCGGATGCCGCTCTCCACCACTGCCCTGGCGATCACATCCTCGGCATAGTATAGGTCGACGAAAGTGGTCGTCCCGGAGCGAACCATCTCCATCAGCCCCAACTGGGCCCCGACCGATATGTCCTCGTCCTTGCGGTCCGAGTCAATAGCGAACACCCGGTCCAGGAAGGTGGGGAACGGGACGTCGTCGGCCACCCCCTTCATGATGGACATCGCCACATGGTTATGGGTGTTGATGAGCCCGGGGATGACCATGTCCCCTTTGGCATCGATCACCTCGTCGGCCCCGCCCTGAACGGTGCCGATCTGCTTGATGATGTTGCCTTCGACCAGGACATCGCCCCGGAGGATCTCCCTCTGTGCGTTCTGGGTGATGATGTTGGCATCCTTGATCAATAGGCTCTTCATCGCCCTGGGAAGGGTTTGGGGCCCATAAATAGTTCCTCACAGACCCTACGAAAGGTAGAAATCACCGCTACCCGTGATATGCCCTTGAGGCCGATGGGAGGCGGAAAAATGACAACCCTGACTTTCTTGGGCACGGGCGGAGGTCGTTTCGCCACCATCTACCAGGTCAGGGGCACCGGGGGCATCTATCTCAAGGACGGAGTGAACGTGCACATCGACCCGGGTCCAGGGGCATTGGTGCATATGGCTAGGTTGAAGATGGACCCGGCCAAGACCGATGCGGTCATAATATCCCACTGCCACCCGGACCATTACACCGATGCGGAGGTGTTGTTAGAAGGCATGACCCGGGGGGGATTGAAGAAGCGGGGAGCGCTCATCGGGAGCAGGACCGCGCTCGAGGGGGAGAACGGTCACGGGCCGGCCATCTCGAGATACCACCATGGACTGCCCGAGCGGGCTATGGTGGTGGAAAAGGGGACCGGTTCAACATAGGCGCCCTCGACGTGGATGTCCTCGGAACCAAACACAGCGATCCGAGCGGGGTGGGGTTCAAGTTCAACACCAGCGCCGGGGCCATCTGCTACATGAGCGACACCGAGATGGACTCGGAGGTGACGGCACAGCACAAGGGGGCCAGAGTGTTGATCTTGGCGCTTACGAGGCCATTGCATTCCAGGGTGCCGCAGCATCTGTGCACGGAGGATGCCGCAGATATCGCCAAGGAGATCCGACCGGAGATGGTCCTGCTCACGCATTTCGGCGCCAAGCTAATATACGAAGGAGTGGGCAAGCAGGCCCAGTACATCGAAAGGGAGTCGGGCGTAAGGACGGTGGCGGCCGAGGACCTTATGACCGTGCACCTAGGCAGGGGGATACGTTTTTCTGGAAGGAAAGGGGAAGGGCAGGATGAAATGCTGGGCGAGGGCGTCGACCCTACCCAATTGGACTAGACCCTCCCCGCATCCTTCCGATGTCCCGTGCTATTTAAACCATATGCAATCGCTCTATGAAGCTCTAAAGAAGGCAACCAAGAGAGGGGTCAGACCCATAGGTAACGATGATGGGACTCGCCCCCTACATAAGTTATTTAAAAAAGGGCGCGCGATTCGCGTGTGATGATCATCTGCCTGATATCGGGCTTTCTGGGCAGCGGTAAGACCACGCTCATGATCGACCTCGGAGTAAGATTGGGAAAGAAGGGGAAAAGAGTGGCCATAATCGTCAACGAGGTTGGCGAGGTGGGCGTGGACGGGGCGTTGATCGATGCTTATGGGCTGAACAGCGTGGAGCTGACCGAGGGATGCATATGCTGCTCCCTCTCTGGGAGCTTGCAGAACACGCTGAGAGTGGTAGCCAATGATTACAAGGCGGACATCATCTTCATCGAGCCCACAGGGATCGCCCTGCCCTCCAAGATCAATGGCATCATCCGAACCTCGATGGTGGAGCATGAGAGCAAACTTGGCATATGCGTGGTCGACGCGTTCCGGGCACCCCGCATATATCAGGAGGCCGAGCTATTCTTCCGCAGGCAGATCGAGGACGTGGACCTGGTGGCGGTAAACAAGATGGAATTGGTGAGCCCAGAGCAACTGGCAGAGGTGGAAGAGCTAGTTGGCAGGTTGAACCCCAAGGCGATAGTGCTGAAGATGTCCGCCAAGGAGGACCGAGGCGTGGAAGCGATCGAGGTGCGTCTGGTGGACCGGATGGGGGGAGGAGCATGAGCGAGGACTCCAAGGAACTGGCACATGCTGGGAGCTTCGGGATGGAGGTCCACTTCCATGACAACCATTGCAAGAGGTCCAGCTTCGTCAAGGTGCTCACCGGCATGATATTCGATATAGCAAAACAACTGGAGGCCAAAGGTGGCATGATCGGCCATGTCAAGCTCATCGCCCAGACCGACGGCGGTTTCGTGAAGATGAGCGTGGTCGACATCAGATTGGGCGTGGAGACCGTGGACGAGCTGAAAGGAGATGCGGGCAAGAAGGGCTCGATCAAGCTGATGGCGGTCGTCCTGGGCCTGGAGGACGGCACGGTCGAGGAGACCGTGGAGGAGGCGCTGACGCACCTGGGAGGTTGCATGGAATATCACCTCGCCGGGCATGATTGCGATCACGATCACTGAAAGAGAGGAGGAAACTGGATGTACGGCATTTCAATAGACCTGGGAACCAGCGGCACGAGAATGCACGCGATCGACCTCAAAAGCGGACAGATAATATCCACGGCCATAACGGTAAGGCACCCCATGCCTGGCGCGAACGTCATGGACCACCTTACCTTCTGCATCAACGTGGACCAGAACCTGGGCCACCGTTTGATGGTGGACACGGTCAACAAGCTCATCAACATGCTGGAGATCGACAAGACCAAGGTGGAGAGATTGGCGATCTGCGGCAACCCCATCCAGCTATCCATATT
Organism: Methanomassiliicoccaceae archaeon; assembly: GCA_963827905.1. Classification (GTDB taxonomy): domain Archaea; phylum Thermoplasmatota; class Thermoplasmata; order Methanomassiliicoccales; family UBA472; genus JACXTP01. The sequence goes on from CAWHCB010000010.1 coordinate 54,921, forward strand.
CCAGAACATGGAGATCAGGGACCTGGCCTTTGCGGGGGAGAGGGCTTTGAAGACGAGGGGCGTGGAGCACCAGAAACGGGACGCCAAGGTGATCCCCTCGGAGAATCTAGGGATAGACCTGGGGGGCAGGACCGCTGACCTGTTCGTCCCACCGGCCATCCGGCACGAGATCGGTGCGGACGCATTGGCCATGATGTACAAGACCGGGTTGCTGGAAATGAAGGAGAACTGCCTTGTCACCGATTACGGGACGAACGCCGAGATGGCCTTGAAGGTCGGTGACGAGATATATACTGGATCGGCAGCGGCAGGGCCGGCCATGGAAGGGCAATCGGTCCATTTCGGCATGCTCGCCTCCCCTGGCGCCATCTGCGACATCGATATCGAATCCTATTGGCGTTGTAAGGTCATCGATGAAAACCTGAACACGGTTCAAGGGGACCTCGTCGAGATCAACACTGGAAACGTTGTGGAGGAGGGCGCCATGCACGGACGGGCCAAAGGCATAACCGGCACCGGCGTGGTGGCCGCGATCGCCACCGGTCTGGACAACAATAACATCCAGGCCCCACGTTTCACGACCATCGATGGGAAGATACACCTGCAGGATGGCATCTTCCTCGATCAGAAGGATTTCCTCGAGGCCTCGAAGGCGTTCGGTGCCATGCGGGCAGGTCATTTCACATTATTGGAGCATGCAGGCATCAAGTTCGACGAATTGGATACGATGTATATGTCTGGGGCCTCAGGCACATATGTGGATGCTTTGAAGGCACAGAGGGTCGGGCTGCTGCCCGCCACACCGAAGAAGATCTACCAGGTCGGTAACACCTCTTTGGCGTTGGCAACGGATATCGTAAGGGACCCCGAGCTGATGGACGTCCTACAGGTGACGGCAAATTCCATCCGGGCCAACCATGTGATGTTCGCCATGGACAAGGTCTTTGAGACGCTCTACCTACAGGAACTTGGGATGTGGCAGGAGGGTATGCCGGTCGAGACGTACAACTTCTTCTTGCGCAGCATGGGCATACAGGAGCTTCCCAGCAAGATAAGGCCGGCTGAGGTCCATCGCATAGTGGATCGAGACATCCCCGTCTTGGGCAAGAAGGGACTGAAGATACTCCGGGACATCGGACTGAACATCACTGGTACGTTCGATGGCTGCACCGGATGTCGCAAGTGCGAGGAGGAGTGTCCGGAGGATGCCATAACCATCGAGGACAAGGGGGGCGACCATATCATATCGGTCCGGTCCGATCTGTGCAATGGAACGGCTTGCCTGCGTTGCGATCAGGTATGCCCCGAGAAGGTATTCGCGTTCAAGGAACTCCGCATCGAGGAGAAGAAGTGAGGAGGGGGAATTATGGCTATTGAAGAGATCGACCTGTATCGATTGAAGGCGGAGAACCTCGCCTTCTATCTGCCTGGAGATGACTGCGGCAAGTGCGGTGTGCGCACCTGCGCCCTCCTGGCCAAGGACATCCTCGAGGGAAGGGGCAAGGCGATCGAGCTGCCCTTCCATCAAACCATTTCTTGCGGAGACCATCGATTCTGTGGCTGAGTTCAAGTTGAACCTGGCGGAGAGCGACCCAATGCAATTGAAGACCGGGACTGGGCTGGTCGAGCTTAACTCGCCCGACGCGAGCGCGCCAGTGTTCGTTACCGCCGACTCCATCATATCAGTGGATGTTTTGAAACGCATATTTTCCAAAACGAAGGTGGCGGCGTTCATGGTCCCAGTGGATACACAGGGATATACCTTGGATAATGCTGTCACCGAGCGCACGTTCTCACCCATGGGGGTAATGAAAGCGTTGATGGACAGTGGCGTCGGGTCAAAGGCCGGAACGCGAACTTTGATCATACCAGGATTGGCCTCAGGCATGGAGAAGAACATAGAGCGGGCCGCCAGATGGACTGTCGAGGTGGGCCCGGTGAGCGGGTTCGAGCTACCGATCTACCTAGCAGCGAAGAGATGAAGGATGGTGGTCATCCCGACCACGGCTCACCCATCTTAATAGTTCACAGTTACGCTCGATACCTTTTACCTCTAATTTTCGCTTCAGAAGGTCGTCCATGCCTCCATCAGTGGCGTAGGTCCCGCCGGTAAGGTTAGACGCCTCGTCGGAGAGGAGTGAAACGTATCGGGGCCGTCGGAGAATGAACAACAAGGTCATGCCCTTAGAACCGACAACCCCTAACCACATTGCAAATGGAGCGTCATTCTCATATTCGTCCTTGACCCGGTCGAGATGACCTGATAAATCCCAGTTGGCAAGATGCATCGATTGATTTCCAAGTTTTATCAAAACATGATAGAAAAAATGTAAAGAAAAAAATAAAAAAGGAAGGATGAGGTGAAACTCATCCAGTTTAGAGGCCGTAGTTCTTGGGGTTGAACATCGGGACGTTCTTGTACTCTTTGAGGCACATGTCCTCGAACTTGGCTGCGGAGTCTGGGCACGCCTTCAGGTCAGCTGCCACTTTGGTCAGCATGTCCTTCTCGTGCTTGCTCAGCTTCAAGCCGCCCTTGGAGGCGCTCGCAGTGATCAAGTCCGTCGCCTTCTTACCGGCTTCCAGCGAGCGGTTGTAGGGCTCGGTGCCCGCACCGACGATGGCCTGTCCGATCTCGTAGGCGTTGTCGTACCTCAAGCAGAAGCCCTCGGGGCTCCTGAAAGAGTCACAGGTGGCGTACATGTCCCTGAGGATCTTGTCCTGCTTCAGCTGCTTGGCCGTGTTCATCAACGCAGCCTCGTAGCCGATCACACCTAGCCAGCAGGCCACGGATGACCCACCGAACTCGGGGTGGTACTCGACGGACTCGTTGGACCACAGGTCGCACACCTGGGCGATAAGGTTACCCATCAGGTCCGCGTGAGCGTCCTGGGCGCCCTTACCCTCCTGGGCGGACGGCTTACCGGATATGGACTTCAATATCGGTCCCTCGTATCCGCAGTCCTTGTCAGGTCCAGTGGCACCGCACTCGTATGCAATCAGCGTCCTTGCGGAAGCGATGCAGCGGGTGGTGGCAGCGAAGGTCCTGGGGATATCCCTGTCCAAGTATCCGCCGGCCATGAACATCGAGGTGTTGGCACCGGCGCAGTTCGTGTCACCGCCAGCGATGACCTTGTTCTTCTTGGCGATGTCGACGATCTGGGGCCAGATCCACTCCATGTCGATCGCGCCCAGGTAACCGATGGCGAACAGCCATCCCTTGATGTCCTGGTGCAATATGGCGTAGTCAGCGACCTCCTTGCCACCCATCGTCTCGATGGACAGCACATCGGCACCGTTCTTGGCGGCGCACCTCGAAGGACTCGATGGTCTTCTCTGGGTAGTCGTGCACCTTGTCCATTCCAGGGCGCATACCGATTTCGGCGAGCCTCGGGTCGGCGCAGGTGTGACGGATAGACAGAGCGATGCCGTACTCATCGTGGTACTTCTGCATGAGCTCCTTCTGCCCGGCAACGACCGGCTTGGCGAACTTGTCCACATCGTTGACCATCTGGAATATCCACTCGTTCTCGAGCTGAACCGCTGGGAAACCTAGGGTTACCGCGCGGTCCAAGATGTCCTTGGTTATGTAGTCCACATACTCCCTGGTCAGGCTTGCTGGGTTCTTCTCAGCGCCGGGCCTTGGAGCGAAGTTGATCTCAGGCACAACGGTGCCGGCACCAACTTTCTGTCCCAATCCATAGGAGAGCGGGTACTTGGCCTCACCGAAGACCATGTCGTCCGCGCTCTTGTACTCCATTTTGGTGAATCTCTTTATAGCCATCTAGATCACCCCTTCACCACATCGTCCCACTTCTTGCGGATCTTCTTCCAGTCCCAGCCCTCGACGGCCTTTCCGACCAAGGCAGGTCCCTGTGCAGCCGCAGCGGCGTAAACACCGGTGGGGAATGACTCCACGAAGGCACGGTTAACCGCACCGCCAGCGCAGATGAACGGAATCTCGATTCCGACCTCACCCAGGCGCTCTGCGATCCTTGGGAACGCAGACATGGTGGTTGTCATCAATGCGGTCCCAGTGACCACATCGGGCTTCTCCTTCTCGACCATCGCGACAACGTCAGCTACTGGCACGTCACGGCCCATGTCGACAGTGCCGTATCCGGCGGACTTCAGCATGACGTTGGCGATGTTCTTACCAATGTCGTGCGGGTCACCCTCGGCGACGTGCAGAACGATCTTTCCCTTCATCTTCCTGTCGCCCTTGATGTTCTTCTCGCAGAGCTTCACACCGCGGTCCATGGCATCGGCGGCGACCATGACGTGCGGCAGGTAGTATATACCGCGCCCGTACAGTTCGGCCACAACGTCCATGCCCTTGACCAAAGCTTTGTCGATGATCTCTTCGGGCTTGAATTTCTCCATAGCTGCCTTGGTGTCGGCTTCGATGTCCTTATATTTCATAAAGACAACGTCCTCCGCCACCTTCTTCAGAAGTGCGTCCTTCGGAAGAATCTTTGCAGCGATGTCCTCTGGCTTCTCCTTAGACTCTACGAGTATGTCGTAGCGTCTAAAGATCGCGTCGTAGTTCACACTACTTACATCTAGCATTTAGACACCCCTTTTTCTCCAGTTTTTGAGCTTGATCTGAGGCAGCACTCTCTCCCCTTAAGATTGGCTTGCCTCTTCTCTTACTCTAAATTTCGAGTCTGTTGATATGTATATTAAGCTATTTTTATGTGTATAATTATTATATATATATATTTATATTATATTAATATATATTTTAGATATTTTTAACTCGTGCAAATGTAGAAATATATCTGGCATTGGTAAAGTTATAAGGTAATGATCATCACTCCAATATTTTAGTTAACTCTTGTTAAGAGATTATAATAATAATATATATATTATATATATTATTATATAAGATTAATATATTAATATAAATATAATATATAACGATAGTTCGATATCTTATACCAGCTTATTAGACAATGAACATCATTCTTCACCATTTAATTTTGAAATCCAATAATACTGTTAATTAATAATTGCTTCCAATCTATCTTTTGATCGCTTGAAGGTTTTAGCCTGGCTATATTCCTGTTTAAGGTTTATTAAATTGTATAACGATTGATATATTATGGTATGGATATATCATCCATCTATGCTGGCCACGAAATATTTGGGGTTAATAAAATATAACAATAATGTTATTAAAAAAAGGACAAAAATCACTATCCATTATCGTTCTATAGAACGAAAATGTCCGTATGAACAGTAAAAAGATAATATTATATAGTAGTGCATTTTTAGTGCAAAATGCGTAGGGACCGGCAATTTCCTCCTAAGTATCCCCCAATTATCCCCCCCCCGCCGGTCCCGACGCTTTTCCTTCAATAAGAATTATCCTTGTAAGCGCCCTACGGTAGAAAGATGCGGTTGGAGGAAGAGGTAATCAGAAGAATACACCCATCGGAACAATTGGTCCGAGAGGTCGATGCCACCGCAGGTGTATTGTTGAAAAAGATCGAGGATATGACCTCGGAATATAGAGAGGTGATGGACGTCCAGCTGGTGGGGTCTGTGGCTAAACATACCTACGTTGGTCGCCCTGACATTGACCTGTTCATTTTATTTGATGTTTCAACACCAAGGTCGAAGGTGAATGAGATCGGACTCCGTGTTGGAAAAACGATCCTACCGGTCCATGAGGAAAGGTACGCAGAGCACCCCTATGTCCATGGTAGGTTCGAAGGGTTCGAGGTCGATATCGTTCCATGCTATGGCATTGTTGACCCTTCAAAGTTACAATCTGCGGTGGACCGGACTCCTTTCCACACCAGATACATCAAGGAAAAACTGACCCCGGGAATGAGGGACCAGGTGCGATTGTTGAAACAGTTCATGAAGGGAATAGGGACCTATGGCGCGGAGGCTAAGGTCCAGGGATTCTCCGGGTACTTAGTCGAACTGATGGTGATCAGGTTCGGCTCATTCCATGACTGCCTGGAAGCCTCATCCCATTGGAAATTTGGGACCAAGGTCTCAATTGATGAGTTGTCGCCCAATAAATTCCAGGCACCTTTGGTGTTCGTAGATCCGGTAGATGTTACGCGGAACGTCGCTAGTGCACTGTCCGTGGACCAGTTCTCTAGGTTCATCTATGCTAGCCAAGAATTTCTTTCCAACCCCGATGAGAGATTCTTTTTTCCCCATCCCAAGCGGTCGTTTAATGTAGATGTCCTCCGGACCTATTTCATCGATACCGGTTTCAAGACCGTCCTCATGAGATTCCCAAGGCCTCCTGGGATCGATGACAATGTTTTTCCTCAGGCCCGGAAGACGATGGAGGGGCTGAAGGTCATCCTTGAGCAAGCTGGATTCCATATTTTGGACAAAGCATTGTTGATCGAGTCCGAGGTTCAGATGTTGTTCCTCCTAGAGACGGATGTGATCAGTGCCTGTCACAAACACATTGGGCCACCAGTTTGGATGGACACATCGAAGGATTTTCTGTCGCGATGGAGGGGACAGAGCGTCGGTGAGCCGTTTGTCGAGGGTGGACGATGGGTTGTGATCATACCAAGGGAGCACAACGAAGCCACATCGCTGCTTAGAATGAACCTCTTCAAGGCCTCGCTTGGAAGCTCATTCAAGGAGCTCCCGTTCGAGATAGTCCAACATGACAAGGCATTGGCAGACGAATATCGGCCCATCCTGACTGAGCTGATAGATAAAGGGATGCCCTGGACCCGATGATGGAGTTGATCCTTAAGGGGCAGGGTTTACGATGAACATCACTTCGTTCGTTTGGGCGGTGTTGCCGTGAATATCCATGGCCTTTATGACGTAGTAATAAACGGCTGAGCTGTTGCCCTCGGTGTCGAAAGTCGTTACGTACTGATATCTTTCGTCCTCCGAGTTTTCCATCGCCACGAAGGTACCTTGACCCCCTTGAACATGAATATCGATCTCGACCGATTCTATCCCACTCATGTCCGTAGCATTTACCACAAAGGAGATGTTCTGGCCTGCAAAGATGTTGGTGCTGGGGTTTGTAACGACGGTCCAATTCCCCGAACCGACCTGGACCAATATCTGCGAGTCTTCCAAGGTTGGATCGGAGTGGTCGCTGAATGGAGGGTTCATCAGGACGATCCATATGCCCAATGCTAAAAGGAAACACATCGCAATGTTCCCTGCCCAAGCTTTCTTTTCTATCGCTTTGACATCAATCTTGAATATGGGGTAGATGTAACGCAATGCAATTATAGTCCCAATGATCACGGCCATACCCAGAAACCATGAGGTGTCGGTAAACAAGAAGGCGACTATACCTGCAATAAAGGAGAACAGGGCCGTTACAAGGAGAACCTTCGTCCCCTTCATGTCCTTGGTCAGGAAATCTCTCTCATCGAAGTCGGGAGGGGTCCATTCGAACTTTTCCTCCTTCTTCTCCTGGGATTTCTGTGGCTCCTTATTCTTCTTTTGGGCCATTGGTCCCCCTTAAACATGTTCGGTTTATAAATCTTGTTTCAACCCCTTTTTCAATATCGACCCGCATAATTGCCTGGCAGCGTCATTGTAGAGGGGGCCGTCAAGTATGTTGTCCGCAGATGGATAAGGTGGTACTTTCGGGTACCTCCCAACACCATTGATAATAAATGAGAAGAGGATAACCAAGGTAGGTGCATCAATGCCTGAAGTGAAATTGGAAGAGTTGCCAGGAGTCGGACCCGCAACTGCAGAGAAACTTCGCGATGCTGGATATACTGACCTAATGTCGATAGCGGTCGAATCCCCAAAAACATTGGCGGACGTGGCCGAGATCGGTGAGAGCACGGCCACCAAGATCATCAACGCTGCCAAGCAGGCAGCGGACGTAGGTGGATTCGAAACTGGCGATGAGATCCTTGAAAGGAGAAAGAAATTGCATCGTCTGACGACGTGCTCAAAGGCATTCGATGACCTTCTTGGTGGTGGGTTGGAGACCCAATCGATAGTTGAGTTCTTCGGTGAATTCGGAAGTGGAAAGACCCAGATGTGCTTCCAACTCGCTGTCAACGCTACTATGCCCTTCGATAAGGGAGGTATGGATGGGGATGTGGTGGTGATAGATACCGAGAACACCTTCAGGCCAGAAAGGATCGTCCAGATATCCGAGGCTCTCGATCTCGACCCCATCGAAACATTGCAACGTATCCATGTGGCCAGAGCATACAATTCTTCACATCAGATGTTGTTGGTCGAGAAGGCCATGGACATAAGCCAAAAATCCCCGGTGAGGTTGATGATAGTGGACTCATTGACGGCCCATTTCCGTGCCGAGTATGTCGGAAGGGGGACCTTGGCGGAGAGGCAAGGGCTACTTAACAAGCACATGCACGACCTACTTCGCTTCGCAGACGTCAACAACTGTGTCATTGCTGTGACCAACCAGGTAGCGGCCAAACCTGACGCGTTCTTCGGGGATCCCACCAGGCCGGTAGGAGGCCACATCGTGGGACATGCATCCACTTACCGGCTCTACATGCGCAAGAGCAAGGGAGGGAAGCGCATAGCCCGTTTGATCGATTCGCCCAATTTGCCTGAGGCTGAGGTGGTCATCACGGTTTCCGAAGAAGGTATAAGGGACTGATCGCTGTCCCGGGGCGATGAGCTCGGAACCTACCGAGATCGCCCCATTCCTCTTTGAGTTATCGGGCGAGCATGCTAGTCTGCCCGCAGCGGAAGTCATGGCCTGCATCGAAGCTGAGTGTCCCAATTATAAAATGACATTTCAAGGGCCAGGATATCTGATCGTTGAGGCAGATCCCAAAGGGGTTGAGGAGGTCGCGACCAGACTCGCCCTGACCCATAGGTTGGGAAGGGTCGTGGGGAACATGGATGAGCGGGGGGGCCTGCATTTCACAGAGGAATTGATCGAGGAAGGATCGGTTGCGGTGCGCATCAAGCGCTACCAGATGTACGGTTCAGGGATCGACGTTATGGATCTGACCAAAAAAGTCGGCTCCATTATCACCAAGGGCCGAGAGGTGGACCTTGACCATCCGGACAAGGAGATCCGAGGGTTCGTGTCCGATCGGACCTTCTTCTATCTCAAGACGCACGAGATCGACAGAGGCCAGTTCGATCGTCGGGCGGTAAAGGAGAGGCCATTCTTCTCACCGATATCGTTACATCCCCGTTTGGCCCGATCCCTCGTCAACCTAACTTCTGTGAGAAAAGGGGAGAGCTTGTTGGACCCTTTCTGCGGGACCGGTGGGATTCTGATCGAGGCGGCTTTGCTAGGAGTCAACGCCATGGGATCCGACCTTTCGCCCAAGATGATAGAGGGCTGCGCGGAGAACATGGATCACTTCGGGCTTGACCCAGATCGGTTGGAGGTTCTCGACATCGGAGACGTACTATCGACCTTCGGCGAAGTCGAAGCCATAGTGACCGATCCTCCATATGGTCGCTCGGCCAGCACTAACAAAGAAGCATTGAACAGCCTTTACGCCCGATCGATGAGTGTCTTCCATCAGACCTTACGACCCGGTCGCAGATTGGGGATAGCGTATCCAAGAGAGGTCGTCTCCGTCCCGGGCCTGGATCTGCTCCAGACCCATGTTCAGCGGGTGCACCGGTCCCTCGATCGACGGTACTGCGTCTACCGACGCTCCACCTGAGGTCACGTTTATCGCGAAGTAAAGCGGAGTCTTTTGCTTCATCACATCCTGGTCCGAGTTCATCGAGAATGCTTCCAGGGTGACGGTGGTGTTGATGGGCGTGGTCCCGCTGGGGATGCTCAGCATCATCATAACCTCGGCCACTCCCTCGAAAGGCAGGTAGAGAGTGAGCGAGTCGGTGGCCCCTTCGATGGTCCCATTGGCCATATACAATCCCCTCCCCCAGAGCCCGGGCACGTTGACCAGTTGCATTGTGACGTTGAAGTTGGTGTTGCCCGTGTTCGCCAACAATATCGAATAACTGATGTTGCTCGGAGCGGTCACTTCCACATAATCGGGTCCATCCACGTTCATTGAGAAATTATAGTCCGGCGATACCTGGACCATAGGCTCGGCGACGAAGGTCACCAGCAGCAGGGCTATGGCAAAACCTCCGAGCATCTTGTGTTTGGTATCCAGCTTGGAGATGTCGTTCAACGGCTGGGGGTGCCGGAGACCCATGAAGAGCACGATGAGGGCGAAAAGCAGCCAGCCCTGGTAATAGAAGATGCCTAGGAAGAACAGCACGGCCACTGTGGCGTAGCTAAGGTACTTGGCCTTGTCCCCGAGGAAACCCCTCGCCACGTGTCCCCCATCCAGCTGACCGGCGGGCAGTAGATTGATGGCCGTGACCAGGAACCCCACCCACGCCGCGAAGGCGGTTGGATGGATGGATACGTTCTCAGGGATGGGCATGAACATGGTGAAGATCATCAACAGGGGCTGAATGGTTATCGCCAGCGAGCCGTTGTCCCCCACCATCCCAGAGGCTGGGTCCCCCTGCGCTGTCAGGTACAGGCCTATGATGGTGACTGGTATCGTCACTATGAGGCCACCGATCGGGCCAGCGATACCGATGTCTATGAGCGCCTTTCGGTCCGGTATGGGGTCCCTCAGGGAGATCAATGCCCCTAACGTCCCCAAGGGCGGTATGGAGGGTATGAAGAAGGGCAGTGAGGCCGCCACTTTGTGCCTTTTCGCAGCCACGTAATGCGACAGCTCATGCACGCCCAATATCAACATCAGAGGCAAAGCGAAGGTCAAAGCGCCCCACAGGAAGTTGTCGAAGGTCCATAGGTTGTCCGAGCCGACATAGGCCCCGTAGAAAAGGGCGCCCGCGACGATGGTAGTGACCGAGGTGATGGCCAGATAGGATCACGTTCACCCATATGCCCAAGCGTTTCCTCTTTTCCCTCTTGAGCACGGTAACGGTGTATTCCCCTCCCTTGAGGTTGAGCATGGGGATGTAGCCCTTTGCGTTCATCTCCAGACGCATCTGATCAAAACGATCGTCCATTTGGGACAGGTCCGGTGAGATGAACATGGTTAGGGACTGATATCCGACCTTCACATCGTAGATAGGGAAGTATTTGGCGACTATTGCCTTGACCACCTCGATCTCGACGGCGATGGGATCGCTCTCGCTACCTGGATAGGTGTTCGGGCCAATCTGTCCGGATTCCATATCGAGCTTGCATTAAGGGCTCGGGTATGTAAGCTTTTCCCGAGGAAGCGTCAGGCCAGGCAAAGGTTAAAAGATGGAATCTCGATGCTGCGGCGTGAACCGCTACCTTCAGCTCTTCCGATTCGGGAACTGCCTAATGGGCGTGGTCGGACTGATGATGGGGGTCTGGGTGGCGGTAGGCACGGACGCCCCCGATTTCTGGTACGAGCTACTCATCGGGAGCGTAGTGGTCTTCTTCTTCATCGCCGGGGGGAACTCCCTCAATGATTTCGTGGACCGGGAGGTGGACCGCGCTGCCCATCCGGAGAGGCCGATCCCGTCAGGGAGGTTGAGCCCGGAGCAGGTCCTTCGCATATCGGGCATATGTTTCGCGGTCTCGTTCGCCATGTCCCTGTTCCTCGACCCAGCCTCCACGCTGGTGGTCGTCGTGGCCATCGCCCTGATGTTGCTGTACGAGGCGAAGACCAAGAAGGCGGGCCTGAGCGGGAACATCAACATCGCATTGCTGACCTCCATGCTCTTCCTACTCGGAGGTACCATCGTGGGCGGGCTGGAGCGCACGTTCGTCCTGGCAGCCTTGGCCGGTCTGGCCACCTTGGGCCGGGAGATCATCAAGGACATCGAGGACATGGACTCCGACTTCGATCGTCTCACGCTCCCCAAGAGGGTGGGCAAGGAGCGGGCGCACATGGTGGCGGCGGTCCCCATCATCGTCGCGGTCATCCTGAGCCTTTGGCCGTACCTGGACGAGCACTTTCTCCATCTGGTATTTGGCGGTCGTCCTGGTCGCCGATGCAATCTTTATATATGCCGCCGTTGTTCAATTTCGAAACCCCAGGCAAGGCCAGAAGTTCGCCAAATATGGTATGATGGTGGCTTTGGTCGCCTTCCTTTTGGGGGGGTTCCAATGAAAGTCAAGGATTACATTCACGAAAGATTGCGACACGGACCGTTGCACATGACCTTGCTCGACCCAGCTAAGCAGGAGCCGGAGCAGGCCGGGGAGCTCTCCGCCATGGCCAAGGACCTAGGCACCGATGCCATCATGGTCGGTGGCTCCACCGATGTCACCCAGGAGAACCTCGACGCCACCGTGAAGGCGATAAAGAAGATCTGCGACCTGCCAGTGATATATTTCCCTTCGGGGGCGCACGCCATCTCCCGATATTGCGATGCCATTTACTTCATGAGCATGCTCAACTCCCGGAGCATCAAACATGTCATCGGGGAACAGGTCGCGGGAGCGCCCATCGTCAAGATGCTGGGCCTTGAGCCCATTTCCATGGGATACATCATCGTGGCCCCAGGAATGAAGGTCGGCGAGGTCGGCCAAGCGGAGGTCGTTAAAAGGGACGATCTGAAGGGTGCTTGTGCCTATGCTTTGGCGGCGGAGTACATGGGCATGCAGCTGGTCTATCTGGAGGCGGGCAGTGGGGCACCAGAGCCGGTACCCTTGGAGATGGTGACGGCGGTGAAAAAGGCCATCACTGTGCCATTGGTGGTCGGTGGTGGCATTCGCAACGGTGAGCAGGCTTTGGCATTGAAGAAGGCCGGCGCCGACATAATCGTCACTGGCACCATCGTGGAGAACTGTGACCCGGTCTGCCTGGCCGAGATAATCAAGGCGATAAAGTCCTGATCAAAGGGTCATCGATATCAGGATCTGATGGATGCGGGTGTCGTTGGACAGCTCGGGATGGAAAGACAATGCCAACAGATTGTCCTGCCTGGCCATAACGATGTCCTTGCCGTGATGTGCCAATGGCCGGCAGTGGCCCCACACTTTTTTGATCAGTGGGGCTCGGATGAAGACGGCTGGGAAGGGCTGGCTCAGCCCATCCACCTCAAGACCTACTTCGAAGGACTCCCTCTGTCGACCATAGGCGTTACGGTCGACCTGCATGTCCATCAGACCTAGGAGCTCGGTCCCAGTACGGGAGACCTGCTCGTCACCCTCCTTGGAAAGCAGCACGCATCCGGCGCATGTGCCCATGATGGGAATGCCATCGGCCGCCATCCTCACCACATCGTCGATTAGGTCGAATCGGCGCATGAGCTTGGAGATGGTCGTGCTCTCACCCCCGGGGATGATCAGGCAGTCCAGCCCTTCCAGGTCCTTTCGCCTCCTCACCGGGCTGGCCGTCCCCTCGACCCCCATGACCTGGAAGGCCGACTTCAACGCCTGGATGTGCTCTGGGGCCGCACCCTGCAAGAACAGTACACCTGCGCGCATAGGACGGATGGGGCAAAGCGGCCCAGGCTCATAAACATTGGCCGCTTCCCTGTCGCCCTCATACCCCAGGTCGATACCCTTCCTTCTTGGCCAAGGAGAACTCGTCTATGGTCCGGTCGTATCGAAGGATGAATAGGGTCGCGAAAAGAAGCGCGAAACCAACGATGTAGGGGTCCTGTGTCACCAACAGGACGATCACAGGCACAGAGGCGAAGCTGATCAGGGCCTGGTAGAAGGTGTCCTTGACCAGTTTCATGCACAGCAACCATGTGGCCATGGCGATCAAAAGAGAAAGGGGGCTTAGCACCAGCAGGCCCCAGATGGCCAAGGTGACCCCCATCCCCCCTCTGAGGCCCGTGAAAACCGAAAAATTCGTACCTAGGCACACTGCCATGAGCAGAAGGGCCAGTACCTCGGGGGAGAAACCATACCAGATCCATGAGGTCAGTGCCGGTATGGCCACCTTGGAGACCTCCCCGAGCACGATTAGGGAACCTACCAGGTACCCACCGACCCGGAAACCGTTGGCCACTCCTCCGTTGCGGCTGCCGTGGGCATATATGTTGCGCCCCCTCATGGCTCCGTACCAGTAGGTATGGGAAGGGAACACCGCCATAAAGGTAGAGAGCCAGCGCCAAACCCCTCAGTTCCCAACCATCGATCAGATAGAGGATAGCGACCAGGACCGAGACGACGATCGAGGCGCGTGCGGCCAGCAACCACCTCCTATCATGGATGTGGCGAGGCAACAGGCCGGTGTCCAAGGGCCTCGCGCCCCAGTCCTCCCCCTGAACCGCCACCTTCGTTCCCATTCCCCCTCACTTCGTGCTATCGAACAGACTGCGTTTGTCTATGAAGGCCTTCTGCTTGGGCACGAAACCTTCCTTCGCAGGCACGATCTCTATGACCAAGGGCTCGAGGAGGTCGTTATCCAGGCTGGAGCGTACCTCGTCCAGCTTCTGCAAGCTCTCCCCTACCTGCCTTCTCCCTTCTCCCGGGTCGCCCAGATACTCTACGGTGAAGCTCAGCTTGTCCCGGAAACCCACTCGATCAATGACCATCTGGTAACCGAGAACGCCGGGCACCGCCAGCACGGCCTCGTCGAAGAGCAGGGGGTATATCCTCTCGCCATAGCCGATCTTGGTCTCGACTATGTTGCGCCCAAGGGGCTTGCCCATCTTGCCGATGATGGAGAAACCGCAGCCGCAGGGCGGATGGATATAGCAGGATAGGTCATAGGACCGGTATCTGAGCAGAGGTGTCCCCCTCATGTTCAGGCTGGTCCATATGAGCTCCCCTTGCTCACGGTCGCCCCGATGCCCCCCTTCCTTCGGGTCGACGCATTCCAGCAGGTAGTTGCCCTCGTCGATGTGGAGCCCGTCCTGGGCCATACACTCGATCGCCGTGGCCAAGCCCATCTCGGTCATGCCGTATTGGCTGAGCGCCTTGCACCCCCAGGAGGCCTCGATCTCACGGCGCATGGCCTCGCTGAGCGGCTCGGAAGAGCAAATGATGGCTTTCATCCCCAGTGCCTTGAGGTCGTGCCTCTGCCGGGCCAGGACGGTGATGCGGTAGATGAAGGAGGTCAGGCCGATGATCACCTTGACCTTGCCCTCGGTCATGACCTTGACCTGTCTCTCCACGTCGGCCTCGCTGCAGACCTGAGAGCGCAGTCCGGCCACCTTGCAGGCTCCGTCCAGCATTAGGCTGGGGTCCCATGCGGTGACCGCCGGGAACATGATGTGCAGCACATCCTCACGGTTCATCTGGGTGTTGCGCAACGCCGCGGCGATCGAGTCGACGATGTTCAACACGTCCTCCTGGGTGTAGAAAAGCCTCTTCCTCTGACCGGATGTCCCTGATGTGCTGAAGGCCCGCATCACCTTGGACTGGGAGACGCAAAGGAAATGGAACGGCTCCTCGGCCAGTTCATTGGGCTCGGTGATCGGGACCTTACGAAGGTCCTCGAACTCTCGGATGTCGTTAGGGCTAAGTTTCAGTTCCTGGAACCGCTTCCTATAGAAAATGGAATTCTCCTGCACGTAACGCATCTGCTTGCGGAACTTGTGCAACTGGTATTCGACCAGGTCGGCCCTGGTCACATCAGTGAGACGGGAACGTCCCAGCGACCTCCTGAACTCCCGATCGTCCTTGAGCTCTCTGCGGACCTTCATCTCGATGAGACGTTCCAAGGGGTGTTCCTCGTCCCAATCGAGCTTGGTCGAGGAGAGCTTGGAGCGAGCCACCATGATCTTCAATCGGCGTAAGGGGTCCACCGTCATGTATGGCGGGAGGATGCTAAAGCGTTTACGCGGCATGGACCAGGCTTTAAGTCTCCACAGGCGGATGATACACTCGATGAACCCACGGAGTAGGTGGGCCGGCCTGTGCAACGATATCCGGGAGGAGACCAGGCTCAGGACGTATCCAGTTGCCGTGACCATGCTCCGTTCCAATCACTACCTGGCGGAGTCTCACGATGTCAAACTGTTGGGGCGGACCGGCATCTGCCATATGTTGGCCAAGGCCCGCTACCTTAGGCACCAGGGAGTGGTCGGGGCATCGGCCGAGGGCATAAAATGTCTCTGGGCGGACGCCTGTCTGGGCATGGTCCGCTCTCCGGAACGGTTCCGCGAGGGCGATCTGAACCTGCCCTTCACCAACGATGTCAGGGCAGCGAAGAACCTGCAGGAGACGCTCTTCGTCCTGGGCAACGATTCCAAACCGTACACCGGGGTGGTGGTGGCCCCCCTGGACCTGACCAAGCTCGAGCCCGATGTGATCGTGATCTATGCCACGCCGGGCCAGACGCTCAAGGTGCTGATGGGGCTGGCCTATCAAGAAGGCGAGGCGCCTGGGAATCACGTCTCGGGACAGGCCTCGGTGTGCCAGTGCATCGCTCGGACTTTAAGCACCGGAATGGTCTGCGTCGACATCTCCTGCGTAGGCGACCGACGATATGGTCTGGTCCAGGACGACGAGATGATCATCACCATCCCAGCAGGCAAGTTGGAGCAGGTGGTCAAGGGGATGAAGGCCTCGGACCCCTTCGCCTCCTACCCTTTCTCCCCTTTCCTGGGCTTTAATGTTCTGTTCCCGCCGGATTACGAGCCGACCACCAATGAACTGGACAAGGAATGACCTCACCGGTAGGACCTACCAATGAATTAATAATGGTGGATTCCTTTCCCACGAACGGTAGAAGCGAATGGTCCTAACACCGGAGATGGCCAGGGCGGGCATGACGCCACAGTTGCTGAAGACCACCAAGCGCATCAAGTGCCCGCGCTGTGGCAAGGAGTTCAGCCTTTTCCAGTCCCGAGCCATCGCCTGCGTTGGCTGTCCCAAGTCCACCACCAATTGCCGATATGCCAGGTGCGTGCACTGCGACCAAGAGTTCCCCCTCCAGGAGTTCAACGCCACCAGCAAGGAGCAGGAGGCGTTCGTGGCCAACTACATGAACGAGATATTGGCCAACTACCGCAAGTCGGTGGGAAAGGAAAGGAATCGCTGATTCATCTCAAAGGCGCGCCGCAAGAGCCGCACTTCTGCTCCCCGACCTGATTCTGGCTGCCACAATACTCGCATCTAGCATTGGCCATCTGCTCCTCCTTCTTCACGGCAAGCTTCCTCTTGTGTCGGGAATGCAGGGCCCAGCCTGAAAGGAGCATCGTCCCTCCGATCACGCAAAGGATCAAGGCCAGCCATAGGAACCCCGTCTCCCCTAAAGCGCCAGGGATGGCGAAGAAGAAACCGAAGAACAGCATCATGCCCCCCAGCCCCATCAGGAGGATGGGGGCGACCGGCTCGGGCTCGGGCCGTGACGCAATTGGGACAATCATGCGCCTCCACTGCCTTTTGCGATGGCACGGAACCGGCACCCATACGATCACCGTTCACTTCTGGGCGAACTTGGACCACATCTCATGGCGATAGAGGGTTCGGCCATCCGCCCCGTTGATGTTGAACAGGCAGAACGGGATCAGCTTACCGTCCGGGGTGATGGTGTGGATGCAGCAGTTCATCAAGCGCTCCGTTTCCACGTTCCATGCGTCCTGGAAGGCCATGGTGGAAACCGTGAGGTAATGGGTCTTCGCCCGGGAAAGGAAGGACCCCCATCCGCTTGAGTCCTGACTGTCCTCCTCCAGCGTCAGCGATTCCTCGATGAAGCGCCACAGGTCGGAGATCTCCTTGCGGGTCTTGGTGGCGATGGCCTTGGTCTCCCTGGGCGGGCCTAGGGCCCTTGACGTCAGAGGGAACATGGAGCCATCCTCCATTATCACCGACATGGACTTGGAGTCGCAATGCACATTGGAGCAGGAGGTGGGTATGAAGCAGTCCGCCCTCAGCTCGCCATTGGTCTGCTTCTCGATGGCGTTCAATAGGTCGGGTATGGTCACGCGGTCCAGGTCCCTGGGGGTGATCGGATACCTTCCGAAATAGGCGATGGGCTGGAAATGGATGCCTTTGACGGTGGGCACCTTGCTTTTAGCGTAGCGGATCACGTCGCCCACCTGGTTCAGGTTGATGTTCGGGGAGACGACGCAGACCAGCGTCACCCCCATGTCCACCTTGGCGCAGTTGTCCACCGCATCCAGCTTGGACTGCAACAGGTCCTTGCCACAGGTTGCCATGTAGACATCGGAGGTCATGCCGTCGAATGAGAAGTAGAGCGAGTCCACCCCGGCCTCGCGACACTCCTTGAGGAACTCGATGTCCTGACCGAAGCGCACGCCGTTGGTGTTGACCTCGATGTGGTCGATGCCCATGCTCTTGCCCAGTCGGATGATGTCGGGCAGGTCGTCCCGGATGGTCGGCTCGCCTCCCGATAACTGAACGCAGATGGGGTGGTTCACATATTCCAGGATGTGCTGGTACATGCGCTTGATCTCTTCCATGGTGGGGTGGTACTTGTACTTCTCATTGGCCGAGGCGAAGCAGATGGGGCACTTCAGGTTGCAGGAGTTGGTTACCTCGAGCACGACCAGGCAGGTGTGCTGCTGGTGGTCCGGGCAGAGGCCGCAGACCTCAGGGCATCTGTCCTTGTCTTGGACCGCCACCTTGCAGGGCTTGTTGAACTCGCAGGCGTAGCGCTCCAGGTCCTTGTAGTCCTTGACGCCGCGCCAGATGATGGTGCGGAAGGCGCCATGGTCGGGGCATTCCTTCTCCAGATATATGGCGTCGTTCTCCGCCATTTTAACGGCAGGAATGGTCCGCAGGCATTCCGGACAAAGGCTTCTCGTCTCTCCCAGCTTCTCTCGCATCATTTTCACCGGTAGGTATGACCGGAATGCAATGGCCCATCATCAACCTTTCTTCGCAAGCAACGACATCGGCGGTGCCAGCAGAACATAGATCTTAGAAAAATAAGATAAAAGGGAAATGGTTTGACCGGGAACCGGCCTTTTACGTTCCGCTTAAGCCTTCTTCTTCTCGAAGAGACCCTCGGCGGCGGCCAAGGTCTTGGTGGCGAGGTACTCCTCGACCATCATGGTGGCGCCATCGGGGGTGGTGAGCCCAGGTCCGGACCTCACGACGTTGAGGTACTCCATCTGGATGGTGGCTTGGTGCACCGGGACGGTGCCCATCATCCAGTTGGTGACCTCTCCGAAGGAGTCGACCTTGTTCAGCTTTATGCGGTGCGAGTAGGCGCTCTTCACCGTGGCGGTCTTCTTCAAGATGCCGCTCTCCAGCTCGAAGTCTGCGTAGACGGTGATGTCTCCGACCTTCTTGCACGCGAGGTGGCGGTTCTCTCCCTTCATGGAGAACATCTTACCGGAGGAGACGGCGGTCTTGACGACATCCTCGATGTCAGCCTGCTTTATTCCCCTCTTGCCCATGACCTCCTTTACGGCGTCAGACATTTTGATTTCCATCTATATCACCTCACCATGTCCCGTAGGTACCGTAGTCCCTAGCAGCCTTGACCAATGCAAACATGTTGCCTGGGATCGTGTACGGTGGCGTCTCGCAGGATGTTCCCAAGATGTAACCCCTCTTGGAGTCGCGACCTTCCAGCAACTGTTGCTTGGCCTGGTCGTAGACCTTTATCGGCTCGGGGTTGATCATCAGCTTGGTATCGACGGAACCCATGCAGGTGGCCCGGTCCTGGAACTCGGCCTTCAGCTTGGCGGAGGAGAATACCTCGCGCCCGTCGTATCCAACGTGGATGACGGTGAAGGGGGACCACATCAGGGTGTCCTTGAACACCTTGTAGTCGGTCTGGTGGTTACCGCACAGGTGGTAGAACACCTGGGGGCCGGCGCCTCGCCTGAAGCACTGGTCGACATAGTACTTCATGTTGTCCGCGGAGTAGGTCTTGACGGCCTCGTCCGAGAATATGTCGTTGTTGGCCAGAACGGAACCGACGATGAGCATCGCCATTCCATAGGTGTCTGCCAGTCCCTCGGCCCCAGTTATAGAGGTCTCGGTGTACTTGCGCACCAACTTGGCGGCTGCCTCAGGCTCCGTGAAGGTCCACATGATGAAGTTCTCGACACCGCACAACTCGGCGGCCGCACCCACAAGGTCGAAACCATATGAGATCGGCACCAAGGTGTGACCGAGGTTCTTCTGAACATAGCTGTATATGCTCTTGAACATCTTCTGCGTCCATCCAGCCTCTATCTCCTTCTTGTCCGGCACACGGATCATGTCGACCTGTCCCGGCTCAGAGATGATCGGACCGGTCGAGATTGGTGGCAGCGTTTCCTTGTACTCCAGCTTCAGACCTAGCTCAGTGACCCATGGCAATGAGAAGAACCAGTGCGTCACTGGCAACAGGTCGTACAGCTGGGATATGTACCCCACGCAGTGTATTCCTAGTTCTGGCTTTTCGTAGAAGTCCCTTATGGTATACCCACACGCCACGGCGGCATGTGACAGGATGATCGGATCGACGTCGATCCTGTCATGTGGGTTATCCACGAAGGGGCTCGCAAACCGCTTGGCGGCGTTACCCGCCCATTTCATATCCCATGAGGGAAATCTTTCCTCGTAGCCCATATAGAATCCCTGCACTTCATCGGGATTGTTAATATTTATAGGTTGTTGTAATCCACACGCAACGTTGTTTCATTTACAAATGTAAATGGGTGTTAACTTGTAACATATTTCCAAATAAATATATACAATATTGTAAATAATTTTTCATTAATCTGAAATTATTTTTCATATATAAATAATTAAATATTATCAGAAATTTCCTTCGTTAGGGGTGTTAATGGTCTATTCGATATTAATAATTAGAGACGTACGGCCTACTTCTTTACCTCGGTCGATGACGACCTCACCCAAAACGGTCGATCGATCGCGATTTTTCTAAAGGCGACGCAGATCACGAAGGCCATGGTGCCGAAGATAACGATGGCACCACCGGTGGCGATATCGAAGAAGAAGGATAGCAACAGACCGGCCACCACGGACAGGACCGCCACGACCAGTCCTATCAAGACGGTGGATCGGAAGGAGTTCGAGAGCTGCAACGCCGAGGCGGCCGGTATTATCAGAAGCGCCGACACCAGGAGGGACCCGACGATCTGTATGGAGACGACCACGGTGAACGCCACCATGATGTTGAATATCAGGTCGAAGCTGGCCACTGGCACGCCAGCCAATCGCGCTCCCGACGTGTCGAATGTCATGGCCACCAGCTCTTTGTAGAAGAGTAGGCAGAAGGCCAATACCGCCATGGAAAGCAACAGGATGTACAACAGGTCCTCGTCCGAGATGGTGAGGATGTTGCCGAAAAGATAGCTGAAAAGATCGACGTCGAAACCCCCGGCCAGACTGGCTGCGATGGCTCCTATGGCCAACCCAAAGGAGAACAGGATGCCGATGGCCGTCTCATAGTAAACGAGCTTTTTCCGATGCAGGATGGAGATGGCCACCGTTCCGAGAAGGGCGAAGACGAGCGCTACCCCCAACGGGTACAGCCCTGCTAGCAGGCCCACTGCGATCCCACCGAAGGAAAGATGAGCGATGCCCTCGCCGATCAGAGATGCACGCCTGAGCACGATGAAAACGCCCAATATGGAACAGATTATCGCAGCGGTCACACCGCCGATGAAACCGTTGACGACGAAAGGGTAACTGAACAGTTCCTGCAATACCTCGAAACCGTTCATGGTCCCGCCTCCTTGATCTCGATGGGTCGGACATCGCAGGTCTGGTGGTCGTGATGGAACATGAAGGTGAAATGCTCCCCATATGCCTGCCTGAGGGCTATGGTGGGATCGCTGGTGTCAGTTATGTCCTGATAGTACAACCTGCGGTTGACGACGGCCAACCGGTTGGCCTGGCAGAGAACTCCGGAAAGGTCGTGAGAGACCGTCACCACGGTGATGTCGCTCTCCTTCCTCATGGTGTTGATGATGCTGATGAAACGGTCCTGAATACAGATGTCCAGTCCGGCCGTCGCCTCGTCCAATATCAGAAGCTCCGGTTTTTTCACCAAAGCTTTGGCGAGGAATATCCTTTGCTTCTGGCCGCCGGATAGTTTACTGATCTTCCTGTCCCTCAGATCGTCAAGCTCGACCATCTCCAGGGCCCAGCGGACGTCCTTCTTGTCCTGGGCGGTCAGACGTCTTCCCAACCTGGAACGGGAGAGGCACCCAAGTGTGACGATCTCCCAGACCGTGGCTGGAAAGATGGGGTCGAACTGGATGGCGTTCTGGGCGACGTAGCCGATGCGTTGGAAGTCCTTGAAGTCCCTGAGGTCCTGACCAAAAAGCTTCACGGACCCGCTCTCCAAGGGAACGTTGCCCAGTATGGTATTGATGAGCGTGGTCTTTCCTCCGCCGTTCGGTCCGACCACCCCCACCACATCGCCCTTCATCACGTTCATGCTGGCCTTCTCCAGCACCAGTAGTTCGCCGTAGCGGACGTTCACATCCTTCAGTTCGATCACTTTATCCATCGGTCCGCACCTCCAAACCAATCTTCAACGCCTCGAGATTGGCGTACATCATCTCGAAGTAGTCCTTGTCGGCGTTTACGCCAGACTGGCTGTGCACACCGTCCAGCACCAGGACCTCCGTCCCGGTCTGGTCCGATATCTGTTGTATGACCGCGTCATTGAAGGTGGGTTCGCTGAAAACATAGTTCAGGTCCAGGTCAACGATGAGGTCTGTCAGTCTGGCCATGTCCTTGCACGCTGGGTTGTTCGTCGCCAGATATCCCTATTGCCGCATGGGCCTCGAACCCGTAGCGCATGGCCAAATAGTTGAAGCCCTCGTGGGTGGTGACAATGTCGTTCTTGGTCCGGCCCTCAAGACCAGCTTGGAAATCTTTGTCTAGTTGGTCCAATCGGGACTTGAGATCCACTGCGTTCGCCTGATAGTAAGTGGCGTTCTCCGGGTCCGCCCCGATAAAAGCCTTGGCGATGTTATCCACCTGCACCTTGGCGGTCAACGGGTCCAGCCAGAAGTGAGGATCGTTAGTCTCCCACCTCGATACCTTGACTGGTATCGACCAACTCAACATCGTCGTCCAGCTGGGCGATGAATCCGTCCGCCCAGGGTTCGAAGCCGCCACCGTTGTAAACGAAGACGTCCGAGCGACTGGTTTTGATCAGGTCGGAGGGCTTTGGATTCCAAGAATGAGGCTCCATGTTGTTCGGTATCAGGGATAATACCTCCGCGCGGTCTCCGCCGATCTCGCTGGCAAAATAATAGAGCGGATAGAATGAGGTGACCACCTGAAGCTTTTCGCTCTCCCCCCCATAATCGTAATCGATGACGAAGAGGCCTACATAACTGGTGACCAGCAGCACGGCTACCAGGACGATGATGCCCACCTTTTTAGCCTGTTGATCGCTCCATGTTCCTAGAGGGTCTATGTTAATAGTATTAATCAATATTGCTATTAACAAATAGGCGGTAAATTTATATTTTCATTATTAACATGTACGACCGGACCTCATGACGATCATAAGCATTTCCCTGAATGAGCAGAACATAAAGGACCTGGACCAGATTCAGAAAGAGTTGGGGTTCTCCGGTCGTTCCGAGGCCGTTCGCACCGCGCTGCGCATGCTGGTGGCGGAGCGGAACGAGCGAAGGAAGATGGTCGGGCATGTCGATGGCGTTCTCATCGTGGTGAACGAGATGGGGGGATCTGAGGACATCGATGAGATCTACCACAGCAACCAGTCCATGATCCGGACCCATATCCACAATCATATTGGCCAGGACAAGTGCATGAACCTGCTCATCATGAGCGGTGACGCTCGCGAAATAAACAAGGTTTTGAGCTCCTTGGAGAAACTGGATGGCATCAATTACATGAAGTTCATCCAATCCTGAACCAGTAAGACAAGCCTCAGGGAACCCAGTTGGCGACCAGTACGATGTTGCCCACATTCACATCCATTCTTGCCTCGAAATTGCCCTCGTCCAGATAATTGTAACTGGTGGCCGCTATCCGATTCTCGGTGCGATTGGTATCATATCCGACCAAGGAGGCGCTGTTCAACAACCCCGTGCCGACCTCCGCAGTGATGTTGGAAGAGATGTGGCCAGATGTGTAAAAGGCGGCATTGAGGTTGCCCAGATTGGTCCCGACCGTCCAATTCACTTGTCCCTGGAACCCCTGCGCCTGGGACACCAGTAGGACGATCGACCCGGTCGCCGTGGTGACATCGACCTCATGCGGGCCAGCCCCAAGCATCACATCGTCCCAATTGAGGCGCACTTCCCCCAACAACCCCCTTACATGGAATGTTCGACCTCAGGGTCGTTCCTTCCATTAGGTCCAAGTGTATGGCGCCTGCGTCGCTCTCTATACTGACCGCCTCCAACTTGAGGTCCGTGGTCCCGTTCATCTCTATGTCCCCGACCTTGTCCTTGACATCAAGGCCGATGACGTATGACGGATCGATGACGAACAGGCACCTCACCATAAGGCCGGAGGTCAGCACGGTTTGGTTGACGCGCAGGTCGAATTCCACCGTGGCGTTCGGTCCATCCTGGTCCTGGATGAGCGTCCATTGCAGGATGCGTCCAGGGTCGGACGTGGTCGCCTTCCCTTCCATGGTCACGTTTAGCTCCAACGCGTTCCCATCCAAATCCTCGAAACGGATGTCTAGCTGTGCCTTGGTCCATATCGATCAGGATGTTCATGGACTCTGCCGATGCTTCCAAGGTCACGTTCTGCTCTGCAGCGTAATCGATCTCTTGCATGTCGCTGCCTGTGGGCGAATCTGGCGCATAATAGAACAACAAGACCGCAATGACCAGGACCACCGCGATCATCAGAGCCGCGGCATATATGACGGAATTTGGTCTCTTTTCAGACATGTCGGCCTCATCTCTCCACGGGGAAACCGCCGGTGGACCATGCCGCGAAACCACCTTGCAGGTTGTAGACCTCGGAATATCCATGCCGTAAGAGGATGCTTCCCGCGGTGCTGCCCCTGTAGCCGCCCCCGCAGAAGGTGACCAAGGATTTCTTCTTCGGGATCTCATCCATGCGCGAGGCCAGCTGTCCCAGGTGGATCTGTTTGGAGCCGGGGATAGTCCCGACGTGTCGCTCCCTGGCATCTCTGACGTCGATCAGCACCAGGTCATCACCTGCCTTCTGGCGGGCGTTCAGCTCCTTGGTGGTCATGCTCCTCATGGTGGCTATCTCCATGCCCTGCTTGGCCCAAAGGTCCATCCCCACCCTGAGGTAGCCGACGACCTCATCATAGCCCAACCGCACCAGGTAGCGGACCAACCGGTCCAAATGGCCGGGCGTCTCCACCACCGCTGCGATCTGACGGTCTGGGGGTATTATGAAGCCCGCATAGATCGGGATCGACTCCAACCAAAGGTTGATGGCGCCGGGTATGTGCGCCCCGGCGAAGCTGTATGGCTGCCTCGCGTCCAGAAGGTAACCCCCCTTGGCGATGGCGTGCTTCATCTCCTTGGCGGAGAGCGGTTTGGGAATGGGTAAATGGCCCAGAACCTTGGGCCCCTCCAGGTTGCTCTTCTCCATCCGTCTCATCAATGGAGCGATCTCCATGTCCTCCTCTAGCTTTGAGGCGATGAACTCCTCCTTGGCCATCTTCAGGGCGGGGTTGGTGAGCTTTTCCATTCCGATGGTGCTGTCCTCCCTCTCCCCGATGGATGTGCCGCAGACCGAACCAGAACCATGGGCGGGACAGATTATCGTGCTGTCGCCCAATGGCACGATCCTCTCGTGCAATGAATGGTAGAGCGCGTTTGCCAACCTCTCCCTGTGCTCCTTCCCGTAGAAATCAGTGCGCCCCACCTCTCCCACGAACAGAGCGTCGCCACAAAATAACATCACTGGATGGTCCCCTGAGGTGGGGTCGTATAGGGCATAGGAGAAGCTTTCGTCAGTGTGCCCAGGGGTATGTATGGCCTTGATGCGCAGGTTACCGACGGTCAGCTCCTGCCCGTCCTTGATCTCATTCCCAAACCGGAAAGGGATCTGGCCACCGTGGTAGATTTTGGCCCCTGTCGCGAGGCCAATTCCTGCGATCCGAAAACATAGTCCTCGTTCCTATGCGTCTCCAGAACGATCTTGATGGAACGTTCCGTCCTCGACGCCAGTTCAAGGTACGCATCGATGTCCCGACTTGGGTCGATCACCGCTGCCTCTGCACCTTGGCCTATGAAGTAGGAGATGTGGGAAAGACCCTCGGATTTGAACCTCTGGACGAACATCCTAATCCACCCTGTGTCGTTCCAATGGGGGCCGGCCGGTATTAAAGCTTCTTATCTTAGCGGGAAGCGCTAGGCACCTTCACTTGCCCTCTACGTCCACCAACGGCCCTATACGCTTCACCATCGCCTCTAGGAAAAGAGGGTCTACTATCATCAGTCTGTATGGCGTCGTGTTTGCACCATTCCACACAACGGGCACATCCCTTGCAAAGACCAGCGTCCACCCATGCCTTGCCATCCACCATCCTGATGGCTCCCACATAACAGAAGTGCCCTTCGACGCACTGTCCGCATCCCTTGCATCGTTCCAGGTCCACCTTGATCTCTAGACCGGGCATGCGGGTTATCGTATCAGCGATGGCTGGGGACAGGTCCGGCACCATCTTCCAAAGGCAGCAACACGGGCAGCAGGAGCAGATGGACAGCAGGTCGGACGATGGCCCTGTGGCGAACACCACGCTATCGATCTTGTCCCTTCCGATGAGGTTGACCAAGCCCAGTTCCCTCCCCTTGCGCATATGTTCCTTCGCCTCCTCCTTGCCCACCATGCGACCCATCTTGCTGGGCATGCGTGCGGCGCCACGGCCAAGGAAGACGCAACCGATAGTCGGATGGATAATGATGACAATGGTTGGCGTCCCGGCACATGCATTTGTCCATTAGGAAGATGTACTGAGATCGGTCGATGAAGTGATCTATGACCTGGGAGGGCAACATAATGTTCTCCGGGCGCACCGGGACGTCGATCTCGATGGTCCGCAAAGCCCGTTTGATGAAGACGTCCTCCTTTGGAAGGATGATTATGTCGTCCCCGCCAAAGAAGGCGAGTTCCATGGCCTTCCCCATGACAGGCAAACGAGTCAACCGGGCATAGCGGAAACGCTTTGTCGAAGGACCGCTTGACCAGACGCATGGCTAGGTCTGTGCGGAGGCTCATGGCGTTCCGCCAACCACTTGGAGGGGCTTAATCATTTTCCAGAGAAGATGCCCGACCCCAGGTCCTCGATGGTAGTTAGGTCCATCTTCAATAGGCCCAATGCCGATATCCTCCTGGCCAGCTCGAGGTATCGGCGATTGCGTCGGAATACCTGGGTCAATAGGCATGCCCCCTCCGTGGCCCTTTGGTTGTTGACCATCGCCACGGCATGCCAGAAGACCATCTCCTCGTTCTCGGGGAACCTTCCCTCCGCCTCGCGGTAGTGTTCCTCCGCCTCCTCCATTCTACCTTTCTCCATGGCCAAGTCGCCTTGGTTCATGCTCTCGTAGGCTCTATGCACGTGGAGCAACCGCTTAAGCTCGGTCACCGGGTCCTGATGGTCGTCCACCCTCAGGTCAACGGTCCTTTCCTCCCATGGCCTTCGGCAAGCACGACCCTTCACAACCAGCATCGCCGCTGATTGCCTGCCCCGTATGTCCCCACCCGCAGCCTCTGCGGCCTCCAGCGCCTGAAGCATGCGCTCTGCCAACGGACCCTCTGCCTGCCGGAAAGCCTTGGACATGGTCGGCCAGACCTTGGGATCTCCCATCATGTTCGCCTGAACCGTGTGGTCCTTTCCCACGATGTGACCGGCGGCGGGTATGCAACTTTTACCTGTGTACGCGGCCCCTTTGCCCGCGCTATCCATGATGGCCAATTGCCTCATGTCTCGACCCTCGTCAGCATCAACGAGCTCCTGGACCGCCCCCTTGGGCGACCTCCCTCTTCGAAGCAGTCCGAGACCCTTGCTTCCGAAGGAGGGGTTGACGAAGGATTGGGTGGCCACCACCCCCACCCCGGCCTTGCCCCAGATCACCACGCTGCCCACCGAGAACCAGTGCGATTGCACCGCTGCTCCCAGCTCTCCCGTCTCTCGATCGTGGGCCAGGATGGAATAGGTGGCGGCGAATGGTCTTTCTCTGCCATATCGATGCACTTGATCTGCTCTCAACGCAGCACCATCGGTTTCAGGGACATATTAGGAGAAATAGCTTTCAGATGGACCTAGGCCCTCTGTTCATCATATCGCCAAGCGACCTTGGGTACATAACAATTGGTCCATGGCCGGTTTCAGACGGCCAATGTGTTTCATTGAAAGTTTACCTGGTCCTTGTCGACGATGAGTTGCTCAGTCCAATTTGGTGACCAGGGGGGGCTTCCATTTCATGGCGGTCTCGTCCACCTTAGGGAAGTATATGTTCAAGGATAGTGTGAACCCTTCCATCGGTGCTGGTAACCAATTGACCTCGCTACCCCCCAAGGGCGGGAACGATTGGATGGACAGGTCGATGGACCCGTCCTTGTTCTGGTTCAGGGCGTCCAAGCTTCCTAATGAGCTGCGATCTAGGCGGTTTTTCGACAGCTTGCGCGCGCTGTCATATAGGGCCAGGGACCAAAAGGCGTTGGTCGGTGGTGTGCCGTCCTTTTCGAAATGCAACACATATTTGTTATTGCCGTCCAGTGGACGGCGCTCACTATCATACCCGGTCAGGTAGCCGCGATAGTCATCGGGTAGGTCTATCCCCATCTGCTGCCCCGTCATCAGGGCCCTTTGCAGATGGTCCTTGGCGTGTTCGACCGTCCTCGTCCGAGGGGCCCATATCTCCCAATCCTCGGCCTTGATATGGGCCTCCACATCTGCCATCGCCTTCCGAGCCTTTTCCGCCCCTTTGTCGATCGCCATGTGGGTGATCCGATCGATGTCGATCAGAACCAACGATCTGTCCTTCCTATATCCTAGATCCCCCAACCCCTCCAGGAACTTTTTCATCTTCGGGTCTGGTGGGTTGTCCTTCACGAGTTCGCTCATCATCTGGAGGAAGAACAAGGGGTCGACCTTTTCTACTTGGACCGACGGGTCGACGTCGATGACGATGGACCGGTCGATGCGGTGACGCTCAAAGCGACCGAGGAGGCGCATCATTTTGGCCGAGGTTCCATTCCCGAACGCTTTCAGAGGTACCAGGTGGACCGCCTCGCTCAATTCCCCCACTGGTTTCATCTCCTCCATGCCATGGCATTGGATCCTCCCGGCTAGTCGAACCGTCCTGGTAGGGCATTCCAGCCGCATAACTCCCTTGGGGAGGGTCCCCTTGAAACCATGGGGCACCAAAGCAAAATTGCCCTTCCACTCCCCAGTGGAACGGGTCCCAATAGACCGGAAAATATTCCCCCAGGCATCGAATAACGAAATCACGTAGAACCGACCCCTGATGTTGGGAACAGATAGAACCATCGGTTTGTCGATAACGTCAAGCCATGCAGAGAACTCCTTGAAATCAGGGTTGGGCAGGTCAGAGGCACTCAATGCTATGGGACCTTGTTCGCCCCGAACCATTTGGCCCATAGGGGCTCTACCCCCCTCTGCCTTAGACACATTCGTCATTACCCTTCTATGGTACTCTGTCAGAATCAATGGGTACGCGAAGAGATGGGCTTCATATGCCAAAGGGACGAGGGAAGCCATTTGGTTCTTTTGAGTTGTCGTCAATGATATCTCTTTATTGCTCAACCCTTCACCCCAGACTTTTTTCGAATAACGAACATAGAAGTCAAATCGAACATAAATAATACTAATTATTATTCAAATCAATAAATATTTAAATGTAGCATCACTCGGTTGATATTTCATAAATTATGATTACATTTGAAAGTTCGTTCTCAAAACAAGGTAATTAAAAAATTTAGAAAGTGGTTTAGTTTGACCTGGGTTGCTACTCCGACGAAGTTCGGAGTTCACTTCGTCAGTACCAGGGTTGGCTTTCGGGACACGGCCCCGCCAATCATGGTCCCCAAAGTGATCAATGACGCCGCAAGAACGGCCCAGTTCTCGTCCACGCCATTGTCGAATACCACATCGGCCGCAACCTTGATCACGAACAGAGTGATGATGAAGTACACTATGCTC
This sequence comes from Methanomassiliicoccaceae archaeon, assembly GCA_963827905.1. Classification (GTDB taxonomy): domain Archaea; phylum Thermoplasmatota; class Thermoplasmata; order Methanomassiliicoccales; family UBA472; genus JACXTP01. The sequence continues at coordinate 84,845 of CAWHCB010000010.1, forward strand.
AAAAGTATGAGTATCAGTGATACTACGATCATCATTAAAACTGCCATCAGTTCTTCCTTCATTTATTCCCTCCCCCCTTACGATAGGGTTGAATCCAAAATATGATTGCTGCACCGATATAAATGTTTGGATGGCCTTTAGTCGTAAGGGTCTTAGAATAAGGTATTTTATTCAGCGACTGGATGGTGTCATTCCAATCGATTTTCGTTGGACGATTGATAATGGAGATGCAAGTTGGCATATGTTCGGACTTAGAGCAATAGTCATCAAATATCTGAGAGATTGATGGAATAGCTCACATCAGCGTCATAGCAACAGTAATATGTCATGCATACTGGTTCCTGATGTCGATAGGAGATGGGGTGGTTTATTGGCGGATGAGAAGAAATCAAAGATGGGCAGCAAGATCATGAGCGGTTCCCCTGCTTCAGAATATTTGATCAGCGGGGAGAATATCAAGTGGCAGGGAAAACCGGCGGCAATCATCATTATGGGAAAGGGACTGATCCTTACCATCCTTGCGATCATCTACATGGCAGCAATGGCCCTCTATCATCCTAACGATTGGGGGATCATCTTGATCGCTTTGGTCGTTTCCTTCGTAATGATAGTGGTGGACAGGCCGTTGGGAATGTTGGCTGGGGTATCTGGGATATTGATCGCTGGGGCCGTTGCCTTGGGATGGTTGAGCCTGGAGGAACATCTTTGGGTGGTGGTGGTCCCACTGATATTCTCATTGTTGGCCCTTCTCTTCAACATAATCTATCTGAATCGAGTGCTCTTCATAGTGACCGATAGGAGAATCATCACCCGCTATGGTCTTTTCACATTGAGATATGCAGACCTTGGCGTCGACAAGGTGCAGAACGTCACCGTCATCCAACCGTGGTATGAACGCATACTCGGTTTCGGGGACATTTATTTCGCCACCGCTGGGGAGCGGGGCGGGATCGACTATCAATCCCCCGGCATAAAGCTGATGACCGGGGGGGCGATCACGTGGGAGGATGTTACCAATCCTTTCGAGGTGGTCAAGACAGCCAACGAGGTCATGAACCCGAGCGCTATGCCGGTCAGGATAGTAGGGCCAATGCCTGAGACGATGAGCACACAAGAGAGGCTCAAACAATTGGACGACCTAAAGGAAAAGGGAATGATCACAGAGAAGGAGTACGAGGAGAAGAGGAAAGACATCCTCGGCAAACTCTGAAAATACGTTGGCATATCGCCGGAAATCATCCGAGCGGTGAGAATGAAGAGGCAAAGAATGTTTGTTCTCACCGCTCCTTATTTATAGTTGAATGTTCTCTTTCGTTTTTGTCGCAAGGATCCGTTAGGGTTTTTGGGATAATATACAACAATAGGTCGATCAGTAATGTACGGCAACAAGAAAGGGGGCAGCTATGGTCGCCCCAGAAACGACGGACCACGCGAAATGAGTGATGTAAAATGCTCCGACTGCGGATGCCAGACCCAGGTTCCCTTCAAACCGACCGAGGGCAGGCCTGTCTACTGCAGGGACTGCTACGCGAAGCACAAGCCGAAGGACAGGTACTAAACCTGTCTTTTTTTAATTTTTTCTCTCAATAAAGCTTATTGTTTTGATCTTTTCCATTCACCCTAAAACACATTTGTTCGACCTCATTCTTGTGAATGGTATCGATCATTGGCCTTTTCACCCTGCCTTCCATCGGTAATTTAATAACATACCCGACGGTTGAACCATCATCTAAGGAATGAAAAAGGGGGGTGGCGTTTCTTGTCGATTTATTGGTACATTCTGTTGGGTTTGATAGTTCTGAACCTAATGGCCTTCTATGCCTATTGGAGCGACAAACGGAAGGCTCAGAAGGGGAAATGGCGCACGTCCGAAGCGATGCTTCTTATCCTCTCATTGCTCGGTCCCTTCGGCGCCTATGCGGCCATGAAGATATATCATCACAAGACCAGGAAACTGAAGTTCGTGCTGGTCCCCATCTTCATGGTCCTTCAGATTGCCCTGTTCGTTTGGGCGTTCCTCTACCTGGACTGAGTTGCTCTTCTGAGTAGAGCCAATGTGGAGGCCGAAGGTGAAGGCATCGCTCGGTCAGAGGTTAAGGAAAGGACTGTGGGTCGTCCTAGGGTCCGTATTCCTGGCGATCGGCATCATCGGGATCATTGTACCTCTGCTGCCAACCACCCCATTCCTGCTCTTGGCCGCAGGGTGTTATGCCAAGGGGTCAAAGAAACTATCGAAATGGTTGCTTGCCAACCCATGGCTGGGACCTTATCTTCGCGCCACCAAGGAAGGCTCGCCGTTGACCTGGCGATGGAGGTTGGCTTCGATGGCCTTCCTCTGGGCCAGCATGTCATTGACGATTGTGTTCTTAACTGAGAACATGATCGTAAGGGCGGTCTTGATCGTCATCTCCTTGGCGGTAACATTGCACCTCGCCACAGTGGGGAGAAAACGACGCTAAGTCCCCTAGGCGTTAGCTATTTGGCGAATGAGGCCCTTTCTGGAACAGGAAGGCGGAAAGGACATGTCAGAGGCAAAATGGGACCTTAGCCAGTTGGTGGAAAGCACAGACCCAGAGAGGATCGTGAAGGAACTGGACAAGATGGTGGATACATCCGCCCGTCTGGCCGAGAGGTACCGGGACAAGATCTCTGAATTGGATGCCAAGGGGGTCTTGGAGCTGCTTGAGACCATGGACACCTTGGCCCTTCGGTACGAGGGCGTGGTCATCTATTGTCAGTTGCTCTATTCAGCCGACACCACCGACCCTGTCGCCAAGCATCTCAACGATGCCGTGCTCAAGGCCTCGACCAAGGCCAGACAACACCTGGCCTTTGTTGACATAGACCTCTCCAGGCTGCTCCAATCCTGCCCCCATCTGGTCGATGAACCGACCCTCTCCGAGTTCAAGCACGCCCTGGAGAGACAACTTCTACGTGCGCCTCACCTGCTTTCCGAGACGGAGGAGAGGCTTATCATGACCAAGGACCAGAATGGCATACACGCTTGGTCCCAGTTGCAGAGGGAATGGCTCAGCACGCGTTCCTTCACCCTGGAGGTCGAGGGGGAGAGCAAGACCCTTCCGTATGGTCAGATCATCGGTTACTATTCTAACCCCGACCGCGAATTGAGACGGTCGGCGAACCTGGAGGTCTATGGCAAACTGGGTCAGGACGAGACCATCTGGTCCAGCGCCTTAAGGGCCATCTGCGACGACCATGTCCAGACCTCGACCTGGAGGCGGTTCGGGTCGCCTTTGGACCACAGCCTACTGGTGAACGACCTGGAAAGAGAGCATGTCGACGCCCTAATGGCGGCCATAAGGAATGGCACGGGGTGTACAGAAGGTTCCTTCGCACTAAGGCTAGGTTGATGGGTCTGCCCAAGCTCGCGAACTGGGACATCGTGGCACCGTTACCTAACGCCCCGGACGAAATACATTCATGGAATGAAGCGAGGAGGATCATCGTCTCCGCCTATGCCGGCTTCGACCCGCAGATCGGTCGATGGGTGGAGGACATGTACGAGAAGAACCACCTGGACGGAGAGGTACGCAAGGGAAAGGTCAGCGGCGCATTCTGCCAGGACTGGTACAATGGCAAATCGGCCTTCATCCTGCAGAGCTTCAACGGTCGGCTGGACGATCTTTATACCCAGGCTCACGAGCAAGGTCATGCTGTGCATGCCTACCTCAGCAGTCGGGCGCAAAGGCCGAGCAACTGCGCCTTGAGCATGTGCATCGCTGAATGCGGCAGCATTTTCGGAGAGCTGCTGCTCACCGATAAACTGTTGTCCGAGGCCAAGGACGATGAGGAGAGGCAGGCCGTCCTCTGCCAGGTCCTGGACGGGTTCGGCATGGCCGCATTCCAGGTCAGCGCTCGCTATTTCTTCGAATGGAGCCTCTACGACACCGTATCTGAAGGCGGATTCCTGGACGGTGAAAGGATCTCCTCCCTCTGGACCAAGGCCCGGGACGACATCTATGGGGATGCGGTGGACTGGTTGCCGGAGATGAAATGGGAATGGACCATGAAGATGCACTACTACATCGCTGGACTGCGATTCTACAACTACCCCTATGTCTTCGCCCAGCTGTTCGTCTTCGCCCTTTACCGCTTGTACAAGGAGCAGGGTCCCGCCTTCGTGCCCAAGGTGAAGGCCCTCCTGGCCGCAGGCTCGAGCCGTTCGGCCGCCGACCTGGCCATGGAGTTCGGTTTCGACCTCTCCGAGGAGGCGTTCTGGCAGAAGGGGATCGCCCAGGCAGAGGAGTTCATCGACCAACTGGAAAGGACCATCTGAAGGTGCCTGGAATCAACGATAATCATATTATGCCGTCAAATCCCTAGTTCTCCGGGCGAGGAGAATGGGGACGAAACGGTTTTGCATATTGCATTCCAACGACATGCACGGGGACTTCCTGGCAGAGGGAAAGGACGGGGGGAAGAGCGTCGGAGGCCTGGCCCTGCTCTCTGCCTACATCAATAAGGTCAGGAAGGAGGAGAAGAACGTCCTGTACATGATCGCTGGGGACATGGTGCAGGGCTCTCTTATCGATAGCGAGTACAAGGGCATCTCCACCATGGGCATCATGAACTACCTGGCCCCGGACGTGGTCACCTTGGGCAACCATGAGTTCGACTATGGTCTGGCCCACCTGCTCTTCCTGGAGAAGGTGGCGAACTTCCCGGTGGTGAACGCCAACCTCTACATCAAACCAGGTAACAAACGCCTCATGCGGCCTTTCGTCATCCTGGAGAAGGACGGGTTCAGCATCCTGGTGACGGGCATCATCACGGAGAAGGTCATGGACCAGATCAAAGGCGACAACCTCATCGGGAGCTTCGTCACCTTGGAGGAGGCCAGCAACGAGGTGGGCCGCATCTGCAACGCCTACCGGAACGAGGACATAGACCTGACCGTTCTGCTGACGCACATCGGTCTGGAGTCGGATGTGGAGTTCGCCAGGCTTTTGAGGCCGGAATGGGGGGTGGACCTGATCATCGGAGGGCATTCGCACAGCATCATCGAGAAGCCGTTGGAGGAGAATGGCATCATCATTGTCACCGCCGGGACTGGCACCGATCAGATCGGCCGGTTGGACATCGAGGTGGACGATGAGACCAACCACATCATCGGCTACCAATGGCGGCTCGTGACCGTGGACGATGCCATGGTCACCCCGGACAATGAGCTGGAGGGCTACATAGCCTCCTTCCAGTCAAAGGTGGACAACAAGTACAACTCCATGCTGAGCAAACTGACGTATAAGCACACCCATCCCAAACGCGAGGTGGAGACGGAGATCGGCAACCTGTTCGCCGATGCCCTGGCGGAGATGTTGGGGTGCGACCTGGTGCTCCTTGCCAGCGGGTCCATTCGCTCCAAGGAGATCGGTCCGGTTGTGACACTTAGGGACCTGATGACCTGTTTCCCCTACAACGATGTCCTTACCAGCTTTACGGTGACGGGGGAACAGCTGCGGCGTATCTTCGCCAACGTGATGCGTCCGTCCAATCGGAACGGGGAGGGCGAGTGCTATCAGGTCAATTCCAAGGTGAGAGCGGTTCACGATGACCGGACGGGCGAGTTGACGGAACTTGAGCTTGGACGGCAAACCGGTCGTCGATGGCGGGCCATTATTCACTCGTGCTCCAAGGTTACCATGCACGGAATGCTGGCACCTACCTTGGGAGTGACATTGGAGGAGCTCAGCGCCATCAAGGCGAAGGTGGTCTCCACCTCGGCGCGTGAGGTTTTGGAGGAGTGGTTGCGCGACCATCAGAATGTGGGTCGGAAGGTGGAGGGGAGGCTGACATTCGTATGATGGTTCTTTTCTAATTGAGATAAGAGGCAGCCACTACTTTCCGGTTGCAAATTGACGCCACCGTAATCCACAGTTACATATCGTCTCTCATGCCGTTATGATTTTGGGGATTAGATGGGCAAGTTGGCTGATTATATCGGGAAATACTGGGCAGGGGCGGAGGTCATGTATGCGGTGATAATCGCCATGACCTTCACCAGCGTCCTATGGAACGTGGAGTTTGCTCCTGATTTCATCAAGGAGAACATCGTGCAGACGGCTTTGGCCTGTTGCATCGCCTGGGGTGTTCGCCGATGGACTTTTCTATATCTGGGAAAGGAAATATATCCTGAACCAGGAGAGACAGATCGTTTCGATGTCGAAGGACGTACGGCCGTAGACAGGAAGCGGTCGACCAGGTCCGATCACAATTGGATGACTCCATCCTGCGCAATATCGAACCAAAAAAGAGGGAGAGGCTCTATCTAGGGCTCGTAAATGAACTGGCAGATGTCGATGGGGTCGCAGGTCTGGATCGAGGCTGGGCCATCAGGATCCTCTCTGGCACCATCATCCTCGCCGCCATCGCAGGCGTTCTGATACTGGCCCCGATCTTACTTCCTCGAGCCTCTGAGCACCGCCATCCTGGTCTCCAACGTCCTCGGGATCTTGTTGCTGTTCGCGGTGGGCTTCAACCGGGCCTACGGTAAACCTCTGCCATTGAGGTTCGTGAACGGTGGTGCGGCGGCGGTCGTGGGACTGATCATCGCCTTGATAACCACCTATCCTCGGGGGCTGATCATTGCTCTAAGGCTGACCAGAAGGAAGGTCTTTCGACCTCACCATATTAATTCGACCCGCCAATACTCGAACATGCATCTGGAGAGGGACAGCTTGGATGCCTTGCGGACTGCATTGGGAATGATGGAAGAGGGTTTCGCCCCAATTCCCGATGCAGGGGATAGTGTTGGACGTCAGAAAGGATGAATGAGGTCTTGGCAGAGGTGGCGATGCGCATGAGGGACAATTATCCCTATCCACACCCCCTCTACGCTGGACAGATGTTGAAACCCCCTCATCCAGTGTCCAAGGCCGCCTACATGCTCTCACTTTGGATCAATCCCAACAACCATGCCCTAGATGGTGGAAAGGCCAGCTCTCAGATGGAGAAGGAGGCCGTGGCGGACCTGGCAAGGATGTTCGGGTACGAACGTCACCTCGGTCACCTGACCGGAGGGGGCACGATGGCGAACATGGAGGCACTATGGGTCTCGAGCCGACTCACGTCCAGGAATGAGAGTGCTGGCCTCCGACCAGGCCCATTACACCCATTCTCGACTGTGCGAGGTCCTCGGGGTTCGTTTCACCGCCGTGAGGAGCGATGGGAGGTGCCGCATGGACATGGATGCGTTGAGGGAGGAACTGACCAAGGGGGATGTGGGCACCGTGGTCGCCACCCTCGGGACCACAGGGACCGGTTCATTGGACCCTTTACCTGAGATCCTGGCCCTCGCTCGTGAGCATGGTTTCAGAGTGCATGTGGACGCGGCCTATGGTGGTTACTTCAAACTGGTGGAGGGCTTGGACCGATATGCCCGCGGGGTTTTCGATGTCATCGCCGAGGCCGATTCCATCGTCATCGACCCCCATAAACATGGCATGCAGCCCTATGGTTGCGGTTGCATCCTGTTCAAGGACCCGTCGGTGGGACGGTTCTACCAGCATGACTCACCCTATACATATTTCACCTCGGGCACGCTCCACCTGGGGGAGATCAGCCTAGAATGCTCCCGCGCCGGGGCCGGGGCGGTGGCTTTGTGGGCCACGCAGAGGATGTTCCCACTGGATCCCAACGGCGAGTTCGCGAAAAACCTGGAGCGATGCCATCTCGCGGCCATGTCGCTTTTTTCCAGGTTGGAAGGCGACGGACGCTTCAGGACCATCATGGCCCCGGAGCTCGACATCGTGGTATGGGCGCCTAAGGCCATGTCCATCACCGAGACCTCGCTCCTTTCGGATAGGCTGTTCGAAACGGCGGAGAGGAACGGCCTGTTTCTCGCCAAGTTCAGGATGCCCTCGCTGAAGTTCCGCTCCATATGGCCTGATGTGGTGATCGACGATGATAACGTCACATTGCTCCGGTCCTGCCTTATGAAACCTGAGCATCTCGCCTGGATGGAGGATATTTGGACAGAGGCTAAGCATGTCCATGGATGATGCCCACCATCATTAGGGACATCAAATGATGGGGGCCGGTCCTTTGACGGTCCTGCTCATTCCTTTTTCTTCTCCAGCACCCAACAGCAGACGGGGTCGCCGTTCGTTATCATCTGGGTGAACCGGCATTGATGTTCTGGGTCGACACGGGTGCACATCCCATTGGTGAATATCTCATGGACCGCCTTGCAAGCCTCAACTTGGCCATTGCGCCAGGGGCACTTCGAACCACCCACGCGAACGATCATGCTTGAGGTCCGCTCCATCTCGATGTGGTCGATCCCGAGGAACTCCTCGGCGAGATTGGTGACCTCTCCGATCTTGTTCAGATCGTCGCCCTGGATCTCGTATAGGTCGATTATCGCGTCGGCGAACATCTTCCCCGCCTCCATTATGTGAGGGCGAAGCTCGTCCACGGCGGGTGCGCTGGCCACTGAGTCGACATAGGTTTGGATCTGTATCAGAATGAAATCCCTGAGTATCTCCTTCTCCAAGGCCGCTCTTTGCTCAGCACCGATCTTGTTGGGGTCGATCATGATTATCGAGTGGAATCTGTAATCATAGGTATATTTAATTGATTTATATTGAGAATTAAGAATCCATGTCAATCCGCCGCTTCACCAAGTGCATTGGATGATGCTAGGCAGGTTTTGACGGCATCATATGGCTGAGGCGGACCTTATCTGATGGAGTACGATGGCATTGGAGAAAGGTGGTAACGTCTTAGAACAAAAGGTTAAAGACCATCGGGCTTCGATGACACCTATGGTATCCTGTTGGTCATCGGACCGTCCTCTCCTCCTTGAACGACTATTCTTCCCAGGAGACCTCTTTGCCAGGGAGGGATCGGTCTCGTCCATGTAAAAGAGGGCGATGATGGCGTTCTCGGTCTTCTTCATCCTTTCTCTTGATCCCTTTGAGCGATAGGGTGATGCTCATCGCATGCCATCCTGACAGTGCCTCAGAGCCATTCCTTCTCCCATCCATAGCAATCATTAACTAAGGTCAACTCCAATTCGAGAAACAGATCTTGGGGATGAGCCATGTACTTAGGCAATTTAGTGAAGATGACCACGTTGTACAAGAAATCATGGAAGTTCGTCCTGATCTCTCAGATCTTTGTGTTAGCTAGTTGTGTTATGATGATCCTGATCCCATCGGAGGTTCAGAATCTCATAAACAACGGTGTCCTGTTGGGGGAGGCTGGTCGGGATGTCATCATCCAATCATCCCTCCGCATCATGCTCTTCGCTTTCCTCTATGCGGTCTTCATGTTACTGAGCATCATGATGGCGGTCGCGTTCGCGGAGGGAACGGGCAACTACATCCGAACCAGGGCCTTCGAGAAGATAGAGGCCTATTCGTTCAAGAACTTCGACCAGTACCCCACTGGAGAGTTGATGAGCCGTCTGACCAACGACATCTACCAGATCAACATCGCGGTTCAGTTGTCCATGCGCTTCTTGCTGGCAGCCCCGTTCACCATCATCATCGCGGTCGTCGCCGTCCTGGTCTTTAGCCCAGACCTCGCTTGGATCTTCTTGATAGCCATACCATTGATGGCGATCGTCTTGGCAGTGGTCGCCATCAAACTGCAGAAGCAATACAAGGAGCGTCAGAAAAAACTGGACGACATGAACAATGTGCTCCAAGAGGACTTCTCTGGCATACGAGTGACCAAGGCGTTCATGCGCCAAGACTATGAGAACCAACGATATGACGGTGTGAACCAAAGTTACCGCAAGGCCGCGGAAAAGCCTATGAGGACGCAATATTGGATCTTGCCAAGCATGTTCGGCGTCATTGGCATTTCGACGGCGCTCGCCCTCTGGGTCGGAGGACCTGCGGCCATAGACGACCCGGCAGCGGTAGGGCAGCTGGTGGCCTTCAGCCAATACCTCCTGATGATCCTGGTGCAGATGTTCAATCTGGCCATCCTATTGCCCCAGCTCTCCTCGGCGGACATCTCCGCGGGAAGGATCTATGACATGATAAAGACCGAACCCACCGTCAAGGACCCGCCAGAGCCGAGGATCGTTGACCCGGCCACGATAAAGGGAAGGGTTGTGTTCGAGAACGTATCCTTCAGTTACGCCGGACCAGGTTCCAAGGAGACTGTCAAGAACATCAATCTGGTCGCCGAGCCAGGCCAGATCGTCGCCTTCCTCGGATCTACCGGATGCGGCAAGTCCACCATAGTGAACCTGATACCCCGTTTCTATGACGTGACATCGGGTCGTATCACCATCGATGGGATCGACGTCAGGGAGCTCCCCCAACAACTGCTCCGCCAGATAGTGGTCCCGGTCATGCAGGAGTCCATCCTCTTCAGCGGCGACCTGAGGCAGAACATCAAGATGGGGATGCCAGAGGCAACGGACGATGAGATGGAGGCCAGCGCCAAGGCGGCTGACGCCCATGAGTTCATCATGAGCAATCAAGAGGGTTATGATCGACGCGTCTCGCGCAAAGGGGCGAACTTCTCCGGTGGGACAGAGGCAGCGCATCTGCATAGCGCGAGGCGTGTGCGCCAATCCACGCGTCCTGATCATGGACGACAGCACCAGCGCGGTGGACGTGACCACAGAGAGCCGCATCCAGGGCGAACTCAAGAAGATCTTGGCCAACACCACCAATTTCATAGTGGCCCAACGCATCAGCACCGTCCTCCTGGCCGATAAGATCGTCCTTCTCGAGAACGGGGAGATCGTCGGCGGTAAGGGAACCACGAAGAGTTGATGACCACTAGTCCTCTGTATCAAGAGATATTCAATTCTCAACTTGGCGGACTGCGCCCGGAGGACTACCAATGACGACGAACGAGCCGGTGAAAAAAGCTCCGCCGAAGGGACGGGGAAACGTCTCTTGTTGTACCTTACTGCCAGCAAGATCAAGTTGGTGGCATGCTTGGCCCTTTTGGGCATAGGCACGTTGTGCTTCATCTTGATCCCCATCTTGCTCGGTCAGGCGGTCACCAAGATCGAGCAAGGGGCCACCGACGATGACCTGTATCGGATGGCGATGTTCATGCTCGTCTTGGCCGGAGTGGCCTTTGCGACCATATTCACCGCCTACCAGCTCCTTTCGTCTATCACGCAAGGGGCACTGTTCAAATTGAGGAAGGAACTGTTCCAGCACACCCAAGAGCTGTCATTGAACTTCTTCGACCGTCAGCCCATCGGCGAGCTGATGAGCAGCGTCACCAATGACATCGATGCCATCGCGGCCTTGTTCCAAGGGCCGCTGGGAAGCATAATATTCGGTGCCTTCCTGCTGGTGATCATCGCTGTGTCGATGGTGGTGTTGAACCCCATCATGGCGATGGTCGCGCTGCTGGTGATCCCGGTCATGTTATTGATCATCTGGGGTCTTTCACGCATCGCCAGACCGGTCTACAAACAATTACAGGAGAGGCTGGCGAACCTCAGTGGTTTCGGGGAGGAGACGCTTGCGGGCGCCAAGACCCTGATAGCCTACGGGCCTCTGAGGCCAAGGTGGAGACGATGGACCTCACCAGTCGAGAGGTCAGGGACGTGGGGGCCAAGGCACAGCTGCTCGGCCTCATAATCGGCCCGATGATCGCGATGGCCGCCTATATCGGGGTGGCGGTGGTGGCCTTGACCGGTTCTGCCATGTTCCTCAACGACAACTTGGATTTGGGGGAGCTGGTCACTTTCATCAACCTGTCGGTCCTATTGATAATGCCATTGTTCGCCATTTTCTTCAATTACAATTTCATCCTCCAGGCTTTGGCGGGAGCGAAACGCATCTTCCGCATCATCGACGAGGTCCCGAAGATCATGGACAAGCCCAATGCCACGGACCTACCACCGATCGAAGGGCATGTGGTCTTCCAGGATGTCGATTTCAGCTATGTCAAGGGGAAGAAGATCCTCAAGAAGAACAGCTTCACGGCCACCCCTGGCCAGAAGATCGGGTTGTGCGGTCCGACGGGAGCGGGGAAGAGCACCATCATCAACATCCTCACCCGATACTATGACATCGATTCTGGAAGCATAACCGTCGATGGCCATAGCATCTACGACGTCACGCAGGCCAGCCTGCGTGGTCAGATCGGGGTGGTGCTGCAGGAGGCATTCCTTTTCTCCGACACGGTGATGAACAACCTCAAGTACGCCAGGGAAGGCGCGACGGACGACGAGTGCATCGCTGCGGCCAAGAAGGCCAACTGCCATGATTTCATCATGTTGCTCCCGGAAGGGTACCAGACGGTCCTGACGGAGGGCGGCGCGAACCTCAGCCAAGGCCAAAGGCAATTGATCACCATCGCCCGGGCCATGGTGGCCAACCCGCGCATGCTCATATTGGATGAGGCCACGAGCAACGTGGACACTAGGACCGAGAAGATGATCCAGGAGGCCATCAAGGAACTGCAAAGGGGTAGGACCAGCTTCGTGATCGCCCACCGTCTCAGCACCATTAAGGATTCCAATCGGATATTGGTCATCAATAGTGGTGAGATCGTGGAGCAAGGGCACGCACGATGAGCTCATGGCCAAAAAAGGATTCTACTATAACCTTTACATCAGCCAGTACAAGGGGAGGGTGGGGTCGGTCCTTCCTTCCACTGGGGGTGCGTCAGCATGACCTCAAAGGACGCCTTCAATCAAGATGAGTGGAAATCCCTCGTGATGGCCGGGACCTGGATAGGTCATGCTATAATCATAGCGGACACCCCGAGGCGGGCAAGGAAGGAGCTCAAGGCCCTTAGGAACGGCTTCGAACTGGCGGCCAAGAAATACCCAGGGAATGGACTCATCGGGGCGGTCATTCCCGAAGCAAAGGCCGCAGCTCAGGCAGAAATCGACGCCAAGACCATGTATGCCAAGAAAGAGGAGAACATGCAGCGCATCCTGGCCGACCTCCAGGTCACAGCTTATGCCTTGAAGATCGTCGAGGGGAAGGAATCGACGGATTTCAAGAGATGGCTCATGAACATAGGGGAATTGACAGCATTGGCGGTCCGTGACGAGGAGTTCGCCATGATCGGTATGCCAGGCGATGAGATAAGTCGTCTGGAGAAGAGGGTGCTCAGAACGATTGCGAATGAACTGGGCCTGATCCCTTATAAGGTGGACATAGACCTGATGAAAAAGTGAATTGGGTCCACCATCGGCGGACCTTACCACCATCAGGCCTTTCCCTATTTTTCATTCTTCAACTGCCTCTTGGCCTTCTTCAGCTCCTCGATCTGTGCATCGGTCACTTTGGGGTAGCTCAGGTCCATGTCCTCTATCTTCCCCGCGATGACGTCCGCGACCAAGGCGCGCGCCGCCCATTTGTAGTCGGCCGGAATGATGTACCAGGGAGCCCAACTGGTGCTGGTCTTGCTGAGCATAGTGTTGTATGCGGAGATATAGTCGTCCCAGTACCCCCGTTCCTTAAGGTCGGCCGGGGAGACCTTCCAATATTTCTCCTTGTCCTTCAGGCGGTCCATCAACCTCCGTTTCTGCTCCTCCTTGGAGATATGCAGGAAGAACTTGAGGATCAAGGTCCCATTCTCGTCCAGGTGCCTTTCGAACGCATTGATGTCGGCGTAGCGTCTCTCCCAGAACTTATCGCCACGTTTCCCAGGTGGCAGACGTTGGCCTTCCAGTATCTCAGGGTGTACTCGGACGACGAGGACGTCCTCATAGTAGGAACGGTTGAAGATCCCTATCTCCCCCTTTGCTGGAAGGGCCTTGGAATGGCGCCATAGGAAGTCGTGGTCGAGCTCCTCCGAAGATGGTACCTTGAAGCTCGTCACCCGGCACCCTTGGGGATTGACGCCAGACATGACATGACGGATGGTCCCATCCTTTCCCGCTGTGTCCATTCCTTGGAGGACTATAAGCACGGAGTGGATGTCGTTAGCCCAAAGCAGCTCTTGAGATGCGGCAAGGGCTTGACGGTTATGCTCCAATATCCTTAGTGCGGCCTCCTTGACCACATCCTCCCCTGCCTTCTTCAGATCCTCATTCTGCGCCCATCCCGTCTCATAGTCCTTAAGATCGATCTTCTTGCCTGGCTTAACCATGATCTTTTGGATCAGTTCCTTATTGATCATCCGATACTACCTCCATATGAAATGCACAACGACCGGGTTTGCAAAGATCAAACAAGCCATTGGACCAATATGATAAAGTCGTGAAGATGGTATTTAATAATCATCATCAAGCAACCGAATGTTCCGTCATGGTGGGCATATTGGAGCGGTAGAGAGGATATAGGTTGAAAAATAGGACTGGCATGGACCAAGATGCTTATTAATGGCCGAACGATTATTTATCAAAGGACCAGGCAGGAGATGTGAACGTGGACAGGACCGCCGCATTACAACGATTGACCAAGATGGTCCCGATCCTCCAATGGTTCCCCCGCTATAGGCCCGAGTGGTTGCGGTACGACATACTGGCCGCGATCGTCATCGTCGGTCTGATCATACCGGAGTCGATGGGGATAGCCGGTGTGGCAGGCGTCCCCCCGCAGTACGGCCTCTACTCGATACTCATCGCTCTCTTCCTGTACGCTATATTCGGGTCGGGCAAGCATTCGGTGGTAAGCACGCCCAGCGCCATGGCCATTCTGACCGCCACCGCAGTCGCCGGCATCGTACTGGCCACCAACGAGGACGCTGTGAACGTCATCCTCTCCGTCACGTTCATGGTGGGCATAATGCTGCTGATCGCGGCGGTCCTGCGCCTCGGGTTCCTGGCCGATTTCATATCCTTCCCGGTTATGAAGGGTTTCCTCTTCGGGCTGGCCCTCACCATCATCATCGGGCAGATACCGAAGCTACTGGGGGTGGAGAAGGGCACTGGCAACTTCTTCGACCAGATGTTCTATGTTCTCAATGAGATCGGACATGCCAACTCCAGCACCGTGGTGTTGGCTCTAGTCAGCATCGCGGTCATGGTAATCCTTGAGGTGCGGTTCAAGAAACTGCCGGCGGTACTCATCCTGTTCGTGGCGACCTTGGCCCTGTCCTATCTGATGGACTTCGAGGGCAACTTTGACGTTGCCGTCGTGGGTTCGATCCCCCAAGGGTTGCCGTCCTTGCAGGCACCGCAGATCGACCTGACCACCCTCAGCGTCCTCATACCCGCCGCCATCGGCATCGCCTTCGTGTGCTTCTCGGAGTCCATAGCTATCGGGGAGGAGGTGGGGGAGCGGCACAGGGGGGAGGTTGACCCAAACCAGGAACTGGTGGCCCTGGCGGCGACCAACCTGGGCGCGGGGGTCACCCAGGGCATCAGCAACGGTGTGAGCATGTCCGCCTCCATGGTAGGGGACAACAGCGGGCTGCGATCGAATATGGCGTTGGTGATCGCCGGGCTCATGGTCATGACCGTGCTCCTTTTCCTCACCGGGGTCTTCTATTACATACCCGAGGCGGTCCTCGGAGTGATCGTCATCTTCGCGGTCAGAGGGGCCCTCAAGACCAAACTGATGGCGAGGTTCTATCACACCCAACGTGCCGAGTTCTATCTGGCGATGGTGGCGCTCTTCGGGGTGCTCATCTTCGAGGTGTTGGTCGGCCTGGTCCTGGCGATAATCGTCGCCATCGCCCTCATGGTATGGAGGGCGAGCCGGGTCGGGGGCTCACTGATGGGCCAGATGCCATCGGCAAAGGAGTTCCGCCGCATCTCGCTCTATCCCGAGGCCAAGGAGATCCCGGGCCTGAGGCTTTACCTGATCGACGGGGACCTCTTCTATGCCAACAGCTCGGTGGTCAAGAGACAGTTGAAGGCGTTGGTGATGGCTCAACCTAAACCCAAGATGATCGCCATATTGATGTTCGAGACCTCCCATGAGCTCGACATCACCTCCAGCCGGGCATTGGAGAGCGTCATAAGGGTGGCTCAGGAGGAGGGGGTGGATATTGTTCTGGCAGGGGTGGCCACGATGACCCTGGATTCATTGCGCAAGGCAGGCATCGTGGAAATGATCGGGGAGGACCATGTGATACGCGACCCGAAGGCAGTGTTGGAGCTCTATGAGCGAAAATATGGACCGATCTCGTCCGACCATTGAGCCCGGTCGGATCCTAATCCTCCAATGTGGACAGGTCGCCCAGGGGATGACCTAGCTCCTTGGCCTTGAGCACCCGGCGCATTATCTTCCCCGAGCGGGTCTTGGGCAGGGTGGTGACGAAATCGATCTCCCTGGGGTATGCGTAATATGAAAGCCTGGTTCGGACGAACTGACTGATCTCGTTCTTCAGCTCCTCCGAGGGATTGTGGCCCGGTTTGAGCACGATGAACGCCTTCACTATCTCACCGCGCAGCTCATCGGGTTTGCCGATCACGGCCGACTCTGCCACCGCCGGATGCTCGATCAGGGCCGATTCCACCTCGAACGGACCCAGCCTTTCGCCGGAGGTCTTGATCACATCGTCCACGCGCCCCAGGAACCAGATGTAACCGTCCTCGTCCTGGTAGGCCTGATCCCCTGAGATGTACCATCCAGGCACGTAGAAGTATTCGCGGAATTTGGATATGTTGCCCCATATGCCGACCATCATCGAGGGCCAGCCTGGGCGGAGCGCGAGGAACCCTTCCTTACGGGGCGGCAGCTCCTTTCCATTCTCGTCCACAATCGCTGCCACGACACCAGGCACCGGCCTCCCCATGGAGCCGGGCTTGATGGTCATGCAACGGTAGTTCGAAATGCAAGGGGCACCGGTCTCGGTCTGCCACCAATTGTCGTGGATGCGTTTTTGGAACGACTTCTGGCCCCAACGCACCACTTCCGGGTTCAACGGCTCTCCGGCGGAGCAGATGTGCCTTAAGGAGGATAGGTCGAACTCCTGCACCGCCCCATCCCCTGCCCTCATGAGCATACGTAGGGCGGTCGGCGCCGTGAACCAGACGGTCACGTTGAAGCGTTCGATCAATGAATACCAGGTGCGGGGGTCGAAACGGCCTTCATAGGAGATGATGGTGATGCCGAGATACCAAGGCCCCAGGATGCCCACGGACGTGCCCGTTACCCAGCCCGGGTCGGCAGTGCACCAGTAGATGTCCCCATCGCGCAGGTCGACCACGTTGCGGCAGGTCATGAGCTGCTGCAGCATCGCCTTGTGCCCGAGCATTATGCCCTTCGGCTTACCGGTGGAGCCTGAGGTGTAGTGGATGATGTAAGGGTCGTTCTGTCCCATCCCTATCGCTTGGAAGTCTGGGTCGCCTGACGCTGACACATCCTCGAAGCGGACGGTCCTCTCGCCCATGCCGGTGTTGTCACCTACGATGATGAACCGCTTTATGACGTCCAGTTCCTTGAGGACCGGGCGGATCCGTTCGTAGAGATAGGGGGAGACCACCATATAGCTGGCCTGGCAATCTCTCACTCGGTCCAGGACCGCCTCAGGCCCTAGGGCGGAGAACAGAGGACCAGCTATCCCTCCCATCTTCACGATGCCGATGAGAGAGACAAAAAGGTCCGTGTTGCGGTCCAGGAATACGAAGATGCGGTCCCCTTTGGCGGCACCTAGCTTGATCAGTCCATCGGCGAAGCGACTGGACCTCTCCGACATCTCTCTGAACGTGACCGGGACCACATCGCCACTGGCAAGAACGGAGTATAACGCAACTTGGTCCTTCCTTAGGCCCTTGGCATGGCGATCGACCGCCTCTGCGGCCACATTGAAAACCCCACCCCTGGACCAACCGAAGTTCTTGTGGATAGAGGCCCAATTGAACTCATTGTAAGCCCTCTCATAGTCCTGGAGGTTTCCAGGGTCGGTGGGGGGGATGGTCTCCTCCATTCAGCTTCTCCTCGGGTGAGCGGGAAGAACAGGTTTGGCATATTTAAACGATGTAGAGGGGTGACCTGAGCTCATCGCAGAACCTGCTCATAGACTTGTCCTATCGAGACGTTCGATAAGATACTTCAGCGGTCGGAGGGATATCTCGCTCCCCGTCTCCCCATCTTGGAAGTCGAACGGGTTGTCCAGGTCCTTGATGAGGTAGGAGCATGTAGAGGATGATGAACGACATCACCCCCACGATGAACGAGAGACTCGTACACCGGTTCCAGTTCAGCAGCAGAAGGCCAAAGATGAGCAGGACCGCCAGGATCTCCACGATGGTATAACCGGACTGAACGAAGCTGGTTTCGCGGATGGTGTGGATGCGCCTGGTCACCATCCTGCGGACGTTGGTCTGTTCATGCTTGATTCGAGTGATGAAATCCCCTTGGTCAGATCCTCCTGCTGCAGCAGATGGTCGTTCATCAAGGTGAGCTTGGCGAGGATGTCCTTGGTACGTACCTTGCGATGGAACCAACCGTCGAAATCATGTATCAAGGCCACATGAAAGGCAAGGAAAGCTTGGGTGGCGGTTGTGCTCTTGTATCGGTCCATGAGGTAGGCCTCATCATAGATGGCCTCCAAACTGCATGCCAGGTCTCCAGGGATACGCTCACTCTCTTTGTAATCGGAGATCACACCGGCGATGAGGAAACCGAGCAGGAAGGTAGACGCCGCGATGATGCTCGTGAAAAGGGCGTTGAGCTCGATGACCTCCCAGTCCAAGGAATATGGAATATGTACTTCAAGACCAGGATTAGGGCGATGACTGGCAATAGACTGACCACGATGTGCCATTTCCTGCCCACCCTTGGCATCTGGACCATGCCTTCGACAACTCGTCCCGATTTAATTAAGCTTAATCCTGTTGCCATCGACTCACTGACATCTATCTAAGAGGTCGTGGCATTGCCGTTCCATCCATGCCCGGGTTCTAAATAATCGATGCTGCATGAGCAAAACGAATGGGATATGCCGAAGATCTGAGCCGTTTTGAGGACCTCGCCTCCAGGTACATCCCCAGGAGGGAGGACTGGACGCCATCGGAGGAGGCGGTCTTCGGTCCCCCTGACCTATATCGGGTCCCAAAGGATGAGGCGGACCGGATGCGTTTCCGAGCGGTGAAGCACCAGTTCGAGCGTCATTACCGATTGAACCGCATGTACCATGATTTCTGCAAGGAGGCCAAGGTCTCTCCGGAGGAGATTCGTGACCTTGAAGATCTGGACAAGGTGCCGTTGATCCCGTCCGAGTTCTTCAAGGACTGCCCCCCTGGCAAGGACTTCGCCCTCTGGCTCGGAAACGTCTACACGGGGGAGCTGCCTCGCATCAAGGTGAGCGGCAGGTCGCCCTCCCATGACCAGGTCATAGATTCCTTCAACTCCGCCGGGATGGCGGTCTGTTACAGCAGCGGCACGGGGGGACGCCACACCTTCATGCCCCGGGACATGCGTTGCTTCCTCACCAACGAATATGCCATGGCCAAGGGCGTCATCTCCATGTTCTTCCCCCATTGGAACCCGCAAATGCGCGGTTATCTTTTGCTACCCCACCCCTTCAAGACCAACCTCTTCGCTGGGCGTCTAGGGACCATCTTCTTCGACATCATGCGTGACGTCAATGTGGCGGTCGATCGCAAGGTGGACACCGAACTGATCCGCCTCAGCATGAGCGAGGACCACGGCTTGAAGAACCGGGCCTTCAAATACATCGCCAGGCGCAGGTCGGAAAGGACGGTAGAGGACATCATAACCTGGATCGAGCGCAACCAGCGTGAAGGTCATGAGATGGCGCTGGTGGGGGCGCCGTTCCTAGTGCATTCGGTCATCGAGAGATTGAAGCAAGAAGGGCGCACCTTCGACCTCGGGGAGAGGGGCTGCGTCCTAACCGGTGGTGGCTGGAAGGTCCATGAGAGCAAGCGTATGCCCGAGGCTGATTTCCGCCGTGATGTGGAAGAGTTCCTCGGCATCCCACCTGACCAGTGCATCGACCTTTACGGTATGGTCGAGGCGAACGGCTGGATGACCCAGTGCCCTGAGGGACATCACCTGCACATCCCACACACCTACATGCATACCATGGTCCTTGATGACGAGTACCGTCCCGTAGGATATGGCGAAACGGGACGCCTGGCCTTCCTGGACGGGGCCATGGGAAGCTATCCCGGCTTCATCATAACCAGCGACCGGGTGCGCATGTTGGAACGCTGCCCGGTGTGCGACCGGCCCGGTCCAGTGCTGGAACCAGGGGTGACCCGAGTGGCCGGCAAGGAGTCCAGGGGCTGTGCGGAAGAGGTACGGAGGATGGTATCCTCAGATATGAGGAGGGGGGCGAAATGACCGGACTGGGGGAGATCAAGGACAACGGTTACATGCCGCAACGTGCCTACATCTCGCTCATGGCCAGGGGCGGTTGGTCCCTGTCCAAGGTGATCCTTTTCAACATGCGTGAGCTGAAACGGTTGCGGGTCGTTCCTGAGGGCGAGGAACGTCATGTCCGCCCACTGAGGCAGTACGAGATACCACCATACCATGAATCGATGCGGACCTGCCGCTCCCAGGAGCGCTACCTCCGCCCCACGTTGTACTGCGACCCGAACGATCCCACCGTCATCGCCATAGCCGACCAGCTCGGGGCCTTCAAGGTCTCCGACCGCGAGTTCGCCGAGGCGGCCTATCCACTTCGTCAAGGAGCGCATGCTGCTGGAGGAGATGACGCTGAACGATGTGGGCGAGACGTTCCAGAGGGGCACGGGAACGTGCTTCCATCTCATCACCGCCTTCATCGCCCTGTGCCGTTGCGCGGGAATCAAGGCCCGCTACAAGATCTTCGCCATGAACATGATCCGTTCCTGGTATGACGTGGTCATCCAGCCGGACCCTTTCATCAAGAAATGGTACGATTCCTTGGGCTTTTTCGTGCTGGAGGGAGAGGGCGAGGTGCTGATCGACGGTGAATGGCTTGTCGCCAATGTCGGCCCGGAGGCGGAATGGCAGGCGGCGACCGGCACGCCCATAACCCGCCTGGGCGAGGGTTCCTTGGGCAACTGGTTCAACGCCGTCCCAGGGACGGAGATGCGCATGGAGTCCATACCATATGGGCTCGGGACCTCCCTGGAGCTGTTGCATGCCATCGCCCCAGGCTCGATGGAACGGGTCAACATCAGCATGGTCAAGCAGAAGGAGCGGGGGTCCAAGGTCATCGCCGAGGCCGGTGGTCTGGAAGCATATGACCGCATGGCCCGCCTACGACAGGGCCCGCGCCGACCGAAGATGAGGTTGGAGCCGAGGGCGCATATCGTCTTCGACGATTGAATTCCGCATGTCCAGGTGGGAGGCCTCGGCATAACGCTTAAGGTCGTCCAGACCATTCTCCTCCCGTGTTTCAGAACGGCCCCGTCCGTCATCGTTTCTTCGCCCTTTCGATCGCCCTCGCGATGCTCACCGTAAGTCTCTTCCTAGGCTCAGGGATGCTGTCGGCCAGCCATGCCGAGCCTGGACCCACGGAACTGAACGACGGCGTTTGGGGCTCTATCGAGACATTCGACCATGTCACCACCGGGACGCAAGGCAGCTTCGGTGATGTCGCCCTCTACCCTAACGGCAACTGCGATGCGGTGGTGCTCAACGGAAGGGTCTGGCTCATGTACCGCGGCAACGAGAGTCGGATGGTGGCGCAAGTACGCGCCGACGGTCAGCGCTTCGGCTTGGAACCTTAGTTTCGAGGCGTTCGCCCCGCGGGAGCTGTCCTCCTATGCAAGGGTGGGGCAACAACCGGGGGTCTATGCCATCAAGGCCCTTCTGAACGACAGCACCGGCTCACTGGTATGTGGGATCGAGCTTCGGGTCAGCGAGGAAGGGACGCAGGGCATCTATTGCTATGACCCTTCGACCTTCGTCGTGGGACAAGGTGGCGGACCGGATCGTGCCCGCGCTGGTGCATCGCTATGACGATTTCGGGCTGACGCCTGAGCGATACGTCGTGTCGTTCGCATTTGATGGCAGCGGTTCCGTCCAGGTGACGGTGGGCCACACTGGTGGAGCGGTCCTTTTCACCCGCAACGTGGCGATGCCTGGACCATCGCCGGCGCCGGTGCTTCGCTTCTACGACGACATTGGCATCTCCAAGCTCGGAACGACAAGTTACGGCATCAACGGCGGCTGGATGCTCGATGACTTCGGGGTCAGGTCGACGGCCACTCGATACGCGTTCGTCGAGCCTGCCTACGAATATGTCCCAAAGGACAGCCCGGCATGGCTCATCGTACAGGACGGGAACGGTGTCGCGATCGGTGATGCCGTGGTCACCATCGGTGGTCAGGCAGCGACCTTCGACCTGATCGAGGGTCGATACGAGGCCATGTACGACCGCGAGGTGGACTGGGCCGTGCCGACGGATTACGTGGTGAACCTGGACGGCGTGGAGATGACGGGCAGGTTGGAATTGACCACCGTCCAATCGGACCCGCTAGCCAGCGTTCCCAAGTGGTGGAACGGGTGGGAATGGGCCACGGTCTTCGGCCTGGACGATTGTAACGGTCCCGCCAGCGCGCTGAACCACTATCGTGATTACGACCATCCCACCACCGCCTATGTGATGAGCACCGAGGGCAACTCCTCCGATGTGCTTGCCACCCAGTCGGAGATCGGGCTGCACCTTCCTCATGACTATACCACCTGGATGAAGAAGAGCTGGACCGAATCGGTGGACGCGGCGACGAGCGGCCAGGACGCCTTCTCGTCCGTGTACAATTATTCCAGCCGTTGGGACGACCCTGATTATGTGGGCGATGGCGACGCCTACATCTCCATGGCGAACCCGGGCAACAGCGCCACCTACCAGATGATGTACGCCCAGTATGCCGCAGGCATGCGCATCGAGGGCATCGGGTCGAACCTATACAACGGCGTGCCTGGAAACTCATCGCTGATGGGTTGCTATTGGGTATGGGGTTCGGAGATCGACCCCTATGTGGCCTGGGACCCCACCTCTCCCTATGATCTGATGGACGCCTCGCGCCAGTGGAACACGGATAACCCGGGCCAGACCTATGACAGGGTCAAGGTCATAGCTGAGAGGGGAGGGTTGCTCCGGGTCTATGCCCATCCAGGCTACCCCATACAAGGACGCGGACATCCTGCACTGGATCGACGATGCCAAGACCAACTATTCCTTGGAGAACTGGAAGGCCACGGACGGGGAGGCGGCCAGCTACACCTATGGGCGCTGGACCACGGACGTCCTGCGCAATGAAGGTTTGAGCGACGATGACACCATGGTCTTCGACGTCAGTCGACAGGACCCGAAGGCCGCGGGCTATTGGCTGGTACCGGTCACCGTCGCCATCGACATCGGCGGCATGGACGTCAAGCGGGTGGAGGTGGTGGAGGGAGGCCACACCTACAGCTCGGATGGGGCGGGCGATTTCGCCTTGCGCGACCTGGACGGCGCGCGGGTCATGGACCTGGGCTACGACATCCGGGGCCAGACCCTCTATGTCTCCCATTTCTGGAACTCCTCCGCGCAGTTGCGGGTGGTGTTCAACTATACCAACCCCATAATCAGATGGGACGCCGGAGGCGGAGGGCGAGATCGGAGTGGCCTACCATTTCAACGCCACCGCCACACCGGCCAGCACGGGGAGCAACAGCTGGACCTTGGACAACAGCAGCGCGACCTGGCTCGAGCATGGTTTCCAATACCCAGACCTCATGCGCATTGAGCGGAACCCCGACCGCACCAGGAAACTACTCGGTGTACCTTAGCGTCCAGGATGGGGACAGCGTGTCCACCATGAGCTGGACCATCTCTGTGCCTGAGAAGATACCGCCCATGTTCCTCACCACCCCCAAAACCCAGGTGCTGGAACGGAACGGGTATTCCTATCCAGGCGGTGTGCGACCAGGAGGTCGACTCATTGGACCCTGAGCGGTAACGCGAGCTGGCTGACACTTTCGAGCACCGGCATGTTATCCGGGACGCCTGCAAAGGCCGATGTCGGCCATGTCATACGATGTCAGCATCATGGTGAAGAACCGAAATGGCACATCGTACCAGAACTTCTCGGTGCAGGTGATCAACCTTCAACCCCAGATAATCACCGTTCCAGACCTTCCAGATCAAGTTCGGAGAGAGCTATGAATATCTGCCGGCCACGAACGAGGACGCCTATGGGGTGCTCTGGACCGGGCTCATCACCAATGCCTCGTTCCCTTACCAGTTCGATGAGGCCAGCGGGGAGGTGACCTTCCTTGCCACGGTCGCCGGGACCTTCTCGTTCCAGCTGACCGTGTCCGACCAGACGGGAACGGCCAACCAGACCGCGGTGCAGGATTGGACCGTCACCGTGCTCCCGGCACCTACCCCGAAGATCATTGGGGTCCCGGTGCTGGTCGCGGTGGAGGACGAGCCCTATTCCTGCGACTTCTCGAGCGACCAGGCCCTCGACTCCTGGAACCTGGAGACGGATGCCGATTGGCTCAGCATCACCTCGGAAGGGACCGTCTTCGGCACCCCCTCCAACCTCAATTCCAACCGGGCGTATTTCGCCCACGTCACTGGCGTGAACGCGAACGGCTCGAGCGACATCAATTACACCATCGGCGTGATCAATGTGGCCCCGTCCTTCGTCACGGCCCCGCCTTTGATCGGGGAGGTCGGCTCCCCTTACAGCTACACGGCGACCATCGACGACCAGGACGGCGGGTTCTTCGTCATCATGACCACCAATCTCAGTTGCCAGTATCATTTCGACACCTCCAATGGCACGGTGTGGTTCACCCCCACCGAGCCGGGGTCTTTCTGGATCAGCATCCTCGCCGATGATGGCTCGGGTTCCTCCAATTCCTCCGCCACGCAGAACTGGACCGTGCATGGTGCCGGTGCCGCCGGTGATCGACTTCACTCCGCCGGAGACGGTCCGCGATGTCAACGGAACGGCCATGGCAGGTTGGTATGCTGCCCCGGTCACGGTGGCACTCGACCGCCTGGGACGATGTCACTGGCGTGAATCAGACCCTCTATCGTCTGGATGGGGGAGAATGGACCATCTACCTTGGACCGATAGCGATCGACACCGAGGGAGACCACCTCTTGGAATACCGCTCCGTCGACATGGCGGGGAACTATGAGGAGACGATCTCTCTGGATGTGCCGATAGACCTGGGTGCACCCGATACCCGGGTGGAGACCGTCTCTGGTGAATCGGGCGAAAACGGATGGTACCGCAGTGCAGGTCGACGTGGTGCTGAACGCCACGGACGAATGGAGCGGACTGGAAAGGACCTATGTCCAGCTGGACGATGGTGAATGGGTCGAAAGCTCGTCCTCGGACGAGGATCGCGACCGAGGGGGTGCATGAGCTGAACTACTACTCGATCGACCGGGCCGGAAACGTCGAGGAGGTGCGATCCCTGACCATCAAGGTCGACACCATAGACCCGATGATCCTCTTTGGTCCTGACCGGGCCCAGCCCCTCGGTGGGATACTACAACGGTTCGGTCGATGTGAACGTCACCTCCTCGGACGAAGGAAGCAGGACCGCCACCATCTTCCTTAACGTGGACGGAGGGGGTTGGATACCTTATTACGGCGGGTTCCAGCTCACCACCGAAGGCGCGCACTCCATCGACCATTACAGCGTCGATGTGGCTGGGAATGTCGGGAGCACCGGAAGCGGTTCGTTCGTCATCGACATGACCGCGCCGGTCACGAACGCCGTGATCAGCGGCGAGCAGGGCAACAATGGGTGGTATGTCGGTGTGGTGACCGTGACCGTGAACGCCGAGGATGCTACCAGCGGGGTATGGTGGAGCAGCTACCGCCTGGACCAGGAACAATGGGCGGAGATGGAGGACGAGATAGCCGTGGCCATGGAAGGGGAGCACTACCTTCCAGTATCGTTCCGTTGACCGGTCCTCGAACCAGGAGGAGGCGAGGGCGCTGAGCTTCAAGATCGATTCGTCCGCACCGACCATCTCCCTGGGGATCGAGGATGGCGCGGTCCTCACCTCAACATCGTTGTCATTGAACTGGACCTCTTCCGATGCGACCAGCGGGATTGACCACTATGCGGTCATCATCGACGGCGGGACGCCTTTGCTCTGTGAGGAAGCTGGGTGCAAACTCGAGGGACTGGCAGTGGGAGAGCACACGGTCGAGGTGAAGGCATATGATGTGGCGGGCAATGTTGCAACCGAGAGTGTCACCATCACGGTCGATACCAGTCCGTTCAGTCCGTCCAGCTCGTCAGGGATGATGGTCTGGATCGGGCTTGCGGTGGGTGCGGTGGCCATCGTGCTGATCGGGGCGGTGCTCTATCTTGAGGAAGAAAAGGTGATCGGGGCAAGGGTCGCCTTTGGTTCATAGCAATGCTGCTATCTCCGCCCCGGCCCTCTGGACCCCTTGGAAACCAGCCTCAGGAAGTTCGACCTTGGTCCCGATGTTCTCCACGACGGCCTTCGTCAATAGCTCGGGGGTGACCTGGGGGAACTGCATCTTCTTACCTGCCCCCAGCCTCTCGTTCCTACCTGCGACGATGATCTGTTGCTCGAAGTGTCGCTGCAATGGGAAGTAAAGGAACGGCTTCTGCAAGGCCATGAACTCCAGGGTGGTGGTGGAGCCTCCGGAGCATATGCCAATGTCGCACGCGGCCATCAGCCGGTAGAGGTCTGGCACATATCCTTTGGCCAGGACGCCTTCG
The DNA here is from genome assembly GCA_963827905.1 of Methanomassiliicoccaceae archaeon. Taxonomy (GTDB): domain Archaea; phylum Thermoplasmatota; class Thermoplasmata; order Methanomassiliicoccales; family UBA472; genus JACXTP01. Next base: position 111,373 of record CAWHCB010000010.1, read on the forward strand.
GGCAATTTTGATTGGTCAGGGTCGATGTTGGGCCCACCGACCAATACCATTGACGCGTCAGGCAGTTCTTTACGTATCGATGGGAACGCCTTGACGCATAGGTCGAGCAGGGGCTTTCCTACATTGGTCCCACCTATGGTGACCAGAATTATCGGACCCCTGGCCCAGTCCATATTCCTTTCGAAGGGCGCCTTTGTCCTGGCAGGGCCTTGGCGTCGAATGTGACGGGATATCCGGTGAACTTCACGAAGTCCTGGCCGACCAGGTCCTGGGCGTTAGGCATCATGAAGCCCATTTTCTGGTTGGGGATGTCCTCCCTCTCGCACAATAGCAGGTACGCGCCACTGCCATCGAATTTGGAGATGCCCTTCAACCAGAGATTGTTCGATATTCGTTTCACCATCTTGGCCTTCAGCCCCTTGGTCGGGCCCCAGTAGCCAAAGTAATCGGACATGAAGGCGCTCTTGCAACATTGTAAGGAAGGGTTCTTGTAGAGGACCGTTGCAACCTCATAGGCCTCATCGTGGGCGACGACGTCATAGCCCCCTTGCTTGGCGATGCTCCAGATCAACTTTCCGTTCTTATCGAACGAGCTGACCATATCATAGGCCGGTTCGCTCAGGTCCGCCACATAATCCTTGGAGGACGCTTGGATGGAATCGGTCCCTTGGTCGAACGTCTCCGATTGGGGGAGCACGGTCTCCCCTTTCAATCTCAACACCCTCCGAGCTGGGTCCCCTGCCATCCAATGGACCTCGGTGCCAGGACGCAATCGCCTGATCTCCCTGGCTATTGCCATATCTCTTTCGATGTGCCCCAAACCGACCGAGCCCGAGACGTATAGTACTTTGGCCACGCCCCCCCACCTCTCTTAATCATAAGATTATGGTTTAATAATTCTTTTTAAAATGTCATTTTTTGAAGTTAATTATTACATTCTCAAATATCGGATGTAATATGAAAACTGATATCGATCTGTCTTTCACAATGTTATATGAATTTCGTAGAACATGTTTTATGAGAACATGATTGAAGATGCCATCTCTCCTTACCCGATAAGACCTGATGACACCTACATGGACCTGCTCTGGGAATGGTGGGTCACCTGCCACCCAAGCGTTGGTCGACACGATAGGTTCAGAGGCGGCCGTCAAAGCCCTAAGACCCTATTATCTGAATGCCAACACCGCGGCCATCCATATCTTAGGTGAATACGCCTCCCAGTTCCGGGAGGATCCGTTCATAGTTGGGAGATTCTACCAATTCGGGAGCGAGGCTTGGTTGGGGGGATCATGGGATATGTGGGCTACACCTTGTGGATACATAGCTGTAGGCAAAAGGATGTAAGACACGAGGTCAGTGCCAAGAGCTGTGTCAACTGGTATGTCAGGAAACCATTGAAAACAGTAAAAGGAACAACGGTGAAATCAATCCTGAAACCATTATCGTCAAGGGTTTGTTCAAAGGCGATGATCAATGCCTCATCGCCCCCGCGAACTGTGACTGGGAGAAATCGCTGAGGTCCTCCCAACTCCTCCGACCATTAAAGTTCAGTCAGGAGGAGCTGATGGCATTCAGGATGCAGTATGTCGGTGAATCTTGGGTCTTCACCACCCGGGCCTTCATGGATACGATGGGCACGGAGGTGGCATTGGAGAAGCTCCGCATGTACATGCGCCATTCCGGCTTGACATATGGCATCAGGTTGGCGGAGGACTTCGAGAATGTCCCCCGGGGATTGAAATTCTTAGGCGAGGTCATCGGCTCCATCAACGATCACCATATGAGAAAGGGGAGAAGGACGACGTCTGATGATGAGATCGAACAGGTGGTCGAGGAATGTCCGTTCTCTCAAGCCCCGCCCGAGGTCTGCATCCAATACGAGGCGTTCTTCAAGGGGGTGTGCGAAGCGATCGACCCCGATATCGAATTCGTCTACGACCGCATGATGAGCGATGGTGACCCCACCTGTCACTGGACCGTGAGGAGGAAAAGAGGGGCTACGGGCCACCAGTCCTCGGTCGAGGCTTTGGACGATGAGGAGATGGTGAAGAAACTCAAATGGCGATTGACCAACGGAGAGATAGGGATCGACGAGTACCGAACATTGCTCGATGTGCTTAAGGAGCGTTGATCCGGGACCGGACGAATGGGCTCTCCGGGACCTAGGTCCTGATGATCGGAAGGACCCTGCCGCAGACCGGGCAGGACCTCAAGTTGATGGGGATGAAGGAACCGCAACCCGGACAACGCCGTATGGCATTCCTTCTGCAGTTCTCGCAGCCAGAGCCATCCGATGGCAGTCTGGAACCGCACTGGGTGCAGAAGGTGTCCCTCTCCTTCGCCGCGGGTGCCGGCCGGACCGGTGGCGGGGCGGGGGTCGGCTGGACCGGTTCGACCGGAGGACTTTCCACGACCGCGACGGCGGCCTTGGCCTTCATGGCCGCCTTGATCTTGGCCAGCTCGTCCGTTGACTCGTCCACGGTCCCGGCGAACTCGCGGATCAAGGCCTGGACCTGATTGATTCGCCTTGCCTCCTCTGGACTTACCTTCCTTCCGCCGAACAGATCCATGGTCCCATTCCGCATGCCAACGCCCTTAAGTCTGCTACCGCGAGACCCTTGGCGATGGTCACCATCAAATCATCCCATTCGATATTTAAGACCATCAGCGCTGCTGTGGGAGAACGCACTCACCGCCTCCCTGACCCAGATGGACCATGCTCTGAAACAAGGGTCCTGCCTCATCCTCCATTCGACAATTTATTTATCCTCACCAGGCCCTGCTAGCCATCATGCCGGTCGCTATTTTCGGGGACAGGTCCTGCGGGAAGACCATCTTCCTCAGCCTATTGTACGAGTCGCAGATCCGTTACACCAACTCCAAGGAGAACGTCGGTGCTGGAGAGTTCCGCTTCACCACCGACCCCTCGTTCACGAGCATCTTCGGGAACATCCGCACCAACCTCACCAAGGGGCAATGGGCCGATGCCACGTTGAAAGGCAACCTGGGCAAGTACAAGTTCAAGTACGGCTACCGGCGAATGATATCGGTCGGTTCGGAGGCGTCGTCCCGCTTCGACATCATGGACTTCACCGTTTACGACATCGCCGGCGAGGACCTGGACATATTGCGCTCGCTGGAACAGTACCGCGAGTCCATAGCGACCGGCACCTACAAGGGCGAGTTCGACTTCAGTGCGCTCAGCACCTCGTTCCAGGAGCTGCTCAAATGCAACGTGCTGGTGTTCCTCATCGACCTCAGCAAGATCAACGCCGAGGCCAGGTCGGAACGCTTCATCGAGATGCGCAATTACGATGTGTTCATGGCCACGCTCATCTCCGCCGTGTCCAAGTACAAATCCATAGTGTACGAGAAGGACGAGAAGAAGGCGAAGATCTACCCCATCTTCGTGCTCACCAAGTACGACCTGCTGGACAAGAACATCCTGAAGATGAACAACTGGCCTGAGACCTACCAAGAGCTGCCGTCGGAGAAGACCGGCATCCGCGGCATCTTCAAGAGCAAGGAGATGACCAAGGAGGAATTCGCGAAGGAGATCTTGATCAAGTATTACGGGGACACCATGGCCCTGTCCAAGGGCGGTGCCATCGCCAACGTCCCCTTCGACAAGGCCGGCTTCTTCTTCAGCGAGATCAACACCGAGCAGAACGAGGATGGCGAGATCATCCCAAGGCTGATCAAGGTGAAGGGCAGCGTGGTGCTGGACTACTCGGACAACGAGTACCGGGGCTTCATCGACCGCTTCCGCAAGATCGCCAACGAGATGCCAGACGAGGTGAAGGAGGACCAGGAGTTCAGGGGAGTCCGCGGATGAACACCACCTGGGTGGAGCACTTCATCTATGGGCCGGTGCCGAAGAAGGGATATGCCAAGCGCGCCCGTTCCGCCAACATCAACCCGGATGAGTACGAGCGCTTCCTTGGCTACTACATCCCCATCGACCCGGCCTACGTGCGCTCGGACGACATGATGCACAGCGAGGCGAGGTTGATCGCTTCCACGCCGTCCAACGAGGCGGTCTATTTCTCGAAGATAATGCGGCGCAGCAAATTGGACGAGAAGGGGCGCTCGGGCATCCTGACGCACACCCTGCTGGTGCCCAAGAAGGCGCTGCAGGACGGCCTCTCCTACATGGACGTGGAAAGGGCGATCGCCCGGCACGAGGCGGAGCACGGCATTCCGCTGGGCGACATGGAGCCGTTGGGCATCGAATGGGAACCGACCTCGTTCGAGGACGAGATCCTGGGCATGCCCAACCTGATATCGAAGGAGACGGTGAACCGCTTGGTCGATGGCTATGCCAAGGACCCGAAGATGAAGTTCGTGGTCACCTGCCGGGGAACGGAGCAGCGCGACCGTATCCGTTTGGGCTACATGCTGTCGAAGTTCCTGGACATACACCTCGGACTGGTGCCGGTGCTCACCTTGAGCGAGCCGCCGTTGATGCTGGCGGATTCGCAGTGCAACCTGGTGCTCACCAAATTGCCGCTCTCTGTGCCGCAACGAGGCTGGCGCGCCGTCAGCTCGTTGGTGGACTCGTCCCCGGCCTCGACCGCGACCAGTTCCCAGAAGGCCAAGGACATCATCGAGCGGTTGTACTCAGTTTGAGGGCAGGATGCGGAAGGTGGTCGATACCGCCTTGCCCTTGTCGTCCTTGCTGACGACCTTCTCGATGCTGAGCGTGAACGCCTTTCCGGCCATCTCCCCTTCCACCTTCCAGGCCTTGCGCGAGCGCTCCTCCCGCCTGACCTCGCCTGAGGCCACCTGCATGGCCCCGATCAGGTTCTCGATGTTGGAACTGCCCACGTTGCCGTCCATGGGGATCTCGAGGGAGCGGGTGGGCGAGGAGGCCAGTCGGTAGAGCATCTTGGTGCAGCGACGGGTGTAGTCCTCCCCGATGAAGCCCGCCTCCTGGAACCATGCCTCCCAATCGACCGAGCGGTCATAGCTCATGGCCAGGAGCGCCTTGTACAGGTTGGCGTAGCCGTCCGCCTTCACGTACTCGGGGTTGTTCTGAACGATGCCTTTGAGGTCGACGGCGGTGCGGCCCTTGGCATAGGTGGTGATGCAATGGACCCAATCGTCCACCCTCCCTTTTTCGACCAAACCCATGGGGTCGAAGATCGAGGGTGCCTGTGATGACGTCGGCGCAGTTGTAGGCACGAACGTCCTTTCAGTGACGGTGGTCGGTGCGGCCTGCGGCATCGCCACCACTTGGGCGATGACCGGTGGGACCACCCGGAGGGAGAAGGCCTTCTTGATCGGCACCAGGCGATTGGATGACCGCGTCACCGCCTCGATGTGAACGGCGATGTCCCCCTCCACCTTCGGTATGACGTTGATCTCGAACGTACGGTCATTTTCCGGGGGCATCTCCCCTTTGAAGAAATCGAGGACGCTTATGCCAGCCTGGGCAGAGGAGCAGACCAAAGACATGAGCTCTATCGGGAACACGCTGTGGTTGTGCAGCAGCACCGACAGGGAGGTGCCCCTCCCCAGATGCACCTCCGGTTTGGGGACCTCCAGGATGATGCCGATCTCGATGTTGTCGGCGACGTCCTTGTCCGCCAACTTCTCCAGGTCCTCGACGATCATCTCGCACTGCAGGAAATCCCCCTCCGCCAGGGAGACCTTCAGTTCCTCCTCGAGGTCGCGCTCCGGGTCGCCATAAAGATAGGAGGGCATGATGGACCACTTCTTCTTCAAAGGCCCTAGGCGCTTCAGGATGATGCTCTCGCCCTCGAAGCCCTCTCGAGCCCGGCGCATGGTCTTGACCGCCTTCCCGATATTGTCGTCCAGCTGGTCGGCCGCCTCGAGCATCAATGTCCGCCCGTAACGGTACTCCCCAGGGACCGACTCCTTGATCCTATGGATCCTCGCCATCTCCTCCAAAATCTGGTCCAGGAGCTCGTCGACGTCGGCCATGTTCCCTTCACCACATCCTACCCGATGGTCGGGCTTCCCGATAGCGCCTCGATAGCATACTGGAGGATTATATCCTTTGGTCATCGATCGTGGACTCAGAGCCATGATGATAGAGCGATGGGACCAAGCCAATGGGCCTGGCGTCATGCGGTGGGTCAGATTGGGCGATGGTGCCACCCATCACTTCCTGACGTCCATGTCTATCCGCCCGTCCTTAACGCCCACGATGCGGTCGGTCTGCTCGGCGATGCGACGGTCATGGGTCACTATGACGAACGTCGTCCCCAGGGCCTCGTTTATGTAGCGGAACCGCTGGTAGATGGTGGCGGTGGACTCGGAGTCCAGGTTGCCCGTGGGTTCGTCCGCCAGGACGATCTTGGGCTCGTTGATCAGCGCCCGGGCCACCGCGGTCCGTTGCTGCTGGCCGCCGGACATGTTGGTGGCCAGGTTGTCCTTGACGTTCAATATCCCCACCAGGTCCATCAGCTCCTCCGCGCGCTTGACGTCGCCCTGGTCCGGCTTCCCCTTCCTGATGGTCACGGGCAGGAGCACGTTCTCCAGGGCGGTGTACTCCGGGAGGAGGTAGTGGAACTGGAATACGAACCCGATGGTCTGGTTGCGCAGCTTGGCGAGCTGGTTCTTGGTCAGGCCGTCGGTGCGCTCCCCGTCGATGAGCACCTCGCCGCTGCTCGGCAGGTCCAAGGTGCCCAGGATGTTGAGCAGGGTGGTCTTGCCGCTCCCGGAGGCCCCGATGATCGAATTGAACGACCCCCGCTCGAACCCCAGGCTGACGTCGAATAGGACCTGGGTGCGTATCGATCCCGGTGCCATAGAACTTGTCCACCTTCCGGACCTCGATCACGTTCTCAGCCATTGCGGATCACCTCGATGGGGCTGAGCTTGGAGGATTTACGCGCCGGGATCGCCGAGGCCACCGCCGCCGCCAGTATGGCGATGCCCGCCGAGAGTATGACGAAGGTGGGCTCTGCCGTTATCGAGAGCACGCTGGTGCCGTCGGGCTGGGCGGTGAAGGTGGTGAAGGCCCAGATCAGGGTCAAGCCTAGCAGGGCGCCGAGCGTGGCCCCGAGCGCCCCCAGCATCGTCCCTTCGTAGATGAAGATGAGGCTGGCGTCACGGTCGGTGATGCCCATGGCCTTCAGGATGCCGATCTGCCGGGAGCGTTGCAGCACCTTGATGGCCAAGATGCTGGCGATGGCGATGACCACCGAGGCCAGCACGAATGTCTGGATGATGATGCTGGAGAAGCTCTGGCTCTCCAGACCGCTCAACAACTGGGCGTTCTCCGCCTTCCAGTCGGTGACCTCTACCGGCCTGTCCGAGAACATCTCCCGCACCTCCTGCGCCACGGCATCCGCTTGGAACACATCGTCCACCTGCGTCTCGATGGCGGTTATGGCATCCCCGAAACCGAAGATGCCTTGGGCATAGGACAGGGTGGTCAATATCCAGTTCTCGTTGATGACGCGCACGTTCAGGTCGAAGAGGCCGCTGACCACCATGGTCAGGTTCTGACCGGCCGGGGTGGTCACTTGGATGCCATCGCCGACTCCGACCGTCAAGGTCTCGGAGAGCTCCCTGCCGATGAGGACCTCGCCAGGGAGTGTGGGCCATGATCCCTCGTAGGTCGCGTCCTGCAAGTTATAGATGTCATCGGCCTTCTCGAACTGGAGCCCCCGGACCAGCACTGACAACGTCCGTGAATTGTCCCGCAGGAACGAGGGGGAGTCGGCGGACACGGAAATGGCATTTATCTGCGAGATGCCCTCCAAAGAGGTCACCATCGGCTCCCAGTCCTCGATGACCGTGTTGTTCTCATCGGGGGTGATGGTCACCTGGGAGGAGCTTCCCACCGCAGCGTCCACCAGGCTCCCCTGCAAACTTGTCACCAGGGACCCCACGAACACCTGCACCGAGACGCCTACGGCGATGCCGAGCACGATGAGGATGGTCTGCACCTTGTTGGAGCGGAGGAAGCGCAGCGCTATGCCGAAGGAGACCATGTTCACCCCTCCCTCCAGACCCGCGATGTCCGCGTACGTCCGCGCCAACCGGTCCGCCCCGATCTCCATCCAGGCATTGGGGTTGCGCTCGAAGGCGCTGCCCCCGACGATGATGGTCGGAGGTTTTGCCATTGACGCTCCGTCGGACCGATGAGATGGTCCGCTCGGCGGCGAACAGGTTGTAACTGTTGGAAACGCTTATCGCCAGATATCTCGGAGCCTATGATCTCAACCGCGGTGGCGACCTCGAGGTTGGGGGTGTTGGCGCCGATGAACGTGACCTCGTGGCCGCACAAGGTGAAGAGGTCCGCCACCATGCGTGCGCCGATCTCATGGTACTCCTCCGGCGGGCAAGCTATGATGACCTTGCCCCTGTCACCTGCATGGCGTTCCCTCCTCTCCCTCATGACGTAGGGGTAGCAGCAGCCCAGGACGGTTGCGGCGATGGAGGTGCGAACGTGCTCCTTCCAAATGCACCACTTGCCATCGATGGAGCAGGTCATATCGTTGATGGCCGGGCCGATTATCTGTTCGTAAAGGGTGACTATATCGACCTCATCCCTCTGAAGCGACCCGATGACATAGTTGACCGCTCCTTCCCTGTCCTCCCTGTCCAACAAGGACTTGAAATGAGCAAAGTGTTCGTCCATGAGTACCGACCTCCTCCCAGAAATCGGGGGACCTGGCGACGATTGGCTCAATGCCCTATAATAACCATTGGCCCAGGCACGGATAGCATCATGATGAGACGATCTGTGGGAAGTTGGTCTGCAAGGATATGGTACGGGTGATCTCGTTCTCCGGTCCGGTGGTGGTCCTCTTGCTGGTCTGTTGCAGCATGATGCCGTTCACGAACCACCAGTCCTGATGGTAGTACGGCCCCTCGTCCGCCCCATCCTCATAGTCCCGATAATGTTCCGCCATCCTCGCCCCCCACTTGGTGTCCAAGGACTCGCTGCCGACCGCCGTTGATGGATGGGCTGGACCTTCATGAATTCATAATATTCGAACCCCCAAAACGTCCAGTTCGCTGGAAAGACGTAGTTCGCGCTTTGATGGTCGGTATCGATCCCGCCGGATGAGTATGGTTGTAACTATAGGTGTCCCTTTCCATGGCGATAGTGATGTTGGTCACGTTCACTTGGACCACCTCGTACCTCTCGACATAGATGGTCTGGTCCAGGCCAGAGTAGATGCCCATCCCGGTCTCTGTCTGGGTATATTGCCAATAGTCCCCGACCTGCCAATTCCCAGGCCCTCCCCCAACGTCCTCCTCATCTCCATCGTCGTTCTGTTGCATCACCACCACACCTGCGATGATGACGATCGATAACGATGATCACGGTCAAAACAAGAAATGCTCTTCCTCATCCGATCTCGGGTTGCCATCAATCCTTTCGCTATATAATCTTAGGTGCTTTTTGCCCACTACCTCATTTGAGGTGGAAATGGTTCAAGTTGCATCAGGAGCTGACGACCTTCACCTCTCCTTCTTCGAAAATTTATATTTATTATAATAAATATTAGTATCATTGAAATGGTCTAAATCGCCTTTCATCATTGAGCGGTTTGCACTACTTCATGGTGACGGAGAGATTGGGCTTCTCCATCTGGAATGAGAATGACATCGATAGGGCGACCGAGCTGTGGGGGGATCCCGAGGTGACCCGGTTCATTACCGCCAACAGGAAGGATGGAACCTTCTGATATCGTCGATCGACTGCGCCGGGAGGTCGATATGCAGGTGAGATTTGGTGTCCAATACTGGCCTTTGTTCCTGAAGGAGGGGGAACGGTTCATCGGTTGCTGCGGACTCCGACCGTACGACTTGAGCAAGGACATTTATGAGCTGGGTGTGCACCTGCTGCCAAAGTTCTGGGGGATGGGATTTGCCAGAGAGGCGTGCGCAAGGGTCATCCACTATGCTTTTATCGATCTTGGATGCCCTGTCGCTGTTCGCCGGGCACAACCCAGATAACCACGCGTCCGCTCGCCTGTTGCTCGACCTGGGTTTCGTCCATACGCACGATGAGCTATACCCTCCGACCGGATTGCAGCATCCATCCTACCTTTTGAGAAGGGATGATCATTTCCGGGGCGTTTGACCACCTGGTAACGGTCCTGAGCCGGTCCATGAGTTCCAGGTCAAGGTCCTAGGTCGATCCCATAGTGAATGCTCAGTGCCGCCACGATGATGAGCGTCAGGGAATAGACCAGCATGGTGACGTGGAACAATGGCAGGACCTTCATGGTCGCCTCCGGCGTCATCCCTTTTCGGATGGCCCGGTTTGCTATGACCAATAGGGCGAAGCCGATCACGAACCCGATGAGCACGTACCAGCCCAGATAGGCGGCGAATATGGTGGCGGTGACGAAATGCACCGCTGTGAAGAGGAGCACCCAACGGGCTGTGCCAGCAACACCATAGAGGACTGTCACCGATCGCATCCCCCTCGCCTTGTCGTTCACGACGTCGATGAGGTCGTTGGCCCCGAGGTGGGCCTCGGCGAAGGGGTAGAAGAACAAGAAGTAGAGCAGGACGGTCATACCAGGTTCGCCTACCATTAGGTAACCGGCCACCGGGAACAGCGCGAAATCGGTTCGCCCCAACAGCTGAGCGATGGGGATGCGTCTGTTTCCTCTTGTGCACCTGGTAGAAATACTCCACGCCATAGCAATAGACCAACAGCACCAGGAGGTAGAGGGAATTAGGATAGGGGAGGGTGAGGATGAGCAGGACCGTGAGGGCCACCAGGATGAAGAACAGTGTCAAGGCCTGGCGACCGGATATCAATCCCGAGGCCAGCGGTCGTTCTTTGAATGGCCTCCAATAGTTGGTGAGACGGCCCTCGACGTCCTTCTTGTCCAGCTCCCTGTCCACATAGTCGTTGAGGACGAAACCGGCCTCGAAACCGAGGAAGCCGATCAGACGCTCCCTTCAGCAAGATGACCCAATCGAATCCACCTTCGATCGCGAAAGCCAGCATGAGCCCGGAACAGAAGAGGATCGGCCAGGCGAACCCGAAATGCAAACGCGTCAGGTCGATATAGGCGCGGATGACGCCTGACCTCCCTGCCTTTGCCTTCGCCCCCTCGTTCACCTGATGACATTGGGTCTTAGGATAGAATGAATATTTTCGCCGATGTTGAGCTCATGATTTCATGGGACGTGAGTTCAACAAGTGAGCAAGAGAAAACCCATATAAGCCGAACAGAACGATATTGACAGGGGTGCAGCATTTATGGAGGGAACGGCGCAGAGCGGTTGGTTCGAGAGACACGTGAGGAAGGAAGCGGAGAAGGACGTCCTTGCCTTACCAGAACGGATAGGCCAATTGGTCGGAGTGGTCTTAGGCCTGCTGGTGGCTTGGTACTTCCTCGACCTCTACGATTCGGGTTCTGATTTCTTCACCTCCGATTTCGATGACCTTGACGCCGTCCTCTTCTTCGGGATAGCGTTCCTCGGTGTCGTCCCTGGGCTGATCAAAGCTATCATGGGCAGGAAGAACGTCGTCCGGCCGTTGGACGTGACGTTGTCCGTGGCGGTCCTTATGGCTATGGCCTGGTTCCTGTACTCCTTCCCATTTGATTTCGCCTATCTGTCCGAGGGGCTGCCGGAATCCCTACAGTTCCTGTTGGACTGGATCGGGGATGAGGAGGCGAAGTTCTTCATGACCATAGGCATCGTCGATCAACCTGATCCTCATCCCATACACCATCGCTTTGTTCTTGGGGGTCAGGAGGGTCCTGAGACGGAAGAACGGCTTGAATCCGCCCCCTGCACCTCGCTTAATTATCAATAATGATTATTATAGAACTATTATTATAGTTCTTAATATTCTATTTTTACATGTCGACATCGCAAGGTGTTCGATAGCACCCCTATAGACTGGTCCGTTGGACCAGCCTTCTTCTTTTTTTATTATCGAGTCACTAGGAGATCCGGATTCACGGAGAGCGGGATTGGCTCTTTCGAAGTTGTCCATCCGTTATCACCAGGCGAACGTGTCGAGACTGGACGAAGGAAATCAAAAAGTGCGAATGTTTAAATACGATAATCACAAACACCGTTCGAATATAAGTTCGTCTGTATTTTTACAGGTCGTTTTTATTTTCAACCAAGAGTGAACATTGTGACATCTTTCACAGATCTACAGATTTCGAACAAGGTCATCAGAGCAATGAACAACATGGGATGGACGGAGCCAACCCCTGTGCAGATAGAATCCATACCAGTGGGCCTGAAGGGCAGAGACATGTTCGCCCAGGCGCAGACCGGGACCGGTAAGACCGGCGCGTATGGTTCCATCATATTGGGCCGGATCAAGCCCGAGATGAAGTTCGCATCGGCATTGGTCATCGTCCCCACAAGGGAATTGGCCAATCAGGTCTCCGAGGAGTTGTCCAAGCTCGCCGAGTTCACCGGGCACACCTGCATCCCCATCTATGGAGGGGTGGGCATCGAGCCTCAGGTGGCGAAGCTCAGGAGAGGCGCGGACATAGTGGTGGCCACGCCAGGAAGGACCAAGGACCTCCTGATCAGGAAGGACCTGGACCTCTCGAAGATTTCGATCGTGGTCTTGGACGAGGCGGACCGCATGCTCGACATGGGTTTCGCCAAGGACATGGATTTCATATTGTCCAAGGTGCCCAAGAAGAGGCAGTCGCTGCTCTTCTCCGCCACCATGTCGAAGGAGATCAAACATCTGGCAGCTCGCCAGATGGTCGACCCCCAGGAGATACTGGTCTCCAAGGACGAACCGGTCCTGGACCTGACCAAACAATATTACATGATAACGAGCAAGGAAACGAAGCGCGACGCCCTCTGCACGATCCTCGACGCGAAGGACCCCAAGGCCATCGTCTTCTGTCACACCAAGCGCAAGGTCGACCAATTGACGAAGAAACTTCTGGCCGATAAGTACCTCGTGGGTGCCATACACGGCGACGTCGTCCAGAACAAGAGGGAGAGGGTCATCAAGAGCTTCAAGGACGGTTCCATCCGCGTCCTGGTGGCCACGGACGTGGCGGCAAGGGGTTTGGACATCGACGCCGTCGACTATGTCATCAATTTCGACGCCTCGAAGGACCCGGACACATACGTCCACCGCATAGGAAGGACCGGAAGGGCAGGGATGGAAGGCATCGCAGTGTCGTTCTTCTTGCCAGAGGAGCGTCAGATGATCAAGGAGATCATGTTCAGGACCGGCAAGCCCCTCGAGCGATTGGACCTCGAGGTGGTGCCCAGGGTCGAACCCGAGGAACAGGAACTTCGCCGCGGTCCCAAACACCCCCCAGGTACGAGCACCGACCAACCCTCCCGCAAGGACGAATGTGGGCAGGTCGCCGAACTACCGGACCTCCATCGAGATCAACTTCGGGAACGTGGACGGACTGAGCAAGGCGGAGGTCGTGGAGCTGGTGAAGACCGGCTCCAATCTGACCCACGATAATGTCGGAAGGATCGCCATGGGCGAGAGATACACCCACCTGGAGATAGTCGGAAAGGACGCGAGCAGGGTCACCACGGACCTTTGCGGCCACACCTACCGAGGTAAGGCCGTGGAAGCGCGGTTGGTCTGAGACGCTGCCCTCCGTCAGGCGCTAATAGGCTTGGAGGGCCGTCCATCTTCTCCAAGCCGAGATACCCGGTCCGAACCTAGTCGACCATTTGTCATGGTCAACAACCTGACCATGAACTCGTATGGATTGACCTTATTCGTGATCGACTCGGTTCAGACGACCAGCTTTTTCGTAGTGCCAGAGATAACGGGGCTACGCCATTCAGACATCCGAACTTTTATTAACAATGTCCTCCCAAAGCGGAAATGAGGTGAAAAAATGTCGAGCGATGACAAGGACATTTCAGAGATACTGGAGGAGAAGGGGAAGGACCTGAAAGAAGTTCCTCAAGGATATGGACGCCAAGATCGAACATTGGAAGTTCTCCATCGAAGAGACGCATGAAGGGAGACGCGCGGAAGTGCACATAACCGCTCTATTCAAAAGCAAGACAAAGAAGGAAGAGTGAGGGCTTTTCCAATCATTTCGTCAACGATCAGTTAGTTGGTCATCAAATGAAGCAGAATGTTTCTGGTCGGGTCATCGAAGTGGAAATCCGGTCATCTCTGAATGAGCTCTAGGTTTTCCGCTGCCTTGAAGAGCTGTTTCCGCTGGAAATATTTTCCGGCGGTATCTATGATATCGTCCGGGTCGACATCTTCAGCAGTTCGCCGGTCTATATCGTGGCTCCTCGTTTACGCTATATTATAATGACAAGGTCTTAGAGAACTTCTAGGATTTGATCGCACGTGAAAACTCGATTGGAAGTCCCCTCTGATGGCCAGGAAAAAAACACTACCAAACCACAATGGTATACGGTGGAACATGAGGGCTGCATGATGGCCAGCATCATATAACTTTTATAGTAGAATCGATAAATGGGGGAAGGCAAAATTATAAAGAGGGGGTTATGATGGAGCAGCATCGGGATTGTTTCATTGGGTTCAGAAAGGGGACCAACAATGGGACACCCCCCTAGCCATGTACGGTCAAAATCATCGATAGGAAGTGTTCGATATGTCGTTTAAAAAAGTCCTTCTGGTCAAACCCTCTGGCAGACATGGTCTGTCCTATGCGTTCGATCTTATCCCTACCGGGCTCGAATACCTTGCTGCTATGATAGAGGACGTGGTGGAAGAGGTCACCATCGTGGACTTGGAGATGGAGCATAGGCCATTCGATGAGGTTTTCAATGAGCTCTTGATCGCTTTAAGACCCGACCTTGTAGGCATATCGATGTCTGCCACGGACCACAGCGAAGGTCTGGAGATCGCAAGGTTGGCCAAGAGCAAGGGTGCCGTGACCCTATTGGGTGGTTATCATCCCACCGCCATAACCAGATGAGCTACTGTCTCAGCCTCAGGTGGACCTGGTGGTCCGAGGGGAGGGTGAGCTCACTATGCGGGAGCTTGTCATCAAAGGAGTGCCTGAGGGAGTGCGAGGCATCTCTTACAAGGATGGGGGTCATATCGTCCATAACCCTGATCGAGAGTTCGTTGAGGATCTGGACAGCCTGCCGTTCCCTGCTCGGCATCTTAGAAGATATTCCTATGGCACAAGGCTGATGCGTGACCGTAAGTTTGATGTTCTGACCACATCCAGAGGATGTTGGGGCAGATGCACCTTTTGCTGCGAACCGACCATGAGCAAGAGCCATCAGCGCTACCGCTCCCCTGAGAAGGTGCTGGAGGAGATATTGGAGATCGTCTCATTCCATGATCATAAGCCCATCAGCATAGACATCACGGACCCGCATTTTATGGGAAGACCAAAACTGGTGGAGCAGCTGTGCGACCTCTTGGCGCCACATAAGCTCGACATCCGATTCGGCGTCAAGGTGCGAGCGGACTCGGTGGCGAAGCATCCTGAGATCGTACGAAAGATGATCGCTGTGGGGATCGAGGGTTTTGAGATGGGCATAGAGAGCCCGAACATCGAGGACATCAAGTCCACATCCAAGGGGATGAACACAGATGTTCACATCCAAGCGGTCAACAACATAAAGAAATGGGGCGGGAATGCGGGAGGGACCTTTGTCATCGGACTTCCAGATCAGACAGAGGCCCAAATATTGGAATTCCCCGCTTATGCTAAAAAGATAGGGCTGACGAGCACCGCCTATGGCATCGCAACGCCTTTTCCCGGCACCGAATTCTACGAGGATTTGAAGGCCAAGGGATTGATATTTGAGGACGACTGGAATCGCTTTGATGAGATGCATTCTGTTTTCAAGTCCGAGCACATCACCAGCGCACGGATCGAAGAACTGGCCTCCATCTGCATGGCCAGATTCTGGACCGTGGACATGTTCATAGAAAAGGAACGGATGTTCACGATAAGGAACGGGTCAAAGAGACCGCTCGCCAAATTCATAGGTGACAAAATTCAGGAGCTAATGTTCTCACTGGACATGGGCTCGCAGCTTCAGACCAAGAACCTAGATAAACATGTTTTGGCGGTCATTGAGGCCTCAGCCGACCCCGGAGTGGAGGAATACACGCGGAGGGTGGGTATGCACAACGTCATCGACATGGCAACGTTCCTCAGGGTCCTTGGCGATCAAATGATCCAGCTCACCATCAGGAACAATGGAGTTGCCGTCACCAGCTGGGTCATGAAGACCAAACGAGAGGCGGTTGATTACATCCAGGTCATCCCAGGAAGGACCGACCTGAACACCATCAACCTAGAGATCGACCTGAAGGATTTCAAGTTCGATGAGGGTCGCGACCTGAACCTCATCGAAATTGTCCGTATCCTAGGGAAATGCTCACCTCGAATCGGGGAATCAGGAAGCAACCGAACATGATACGGTTGTTGATGGCAGGTGGCATCGAGTTGGTGATTGGGTTTTGATAACGACCCAGAGTGAGAATGACTAGTTCTGCATAATACCTAGTCGGATGTTCCTATCGGCGGCCCTCAGGGATATGCTCGGATCAGTTTGAAATCCGACAAGCTCACCTTTTAATATAGTATGACCAGTTTTGTAATGATGTCATTTGTCCTCAATTTAATTTATTTACCATTGAAGTGACTTCAGTTATCACTTCCTTCTTATTATCACTATAACAATCACTATTACTGGAATGATAAGAAGACAGATGGGTGTTAGGAAGATTATTGGGTTGTCAAGGGCGACCTTGTCTGGAGAGATCGTCACGGTGACCGCATCCGACGATTCTCCGTCGCCAACATCGTTGTACGCAAGGACCTGGTAAGTGTAGGTTCCCTCCCTGTCAAGCCCCTCGTCGACAAACGATGTCTCCGTGATGTTGATGGATGTCAATTCATTTGATGGATCCCAACGCAAGAGACGATATCCTCGTATCGGTTCACCGCCGTTAATTGGTTCGAGCCAAGCAAGTGTGACATTGCTCTGCCCGGTGCTTGTAACTTCAATCCAGGGGACTTTATCGGGTGCCCTGTGTGCACGCCCCTCTACCACATTGGACATGTCCCCCTCCCCCTTGATCATAAACAGGACTTACCCTGTACCAATAGGTGATGCCATTGGTCAATCCGACATCGATATATTCTGTCGATTGCGCACTTCCAATTCTATCGAAAGGTCCGATCGGCTCGGCAGCACGATAGATGTTGAAGTATTGGATATCATGATCACCGAAGTAGACTGGCGCCTTCCCAGGTCAATTTGATAGATGAATTTCCTCCTTCTGCGATTAGACCAAGGGACGATGGTGGTAGATCCATACTGGAGTACCTTTTCGATTCTAGACTTTCCAATCCTAAATCGTCAGTCTCTGACCACATTAATAATATCGAAAGATCAGCACTTGAAACGATTCCCATTATCCATATCTTATTTTCGATATCGATGATATTCTTGGGACCCCCCCATCCATTTTCCGGCGTGTAGCGATTATATGAAATGTAAGAAGGGCTAAGACTACCGTTCTTGTTCAGTTTCCATTCACACCAGACCACAATCGGAAGACTTGGTCCATAGAAAGTTATCTGGGGTTCCATTCGGAACGAATTGCTACTGTTATCAACGACTTCACTATGACCTAATTCCGTAGGCTCCCAACCGCTTCCCAGTTCATATCGAGCAACGTAAATATTGTGACCATCCCCATCTTCCCTCATCTGGGTCCAAGATGCGGCTGCACTTCCATTCCCATCAGTGGCCAACATAATGTTCTCCGTCCCATGGCCATCATGAAAGTTAAGGAAAAAGCTCGAATCCCATCCCTGACCTATTCTGAACGTAGAGCTCGAGACCCAAAGACCGTTGGACCAGACACATACAGCTGTGTTTTCAGAGACGAACTTCGCTGATACCCCTGACGAGCCTAACCCGCCGAACTGAAGAACTTCCTCGAAACCATTAGAGCTGTTCCATAATCTAGAATATGTACCAGAGTTCGAACCGAACCAAGTTAACCCTATGACGAATAGACAATCCCCCTTCCCGTTCAAGGTAAGATCTATTGATTCTATGACCTCTGGGAATCTATCATAGACATTGAAGGGTTCCTTCCAACCTGACAATCGATCGTAGTATGTGCAGTTGACGAAGTTGTTCATCCATCCCTCCTGAATCCAAGCCAACATGACCAACCCATCGGGCTGAGCGTCCATTACCAATTCTGACTTTCCCCAGGCAGCGGCCTGGTCGAGTCCGATCGATTTCCCCCAGGTCGTCGTTATATTGACAAAGCATGCACATACACTACTTTGTTGACCCGTATTTCGAATCCAGGCCATCAAGAATGATCCGTCTCCGAGCGAAATAAGATTAAGATTGCTGATGGATCCTTCGACTGAATCGATGGTCCTTTCGCTCGTCCAGATAGTATGGTCGGATGAGAACGCGATGCCTACTTCGCTGTTCCCATCGATCGTGGTCACCCATGAGGTTGCGACAATCCCATTTTGCGAGTGAATTAATTTCAGATCAGAATAATGGGTCGGCGAGGGCGATCTTATCGTTGTTTGGGAATCCCAACCGATGGCATTCGCCTCTGCCACCATGGGGAAGGAGGAAATCAACAGTAAAATGGAAAAGATGGTGAGTCCAATTTTCAAAATAGCGTTGGCCATATCGAACCCACTCCTATGGATTTGTGCATTATCTGAGAGGCTATTCAATCTTGTTGTTCACGAAAGGGGGAGGATAAGCAGCTGAGCCTTTTTATTAAAGACTGCTGACCTTATCATAAGAGGCGTCAAGATCGTATGAGAAACGTTCCAGTGTGTAGGAATAATGCTTCAGCTTCCGAATGACCTCAGTTGATTTCCAAGGTTTACCATACAATCCGCATAACTCCATTACTATGCCAGTAAACCTATGGGGTCATTTCCGTCAAGTGAATAACGGTTGTTCATGTAGAACGCTCGCCACCAGGGAAGATCTGAAGGTAGATGATTATGCACCGACGAAACCTGGCTGCGGCAATGTCAGCCTGCAGATAGCATATCCCGACAGATAGAAGAGCAATTTGTGAAGAATTCGCATCTGAATGGTCCGTATGGAGATGCATGTCCACGCTGGAAAAACCCTGGTGGCCTAGGTCCTCTAGATTCGGAGCCTCGAATCTGACCCGCTGCCTTCTCTCATTCTGAATTTGGTTGTTTAATGGTCAAAGAGATAAAGAACACACCGATGCGGCTTTGCGGAGATGCAATGCTCTTCCTTGACCTAAATGAATTGCAGACATACCAATCATTAATAAGGTGTTTTAACAAACGAAATTTGGTGACAAAATGGCGATAACGATGAATTGGGGAGCCATAGGGATAGGTTCTGTATTAGCATTCCTTTTTTGGCTGGCTCATCTTTGGCCTGCTGGGTGCGGTGATCCTAGCACTTATAGTACTAGTCGTGCTCGGGATCTTGAAATTCAAATAGGTATCCCCTTTTTGCAGGTTTATGAGAGGGTCTATTCCCCTCATCACGGAGTTGAATAGTATGACCGGGAAGAAACGCAAGAATCCAGAGATAGAAGAGGATGAGATCATCGACAAGGGAGATGAAGAGCATGAGGACATCTACGATGAGGAATCTAGGGAGGAGATGGTTGAGAACGATGAGATAACGGCCGCCGAGGAGGGATTCATGCGTGGATGGGACGGCACTGTGGAAGGTGGTAAGAAACATAAGAAGGACAGCGATCACAATGACACGACGTCGGTCGAACTCGTGAAGGACCAGTATAATGAGGATTGATGCGGTTTCACATTTCAAAACCTTATTGACAGTCGCGCCCGTCCCGTTATTTAGGACAATAAAAGCGCCGCATCCCTTTGCATAAGTGGTAATGAGGTGCAGAGTGCTGAGAATTCACTTTCAAGAGAGGTCGTTCTCTCTGGGCGCATCATAGACACTCCTTAAAACTAGAGAGGATTCTGTTTAGGCGGTATTCCCTTTTTCTTGGGGCAATTCAATCATGAGTCTAGAGGCGTCCCGAACGCCCTTGCTCGAACGCGCGACTCAACAAGCTTGTCCTCCCCCAGGGCGCTTCTCGAATACTCGATATCCTCCTCTATCTTCATCTCCACCTGGAGGTCAAACCCACCAGCGCTCCTTCGCCCTTTGCAGTGCGTGTAAAGAAGCCATCTCCTTGGCCTTGCAGATGGCATCGTAATGCGTCGTGTAATAGATGGGTGTGGAAAAGACCGAGTACACCGCGTAACCCTTCTCTCGCGGATAGACGAACACGTCGACGAACTCGGAAACCTGCCCGCATACTGCGCCTATCGCATTGCCGACGTCATAGTTGTCCGGTATCATGATCTGGACGTCCATTATTTCCGAGAGAGGAGAGACAAAGGCTCTGGCCGGACCGCCGAGCCCCACCAACGGGTGGTCTATCTTCACATTCAACCTGAGTTTGGGGAAAGATCGCCTGCCGCTCATGTTATGGATGATGTGCTGGAGGGCCTCTGATTTTGGCAGCTCCCCCAGCTCGTCGGATATGATCTTCTTGAGCACTTCCTCGGCTATGCGCGATGATACCATGTTCATGATTTTGCTGGTGAACTCGTCCTCTTTCATGTTGAGCGCTATGGAGAACATCTTTACCCCGAGCTTTGCGGCATCGACATCGCCCTCGGTGTAGATGCCGGTGGCGTGCAGAACGTCCGTTGGCGTCAGCCCTATGCCCTCGATGGCACCTTGGCTCAAGAGCGACCCGATGTGCCTCTCGATCAGGTACATCTCCTCGAAGACCTCCTTCAGCTCCCCGAAGGTCTTGGGACCGTTGGCGCGGAGGTGATCGATTATCAATCTCTCGTATGAGGATGCGTGGTCGAAGTCCCGGGGAGTGGCCGAAAGGAACCGGGCCTCGCCCAGTTCTCTCATCCTGTTGACCAGTCTCGGGAACTTCTCCTTGGCGAAGCAAAGGGGCGTCACCCTTTGGGGCCCGATCTTCAGGCCATTCTTGGAGGGCCTTATCTCGGAGTCTCCCCCGAGGGCCACGGTCCACACGTTCACGGCCTCGACCCTGGTCGGCCAGGATCCGACGACCGCGCCGGCTGCCGATATCCTGGACCTCCCTCCTTCGATGACGGCTATGTCCGTTGACGTTCCGCCGATATCGACGACGATGCAATCCTCCTGCCCAGAGAGAAGCTTTCCGCCCATGGCGCTCGCGGCAGGCCCGGAAAGGATCGTGTCCACCGGCCGTTCCCTCGCCGCCTTGAGGTTCATCAGCGTCCCGTCGCCCTTGAAGACCATTATCGGTGCCTTGATCCCTCGCCTGACCATGATCTCCTGGACCTTCCTCAGGAAGTCGTTCAACACCGGGATCAGTCCGGCGTTGAGCACCGCCGTGACCGTGCGCTCGTAGATCCCGAGCTCACCGGTCAGCTCATGACCCATTACCACGGGGATGTCGTATCTGTCCCTTATGAGGCGCTTCACCTCGACCTCATGGAGGTGGTTGAAGACGCTGAACAACCCGGACACCACGATGGAATCCACGCATTTTGCCATCTCGTCGATGGCCTTTCTCGCCCCATCCAGGTCCAAGTGATTCCTGGATGCGCCCTCTGACATCGTGCCCTCCGGACAGGAAGCATTGCTGCTTTGGCACCGAACTCCTGGCCCTCCTCCGGCCTCCATCCAAGGCCGATGAGCCCGACCCGCCCTCCCTTCCTCTCCAGCACCGAGTTGGTGGCCAGAGTGGTCGAGACGCCGACGAGGCTTGGAACGAAATCCTTGTCCCCTAGGCCATCGAGCACCCTGTCGACGGTCTCGCCCAGGCCGATGCTGAGGTCGTGATGGGTGGTCCTGGATTTGGACCTGGCAAGCACTTCTATGGTCTGAAGGTCCACTATCGCAGCGTCGGTGTATGTGCCGCCGGTGTCTATGCCCAGACCATAGTTGATCCTTGAACCCTTGTTCATGCTCGATGCTATCCCAGTCACGCAAGACCTTCGTAATGAATGGCAATGGAAATGAGCACGCCCTATAAATGATAAACCAATCGGCGTTCGGTCCGTTCTTAAAATCATCAATATTGGTGCCCTTCGGTTGGTTGTCGACAAGGTCCATATCATAGATCCCTTTGAATATCGCGAGGCAGGGACGAGTGAAGGACCGCGATCATTCGATAGAAGGCCCCATAGTCACCTAGGTCGGGTCAATTCAATGGAGGTGGAACGGGGACGGTAGTGTAAGGAGAGCGTTGGGTTTCGAACTCGGTCACGTGCAGAAACCTGTTGGTAATGGTCATTCTGCAAAAAATTTTAAATCCCCTTATGAAACATAATCGAGGTAACGAGGCGGATGGGCGAAAAATAAATTATTAAGGACGTGTTCAACCAATAATTATCAAAGTCGAAGAGGATTTTTACCGATGATGAAGTTCGATGGCAAGGTACTGATAATTGGATTTGGCGCGGTCGCTCGATGCACTCTCCCCATTCTGTTGAAGCATGTGGACATCCCTCTGAACAATATCACTGTCATTGATTTCGAGAACAAGGCCCCCGCCCTCCGGGGATGGATCGGCAGGGGCATCAAATATCGCCATATGAGGATAACCAAGGAGAACCTCGATTCCGTACTGTCCAAGTACCTTGCCCCAGGCGGTCTGCTCATCGACCTGGCCTGGAACCTTGACACCTGCACCATCATCAAATGGTGCCATGAACATGAGGTGCTGTTCGTCAACACCTCGCTGGAGGTCTGGGACTCGGTGGGGGAGATCGATACCAAGGACCCGGTGGGCAAGTCGCTCTACAGCAGACAGATGCGCCTGAGGGAGATGACCGCAAGCTGGGGGGATACCGTGACCTCCGTGATCGACCATGGCGCCAACCCAGGACTGATATCCCATTTCGTGAAGCAGGCGCTCATCGACATAGCTGAGAGGGTGATCGTTGACAAAAAGGTCGATGAGGATGGGGCCGAGCATCTTAAGGCGCTGATAAGGACCCTGAACTTCGCAGAGCTGTCCATGGCCTTGAACGTGAAGGTCATCCATTGCTCGGAGAGGGACACCCAGATCACCAGGAACCCCAAGAAGGTGGACGAGTTCGTCGGGACCTGGAGCATCGAAGGGCTGAGGGAGGAGGGGACCGCGCCAGCGGAGATCGGCTGGGGCACCCATGAGAAGACGTTGCCCCCACTGGCCTTCGTGCCCAGCTCCGGACCAAGGAACCAGATCATGCTGGCCCAGATGGGGATGAACACATGGGTCAGGTCCTGGGTGCCCGACACCGAGATCGTGGGCATGGTCATCAGACATGGGGAGGCGTTCGGGCTTTCGGACAAGTTCACGGTGTGGAGGAATGGCAAGCCGATCTACAGACCGACCGTCAACTACGCCTACATGCCTTGTGATGACACGTGGGAATCGTTGCATGAGCTGAGATGTCGCAACTACGAGATGCAATCCAAGCTCAGGATCCTCAAGGAGAAGGAGATCGTTTCGGGGTCGGATGCGTTGGGCGCCCTGCTGATGGGGCATGAATATGGCTCCTGGTGGTGCGGAAGCATCCTTCCGATAGAGGAGGCCAGGAAGCTCGCCCCGGGACAGAACGCCACCACCGTGCAGGTGGCCTTGGGTGTGACTTCGGCGATCATGTGGGCGATCGAACACCCCCGCCAAGGATTATGCACCCCTGAGGACCTGCCCCACGACTATGTGCTCAGGATCGCCAAGCCGTACCTGGGCAACTTCGTCTCCACACCCTCGGACTGGAACCCGCTCAAGAACAGGAAGGTATATTTCAAGGAGAACCCGGCCAACCACCCGGACGAGGACATGTGGCAGTTCAAGAACTTCGTCTTCGTCCCTTGACCGTTGCGGATGGTCGCGGGGCTTGGAGCACACGGCCTTGCGTTAGGTTCGAGCGATATCTCACGCCCAGAGCTGATAGTGTTATCGTTGGCCGCCATCGATCAAGGGCATCGATATGACCATGTCCACAGATGCTGCGGAGGCATCTCGCTGAGCCGGAGCCGATGGGAACTGATGACCTGGTGTCGAACTCCTCAGATCGTATCTGATGAAAAAACATGGGAGCGATTGGATGGAACCGCGACTTCGAGATCTAGGTGGTTCTGTCGATTCAGATTCCCGGAAATACAAGTGGGATGTTTCAATCCACCACCTGGTACTCACTACCTTTATCATCCTAGTACCCCCATCTTTCATGGATAACCATGAACACGATGAAAAAGAAAAAAAAGGGAGCGGATGACCCGCCCGTGAACAAGAATCGTTCAGACACGAAAAACACCAAAACACCGTCCAGCATTACAAGCACGGACAACAAATCCAACCAGAACAAAGGATCGAAGGGAAAGAAGTAGATGGAAATATCTTCATCCGGTGAGATTTCCATGTTTGGGAGATCTCACTGGATCGTTATCGCCTTGGTGATGCTGATGTCGTTGGCCTCGGCAGCATTGAGGTACTACCCCCTTCGGACGTCCAACGGGATCGTCGGGGTCATGGGCATCCAGCCAGAGGAGCAGAGGGCGATCATAAGGTTGGAGCAGGAGCGTTTGATCGCAGCCTTCGCCAGCCAGACCGCCCTGGCCATTGAGAGGATCGAGTTCTGGAAGCAGATCTGTAGGACTGAGAAGATAACTGATGAGTCGAGTTCAGGTAAAATAGCATGAGATGTGGTGAAATGTGAACGGAGTTGTGGGAGGGATGTTGGATTCTCAAACGTTGCCCTGGATATCCTGATTGACGTCAATGATCGGGTCATTGGACGAAACCTCTTCGATCATTATTAATTAATATATAAAATAATATTTTAATGATCAGATTCGAAGGAATGATTTCGCCTCGGCATACATGCGGTCCGCGACCTCTGTGGATACCCACCCATCTTCGAGCTCGATCAGTTCCAACTCGAACTCCTTGGCATACTCCTCGCACTTCTCCTGGAAGTGTTCCTGGTCTCCCAGATTGGTCTGGATCTTCAAGCACTGCTTGTACCCAGCCATGTCGAGCATAAGCTTCATGAACTCCTTACGGCTCATATCAATACTCTCGAGGCCTTTGAACAGCTCGGTATGGTTGAAGAAATCGTTCCAGCTGCATGCGACGGCGGGTGTGAGGTACATGACCCCGGTATACTCCTTCATCAGATTCAGGTAACTTTCGCTACTGCCCAGTGGCACGCATATACAGTCGTCGCAAAGCTTACCCTCCTTATCTGTGAATAGAGTCATAGGTATCGGAAGGTTCTCTCTGCCCCATTCCCGGATCCCTTCGAGCCCATTTCCACAAAGCCCATAATAGAGCGCGATACCGTCAGCATGACCGGGGACCATTAGCATGAGGCGACGGATCTCCCTGGCGAGGTCCTTGGGCTCAGAGTGCAGGCCGAGGTTCATCATCCAGATGATGATGTTGTACCCCTCCCTCGGCACACCTGCATCCTCATTGAAGAAATCCTCCTCGGAAATTTGGACGAATTCGATGTTCTTCATCTTGAGCTTGGGGATGAGGGTCTCTGTGTTCTTGTTCGTCAGGAGGAATATCCTTTTCTCGTCTGGATCTGTGGTCAGATTGTATAACATCTCATCCTCGAGCAGGGGACATGCCATCATCATGAGCCTGCCGAATACCATCCCTCGATCCAATCCCATAAGAAATGCTCCTCTTAATTTCGCCAGAGACGCTACTGGTATATACAGTATGCCCCCCTAAATGTACTGGTAAGCAATATTATTCTAGCGCTTTCGACCGATCTTTTTCTTCATACCTTGATGACCACATTCCCTTTCTTATGCCCTTGGTCCACATATCGGTGGGCTTCGACGATCTGCTCCATGGGATATGTCCTGTCGATGACCGGCTTGAACTTTCCTTCCTCGACGAGCTCCTTCAGGAAGGCTAGGTCCTTTGCACCTGGCACCATCGTTCCGCCCACCATCCTGTTGCCCGTGGTCATCGTCGCCCAACGCATGCGCAGGTTCGCTCCTGGTGGGGCTAGCACCTGCAGATAATAGCCCCCCTTCTTCAACGACCTCATGCTGGCTGAGAGGGGGCACTTGCCAACAGCATCGAGCACCACATCGTATATGCCGCCATCCTTGGAGAAGTCCTCCTTGGTGTAATCGATGACCTTGTCTGCTCCCAACGACCGGACCAGGTCCAGGTTGACGGTGCTGCACACCCCTGTCACCTCCGCCCCGAAGTGCTTGGCCAGCTGCACGGCGTAGGTCCCAATGCTCCCCGATGCGCCATAGACCAATACCTTCTGCCCCCTCCCCACGTTCCCTTCCTTGAGAAAATGCAATGCCGTCAGTCCTCCCATCGGAATGGCGGCAGCCTCCTCGAAACTTAGGTTAACGGGTTTCCGAGCGATGATGCCGCCCTCGGGCACACATCTATATTCGGCGTAGCATCCCAGGTCATGGCCGGTGAGGGCAAATACTTGGTCTCCAACCTTGAAATTTCTTACATCCTTCCCGACATCCTCCACTACTCCCGCCAACTCCGTGCCTAGCACGGGTTTCTTCGGTTTGGTGAGGCCGAGGGCCAATCGCGCTGGGACCCAGTAGGACAGAGGGACCCGGAAGCCTCGGACCCTTGTATCCGCCTGTGTCACCGTCGTCGCTTTGATCCTGACCAAGACCTCGTTATCCTTGGGAACAGGTTTTTCAATATCCTTGATCTGAAGAACTTCTGGAGGCCCATATTTTGTGCATACGATCGCTTTCATCAATTTTTTCCTTCTTCGATCACATTCATATTATCGCTATATTGCTTTCCATGAATGTTGAGATGAAGTCACTTCCACTCAATTATCTCGGGAACCATTCGAGCAGGAGATGATCGTGGCAGTTCGGAATGAGCGTCTCGACAACGGCATGAGGATACGGTTCTAATAAGCGACTCCGGAATCGCTGGTCAAAGCAATTATCGACAACTCTGGAAGAAAAGTAGGTCCCATAGAGGTCAATTTCGGATCTATCAATAACGCAGCGGACGATATTACCACAAGATGTCAACAGGTCGGTCGAAAATATGAGGTCCTAGTTAAGTACAATCAATTTAATCTGGTACAGCTGGCCATGAGAAAGGAATTTTGGTCTGATGAGTTATGCAACAGGCTCAAAAATGATTTCGTCCAGAATGATTTCCTCGTCATATTTCGTCATTATGATCGACCGTAATCACCACTTTCCCTTTTACGAGCCCTTTTGAAAGATCCCTGAGAGCCTCCGGAACCTCGCTGAGGAGGCATCGCCTGTCTATGACCGGAAAAAGGTCCCCCTTCTCATGGAGTTCGAGCAAGAAGCGCAGGTCCTCCTCGTTATTCACATTCCATCGGGTTGATGCCCATCTTCTTATTGCTGGCAAGGGAGACCAGAGGCCCCAGGAGCATCGCCTGGAATATGGCGTATCTTGAGCCTCCTACCAGCACGAAAAGGCCATCGGGGGCCATGACGCGCCTGTAATCGAAGATCGACCGGCGTGCGACAGTATCTAGGATAAGGTCGTAGCGCTCCACGCCCTTTGTGCAATCCTCCTGGGTGTAATCGATGACGTGGTCGGCTCCGATGGCGCGAAGCATCTCGAGCTTATTCTTGCTGTCCACGCCGGTCACCTCGGCCCCATAGTGCTTCGCGATCTGCACAGCGAACGTGCCCATGCCGCCGCCGGCACCATTGATCAGGACCTTCTGCCCTTTCCTGAGGGGACGCTTGCCGCGAAGGCCTTGAAGGGCGATCTTGGCTGCCTGAGGTAGGGTGGCGGCATCCTCAAAGGATATGCTGTCCGGTTTCAGCAGCAATGCATCTTCAGGTGCTGCCACATACTCCGCGAAAGCGCCATGGCCGCACGTGAACAGGTCCCCGAAGACCGGATCGCCTTCCTTCCACCGCTTGGTGTTCCTCCCGACTTCCACTACCCGACCCGCGACGTCCGACCCAGGTATCCTGTTACTTGGCCTGAAGGGGCCGGCGATGCGGGCCGAGACCGCGCCGCCCAGGATCTCGAGGTCGGCCGCATTCAACGAGGAAGCGTGGACCTTCACCAGTACCTGGTCGTCCTGGGGGGTCGGTCTCTCCACCTCCTCGAGTCGGAGGACGTCCGGAGGGCCGTATCTGTCGCATACTATGGCTTTCATGGTGCGATGGCTTCTCAGGCATTGACATCACCAACCACGATTATAACCACATTCCCTACCTTGGGTCTCGTATTGACGTACCAGTGGGCTTTCACCCCCTCCTCCGAAGGATATTTCCATCGTCGAGGCGTGAACTCGGACCGGCATCTCGTTGTCCCGGGGCGTGGACTTTTCCACCTCCCGGGGCCTCAGAACCTCTGGCGGTCCGCTTCCGGTTATTACTATGGCCTTTCATTTTATCACCCACATTTTCACTTTCAATATCCCGCTTATTTCAGTTCCCGACCGCAATGTACCTTGGGACCCTAGGCCACTTCCACGCGATCCATACGATCAGGGAGAGAAGGACGGCTTCCACGACGGAACCGAATATGTAATAGGCCTGATCTCTCCCACGGCAGTCCCGAACGCGATGATAGATATAGATCGCACCCAGACCGATGTTCGCGTACCGATTCGCCTTGGCCGGCAATGCCAGGGACAGGAAGACCATGAGAGCGGGGATCGTCATCAACATCACGCTCAATAACATCCAGGTCTGCGTGATGTCAAAGACCCATACCTTTCCCACCAGAATATCCTCGATCAACCCCGGTTGGTAGAATCCGATGATGTCCACGTAGATGTACATGAACATCACCGTCGCCCACAGTCCCGCCAACTTGACCTGCGTAGGTATCCTCAACTCCTCAAGGACCGACCCGGCCTTCCCGTCCAGGTCCTTCACGATTTCTTCTTCAGCGCCCACGCTCGCTCCCATTTTCTGATTTTGTTCCATTGTTGTCATCACCCGGCGATTTTCGCCAATATGGCAAGGTCGAGAAAGTACTAGCAAATTGGGCCATACATGTATTATAGTTTAAATAGTGAGGTACATATTTGGAGAATGGTGCCATGAGAACGCTCACTCTGGAGATCGAGCCTTTCGAGACCGTTAAGGAGGAAATGGCCGAGACCTTCGCCCATGTCCGTTCCTATTCGATACTAGAGACCCTGAAGATGGACTACCGAGAAGGCATATGCATTGAAATTATGGAGTTCACGCTGAAAGAGGGTGCATCAATCCACGATATCAGGACGGTAGGCAACATGGAGATCCTGAGCGTTCTGAAGTCCATTGACAACAAGCACACTTGCCTCATCAGATACACGGAACCGGAGGAGACCAAAGGAGCAGTTCCAGGAATCCGACCTGGGTCTTATCCACACCATACCCACGATCGTCTCAGCTGAGAAATTCACCATCAGCATGATGGGAGAGCGGAAGAACCTGTCAGATTTTATTGAGATGATGAGGATGAGTTGGCACCATACGGAAGATGGCCTTCAGGAGAGCCGCCTACCAGAAGGCGGATATCCTAGCTGTCCTGACCGAGAAACAGAGGGAGGTGATGCTAGCGGCATTTCAGAACGGTTACTATGATTATCCCAAGAAGATCAGCAGCAAGCAGCTGTGCCAGAAGGTCAGCATCAGTAAACCTACCCTCCTGCAGCACATGAGGAAGGCCGAAGGGCGGATACTCAAGGAGATAATGACGGGGTACTTCCAACAGCCCGAGTGATTACGGGATTGGCAGGAAATAGAGGGACCCCATATCGCCAGTTGTCTCTTTTCATCACGCTCGGGGGGATGGTGATGGCGAATCTGCACCTCATATCCCCCGCCAACACGCTCTCCAACATCACGATGTCCACAGGCTCGTCGAATATCGCTTCGAACGGAAGCTTGGTGAATCCTGCACTGCAGTGACAGAACATGGATGGGACCTCGGGCCCACCGTCTCGGATGCTGGTCCTTGCCAGCGGGCAATGGCAGGCGTGGTAACGCTTCATGCGGGGGTCACGCTCCTCCAAAAACCTCCTTGGGTCGAATGGGACCTTGGTAACATAGATCCGATCTCCCTCCCTCCTCCCTATGGACAGCTCTTGATCTGCCTTCACATATTCCACGAACTCGGGGGTGATCTCCTGCTCGAACCATACCTTACCTTCGTTCATGAAACGGGTGATCTCTTCGATGAACCTGCTGATGCTCTTCCTTGAGGAACTCATCGATGTCCTTGGCCCGCTTGTACCGTTCCTTATGACCGTTGAAAGCCTGGATGGGGATCTGGTGGTAGTTCCACGTGAGCACCTCCCTGCACTGATCACCTGAGAGCTCCTCCTCCATGCGCTGCACGATCGTCCTTGCGAGATGCGGGTAATCCTCCTGCGGGGACCCCAATGGCGGCATCTCAATGCCTTCGAACACCTTGCACCGAACCTTCTCTCCCTTCAGATCACCTAACCTTATCCCGATGGCTGGCAACACCTCTATGGCGTTGACGAGTCCAGCGATGTGGATGTAATAATCGTTCTTCCGCACGAGGTAACAATACCGCGCGATCGCGACCAGTCTATCCTCTGAGTTCAGACCTTCTTTGATGAGCCATGATATGTACTCGGTCAAAGAGCTCAGGTCGGCATCCATCAATTCGGTTTGGTTCTTGCTCAGGAAAGCCTCAAAATCAGCGACCGCACGGATACTGAGCTCAATTGTATCTGGAGCCATCTTCCGACCCTCTAGATAGTCACGGAACTCTTTCTCTCGCATAATGGGAGATATTTGAGGACTATGATATTTGAGGGACCTCCAATAATGATTCCAGTAATCGAAAAAGACTCAGAGCCAATATTGATGTGTCTACCAAAGTATGAATTGATCATGTCGATAGTTACTATGGTTCCAGAAGGTGTATCGACAGTGATGTCAAACGTCGTTGTTTCTCCTGGTTCCATTGTAATTTTCATTGAATTTCGATATATCAATTCCTGTTACCTCTTCATGAATAATGACTTTTAACGTCCTTGTTAGCGTTTTATCTCCGATATTGGAATAAGTGATATGGAGGGAAACGTCACCGCTGATGGGGTCCTGTTCGCATGCCAATGACACATATTCGATATTATATGTTTCAGAAAGATAGTTATCACTAGTAAAACTTGAGTTAATGAACGAAAATAATGCAAGCGCCACAACTGCAATTGTCGTCACTATAGCAATAATTATTATGAATTTTTTCTGTTTTCGAATCGGGTATTCAGGAACAGGTTTTTTGATTGGTTCTTCAGAACGCAAGGGAGTATCCCTCTGGTAGAATATTCATATTTAATGTTAAATATTTATTATTTAGGTTTGGTGAAAACCTCCAAAAATGATTTAAAAAAGAGATGACTGGCTACAATTGATGGTGCGGGGGGAGGGATTTGAACCCACGAACCACTAAGGACGGGATCTTAAGTCCCGCGCCGTTGGCCAGGCTTGACTACCCCCGCAGTGGGGCGGCCATCATGCCCGGGATACATCAAACTTTTGACGAGACCTCTAGCGATCAACGTATCCCACAATGGTCGCCCTCGCACTGCGCCAGCAAAATCCCTATCCTCTCCTCGATTATCTCCCTCAGGTCCGGATGCCCGATCTCGGATATCTCGTAACGCACCCTTACGATGGGCTTGTTGACCTTGATGACACGGCGCAGGTCCACCGGTGTCCCAGAAACCACCACGTCGCAATCCGCCCCGTTGATGGTCTCCTCCAGCTCCCTCACCTGCTCCTCTCCGTAGCCCATGGCCGGCAACACCTCCTTTAGGTGGGGATAATGGGAATAGGTCTCCGCGATCGATCCGACCGCGTAGGGACGCGGGTCGATTATCATCCCACCGTTGTCCTCGGCGCCGATCATACCCGCCCCATAGGCCATGCCTCCGTGCGTCACGGTCGGACCGTCCTCCACCACCAGCACGCGCTTTCCCCTTATCATCTCTGGCCTCTCCACCGATATGGGCGATGCGGCCTCGATGATCAGCGCCTTCGGGTTCATTCCATGCACGTTCTCCCGGACCGCCAATATGTCCTTGCGGTCGGCGGTGTGCGCCTTGTTGATTATGATGACGTCGGCCATGCGCACGTTCGCCTCGCCCGGGTGGTAGAGCGATTCGTGACCGGCGCGCATCGGGTCGGCGATGACGATGTGCAGGTTGCTGTGTATGAACGGCAGGTCGTTGTTGCCCCCGTCCCATACGATGACGTCCGCCTCCTTCTCCGCCTGGCGCAATATCGCCTCGTAGTCCACACCGGCGTACACGATGATGCCCTTGTCGATGAGCGGCTCGTACTCCTCCCTCTCCTCGATGGTGCAATCGTGCTTGTCCAGGTCCTCGTAGGTGGCGAACCTCTGCACCCTCTGCTTGACCAGGTCGCCGTAGGGCATGGGGTGGCGTATCGCCACCACGCAGCGGTCGTGCTCCTTCAATATGGCGCAGATCTTCCGCGTGGTCGGGCTCTTCCCCGAGCCGGTGCGCACGGCGCAGACGCTGATGACCGGCACCTTCGACTCCAGGTACAAGGACCGATTGCCCATCAGGCGGAAGTCCGCTCCGCTGGCCAGCACCATGGACCCTTTGTGCATCAGGTCGACGTGCGATATGTCGCTGTAGGCGAACACCACCTGTTCCACCTTGTTGCCGTTTTATCAGGTGGGATAGCTCCTCCTCCGGGTGGATGGGTATGCCCTTCGGGTAGAGCTTGCCAGCCAGCTCGGCCGGGTATCTCCGGTCGTCGATGTTCGGGATCTGCGCCGCGGTGAAGGCCACCACATCGTACGCCTCGTTGTCCCGGAAGTACATGTTGAAGTTGTGGAAGTCGCGTCCCGCCGCCCCCATGATGATCACTTTCTTGCGCTTCGTCGTCATCGAGGAGGGTTTGGTCGCTGATGGCATATTAGCCTTTTCTTATGACCTAAGGGACATTGCGACGTTCTCACCGTCTTTTTTAATATATACGTCGATGAGGGCGACCTGATGCCCTATCGCATCCCTCCCGCCAAACTGCTCTCCCAGACCATATCCGAGGTCATCCGCGACAAGCGCAGCGTCGTCTCGCAGAAGCGGTTCACGGAGCTGGTCCTGGCTGTCTTGAAGAAGAAGGACGAGGGTTACTCGGTGAGCGAGGAGCGGGTGCGGCGCATGGCCATCCACAAGAACCTGGTGCGCATCCACATCCATTATCGCGTAACGGAGAAGCGCAGCGATGGCGGGAGATGCCCGGTCTGCGGCTCGGCCACCAAGGAGCTGCAGAACCAGACCTTGGACGGCGAGGAGGTCAAGCTCGGCTTCCGTTGCTCCAAGTGCCCCTATTGGACCGGTCCGGAGCGGCGCGTCCCGGTCCGTTACACTTTCCTGTCCTTGCAGGAGGGGGTCATCGAGCCCTTGCCAAAGAAACGACGCAAGAAGGACGACAAGTACGCCCAGTGGAAGTTCGCTTGAGCGATTTATAGTTAAGATCGATAGGAAATGGTTTGGTCGTTCCTCACTCGGTGAGCACCTTTCTTGCCAGCAACGCTCCCAGCGCCACCAGCCCGATGGCGAAACCTACCAGCAAGGCCATGTTCGTGCCTAACGAGAATATGCCTGGCAGGTCGAAGGCGAAGTACCTGCAGCGCGTCCGCGCTCCAGGTGACCGGATTGGCCTTGGCGATGACCTGCAACCATTCCGGCATGCCGTCGATGGGGAACAGCGCGCTGGAGGCGAACAGGAGCGGGAGGTTGACCAGGTTGATGACGCCGAACAGGACCTCCTGGCTGCGGATGCGCAGGGCCATGATGGTGAAGGCGGCGGAGAAGCCCAACGCCAGGAGCAACAGCACCAGGAACATCCCCAGCAGGTCCAGGGCGTTGAAGCCCTCCGAGAACGTCAGCCCGTCCAGTCCGGGGATGTATCCGAAGCTCAGGGCCAGGATCAGCACTATGGCTGCGGAGATCAAGGCCCGTGATCACCGTGGCCAGGACCCGAGAGGTCGGTATGACCCCTCGCTCGATGGGCGAGGCCCGCAGCTTGTTCAGGAAACCGAACCGGCGGTCCCAGACTATGGACATGCCGGAGAACATGCAGGTGAACAGCGTCACGATGGAGAGCATGCCCACCGCCAGGTAGGAGAAGTAGTTCTCGCCGCCGGTCCCCGGCAGGGTGAACGCCTGCCCGAAGAGCAGCAACCAGAACAGGGGCTGGATGAGCGTCATGAATATCTGGATCTTGACGCGGTACCAGTGCTTCAGCTCCCGGACCGTCAGGGCGTAGGTCTGTCTCAGCATCTCAGCGCCTCCTCTCGTTCATGCGGGCCTGCGCCATCCGCCCCATCATGTCGGTCTTGCCCTTCTGGTCCTCGTCACGGAACGAACGGCCAGTGTACTCCAGGAACACCTGGTCCATGTTGGGCCGGTCCAGTTTTATGGTGGTCACCGCCGCCCCTCTCTCCGTGGCGATCCTCACCAACGGACCGATGGCGCTATCGCCCTTCAGCACCTTGATGCGGTAGTCCTTGCCGTCGCGGCGCACGTCCAGGCACGCCGGAGACCTCCTTGAAGGCGACGCTCAGGTCCTCGTCCTTGTCCAGGGAGAGCGAGATGACGTCACCGCCCAGCGACCGCTTCAGCGTCTCCGGCGTGTCCAGGGCGACCAGCTTGCCATGGTCGATGAGGGCGATGCGGTCGCACAGGTTGTCCGCCTCCTCCAGGTAGTGGGTGGTCATGAGGATGGTCATCTTGTACTCCGAGCGGAGGAACCGGATGTGCTCCCATATGGCCGCCCGGGTCTGCACGTCCAATCCCAACGTCGGCTCGTCCAGGAACAACACCCTGGGCCGATGGATGAGGCCCTCGGCGATCTCCAGGCGCTTGCGCATGCCGCCGGAGTAGGTCTTGACCATGCGCTCGGAGGCGTCGTCCAGCTTCACCATCTTCAGCAGGTTGTCTATGCGTTCCTTCGCCTCCTTCTTCGGCACGTCGTAGAGGTCCGCCTGGAGCATCATGTTCTCCCGGCCGGACAGTTCGTCGTCCACGGTCAGCTCCTGCGGCACCAGGCCGATCATCCTGCGCACCTCGGTGGCATGCTTGACCACGTCCTTGCCGCCGACGAAGGCCTGGCCTTCGGTGGGCAGCAGCAACGTGGTCAGCATGGATATGGTGGTGGTCTTGCCTGCCCCGTTCGGTCCCAGGAATCCGAATATCTCCCCTTCCTCGACCGCGAAGTTGATGCCGTCCACGGCACGGATATCGCCATTGTAGACCTTGACCAGGTCCTTGACCTCGATTATCGATGGAATGTCATCACCTCTTCTCCAATCTCTCGATCTCCCTGTCCAGCTCCTCAAGTCGCCTGCCCATCAGTTCACGGGCCTGGCGCAACTGCGCCAGTCGAGCCCCTTGATCGGTCTCGTCCTGCACCAGGTGCGAAAGCACCCAGGGAAGGGGGGCGTCCTCGCCGACCTCTTCCCTTTCCTCCGCCGCCGCACTGGGCCAGCACCTCCATGTACTTGGAGGCGAAGATGAGCTCCGGACCGATGTCCCGCAGCGTTTCCCTCAGCCAGGCCTGGGCAGGCTCGGTCAGTTGGTAGTATTCCTTATCGTCCCGAGCGTCCACCTGTACCAGGCCATGTTCCATGAGACGCTTGAGCGCTGGATAGAGCGCTCCGGTCTCCGGCCGCCATAGACCCTCGAACTCCTCGCGCAGCGCCTTCAATATCTCATAGCCGTACATCGGTCCCTCCCGAAGCACGACCAACATCAGGAACTGGGACGGACTGAGCCTGTTGCCCTGGTACACGAAACCTTTGCCGAACATGTGCTACCGCCGCAGGATACCTGCGGCCTTGCTGCCTTAGGTAGGGCTATACTTAAAACACTTTCCCCAGCATATCATAAGGGCGTAGATATCAGAACGCCGAACTGGCGAATAAAAGTTATAAGGAATGCTATAGGTAGGAGGGACGATGTCGTTGAGCTTCGACCCCATCCCGGACGACCTCTGGGAGGACTGGAAGTGGTTCGTTTACCCAGAGGGCCTGGTCCTGGGCATGAGGGAGGGCAAGCACCGCGTGCCCAACTCCTCCCTGCTCCTGACGCCCTGTTACGTCGTCAACGTGCCGAAGCTCATCATGTCGGAGGTGATGTGGGCCTCCCGCTACGAGACCACCTCGAAGGGGCTGGTCGATTCCGGCCAGTACCTGAGGCGGGTCAACATAGGCACCGAGGACATCATCGACAGCATCATCTTCCTGCTCAGCCAGAACCCCATGGTGGTGACGCGCCGACCTTGCCAAGGGCCGAGCGCCTTGGAGGTGGAGCTGAACCAGGCCCTGCAGGACGGCCAGGAGCTGATCCTCATGGGCCAGGGCAACGAGGCCGAACGCCAACTTTCGCTGGACGATCTCAAGGTGGAGTTCTTCAACCCCTTCGAGGAGGGCAAGGCCGAGCGAGGCCAGGACCTGGTGGGCATGGTCTCCCCGGAGGGTTGCATCAAGGAGCTGTCCATGGCCAAGGTGGAGCTGCCCAGCTCCATGGTCCGCGACGCCATCGCCCAGGCCATGGAGGAATTGAGCGCCAGGGACCTGATCATGCTCGAGGCCGGAACGGCCATCGGTATGACCAAGAGGGGCCAGGAGCTTCTGGAGATCGAACCGGTCAGCGACACCCTCGCCTGCAAGTGCGAGGTGGAGCTGGTCGAGGAATAGTCGCATGATAATGTTTATCAAGGCAGATGCCTTTGGCCGCTGTCGGTCAGAGCATGAGGCTTTATGATTTCGGCAGGCTGCACGGCTCGCGCGTGATGATCAACGAGAGAATATCCCGCCCGTTAGGACTGGTCGACGGAAGCCAGGTCTACCTTTCCATGTTCCGCTATGAGCGCAACGGCGCCTCGGGTCATGAGATCGTGGCCTCCACCTTCGGACCGGAGAACTATCGGCAGATATGCTCCGCCACCTTCTACATGGACGACACCCCGGGCTCGTGCGCCCAGGTGGCCAAGTTCCTGGCCGACCGTAACATCGACATCCTCAATTCCGTCTCGATCAGCATGATATCCAACATCACCATGGTGTGGAAGATGTTGGTCGACCTCTCCTACTATGGCGAGGTCGCGCAGCTCAAGGAGGAGTTCGAGGCGCTGCGCCGGCAGAAGTCCCTGTCCATCAACAACGTGGAGGGCATGGAGATCGAGGTCTCCCACATCAGCGAGCGCTACACCCGCGGCATCGTCTCCGCCGGCTCCAACGTCAAGGTCAAGCCGCGCAAGAACAAGGCCAAGACCATCATCCGCCACGGCGACCTGGACCTGCCCAAGGACCTCATGGCCGACCTGGAGGGCGTGGAGGAGGGGGCGCTGGTCATGATGGTGGCCGACACCGACGCCTGGGTATTGTCCATCTCATTCCTGCCCAAGGAGACCAAGCTGGCCGAGTTCGAGGTGTGCATCCCCGACAAGCCCGGCGCGGTCTTCGAGGTCACCAACGCGCTGGCCAAGGCCAACGTGAACGTGCTCGCCCTGTACACCCGGGTCCTGGTCTTCTACGAGCGCATGACCATCCGTCTGGTGGTCGACGTCACCAAGTACGAGGGCGGGGGCATGGCGCTGATGAAGGGCCTCTCCGGCCTGTTGCCCACCCTGGAGGGCCGCTATGAGCTGCTCTCCCTGAAAGAGCTCAAGGTCTGAGCGGATGGTCTAAGATGATCATCGGCCGCAAGGTCCTCCTGAAGGAAGAGGTGGCCTCGACCAACGACGTGGCCAAGGCGCTTGCGCTGGAGGGCGAGGAGGAGGGCACCGTGGTCGTCGCCAAGACGCAGTTGGCCGGCCGCGGTCGCATGGGACGGTCCTGGTCCTCGCCCATGGGCGGGCTCTACCTGTCCGTCGTGCTGAGGCCGGACGTGAGCGTGGGGGACATGCTCCTGCTCACCGTGCTCAGCTCGGTGCCGGTGGCGCAGGCCATCGAGGAGCTGACCGGTCTGGAGGCCAAGCTGAAGTGGCCCAACGACATCGAGGTCGACGGGAAGAAGGTGGCGGGCATCCTGGTGGAGTCGGCGTCGAAGAGCGGCAACGTGGAGTTCCTGGTCCTGGGCATCGGCATCAACCTCAACACCGACCCGCTGGAGCTGGAAGGCCGGAACCCGGGGTCGCTGTCCTCCATGACCAAGCGCTCCTATGACCCGGACGCGTCCATGCACCGCGCCTTGTACCATCTGGACGCTTTCTACGAAAGATATCGTCAAGGGGACCGGGACACGGCCGAGTACGTGCGCCGCTCGAGCACGCTGGGAAGGCATATCACCGCCTCGGTCGGCGACCAGAGGGTCAGCGGCCAGGCCATCTACATCGACCTGCAGGGGGCCTTGGTGATCAAGGGCGACGACGGTCTGACCTACCGTTTGGACTCGGTCTACACCCTGCGATTACGAATGAAAAAACGGTAAGATTAGAATATTAATGGCAATAAGGGTTAAAAACGGACACCCGATTGGCACAGGAACGGCTGGAGCGTCAGGACATGGGCAACGAGGAAAGGAGCAAGGAGCTGAAGGAGCTGCGCAAGCGCAGCCGGCTGGGCGGAGGCCCGGACCGCATGGAGAAGCATCGCAAGCAGGGCAAGCTGACCGCCAGGGAACGGTTGGACGCGCTGCTGGACCCAGGTAGCTTCATCGAGTTCGACGCCTTCGTGACGCACCAATCCTGCCAGTTCGGCATGGACAAGAACAAGCCGCCCGGGGACGGAGTGGTCACCGGGCACGGCACCATCGACGGCCGCCAGGTGTTCGTCTTCGCCCAGGACTTCACCGTGTTCGCCGGTTCGGTCGGTAAGATGCACGCCCTCAAGATCTGCAAGGTCTACGACATGGCCGTGAAGACCGGTTCGCCGGTGATCGGCATCTACGACTCGGGCGGCGCCCGCATCCAGGAAGGGGCGGAGTCGCTGCAGGGCTTCGGCGAGATGTTCTTCCGCTGCTCCCTCGCCTCGGGCGTGGTGCCGCAGATATCCATGGTCATGGGGCCTTGCGCCGGGGGCATGACCTTCGGTCCCGGCCTCTCCGACTTCGTCTTCATGGTCAAGCACAAGGCCCACATGTTCCTGGTCGGGCCGGACGTGATCAAGGCCGTCCAGAACGAGGACGTCTCCTTCGAGGAGCTGGGCGGAGCGATGTCGCATTCCATCAAGAGCGGCACCTCCCATTTCGCCTGCGAGGACGACCTGGATTGCATCAAGAGGGTGAAGAAGCTCATGAGCTTCCTGCCGTCGAACAACCTGGACTCCCCTCCTTTCGTCAAGGGCAAGGACGACCCGGAGCGCCGGGACGAGGCATTGGACAACATCATCCCTGAGGACCCCGCCAAGCCCTACGAGATGCGCGAGGTCCTGCGCAAGGTGGTGGACGACGCCGACCTTTTCGAGGTCCATGAGAACTACGCCCGCAGCATCATCACCGCCTTGGCCCGCCTGGACGGCATGTCCGTGGGCATCGTCGCCAACGAACCGAACGTCATGGCCGGCACGCTGGACAACGACGCTTCCGTCAAGGCGGCCCGCTTCGTCCGCTTCTGCGACGCCTTCAACATCCCCATCGTCACCTTCGTCGACGTCCCCGGCTACCTGCCTTCAGTGGCGCAGGAGCACGAGGGTCTGATACTGAACAGCTCCAAGCTGCTCTACGCCTACTGCGAGGCGACGGCGCCCAAGGTGACCGTGGTCACGAGGAAGGCCATCGGCGGCGCCTACTGCGTCATGGCCTCCAAGCACATCCGCGCCGACCTGAACCTGGCCTGGCCGTCCGCCGAGATCGCCGTGGTCGGTCCGGAGGGGGCCATCAACATCGTCTACAAGCAGGAGCTCATCATGGCCGACGAGCCCCAGTTGAAGCGCGACGAGCTCATCAACGAGTACCGCAAGGCCCATGCCAGCGTCTACGTGGCGGCGGAGCGCGGCTACCTGGACGACATCATCGAGCCCAGGGAGACGAGACCGAGACTGATCAGCGCCCTGCGCATGCTGCAGCGGAAGCGCGAGTCGCGCCCGGCGCGCAAGCACGGCAACATCCCCCTGTGAGGACTGCAAATGAGAGTCAAGATAACCGACCTGGCACTGCGTGACGCGCACCAATCGCTGCTAGCGACGCGCATGCGCACCGAGGACATGCTGCCCATCGCCCCGCTCATGGACGAGATCGGCTACTGGTCCGTGGAGATGTGGGGCGGTGCGACCTTCGACACCTGCCTGCGCTTCCTCAAGGAGGACCCTTGGGAGCGCATCACCCTGCTGAAGAAGGAGATGCCCAACACCCCCTTCCAGATGCTGCTGAGCGGGCAGAACATCGTCGGGTACAGGCATTACTCCGACGACATCCTGGAGAAGTTCATCGAGAAGGCGTACGAGAGGGGCATCGAGGTGTTCCGCATATTCGACGCCCTCAACGACACCAGGAACATGCAGACCGCCATGCGCACCGTGAAGCGCTGCGGGGGTATCGTCGAGGCTTCCATCTCCTACACCATCTCGCCGGTCCATAACATCCCTCTCTTCGTCAAGATCGCCCGGCGCCTGCAGGAGATGGGCGCGGACACGCTGTGCATCAAGGACATGGCGGGGCTCATCTCGCCCATGAACGCCTACGAGCTGGTGAAGCAGCTGCGCGAGGAGACCGCGCTTGCCGGTGCACTTCCACTCCCATGCCACCTCCGGCATGTCGCTGGCCTCCCATTTCAAGGCCGTCGAGGCCGGGGCGGAGATACTGGACACGGCCATCTCGTCGCTCTCCATGGGAACGTCGCATCCCCCCACCGAGACCCTGGTGGCCATGCTGAAGGGGACCGAATGGGACACCGGCCTGGACCTGAAGAAGCTGGCCGAGATCGGCGAGTACTTCGCCAAGGTGCGCAAGAAGTATGCCGCCTTCGAGAGCGAGCACACCGCCATCGATACCGACGTCCTGATATACCAGATCCCAGGGGGGATGATGTCCAACCTGGTCTCGCAGCTGCGGGAGGCCAAGAAGGGGGACAAGATGCACGAGGTGCTGGAGGAGGTCCCCCGCGTCAAGGCCGACCTAGGCCACATACCGCTGGTCACGCCCACCTCCCAGATAGTGGGAACGCAGGCCACCCTGAACATCATCGCCGGCGAGCGCTACAAGATGACCACCAAGGAGACCAAGGACCTGGTGCGCGGTCTGTACGGCAAGACCCCGGCGGAGATATCGCCGGAGATCCGCCGCAAGATCATCGGGGACGAGCAGCCCATAACCGTCCGTCCGGCCGACCTGCTCGAACCGGAGTACGAGACGCCTGGCCAAGGAGGTGGAGCAGTACGCCCGCAACACCGAGGACGTGCTCTCCTACGCACTGTTCCCCCAGGTCGCCCTGGAGTTCTTCAAGGAGCGGGAGATGAACGAGAAGGGCCTGAACCTCAAGGACCTGGCCGCGGTGGCGGTGCTCTTCATGCGCTCCACCGAGAAGAAGATCGATGTCTGTCCGGTCGGCCAGATGGCGGACGCCTGGGCCGCGGCGGCGCGCAAGGAATCGGTAGGCCAAGGGGGCTGGCTGCTTTGAAGCTGAAGATCACCGCCAACGGACACCCGCACGAGGTGGTGGTGGACAAGGTCACCGGCGAGTACAAGGTGACGATCGACGGTCAGATCTACAAGTGCGTCTTCAAGGACAACGGGCTCTACATCAACGGCGAGCACTTCCCCATCGAGGTGGAGGGCGGCTTCGACGAGCTGATGACGGTCAAGACGAGCAGCCGCACCATGCAGGTCAAGGTGGAGCAGGTGCGCGAGATCGAGACGGTGGAGCTGGAGTCCAACGACGTCAAGTCGGCGGGCGGCGGCGCCGGTTCGATCATCTCCCCGATGCCGGGCAAGGTCATCAGCGTCAAGGTCAAGGTGGGGGACGAGGTCAAGGTGAACCAGGTGGTCCTGGTGCTGGAGGCCATGAAGATGGAGAACGAGATCCTCTCCGAGGCCGCTGGCAAGGTGAAGGAGATCAAGGTGCGGCCGGGCGAGGCGGTCGAGGGCGGTCAGACGTTGGTCGTGGTGGAATGAAGAGGACCTTCATCATCCATCCGCTGCCGGACACCTACGCCATCTGCCGATTGGAGGCGGAGGAGAAGGTGCCGCAGTGGGCGCTCATGTCCCGCATCATGTTCATGGCCCGCACCGACCAGGAGCTCAGCTTCATCTGCTGCCAGGAGCACGTGCCTGACGCCGTCCGTGCGGACCGGGGCTGGTCCGGCTTCCGGGTCCAGGGGCCGTTCCCATTGAACGAGATCGGCGT
Source organism: Methanomassiliicoccaceae archaeon (assembly GCA_963827905.1). Lineage (GTDB taxonomy): Archaea > Thermoplasmatota > Thermoplasmata > Methanomassiliicoccales > UBA472 > JACXTP01. The sequence continues at coordinate 153,610 of CAWHCB010000010.1, forward strand.
GCTGGCCTCGGTGCTGGAGCCGTTGGCCCAGGCGGGGATCAGCATACTGGCCACCTCGACCTTCGACACCGATTACTTCTTCGTGCCCATGGCCAAGGTCAAGGACGCCAAGAAGGCGCTGTTGATGGCGGGGCACGCATCGAGTGATGCCTCATTTCAAGCCGAGCGCCTTCCCGTCCCTCAGCAGTTGTATCGTCTCTCTGACCCGCTTCTCTCTGCGTCTCCGGACGCTTGGCCATGTTGATCCATAGATGGTATCGTTTCTGGTTGCTCTTCGTCATTCGGTCATAGTTCCGCTTCGCCAGAGGATCGTTCTCCAGACCATCCGCCAGCTCTTGGGGAAGGATGTAGGAATCCTCGGGGATGGTGGATTGGTCTGGCTTGTAGTTGGCAAGGTCCTTGGGGAGCTTGGCCAACCCCGCCTCGGTCATGAGGCCGGCCTCCATCATGGCCTTGGCCCGGGCGATGTTCTTGGCGGACCAGACGCTGTTCGGCCGCCTGGGGCTGAACCATTGCATGAACTGGTCCTCGTCAACGCGGTTCACGACGCTGTCGATCCAACCGAAGCAGAGGGCCTCCTGCACCGCCTCCTCATAGCTGACCGAGCGGCCTTTGGAACCTTTCTTGTTGATGAGCATCCAGAAGCCGTTGGAGCGGTCGTAGTGCTTCGACAACCACTCCCTCCAGGCCTTACGGTCCTCGAAGTGCAACCTCTCCCCGTCCATGCTACCTCCGCTCAGAGGAAGATATCAGCGGTCCCATTAAATCAAATCTCAGGACGTCGAGCCTTCTCTTGATTGCCTGATCACCTCATGTGTCGCAGTTCCTTTTCCCACAGGCACTCCTCGAAACGGAGCACCGGTCCGAGCGAATCGTAAAGTCGGTTCGAATGGTAGGGCGGTGGGGCGGACCCTATGTGGACGTCACGGATGCCCGCTGCCTGCCAAACGCCTGAAGCCCTCCCTGAGAAGCGATCTTGCCAGACCTTGCCTTTGGGACCCAGGGACTGTGCCTATAGGGTCGATCTCGGCATAGCCCCCTCTTCTGTCGATGCGCACGTCAGCGAAGCTGACCACGCGATTTTGTAGGCGATATCAGACAAAGGTTCCATTGGTGGGAGTAGCCTGGAGCTTTCACCTTGGAATCGAACCAATCCCGGTCCAACATGTCGCGGCCGAAGGATGTGCGAACGGCTTCGATGTAGCTGTCCTCGTCCCCGAACTCGGCTAAGGGTCATGATCCGGAATCCAGGTGGGATTTGAGGCTGTCCGGCGGAGAGGTATGAGTCGTACTTCCTGATCATGCCGGATGGCTCCGCCGCGATGGTATCCCCGTTCCGCGAGCACTGCTTGACGCCAAGTGTCCACCTCGTAGACCGCGAAGGTTACCTTCTTCCGACCCGTGGCCCATTGCCTCCTCGGTCCAGCGCACCATGTCGGGCTCGATGGCACGATGATGGGGGTGCACCTGCAGGAACATCAGGTCCCCATACTCGGCGACGTTGAACCCTACGACCTTCCCATCATGCTCCCAGATGTGCACATTGCGGGTGTAGAAGTCCGGGTCGGCCTTGGCCCGGACTGGAGTTGCCACCGAACTTCCAGTCGCCCATGCGATTGAGGGACCAGTTGTGCAGCCATCCGTTCAGACGGATAGGTGGCGCTGAGCAGCTCCAGGAGCTCTCCGAACTCGGCCTCGGAATGATGGTAGTCCCTCCCGGAATATCGACCAGAGGATTGGCATAGCTTCCCTCCCATGTTTCGATCAGAAATCGATGCTTACCGCCTTCTCCGCCACCGGTTTGGCTGAATCCAGCGAGGCGTGCACGGCCGCGCACATGCTCTCCCGCCGCAGCAAGGTGTCAGCGAACCGCATGACCTGCTCCGCCGTGACCGATTCCACGCGCTGGATGACCTCGTCCACCGTTCGCACCCTGCCGGTCTCCATATAGGCGAAGACCATGGCCTTCATGTCGTCCCGGGGCTGCCCCACGGTCCTCAATATCGCTCCCTTGATGATGCGCTTGGCCCGTTCCATCTCGCCCGGTCGCAGACCTTCCGCCTTGAACTTGCGCAGCTCCTCGGCGAACAGCTCCAGCACCCTCTCCGCCCTCTCGCTGGTGGTGGAGAAGTAAGTGTCCACCGTGCCGCAGTCCACATAAGGTATCGGGGACATGCCGATCGAATAGACCAGCCCCTCCTCTTCGCGTATGCGATGGTTCAACCTCGAGCTCGAACCGCCGCTTAGAATGGTGCACAGCACGTCCTGCACCGACGTAAGCTCGTTGCTCGCATCCAACCCGGGGAGGCCGATGCCGACGTAGGTATGGTCCCCATTGCGGGGATAGATGTCGATGGTGGAGCGGTGTTGAGGGGCGGACCGGCCGTCCGGCCTGGAACCGACGATCTCGTTGTCGAAACAACGCGAGGCCCAGGCCAGGATGTCATCCTCTCTCACGTTGCCAGCGACCACCACGGCCACGTTCGGAGGGCGGTAATGCTCTCGGTGGTAGTGAAGGAGGGCCTCCTTGCTGAACGAGTCCACCGTCGCCTCCGAGCCGAGGATGGGCAAGGCGAGAGGGTGCTCGCCGAAGTGCGACCGCATGAGCAGGCGGCGGATGTACATGTCGGGGTCGTTGATGACGTTGTTGAGCTCCTGTTTGATCACGCCCCGTTCCAGCTCGATGTGCTCCTCGGCCATGAGCGGGTTCTTGAAGAGGTCCTCCAGCAACGTCTGCCCGGTCTCCAAGGTCTCGTCCATGGTGAGCGAGTAATATGCCGTCATCTCGTGGGTGGTGAAGGCGTTGAGGTAGCCTCCCGCCTCCTCGATGGTCTCGTTCACCTCCTTGTAGCTGCGGCTGGTGGTGCCTTTGAAGAGCATGTGCTCCAGGAAATGCGATATGCCCCCGTCCTCCGTCGGTTCGTCTCGGGAGCCGGTGCCCACGCATATGGCGGTGGCGACGGAACGGGCGTGGGGGAGTACCTCGATTATCACCGGGATGCCTCCCGGCGTGCGATAGGTGTTGAGGAGCTGAACGGTCACGGGTATGTGAAAGCCACACCGGGTTATTTAATGTGCCTGATTACCTGACCTGGGAGAGCAGAAATAATAATCCATTTCGAAGGTGATATTTAATCCAAGTGATTTGAAAAATGGATGTCCTATCAGGCTTTGTCCTTTTGCCGCACCTTGCCGAGAAGTAAGACGATCCTTGGTTCGTTGATGTCATCCAATGACCTGAACTCAAGGCTCCTGGTGGTCTTGCCCGTGCCCTTGAGTTGGTTCAGATCCTGATCGGACAACCTTTGGATGGACAACCCTAGATTCACGTGGTCCTTCAAGGAGAGGATATAGACATCCTCATCGTAGTAGGGCACACCCAGTTTCATACGCTCCTCTATGCCTGGACAAGCCCTCAAAATGATCTCCCTCAATCTAGAGCAGATCTCTCTTTGAGGCTCCGGTTGCCTCTCGATATATTCAGAAACGCTCCCCTTGGTCGCCATCGAAGCTGATGAATGAATCGCTAAATCGTTTCATAAACCATTGGGTTGGACCCGGCGAAAAATAAATGGCCCAGATCCAACGCGAGTCACAAACGGGTGGACAAGATGCGTTATTATTTCCTTAGGGACATGACTTCCACAGGGATCGAAATGGTGTATCGCAGGAAAACTTGGCAGGAGAAGCTGGTGGACAAGAATGGATACCCTAAGGTCTTGGAATTGGAGGAGGGTTTCCCTTGCTATAGGGCATTGCACAAGATGGGCGCGGAGGCGGGGGACCGGGTGGTCCTGGTCAACGCGTCCGAGGTCTTGACCTACATGAGGGTGGTCCCATACGGCCAGATCACCACCTTGAGGGAGATATGCCAGAAGATATCCCAGTATCATCAGGTCAAGGCGTGCTGCACGCTGACCTCGGGGATCCATGTCATGACAGCGGCCAACGCCGCCGCGGAGGCGGCGGAGCAAGGTAAGGACCTTGAGGTCCCCTACTGGCGCACCCTAAAGATCGGTGGTTATCTCAACGAGAAGTATCCAGATGGAATCGAGGGTCACGGTTCCCTTCTTCGGGAGGAAGGCTTTGAGATTATCGGGAGGGGCAAGTCATCCCGAGTTAAGGATTTCGAGGAGCACCTGTTCCAATTCTGAACCTCCGGTTCATTCGATTAACCCAAGGCAAGTTGGACCTTCCTTATGGAAACATTAAATGTTAGAAGCATTTTCTTGAGCCCGTTCATTTCAAACAGTGGCAGGAAGCATGCTCATGAAAGCCGACGACGGACCGATCAAGAACACCACCTTGTGCGAGCTGGCCCTCAGGGGCGGAGAGATAGCGTGCAAGCTGGCCCGCCTCGAGCCTTGAGGGAGCGTTGGCCAGGCATGGTCGAGCGGCGGGAACGGTGGAATACCCGGACACCGCCTACGAGCTCCCGGTCGTCTTCGGATGGGACGGGGCGGAGGTCAAGACCCTGTCCGACCTGGGACCGGTGCTCGCCAGGGCCAAGGCCAAACTGGGCGGGACGGGATTGGAGGGGGCGCTCGCCGCTGGCGATGCGCTAATGGTCTCTGCCGAGGTGATAGAGGCCTTGAAGTACGCCGAGAACCCCAGGCCCTACGAGGGCACCGATTATTGCGGCTTCATCCCGGACCGCGTGCTGCGATCGTTGGGACTGGCCCTGGTGGACGACACCATCCCGGGCGTGGCGGTGCTGCTGGGGCAGGCCGCTGACGCGGACGCCTTGGTGAAACTGGTGCGGGACCTGCAGGCGAAGGGGTTGCTCATCATCGCCGCCGGAGGGGTCATCGAACAGCTCAAAGGGAAGGGCGTACGCATGGGACTGGACCTCATGCTCTACCCGGTGGGGCATGGCACCCAAGTGGTGCACGCCCTGAACTTCGCGGTGCGCGCCGCCCTGTCCTTCGGGGCGGTGCAGAGAGGGGACCGGGACCGCTTGCAGGCCTTCCTGACCAAACGCCTCAAGGCGTTCGTGCTGCACTTCGGACCGATCGACGATATCACCGCCGGGGCGGCGTTCGCCGCTCTGCTCCATGGCATCCCGATCGTCACCGACCAGAACGTGGAGGGCGTCCCGGACAAGCTGGTCTCCCAACCTGAACCGGTCCCGCATGCTGCAGACCGCCTTCGAGCTCAGGGACATCAAGGTCAAGGCGTCCAAGGTGGACATCCCGGTGGCCTTCGGCCCCGCCTTCGAGGGCGAGACGGTGCGTCGCCCGGACACCTACATCGAGGCGGGCGGCGCGGCCAAGACCATGGCCTATGAGCTGTTGCGGGCAAGGAGCGAGGACGAGGTGGAGGACGGAAGGATCACCGTCGTCGGCAAGGACCTGGACGAGTTCCCGGAAGGGCAGCGTCACGCCGATCGCCGTCCTGGTGGACGTCTTCGGCAAGAAGATGCTGGAGGACTTCGAGACCGTGCTGGAGAGGCGCATCCACCTCTACCTGAACTTCGCCGAGGGCTTCTGGCACACCGGGCAGCGCAACATCATCTGGATGCGCATCAGCAAGAACGCCTTCCGGTCCGGCCTCAGGCTCCGCCATATAGGCGAGATATTGGTCACGAAGATGAAGGAGGAGTTCGGCAACATCGTCTCCCGGGTGCAGGTCACCATCATCACCGACGCCCAGGAGATCAGGCGCCACCTCCCCGAGGCCTTGGAGGTCTACGCCAAGCGCGACCATCGCCTGGAGGACCTGACCGACGAGGCGGTCGACACGTTCTATTCCTGCCTCATGTGCCAATCGTTCGCCCCCGACCACGTCTGCGTCATCACCCCGGAGCGCCTCGGCCTGTGCGGGGCGATCAACTGGCTGGACGCCAGGACCGGCAAGGAGATCGTGCCCTCGGGACCGAACCAGCCCATACCGAAGCGGGCCACCATCGATCTGACCAAGGGGCAGTGGGAGGGCGTGAACGCCACCATCTTGGAGCTCACCCGGGGAAAGATCGAGCGGTTCAACGCCTATTCGCTCATGGAGGACCCCATGACCTCCTGCGGCTGCTTCGAGTGCATCGTGGCCATGACCGCGGACGTCCAGGCCGTGATCGTGGTCAACCGCGAGCACCAGGGCATGACCCCGGTGGGAATGAAGTTCTCCACCTTGGCCGGCAGCATCGGCGGGGGACGCCAGACCCCGGGCTTCATCGGGGTGGGGCGCAAGTATCTTACCAGCAAGAAGTTCATCTCCGCCGAGGGCGGCTTCCTGCGCATCGCCTGGATGCCCAAGGAGCTCAAGGAGGCCATGCGCAAGGAGCTGGAACGCCGGGCGGAGGAGCTGGGCGAGAAGGGCTTCGTGGACAAGATCGCCGATGAGACCATCACCACGGACGCCCAAGGGCTCATGGACTGGATGGTCAAGGTGGACCATCCCGCGCTGAGGATGCCCCCGTTATTGTCATGATCCAAAGGGTTGATCGTATGGTGGAAGTACCGATTTCCAAGGACAAGTGGGCCGGAAAGGTGGGGACCGTCGAGCTGGGTGCGGACGCGGCCAGCGGAGGCACCAGGGACCCGTTGGGAGTGGGCGGACAAGGTTGCATGCCGTTCCTGGAGTTCGAGGGTTGCGCCCTGAACCGACCGCTCATCGCCGGCGAGGTGCTGGACGATGCCAGCGAACTGCCCCAGACGGTCAAGGCCCAGTTCGGCGACGCGGTCAAGGACCCTGCGCTCTGGGCCAAGGCCTGGATCGATAAGGGCGCCGACCTCATCTGCCTGCGCCTGGTGTCGACCAACCCAGAGGAGAGGGACGCCACGCCCGAGGAGGCCGCGGCCACCGTCAAGAAGGTCCTGGAGGCCACCAAGGTCCCGCTGATCGTCTACGGTTGCGGTCAGGAGGAGAAGGACGCCAAGGTCCTGGAGGCGGTGAGCAACATCGCGGCGAGGGAGCGCCTGCTGTTGGGCCAGGCGGAGGAGGGGGCCTACAAGTCCACCGCCGCCGCGGCCATGGCCAACGGGCACGCCATAATCGCCTTCTCCAACCTGGACATCAACCTGGCCAAGCAGATCGTCATCCTGCTCACCGATTACGGGGTCAGGAAGGACAACATCGTCATAGACCCGCTCATGGCCCCTCTGGGCATGGGGCTGGAATATTCCTATTCCGTCAACGAGCGCATCCGCCTGGCCGCCTTGGCCGGCGACGCCATGCTCCAGGTGCCCATGCTGTGCGATTGCACCGAGGCCTGGAAGTGCCGGGAGGCCACGGACGAGAACCCGGCCTGGGGCGACGCGACCGTCCGGGGCACATGGTGGGAGGCGACCACGGCCATCGCCGCGCTGCTCTCCGGGGCGGACATACTGGTTTTGCGCAGCCCGGCAGCGATGGATGTGGTGCGCGAGGCCTTGGATGGCCTGAGGGGAGGGGATTAGGATGCCCACCGCCATCGAGATCTTCAAGTACCTGCCCAAGAAGAACTGCGGGGAGTGCAAGCACCCCACCTGTCTGGCCTTCGCCATGGCGCTGGCCAACAACAAGGCCAAGGTGGAGGACTGCCCCTATATCTCGGAGGAGGGCAAGCGCACCCTGGCCGCATCCTCCGCGCCGCCGATCCGCCTGGTGAAGGTCGGTTCCGGCCGTCACGCCTTCGAGATGGGCGACGAGACCGAGCTCTACCGTCACGAGAAGAAGTTCTTCCATCCCACCCGCTACTGCGTCATCCTTGACGACGATATCGCGGACCAGGAGCTGGAGGAGCGCACCCTGGCCGTCAATCGCACCAAGTTCGAGCGGGTGGGCCAGATCATGGCCGCGGACATGGTCGCCGTGAGGCATGTCTCTGGCGACGCCCAACGCTTCGCCCGCGCCGTCTCCGTGGTGGCGGAGAGCACCGACCTGCCCTTGTTGCTCATGTCCAAGGATGTCCGCGGCCCTGGAAACGGCAGCCGACGCCCATCGCCGCCAAGCTGCCGCTTGCTCAACGCCGCCGACAAGGACAACTGGGCGTCCATGGCCGCCCTGGCCAAGAGGCTGAAGTGCCCGCTGGTGGTCCGCGAGGACCGTGGCCTGAACGAACTGGCGGACCTGGTGGCCCAGGTCAAAGGCGCCGGGGTGGAGGACATCGTGCTCGACTTCGGGGCATCGACCTTGAAGGAGCTGATGGAACGCTCCACCGTGGTCCGCAAGGTATCGGTGAAGCGCACCTTCCGCGGCCTCGGCTATCCGGTCCTGGTGCAGGCATTAGGCCCGCAGGCCATGCTCATGGCCACCCTGGCCACCATGAAGTACGGGTCCATCGTGGCCCTGGATGAGCTGCGCCCGGAGCAGGCCCTGCCCCTGTTCGTGCTCAGGCAGAACATCTACACCGACCCCCAGGTCCCGATCCAGGTCAAGCCGGACCTCTATCCGGTGAACAATCCGGGCGAGGGCGCCCCGGTACTGTTCACCACCAACTTCTCGCTCACGTACTTCACCGTGCTGGCGGACATCGAGAAGAGCAAGGTGCCGGTCTGGCTGCAGGTGGTGGACACGGAAGGGCTGTCGGTGCTGACCGCCTTCGCGGCGGGGAAGTTGAGCGCGGAGCATGTGCAGAAGGCGCTGGAGAAGAGCGGCGCCAAGTCGCGCTCCAAGGCCGGCACGCTGATCATACCGGGAATGGTGGCAAGGTTGGCCCCTAAGCTGGGCGAGGTGACGGGCATGAAGGTGCTCGTCGGTCCGAAGGAGTCCTCCGGGCTGCCCAAGTTCCTCAAAGGCCTGTGAGCTCACTTCTTGGCCTTCTCCACCTTCTTCCTCTGCTCGTGCAACGGATCGAGGCGCTTGAGGCGGCTGGCATGCTCCATCTTGGTCAGGTATCGAGCGCTCCAGGCCCATAGGTCCCATTTGCTGTACTTCTTCCTGATGTTGGGGGGGCGGGCGAACTTTGGTTTGATATGGAGCAGGCGCATCAGGAAAAGCTTGGTCCGGTTGAGCCTCCCAGTGTACTCTGCGTAGATGGATATCAGATTGAACTCGATCGCCAGCAATGAGAGGATGAGGAGCATCTGGCCCATCATATCCTGGATGAAGAACTCACCCAGCAGGATCAGTGCCATGAAGGATATGTTGACGCTGCGCACGAAGTAACGCACGCTCAGACCGGGGGCGTTGAACACCTCGACGAAACGCAGCAGGCCGTAGGTGATGGTGAGTATGGCGGTGACGCCGACCAAGACATAGGTGGTGGTGCTTGGCTCGTTGGTGAAGACCTCGATGAGGCTGCGCACGGCTATGAACGCCAGCAGTAATGCGAAGAACGTGCCATGCCTCGATTCCTTGGTAGGAATCAACAATCTCTTTAGGTCCATCCCATCCCGACGTCATACATATGTCAGACAGACGATTTTAATCTTACGCCGCTGCCAAGAATATGGTTGCATCATCTGAAACTGACGGTCAGGTCCCTGACCTTGGCGTACAATTCCGAGCCGTGGTCCAGCCGAGTGAGCGGTGCCCCGTCCAAGGCCAGTCGTGCCACCTCGGCATCCTCGGGAAGGAACACCACCCCTGAGACCGGCATCGCCCTGGCCATATTCTCAAGGTTAGGCGGTAGAGGGGTGGGGGACCGGTTCACGACCAGGATGCGACGCCGCGTCACTATTTCCATCTCCTCGGCCAACCTCAGGATGCGGGAGGCCGTCTCCAACCCTACCTTGGTCGCGTCCGAGACCACCACCAGGACGTCCATGCGTTTGGTCGTGCGCCTGGACAGGTGCTCCATGCCCGCCTCGTTGTCAATGACCGCATAGGGGTACTTGTCGATGGCCTCGTCGATGAAGGTGCGCAACACGTTGTTGATGTAGCAATAGCAGCCAGGGCCTTCGGAGCGTCCCATGGTGAGAAGGTCGAACCCCTCCCCCTCGGCCTTGGCAAGCTCCAGCTGGTATCGCACCATCTCATGCTTGCTCCCGGGGGGCAGCTCGTCCGCGTTCTTGAGCAGGTCCTCGCGCAGGCCGCCGATGGTGCTCTCCACCTTTACCCCGAGGCGCTCCCCCAGGTTGGAGTTGGGGTCGGCGTCGATGGCCAGCACCAGGTCCCCGCTCCTCTCGGCCAGTATGGACACGATGAGGGCGGAGATGGTGGTCTTCCCCACCCCTCCCTTGCCGGCGACCGCGACGATGTAGGTCATGTCAGGCCTCCAATCGGTGCTTGGCCCGGACCGCTTGCGAGAGCTGGTTCAGGAGATGCAAGGCCTGCGCGGCCCCTTCCTCGTCCAGGCCGCCCAGGCCGCATTGGGGCGTCAGGAGCGACTGCCTGAGGATCGTGCCTCGGTCCAAGCCCTTGGCCACCAGGTCCTCCACCCCCTTCTCGAAGCGGTCCAGGAGCGAGCGGACGCTCTCCTCGGCCAACTTGGTGTCCATGTTGGGCACGATGCCCCAGGAGAGGACCCCGCCCCGATCGAGGAAGGCCTTGAGCTCCTTGGGGTACAGGGCTATCGAGAAGGCGTAGGAATAGGCATCGAAGGAGAGCAGGTCGATATCGGTGGAGAGCACCATGGGCCAGTCGGTGTTGCCGCAGCAGTGGATGCCCTTGACGCAGCTCAGACCGTGCAGCACCTCGTCGATCCACTCCACCACCTTGTCCGGTCCGATGGGGGCGAACGGCGTGCCCACCAGGGAAAGCGAGGGCTCGTCCAGGAACAGTATCACCTTGTCGGCCCGTTCGCGCAGCTCCCTCTCCTGCCAGCGGGCGCACATGTTCAGGTTCTTGCGGATTATCTCCCCATAGACCTCGTCATAGATGGCGGACTTGCCGCTCTGGTCGAACACCTGCAGACCACAGCTGATGGGGCCGGTCACCTGTCCCTTGATGGCCTTGACCGGCGCGGGCGGCCGGGACATGGCCTCGTGGAAGCCGCGGAACCCCTCCTGGGGATAGGCGAAATGGTCCAGGTCGTCCGAGATGATGGCGGTGTAGAACTGTTCCGGGTCGTAATGGGAAAGGTCCACCGTGATCCGCTTCGCCTCTGGGTCGATCACGATGCCGGGCAGACCGGTGGAGAACTGGGCGTACATGTTCTCCTGAAAGCCCAGGGCCGGCAGTTGCGGCCAGTAAGGGACCTCCTTCAGCTCGGAGAGTACCAGGTCCACCGCTTTGGCTGGGTCGATATGAGGCAGCGAGCCGATGCAGGTGGGGGCGCAGTTCCAGTCCATGTTGGTCGATTCCACCTTTTGATTAAATATCTTTTCTCATGGGCCTGTCATTCCACCTAGCCCTTCCCTTTCCCTGGACTACGCTGGGGAACCGGGACATATCGGTGTGGGGCAGGAACAGGGACGAGGTGAAATGATCGAAGAAGGCCTGTCTGGTGGTCAGCTCCAGATAGGTCATGGTCTGGTAGACCGCCTTCGCCTCCTCCCTCGCCTCCTTGGAAAGCAACGCCATCCTCGCCCCTCCCAACGCCGCGTTCCCCAGGAACTCGAAGCGGTCGCGTGGCAGGTCCGGCAGGAGACCGATGTTGATGGCCTTGGCCACGTCGATGTAGTTGCCGAAGCCTCCGGCGATGTATACCTTCTCCAGGTCCTCGAACCTCATGTTGACGCTGTCCAGCAGCATGTCGCATGAAGCGTACAGGGCGGCCTTGGTGCGGATGATGTTGGCGATGTCGTCGTCGTTTATGACGATGTCCCGGGCCGCGGCGGTCGGGGTGGCGTTCCACATCCCGGACTTGGCCTTCATGGCCAGACTGAGGGTCATGGCCTTGGTGTCCTTCGCAGGGACGACCACGAACTCCTTGCCGCCATCGTACGGCCGCACCAGCTCCGACCCGATGTCCTGGATGCGCCCCTTCTTGTCGATGATGCCTCGCTTGAACATCTCCGAGACGAGGTCGATGAGCCCTGATCCGCAGATGCCGCGGGGCTTGTCCCCGCGTATGGTCTGGTAGCTCACCTTGTAGTCCTTGTCGATGCTGACCTTCTCGATGGCCCCGGTCATGGCCCGCATGCCCGAGGCGACCTCGCCCCCCTCGAAGGCGGGACCGGCGGAGCAGGAACAGGCCACGGTCCAGTCCCGGTTGCCGAGCACCACCTCCCCGTTGGTGCCGACATCGATGAGCAACGATGTGCCCTCGTGGTGGCGCATGCCGCTGGCCACCACATCGGCCACGATGTCCCCGCCCACGTAGCTGGCCCTTCCCGGGACGATGTAGATAGGCGCCTCTGGATGTATCTTCATGCCCAGCTCCCTGGCCCGGTAGGTGGAGGGGAAGTTGGTGACGGAGATGTATGGATCGTAACGGATCTGTTTGGGATGGAGGCCTAGAAGGATGTGGATCATCGTGGTGTTACCTGCGATGGCCATGGCGGAGACCTCCTCCCGGCAGACCTTCTTGCCGGTGGCGCTGCAGACGTCGGACAGCACCACCACCTGCGATATCAGGTAGTCGATGCTCTCCTGGATGAGCTGCTGTAAGCGCTTCAGGCCGCCGTCCTCGGCGAAGGCGATCCGCGCCAGGATGTCCTCCCCGCACATGATCTGCTTGTTATAGTCGGAGGCCTGGGCCACGATCTTGCCGGTCTTCAGGTCCACCATGCGTCAGCACCACCGTGGTGGTGCCGATGTCCAAGGCGATGCCGAAGTTGCGCTCCGAGGTGTCCCAGTTGAAAACGTCGACAAGGCGGGGCCGGCCCTCCGACCGGTCCACCACCACGGTCACCCTCCAACCGCTGTCCCTTATCACCTTTGACAGGTGGCGCAGCATGTCCAACGGCACGTACAGGTCTCCTTCCTCGATGCCCAGTGCCACCTCCAACCGCTCCACGTCCCCCAGGTTGTTGTCGAGACTGGGAGCGGGAAGCTCCAGGTAGTGGGCCTTGGTCAATGGGTCCAGGCTCCGCACCTCCGCCTTGGAGAAGCCCTCATAGATCTGCAGGTCCTCCAGGCGGGACTCCTCGGGAACGAAGATGGCCGCGTCGCTCGCCACCATGGTCCGGCAGGCCAGCCTCCAGCCTCGTTGCCATTCGACGTCGCTGATGAGCTTGCTGTGCTCGGACTCGGTCTTGCCCTCCACCAGGACCTTGCAGCGTCCGCAGGTGCCCTTGCCCCCGCAGGCGCTGTTTATCTCCACCCCGGCCCGGAAGGCCGCCTCCAAAATGGTGACCTTGTCGTCCAGGGTGATGTCCACGTTCTTCGGGAAGAACTTGACCGAGAAGCTCATGGGCATGAATCAGGACGGCTGGTATATAACCTTCAGGCCGGTCGCGCGCCATAGAAGCGGCAGAGGGAGCGGCAGAAGGCGTAGGCCACCCATCGTCCCACCTCCCTATCCCCGTCCCGGAGCAGCTCCAGGTCGAAGGAGCCGTTGGGTCGCTGTCTGGTCGAGACCCAGGTGATCGCCTTGTTTATCTGAGGGTCGTCGGCCGGAAGCCCGAGCCGGGAGAGGGTGTCCAAGGAGGAGATGAGGTCTGTGAACCAGAAGGGGTAGGAGAACTTGGTCCAATATCCCTTGGCCCTCCTATCGGTGTAGACGTCGGACTGGAAGAAACGGGACTTGAGCAGGTCCGCCGCGCGCATGGTGACCTCGCTCTTCCTCCAGACAGGATGGGCGGCGAAGGCGCGCAGCACGACCCCGGTGGCCCAGTGCGATGAGGGCCGGGTGGGGTCCGGCGGGATCGGGTCGGAGGCGAGGGCCTGGTTCAAGGTGCGGACCCCTGCGGTGCGGAATGGTATCGCCCAACCGCCGTCGTCCTGACGCACGGAGATGAGCCAATCGAACAGTTTGGCGGTCCGTGGGTCCCGGGCGTAACCAGACCGCACCAGCAGGGCGGCGATGGCGCCAGAGTAATTGGGCGAGTACTGGTTGCAATATATCCCGCGAATGTCGCCCTCCGGGTCCTGCAACGAAAGGAGGAACTCGCAGGCCCTCTCCACCACGGCGTGCTTCCGGGCCAGGCCGTACTTGTCCACCAGGATGGCCAGGTTGCGGTATGTCTCCAAATATTCATAATCGCAGCCCTCCGACCGCCTCCCCCGGTACGTCCAGGAGCCGTCGGCGGACTGCCTCTTCACCAGGCTCCGCACCGGGGGACTGAACAGAAGCCCATCAGAACGAAGGCCCTCGACGCCTATCAGATTCCTCTTCACGAAGAACTGCAGCGCCTCGTCCTCCGTTTGGAGCAAGTGCGGAACGGGATCGTACCGGAGCCTATCCTTCCAGGGCATGCCTGACCGCCCCGATCTATCTCTTCTTCATGCCCTTGCCGAGCTGGAAGGCTCGGCCCAGGCACTTCCCCTTGGCGTAATAGGAGCTGTTGTCCGGGCTGTAGAAGATGGGTTTGACGAGCTCTATGTTCGGATCGCCGTCGGTCAGGCAATCCTCGTCCATCCTCACGTCCAGGATCTCACCCACGAACTGCGTGTGCAGCCCGATCTCCTTGTGGTAGATGAGCTGGCAATCCAATACCAATGGGAACTCCTTCACGTACGGGGCGTTCACCCTCTCGCTCTTGACCGGAGTGAGGCCGGTCTCCTTGAACTTGTCCACGTCCCGACCGGAGGTGATCCCGAAATAATCGGCCTCGGCGACATGACCCTCGGAGGGGATGCTGATGGTGAACTCGCGCCGTTCGATCAGGTTGTGATAGGTGTACGTGGCCTTGCGCAGCGAGACGCTGACGCAGGGCGGGCTGGAACAGCAGATGCCGCCCCACGCGGCGGTCATGGCGTTCGGCTTGCCTTTCTCATCATATGTGCCGACCACGAACACGGGAGTGGGGTAGACCAATGTGCGGGCACCGATGGACTTCTTCAATTCCTCACCTTGACAGGTATCACGGACCGCTTATCATTTATAGACTTGTCCCGAGGGCATCAAAAAGCACATAGTGCGGAGGGATGATGTCAGGGGGATGGCGGACGATCACGACCATGGGGAGGAGGGCCATGGGCACGAGCAATTGCCCGTGCAAAGGGCAGTGACCAAACCGTTGGTGCTGGCTCTGGCCATAACCGCCTCGTTCGCGGTTTTCGAGCTGGTAGGTGGTTGGTTGTCCAACAGCTTGGCGCTGATATCGGACGCGGGGCACATGTTCACCGACGTGCTCGCCTTGGCGCTCAGCCTGGGAGCGGCCATCATCGCCCTGCGCGAGCCGACCGAGAAGCAGACCTTCGGGTACCTGCGCGTGGAGATCGTGGCCGCCCTGATCAACGGCATGGCCTTGGCGGTGTTGGCCGTGATCATCATCTATGAGGCGTTCGTGCGCTTCCAGGACCCTCAGGACATCGACGCCGAGCTGATGTTGATGGTGGCCTCCATCGGTCTGGTGGCCAACCTGAGCAGCGCCCTGGTACTGCGCAAGCACTCCCACGAGAACCTGAACGTCAAGGGCGCCTTCATCCATGTGCTGGGCGATACCCTCTCCTCGGTCGGGGTCATCCTGGCCGCCGTGCTCATCATACTTTTCGATCTGGTGGAAGCGGACCCCATCATCAGCGCCGTGATCGGGGTGGTGATATTCTACAACGCCATCGGCGTGGTGCGCCAATCACTGAACATTCTGTTGGAGTTCACGCCCGCTCACATCGACGTCGAGGAGGTTAGGGCGGAGCTGCTCAAGGTGAAAGGAGTGAACGAGGTGCATGACCTTCACTTCTGGACCATCGCCTCTGGCGTCTACTCCATGAGCGGGCACATCGTGGTCGAGGACCAGCCCATCTCCTCCTGTTCATGCATCATCTCGGCGTGCGAGGAGGTGCTCCGGGAAAAGTTCCATTTCTCCCATACCACCCTGCAGCTGGAGTCCACGGCATGCAGCATCGACGCCTGCGTCTTCCGGCCCAACAACAACGGCAAGAATAAAACAGAGAGATGATCTGGTATCCTTGCCATCGGCTTCATTTGTTCTTCCAGAAGAAGTTGAGAACCTCTGGGAACGGACGCTCTCAGTGCCGGAACACGCGCACGCCGGTGAACACCATGGCCATGCCGTGCTCGTCGGCCGCCTGGATGACCTCGGCGTCCCGCATCGAACCGCCGGGCTGGATGACCGCGGTGACGCCTGCCTTGGCCGCCTCGTCCACCCCGTCGCGGAAGGGGAAGAAGGCGTCAGAGGCCATGACGGCGCCCTTGGCCTCGCCCTTGGCCTTGTAGGCGGCGATCATCGATGAATCGACGCGCGACATCTGCCCTGCGCCGATGCCGACCACGCGCTCCCCCTTGGCCAGGATGATGGCGTTGGACCAGACATGCTTGCATACCTTCCAGGCGAAGAGCATGGAGGCGACCTCCTCCTCCGTGGGGGACCGCTTCGTCACCACCTTGAGCATCTGCGGGGTGACATCGACGTAGCGATTGGTCTGCACCAGGATGCCGCCCTTGACCTTCTTCATCTTGTGCTCCGGTGCCGCATCGATGCCTATGGGGGCGTTGGTGCGCAGCAGCCGGATGTTCTTCTTCTTTCGTAGGTGCTCCAACGCCTCTGGCTCATAGTCGGGGGCGATGACGCAATCGACGAAGTGGGAGCCGATCTGCTCCGCCGTGGCCATGTCCACCGGCCGGTTCAGGCCGATGACGCAACCGAAGGCGGCCAGCGAATCCACGTTGTAAGCGGTCACGAAGGCGTCCACCAACTTTTCAGATGAGGCGATGCCGCAGGGGTTGGTGTGCTTGATGACGACGGCGGTGGGGCGGGCGAACTCCCTGGTGAGCTCGAGCGCAGACTCCAGGTCCAGGATGTTGTTGTACGACAGCTCCTTGCCGTGCAGCTTCTCCGAACGGGTGACGGACACCCCTTCGCTGAACGGGTCGGTGTAGAAGGCCGCGGTCTGTTCCGGGTTCTCACCATAACGGAGGTCGAAGGCCTTCTCCATGCCGATGTTGAGCTTGGCGGGGAACTGGTCGCCAGGGAAGGTCTTGGAGAGATGTTGGGCGATCATGCAATCATAGTTGGCGGTGGTGCGGAACGCTTCGAGCATCAACCGCTTCCGGGTCTCGATGGAGAGCTGGTTGTCGTTCCTCCCCATCTCCTCGATGACTGCCGAGTAGCTGCCCGGGTCGGTGACGACCGCCACCCCCTGGTAGTTCTTGGCCGCCGCCCGGATGAGCGACGGGCCGCCGATATCGATGTTCTCGATTATCTCCTCCAGGTCGGAGGGGTCCTTGAGCACGGTCTCCCTGAAGGGGTATAGGTTCACCACCACCAGGTCCACCCGCTTCAGGCCCATGTTCTCGAGCTGGGCCATATGGTCGGCGCGGTCCCGTCGGGCCAATATCCCGGCGAACAGGGCCGGATGCAGCGTCTTCACCCGCCCGTCCAGCATCTCCGGGAACCCGGTCAGCTCGGAGACCCCGACGGTGTCGATCCCCTCCTTGTGGAGCAGCGAGGCGGTGCCACCGGTGGACACGATCTCCACGCCCAGCTGCCTCAATCCCTTGGCGAGGTCGACGACCCCGGACTTGTCAGAAACGCTGACCACAGCGCGCTCGATACGGTGCAAACCCTAGCCTCCTGGAACGTGATGGCAAAACCGCGAGGCTATGCCAGCGGTAAATGCCGCCAAGGCAGATAAAACTAATCCCGTAAGCTCAATCCTTGAGGTGCTCCAGCATGCGTTCCGCCGCTTGGGCCTTGGCCTCGCGCTTCGTCCGCCCTTGTCCGCTGGTGCTGCGCTCGGGCAACCGCAGCCAGGCCTGGAAGTACTGCTCGTTGCCGACCTTCATCTCCAGTGTGGTGTAATGAGGGCTGGGCAGGTGGCGCTGGTCGCACCACTCCTTCACCTTGCTGATGTGGTCTATGCGCTGGAAGGCCTGTTCCATGGCGGTCGGCGGGGCCACCCGGCCGTAGATGAAACCGCGCACCGCCTCCAGGCCGCCGTCCAAATATATGGCACCGACCAGCGCCTCCACGGCGTCGGCCATCATGCTGTCCGTGACCCTGGTCACGCCCATCCCTACCTCCAGGTAGGTCTCCAAGTGCAGTTCCTTGGCCACCTCCATCAGGTAGGTGCGGTCGGTGAGCACGCTCCGTTTCCGCGTGAGCCCATGCTCCTTCTCCTGGGGGAAGCCATGGAACAGCTCGTCGGAGACGACGAACGCCAAAACCGCGTCGCCCAAGAACTCCAGGCGCTCATAGTTGGGCGTCCCGGCGGAGCGGTGTCTCAATGCCTGCTCCAGCAGCGCGCGGTCCTGGAAATGGTGACCGATCAGCCCTTCCAGCTCCTCCCAGGTGAAATCCGTGGATGCCCCCTCCTGCGCCGGGCAAGGTCGTTCGTCGCATAAGAACCCTTTTAACAGGTATGGACATACGTCGGGAACGGTGCTCTCATGTTGGTCATCAGCGAGCGGGTGAACGGGCTCTTCGGCGCGGTCGGCAAGGCGATAGACAAGCGCGACGGCAAGTGGATACAGGAGCACGCCCTGCACCAGCTGGAATGCGGGGCGACCGTCCTGGACGTCAACACCGGTCCGGGACGGGAGGACGGCCCGGCGGCGATGGACTGGTTGGTGCGCACCATCCAGGACGTCACCGAGGCCACGCTGTGCATCGACACCCCCGGCCTGAAGACCATGACCGCTGGCCTGAGGGCGGCCAAGAACCCGGTCATCATGAACTCCACCACCGCGGAGCGGAAACGCATGGAAGCGCTGTTCCCGCTCTGTCGCGAGCATGGTGCGGAGATCATCTGCCTCACCATGGACGAGAAGGGCATACCGAACGACGCCGAGACGCGGACAGAGCTGGCCATGACCATGGTCACCGTGGCCATGGAGCACGAGATCATGCCCGACCGGTTGCTCCTGGACCCGCTCGTCCTTCCGATCAAGGCCGCCCAGGACCAAGGCATGAAGGTCGTGAAGGCCATCGGGATGTTCCAGGCGTTGAACGAACCGCCCATCCGCACCGTGGTCGGACTTAGCAATGTATCCAACGGCTGCAAGGACCGGCCGTTGGTGAACCGCACCTACCTGGCCATGTTGTTGGGGGCGGGTCTGAGCGCTGCCATCCTCGACCCGGAGGACCGATCGCTCATGGAGACGGTGAAGACCGGCCAAGTGCTTCGCAACGAGAAGTTGTACTGTGATGATTTCCTTCGGGCCTAGTCCTTGATGGGCTCGATCGCCTTCAGACGAAGCGCGGACCATACCTCGTCGACCGATATGTTGGATACCGCATCGAACCCTATCGTACGGACATAGGCCCAGATGATGTCCCGATTCAGGTCGGTCCTGATCCCGGAACCCCCCTTTGGATATGTGACCCAAAGGACGGCGGTCCCGAGCTCCGACCTGATCCCGTCCAACCTTGACCTTAGCATGGCCATGTCAGTCACGAATATCTGCACGACCGAGGCGTCGGATCGCATCACGGACTCCAGTCGGCAACCGTGCGGCAGCACCCCCAGGAGGGAGACGTAACCATCCGGCGCGTCGATCACGACGATGAGCTGTCCGGGCTTGAGGTGGAATTTCTCCGCTATGCTCTTCGTGGACACCGGACCCATGTCCCATATCTAGAGCGGGCGAGGATTTCAGCTTTTCGCGGCATGAAAGCGATAAATCCCCCACAAGGGAATGGAGCATTAGGATGGAACTGGCGGTCGGAACGATGGAATATGCTCGGGGCGCGGTGCGCATGGCCCGTCCCTTCGTGCTCCTGGCCGGCGTGCTGGCCTACCTGGTCGGCCTGGCCTATGCCTGGTTCCGCGTCGGCTCCATCGACACCATGGCCGCCGTCTACGGTCTGCTGGTCCTCATGACCGCCACCATGATGGGGCATTACGCCGACGAGTACGCGGACCTGGATACCGATTCCATAACCCGACGCACCCGGTTCTCCGGAGGGTCGGGGGTGCTGCCCGAAGGGCGCCTGCCCCCCAGGTTCGCGCTTCACATGGCGTTGGCCATGCTGATGATCAGCCTTTTGCTGGCCAGTGCGGGTTGGCTATGGGGCATGTTCACCTTGGATTACCTGGCGTTGCTCGCGGTTGTCGTTGTTCCTCGGCTGGTCCTATTCCATGCCACCTTTGCGCCTGGAGCGAAGGGGATGGGGCGAACTGGACAATGCTTTCCTGGGGGGATTCTCGATGGTCCTGGCCGGATACCTGCCCCAGGCGGGAAACGTCGACCTTGACTCCCTGTTGTTCTGTTCGCCCATGTTCCTGGTGGTCCTGATCAACCTCATCCCGGTGCATTGGTCCGACCGGGAGGCGGACCGAACGGTGGGCAAGATCACCCTGGTGGTTAGGCTGGGCGAGAGGGCATCCGCATTGTACCTGTTGCTCATCGGATCGCTATATCTGGCAACGCTTTTGCTTTGGCCGAACGTCATACCGACCGAGGCCTTGGTGATGATGATGCTGACCCTCCCCTTTGCCCTCTGGTCCTATCTCAGGTTCAAAAGGAGGGGCGATGAGTGGACCGGGTCGTTGTTGATGGGGGCGTTCTTCCTGGCCTCCATCGCCGGGCTGTCGCTCGCCAGTTTTTAGCTAAGAAGTGTGTAAAAAATTAAAACGGGCCGTTGGGCCCGATGCGTTGCGCGTCCTTGTAGGTTCAGTATCTGTCGCGCTTCGGCTTGTGCTTCGCGTAGCAATCCCTGCAGTAGACCGGCCTTCCCTCAGTCGGTTTGAAGGGAACCTGGGTCTGACATCCGCAGTCAGAACAGGTGGTGTCATGCATCTCTTTTGGCCCGTCGTTCCTGGGGCGCCCGTAGCTGCCCCCTCTGTTGTTTCCGTACATTACTAAACTACCTACGTTTGCTTATTTCCCTGGCCCTTTCGAAGCCGTGGGATGTGGTTTCAATGATATTTCCAATATTTAATTCAATCTGGAAGATAGACCGCGGTCAATATCAATCGGATATCGGTACAGGAACGCTTGGGACCCTCATTTCATTTTAACAAGTTCTATCGCTTCCTTCCCCGACATATTTTCGATGGTAATTTCCACAACACAAACTGTGTTGATGTCTTTATCAATCTCATCTTCCCCTTCCTTCTCAAAGCCCGAAGAATACTTCCGCACCAAAAGTCCCAATGCATGACGTTTGAGCGTTTCTTCTGAGACGATTCTAGCTTTTCCAAATATTATTACACTTCTAAAATAGGTCGTGAACTTCTCTGGCACGATCTGGTCTTCATCAACAATAACGAAGGACACCTTGTCGTTCCTAGTGAGTCCATCAATCTTATGTCCATCTTTGGCACAGTGGAAAAATAACTTTCCGTTTTCGTAGACGTAACTTAACGGAACTGCATAGGGATAGTCCATCATCCCCACTTGACTGCTAGGACTCCGAGCGTTTCGCCCTCTACTGGATCATCTGCCTCCAGTTCGAGACCTCCTGTGGACAGGAGCTGTTTTCTCCTTCTCATCGGTCTGAACATTTGACGCCTCCATTCGTTACAGATTGAAGACTATGATGTAAGAAAAAACACCTCATGACGCCGCAGAAAGAGGTCGTGACAATAAAGACAACAACATGATGATGGCCATGCCGACCAGCCCCGTCCTTCTCACCGGTCCGCTCCTGGTCGGGGCAGGAGCCCGGCATCCCGCACGATCTGCGGCACCGCCTCCTCCCAGGCCACGGCCATGATGTGCACGCCATGGACGCCTTCTATGCCCTTAAGGTGCTCGATCTGCTCGTGACATAGGCGGAGGCCTTCCGCCTTGGGGTCGCTGGCGGAGCGCATGCGGTCCACCACCTCGTCCGGGACGATCATCCCGGACACCTTGTTCTTCATGTACAGGGCGACCTTGTGGGACTTTAACGGCATCACTCCGGCCAATATGTGCGTCCGTTCGTGCAGTCCACGCTGGCGCACCTGTTCCATCCAACGCTCGAAGCGGCCCATGTCATAGATGGACTGGGTCTGGATGAAGTCCGCCCCGGCGTTGACCTTCTTGGCCAGGCGGTGCACGCGGAACTCGAACGGGTCCGCGAACGGGTTCGCCGCCGCCCCGAGGAACAGCTTCGGGGGGACCTCCAGCTTGTCCCCGCCCCACACCGTGCCCTCGTCGCGCATCTTCTTGAACACCATCAACTGCTGTATCGAGTCCAGGTCGTAGACGTTCTTGGCCTCGCGCTGGTTGCCGAAGCATTGGTGGTCGCCGCTGATGCAGAGCACGTTGCGGATGCCCAGAGCGGAGGCCCCCAGGATGTCCGACTGCATGGCCAGGCGGTTCCGGTCCCGACAGGTCATCTGGATGACCGGCTCCAGCGCCCTCTTGCAGGCATATCACTCCCGACGCTATGCTGGAGAGCCTTACCATGGCCGTCTGGTTGTCGGTCAGGTTGAAGGCGTCGGCGTGGCCGCGCATGTTCCGGGCGTGCTTGATGATGGTCTCCGGGCTGGACGACTTGGGGGGTCCGATCTCCGCCGTGACGGCGAAGCGTCCGGCGCTGAGCGTCCGTCTCCAGCTCGCTGCCCGACTTCATCTGGTCCCCTCCAGCTGCCTGCGCTCCTCAGCGTCCAGGACGTATTCTTTTCGAACGATCTTGCGAGGCCCGCCGCTGCGGCTCGGTCTCCAGTCCTTGGGCGGCAACGGCGTCTCCATCAGGTCCAATCGGCCCAGGCGCTCCAGGCTGTGGTAGATCTGGTCCCAGGCGCATGGCGTCTCGGCGGATATCTCGCACTTGCCGTTCTGCGAGCCTCCGCAGGGCCCGTTCATCAGCGATTTGGCGCACCGGGCCACCGGGCATATCCCCCCGGTGAGGTGCAGCACGCAGTCGCCACATCCGCCGCACTTCTCGATGAAGACCCCCATCTCCTCCGGGGCGCCCATGTTGGACGTGTCCAATCCGGGTATGACCCTGACATCGGGGTACATGGCCTGGATGACCTGGGCCCCCACGCCGCAGGCCAACGATACGATGCAATCGCGGTCCTGGACCGAATGGGCGAGCTGTTCCGCCCATTCCCTTTCGCAGGCCCTCTCCAGCGTGACCTCGGCTATGTCCCAGCCCATCCCCTTCAGGTCTGAGTGTATCCTCAGGGCCTCGGCCAGGACGCCGACCTCCTTCTCTCCGCCGGCCAGGCAGATGGCGACGCAGGAACGGCAGCCCACGAGCAGTATGTCCTTGTGCGTGTCCAGCGCGTTGACCACCAGGGGCAACGGCTTCTGCTGTGCGATGATCATTTCCTCACCTTGTTGATGGGGCTCTCCCCGATGACCTCAAGACGCTTCATCATCCCTTCCACCGCCTCGACGAAACGCCAGGCCTGGTTGGACGAGAGGTTTACCATTTCCAGGCGCTCCGGTTCGATGCCCAACTGGCCGAGCAGCTCTCTGGCCTGTAGCACCCGCTTCCTCGCCTCCATGTTGCCATACTGGAAGTTGCAGTTGCCCTCCAGGCAGCCGACCACCAGCACGGCGTCCGCCCCTTCCCGGAACGCCCTCAGGACGTGCTTTGTGTCCAGCCTTCCCGTGCAGGGCAGGCGGATGATGGTGACATTGGGATCGTATCGCTTGCCCTGGACCCCGGCCAGGTCCGCGGCCGAGTACCCGCAGTAGGAGCAGGTCATGGCGATCACCTTCATCCCCTATCCCCCCTCAACGCCGCATGCAACGCGATCTCGATCTGGTCGTCCCGGAACGAGTATTGCTGGATGGCCTTGGATGGGCACATCCCGACACAGACGCCGCAACCCTGGCACGAAGAGATGTCGATGGTCGCCTTGCCCTCCCTGCCGATGCTCGGGGCCTGGTAGGGGCAGATGCGCACGCAGGTGAGGCAGGCGGAACATTTGTCGGGCCACACCTCGGCGACCTCGCCACCGCTGCGCCGTTCCGTCCCGAGCAGATTAGAGGCCATCACCGTCGCCGACCTCGCCTCCAGGGACGGTCCGGTGCCGAGGCTGCGCTCCGCCGCGCCGCCGCACAGGAACACACCCTCCCGCAGGTGGAGCTCGGTTTGAGCTTGGCATTGGGACGGAGGAAACGGCCCTGGGCATCGATGGGGATGCCGATGGCCCGTGCCAAAGTGGAGGTATCTGGAATCGCGGTGGCGTTGTCGAGCACGAGCAGGTCGAAAGGTATGGTGACCTCGCCCCCCAGGTGGATGTCGTTTACGACCAGTTCATTCCCCTTTTGCTGGGGCAGCCTATCGCTGCGCAACACCCTGACCCCAGCCTCCATGGCCTTGCTGTAACCAGCCTCGCACTGGCCGAAGGCGAAGACCTCCCTGGTGATGATGGTCACCGAGCATCTGGGACGTGTCGATCTCAGGAACAGGGCGTTGTGCACCGCCTCATGGGTGGAAAGGGGATCGAAGGCGCTCTCGCCCGCTTCGTCCATGGCCAGCATGACCACTTGCCGGGGGATGGCCCTCCCCGCGCGCAACGCTTCCTCCAGATCGTGCTGGCTCATGGTCTCGCCCTGGTACCTTCCCGTTAACGGGTTGGGGGCGTCCTCCAGGTCCAACGCCACCACCACCGCGCCGATCGACAGCTCCGTCTCCCCCAGAGGCGTGTCCAGGACCGCTTGGAATCGACCGGGATGTCCCTTCAGGTCGGTGAGGCGGGTGTCGTTGAGCACCGTCACCGCGTCCCCGGCCTGGCCGAGGAACTGCTCGAAGCTTCCCTCCTCCAGGCTGATCATCTCCTCGCCATGGGCCTCGTCCACGATGTGGTCGGAGGCGTTCACCATGATTACCTCATGCCTGAGCAGGTAGGCCTCTTTCGCGGCGACGCAGGCGCTATGCCCTCCCCCCAGGACCATGATCGCCCTGGAGACCGGACCGCCCTCATTGTGCGGCGGGACCTGCAGGGAGAGGCATCTCTGCATCGATAGGTCCAGCAATCGCTCCGCCTTGCCCTGCGTCGATCCCTCCCCGTGCACCAGGGCGCATTGCTCCTTGAGGTTGCAGATCTCCACCATATAGGGATCGATACCGCCCCCTCTGGCCACCTGGAACATCCTTTCGCTCAGCAGCTTGTAGGAGCAACCGGCGATCAGCACACGGTCGACCTCGCCCGAGCGCAATGCGAGCACCATCCGGTCCGTGTCCTCGTCGCGGCAGCATCCGTCCATCACATCCACGCTGCGCACGCTGGGGTGCGAGAGGAGCCGTGCCATCAACGCGTCCAGGTCCACCTTCTCGGATACCGTTCCCTGGCAGCGGCACAGGAACACGGCCACCCCCTTCGGTCCGGGGATGGGCGCATGGGCCGGTGGCGGGTCGCTCATTCCGACCCCTCCAGGTAGCGAACGACCTTGGCGGCGGCCACCACGCCCTCCATGGCGCTCTCCTCGATGTCCTTGGGACCGGTGCATGCCCCAGCGAACACCAGGCCTTTCGCCTCGAGCGCCCTCGCCTGCTTGCCCTCGCTGAAGAAGTGGCCGTGCGGGTTGAGCTTGATGCCCATGGCCTCGGCCAAGAAATTGTTGGATGTGGAAGGTCCCATGCCCACCGACAGCACCACCAGGTCGAACTCCTCCGTCATGACGTTGCCATCGTCAGGGGAGACGTAACGGACCTCGGGCTTGCCGCCAATGGAGACGCCGATCTCCGCCGGGCGGGAACGGATCGCCCGTACCCTATGGTCCTGCGATGCCCAGGCCAATAGGTCGTCCTGCCGGTCGTAGGGCCGCCAGTCCATGAAGAGGAAGGCCAGCTCGACCTGGGGGTCTTGGGCCACCAGATAGCGCCCCAGTTTAAGGGCGTACTTGCAGCACACCTTGGAGCAGAGCGGCATGCCGCGATGCGGGTCGCGGGAGCCGACGCATTGAATGAACGCCACCTTCCCTAGGGCCTTGACCCCGGGGACGTTGACCTTGCCCTCGGAATTGAGCATGCTCTCCAAGGAAGCCGATGTTATGACCCCAGGGACCGTTCCCAATCCCAGACGGGCCTCTGGGGTCGGATCGTAGGTTCGGGCCCCCACCGCCACCACGATGGCGTCCGCCTCCACCGCCCATAGCTCCTCCTCGCGGTCCAGGTCGATGGCCCCCGAGGGACAGGCCGCCGAGCAGAGCGCACAACCCAGCTCTCGGTCGTGGCAGACATCCTGGTCGATGCGGTAGACGAAACCTTGTCCGGTGGCCTGACGTGAGACCGCTTTGGAAGGGCAGACCGCCGCGCATTTGCCACAGCGGTCGCATTTGGAGTCGTCGATGCTGCGGGGACCGATGGCGATGGTCGCCTTGTAGATGCCGTGGTCCCGCTCCAGCATGTCCAATCTGGCCTCGTTGACCACGGAGATCAGAGGGTCCTGCGACAACGGAGCGACCTTGTCCATGGAAAGGCAGACGTCACATTTCACGCACTGGACCTTCCCTTTGCATGCGAGGTCGAGGGGCCTCCCCCCGACGCAGGGCCCCTTCTCGATCAATGTGCAATGCACACCGCGATGGGCCAGGGTCTGCGCTGCGCTCATCCCCGCCGGTCCGCCGCCAAGGACCAGGACGTTCCTCAGGATGGGCCCCCCGCAAGGCGCGCCAGCAACGGGCGGTCGATGTTATCGGTTGTGAATGGCACCGACCCTTCTGACCTGAGCGCGCGTATAAATAGGTTGTGCGGAAGCCTTCAAAGGAGCTCCAGAACGATTATCTAGAACCGGCTGGATTTGCATCATCATGCGACAATGCGCCTTCACCGTGGACGTGGACCGGGACGTGAACAAACCGTGCACCGGTCAGGCCTGCGCGGTGTCGAACGCCGTCGATGGCGACCAGGGGCCGCGCTTCCGCTCCTCGGCCAAAGGGTTGGAGCGCATGGTAGACCTGCTCGACCATCTGGACATCCAGGGCACGTTCTTCTTCGAGGCGCGCACCGCCCTGGAGCTATCACGCGAGATCGACATCGTGGACCTAATGAAGGGGCACGAGGTCGCAAGCCATGCTTACGACCATGAGGACCTCACCGGCAAGGAGACCGGGGTGAAGCTGACCCGGTCGGACATGGACGACATCCTGGAGAGGAGCGTATCAGCGTTGCACGAGATCTTTGGCACGGGGAGGATGGGGTTCCGCGCCCCCTACCTTGGCGTCCGGGACGATCTGGCCGGTCTGTTGCAGGAAAAGGGCTTCAAGTACGATTCCTCGGTCATCCTGATGCTGAAGGATGGCGCCATCAGACCGTTCCAGCTCTCCAACGGGCTGTGGGAGGTGCCGGTGGCTTGCGCCAACGACGCCGAGGGCAAGAAGATCGTGGGCTACCTTTGGCCCATGCATGAGAACGCCCGACCGCCCGAGCACTACGTGGACATGTTCGAGCGGTTCCGAGAAGGTCTGTTCGTCCTGGCGGACCATTCCTGGCATGTGCAGGAGAGCTACTCCCGGGGCATGCTTTCCGGTCCCGACGCCGAGCGGGAGCTGACCAAGTTGAGGATGGTTTTGGAGGGCGCCTTGGACAGCGGGGTGGAGTTCACGCGCATAGACGACCATATCCTGGAGCATTTCGGCGAGGGGAGATGAGCTCGGGGTACGAGGGGCGACGCAACGAATCCTACCGGGCCGCCTGGGAGCTGGCCTGGGAGAGGTTGCCGGTGAGCGCGCTTGCCTGAGGTGGCCAAGGCTACCGGGTCGGAGTTCGATGGTAGGACGTTCTGTGTCAGATTGCTCGACCGCTCCGCCTCGGTGGACATCGAGACGAGGGAGGTCCGCAGCGACCTGCCCGAACATGACCGCTTCCTCAGCATCGTGATATTGCACTACCTGGCCGGAGATCACCGGGTCAGGCCCTCGGAGGAATGGGCCCTGTTCCGTCAGCTTCCCGGGGGGGAGAGCTTCCATGGCGCCTTCCAGAAACGAGTGGTGGACGAGCTGGCCCTTTCCTTCTCGGAGGACCCGGCGGCGCTGAGCCGGGCCGGTCGGAGATTATGCGGGCGGGTCGAGGGATTTGGCAGCGCCACCGTGGTCTTGGGCTTCCTGCCCAACCTCCCGGTCCGGGTCACCGTCTGGCAGGGCGATGACGAGGTGCCAGGGAACGCCACCATGCTGTTCCCGACCTCCGCCTCCCGCCTGTTGCCGACCGAGGATTTCGCCGAGGTCGGGGCGGTCGCTTTGGCGGCGCTGAGAAGGGCGTCCGACCTCAGTTGAGACCGGTTATCCTGCCGTTGTCGTCGATGTCCATCTTGATGGACGCGGGCTCGGCCGGCAGACCGGGGATGAGCATGATCTGGCCGCAGACCGGCACGATGAAGCCCGCGCCGGCGGACACGAACACCTCTCGCACCTTGAGCACCCAGCCCTGCGGGGCGCCCTTGAGCTTGGGGTTGTCGGTGATGGAGAGCTGGGTCTTGGCCATGCATATGGGCAGGTTGCCGAAGCCCGAGGACTCGATGAGCTTGATGTTGCGCTCCGCCTCGCCCTCGAACACCACGTCCGAGGCGCCGTAGATCTCGGTGGCGATGGTCTTGATCTTCTCCTTCATGGGGCGGTCGGTGTCATAGAGGAAGCGGAAATGCGGTTCTTCGTTCTCCAGGACGTCCAATACCGCCTCGGCCAGCTCCCTCCCGCCTGGACCGCCTTGCGAGAACACGTAGGAGAGGGCGCAGCGCACCCCCAGCTCCTTGCAGTGGTTGCGGACCATGGCGATGTCCTCGTCGCGGTCGGAATCGAAGTGGTTGATGGAGACGACCACGGGCAGGCCGAACTTCCGAATGTTCTCGATGTGCTTGTCCAGGTTGGAGAATCCCTTGCGCAGGGCGATAGGGTCGCGATTGGTCGATCTCGGCCAGCTTCGCCCCTCCATGCATCTTCAGGGCCCGGATGGAGACGACGATGACCGCGCAGTCGGGCCGGAAGCCGTTGCTGCGGCACACGATGTCGAAGAACTTCTCCGCGCCCAGGTCCGCGCCGAAACCGGATTCGGTGACCACGATGTCCGCCAACTTTAGGGCGTACTTGGTGGCGATGATGGAGTTGTTCCCATGGGCGATGTTGGCGAACGGGAAACCGTGTATGAACACCGGCTCGCCCTCCAGGGTCTGCACCAGGTTGGGGTGGATGGCGTTCTTCAGCAGCATGGCCATGGCGCCCACGCAGTCCAGCTGGGCGGCGCTCACCGGCTTGTGGTCGTAGGTGTAGGCGACGATGATCCTGCCCCAACCGCCGCTTCAGGTCCTCCATGGAGGTGGCCAGCGCCAGAACGGCGCTGATCTCCGAGGCGGCGGTGATCATGAAGCCGCTCTCGTGCGGGGTGCCGCCGTCGCCGCGGCCGCCCAGACCGACCACGATGCTGCGCAGCTCGCGGCAGTTCATGTCGATGGCCTTCTTGAGCATGATCCGGGTGGGGTCGATGTTGAGCTCGTTCTCCCGGTTCAGGTGGTTCTCCAGTACCGCCGAGAGAAGGTTATGGGCGGAGGCGACCGCATGCAGGTCGCCGGTGAAGTGCAGGTCGATGTCCCACATGGGATAGACCTGCGAATAACCGCCGCCGGTGGCGCCCCCTTTGATGCCGAAGATGGGCCCGAGCGAGGGTTGGCGCAAAGCCCCCATGACCTTCTTGTCCAGCTTGCCCAGGGCCTGCACCAGCCCGATGGTGGTGACGGTCTTTCCCTCCCCGGCCTGGGTGGGGGTTATGGCGGTCACCAGCACCAGCTTGCCATTGCTGCGGCCATCGTAGCGGCGGAGGACGGACAGAGGCACCTTGGCCGCGTAGCGACCGAATGGTACCAGGTCCGCCTCGTCGATCCCGACCTTGGCGGCGATATCGCCGATGCGGCTGCCCTGCGCCTCTTGTGCGATCTCGATGTTCGTTTTCATTTCCGTCCCTCGCTCTGGCAATCCTCTCCGTCTATTAAAATATTCATCACCGTTGCGAGGGATGTCGAGCATCTTGCCGAAAAAACGTTACTAAGACCATGACCTGCCATCTGACCAGGACAATATTGGCAATATGGTCTTCAGAAAGCTTGTCAGAGGGTGAACACCAATTTCCCGTCCACGATCACATGAATCTCGGCGCTGAAGAGCCCGGAGATGACCCTGACCTCCACCTCGTGACGTTCTGACTGACCGACGACGAACCTCGGTGCTGGTCTCATGTCGTCCCGCCCATGCCATACGGATCTCGTCCTGGCGCTCACCGTCCACGGTCACATAGACGCGACGGCTCGTCTGGCTATAGTGCAAATGGAGCTCGTGCCTCTCCCTCTCCCCTATGGTCAGCCTAGCCTCCTTCATCGAGTGACAATGTCATTCCAACGACTTTCAAATTTTGGGAGGAGTGGAACGACCCTTGATGGGCAAGCTTAATCTAACCGCGCTCCTTTTGTCAGGACGAGGGGTACATCTGACCGCGACCATCATAGACGGGACCGTCGTCGCCGAGTCCATCCGATCGGAACTGAGGGGGCGGATCGCCGCCTTGAAGACCAAGGGGATCGTGCCCGGACTGGCCGTGATCCTGGTCGGGGATGACCCCGCCTCAGCCACCTATGTGCGCATGAAGGGGAGGGCCTGCGAGGAGCTCGGTCTACATTCTGAGACGATCATCAAACCAGTCGACCTATCGGAGCAGGATCTGCTGCTTGGAGATAGACCGTCTGAACCGCGACCCTAGGATAAATGGCATTCTGGTGCAGATGCCCTTGCCCAAGCACATCGACCCCAACAAGGTGATCGAACGGATCGACCCCCGCAAGGACGTCGATTGCTTCCACCCCATCAACGTGGGCAGGATATTGATCGGTGAGGGGGAGGGTTTCCAGCCCGCCACGCCCAGCGGGGTCCAGGAGCTGCTCGTGCGCAGCGGGAACGACCCGGCCGGCAAGCACGTGGTCATCTGCGGGAGGAGCAACATCGTCGGCAAGCCCCTGGCGGCCATGCTGATGCAGAAGAGGCCCGGGGCCGATGCCACGGTCACATTGTGCCACTCACGGACCAAGGACCTGGCCTCATTGACGCGCCAAGCGGACATACTGGTCTCCGCCATGGGCATCCCGCGCTTCATCAAGGCGGACATGGTCAAGGAGGGGGCGGTGGTCATCGATGTCGGCACGAGCCGCGTGGAGGACCCCACCCACCCCAAGGGCAGTCGTCTGGTGGGCGATGTCGACTTCGAGGCGGTGAAGGAGAAGGCCAAGGCCATCACGCCGGTGCCCAAAGGCGTCGGGCCGATGACCATCGTCATGCTCATGCGCAACACCGTGCTGGCGGCGGAACG
Source organism: Methanomassiliicoccaceae archaeon (assembly GCA_963827905.1). GTDB lineage: Archaea > Thermoplasmatota > Thermoplasmata > Methanomassiliicoccales > UBA472 > JACXTP01. The sequence goes on from CAWHCB010000010.1 coordinate 184,656, forward strand.
GTCCGTCGTCCAGGTGAATCGTCGATCGCTCGATGGTTTAGAGAAAAAAGGGCGAGGCGAGCAGGACCGCCCCGCCCAGGGGTTGGGGTTCATCGTCAGTCCGGGTCAGTCCCCGGTGTCCTCCAGCTCCTGCTCGGCCTTGGTCATCGACTTCAAGGGCACGGCCTCGATCTTGCGATAGACCTCGTACGGTGCGCGCCTCTCGCCGTCCACGGTCAGCAGGAATCCCTCTATCGGTATCTCGAACAGCGCCTCGTTCTCCTTCAGATAGGGCAGGATGAGGTTCCAGTCCGCCTCGGTCATCTTGCCGAACCGCCCTCCGTTCAACTGGTCGGCGGTCACCTTGCCCTTCGGGTCGCGCACATAGATGGCGCCACCTGAGGCCAAGGAGAACAGGTTCCCTCCTGGATAGGGGGTGGGCAGCTCGACCGGTTGGCCGTTCAGGGTGAAGCCCATCCCGTTCAGGATGACGAAGCCCCCGCCATTGAGGGGGTCGCCCGCCATGAACGATTCCGCCAGGTAGTCCAGGCAGGTGCCGTTGATGACCACGCGCGGTTTCCCGACGGCATTGATCAACGGCCGACCGGCGGCATTGCCTTTGATGAAGGCCTCCCCGCCCTTGGCGCCGTACATGAAGGTCTGCCCGACATCGCCGTGCACCACCAGGCGCCCGGAGGCCATTATCTGGCATAGTTGGTCCTGGGCGTTGCCGTGCACGATGACGCTGGCACCGGCCAGTCCCGAGGCGAGATAGTCGCCCGGGGTCCCGTAGGCCTCGATGAGCATGCCCTGGGAGGCCTGCCCGAGCCCGCAGCCGAAGAAGCGCTGCCCGTGGGCATCGAACAGTATGGCATGGCGCCAGCCCTTCTCGAACGCCCTTCTCACGGCGAAGGACGGTCCTTCCTCCCCCTCCATGGGGAAGCCGCGGCAATCGATGAGCAGCTTGGCGGTCTGCGAGGTCGGCGCCTCTATCCGTCCCATGTTCTCCATGTCCACCAGGCTGGCGTCCTTCGCTAGAGCCGATGCGGGGCTGGGCGCGGAATATGGCGTTCAGCGCCTCCAGCGCCTTCTCGGTGAGGCGGCTGCGACGCAGCATGCCCGGGTCGTATTTGCGGTCGATCACCAGGGTGAGGAAGCGCACCATCTCGTCCAGGTCACTGTCCGCCCTTGCTGCCGCGTTGCACGGCCGTGGCGAACATGGCCATGGCCTGCTCGGCGCCCATGGTGGGCAGGGCGGTCCGGAACTTGGAGAAGGCCTGCTCGCCAGAGCCTTCCGCCACTATCGCTGATGGAGACTGAGGTTCTGTCCAGGGCGGTGGCCATGCGCAGGTCCTGGGACCGGTCGTATTTCAGCTTGACCTCCACCGGCGACCCGAACTTGTTCGTGACCTCCAACCTCTTCTTGCCGTTCTCGGGCACGATGCTGAAGACGAAGGCGCCGCCGTCGGTGTGGCTGCCGCCGCGGGCGTTCCAGTAGACGTCCGCCTGCTTGGGCACCGAGGGGTGGTCGGCGTTGATGGAACGAAGGGCGGCGTCGATGGCCTGCTTCTCCGAGGCCACCAGCCCGATCTGCATGTCCCCCTCCACCATGGCGAAGACCTGCGGCCTGCAGCATGGACGTGTCCGTGATGCCGATGAGCTGCTGCTTGCCCTCGTAGTAGCAGTTGCGGGCGATGATGAAGAACCACGGTCCATCTGGAGAGCCGTGCATGTGCGCCCTCTGGATGGCCTGGTACACCTTCTGCTTCTCCTCGGGCAGCTGGTGGAAGTCGCGCTCGGTCGTAGGCGCCAGGGCCTCGATGATGTACTCCAGCGGATAGCCGTAGGCGCGGTTCAGCAGGTCGAACAGCAGCACCGACACCTCGGTATCGGTCAGGAACAACGGCTTGACGTTGCGCTGGGCCAGGTACTCGCTGACCGAGTGGTAGTTGGCGAAGTCGCCGTTGTGCACCAGTCCCTCGTCCAGACCCATGAACGGATGCGCCCCGCCCGGATGCCAGACCCGGCCCTTGGTCGGGTAGCGCTGATGGCCGATCCAAGCGTGCGCGGTGAAGTCCTCCATGCGGTAGAAGCGGATGACGTCCTCGGCGTAACCGACCACCTTCATGATGATCATGTCCCTGCCTTGGGACATGACGAAGGCGGTCATCTTGCCCGAGGCGTAGTACTTCAGGTTGATGCTGAAGCTGGTCTGGTACACGAACTCGTCCTCGGCCCGCCGCTTTTCCAGGGAGCGCAGCTCGCGGTCGGCGATGAAGCGGTCCAGCACATCGCTCCGGGCCCGGCAGAAGTAGCGCCACACCTGGGGTGGGCGCACCGGCAGGTCCTTCAGGACCGCTGGGTCGTTGCTCTCGTCCACCATGTAGCGGGCGTGTATCTCGTAGCGCGGTTCGAGGAACTCCTTCTCCAACGCCTCACGGACATTGGCGTCCAGGTAGGCCACCTGGATCAGGTAGTCGTTGTCGAGCACCTCGCGGCTGACCCGCATCTGCTTGGGGTCCAGGCCGACGGCGGCGATGCCGCCGCCCTTGCCGTTGCCGCGGTTGTGCATCTGCCTGAGCGATTCGAAGAAGTGACGTCCGGGCAGGGCGACCGTGCTGGCCAGCCCGACCACGCCGCAGCCTCCCTCCGCCTCCATCTGCCTGGTGCTGTAAGGGGTCTCGCACTTCGCCATCCATCCTCTGGATCTTGATCATATCTCCGGTCTGGCTCATAGCTTTCACCTCCTTGCCCCCGTCGAAGCGCAACAGGTCCGTGCGTCCCCGCAGCTCCTTCAGGTCGTGCATGTCGAAGCGGGACAGCAGGTCGCCCCACTGCCCCCTCCAGGCCAAGAACAGGTTGGATATGCGCTTGGCCCCCCATTCGGTGTCCATCTGATGGATGAGCTCCGGGTCGGTGGTGGCGATGCCCCTGGGGCAGCCCCGGCCGCTCTCGCAGTTGCCGCAGCGCACGCAGCCCAACGCCACCAGCTCAGCGGTGCCGATGACCACGCCGTCGGCGCCCAGGGCGATGGCCTTGGCAACGTCCAGCGCGTTCCTGATGCCGCCGCTGGCGATGAGGGTGACGTCCTCCCGGATGCCCTCGTTGGTGAGGAAGCGGTGCACCTTGGGTATGGCGTACTCGATGGGCGTGGCGATGTTCTTCTTGGCGATCTCCGGCGCGGCGCCGGTGCCTCCATAACCTCCGTCCAGGTGCACGATGTGCGCCCCGGCGTAGTAGGAACCGACCGCCACCATCTCCACGTCGTTCGGGGTGGAGACCTTGACCGAGAGCAGGGCCTGCGGGTTGACGGATGATATCCAGTCCAGGTGCTTCTTGTGGTCCTCCACGGAGTAGACGCTGTGGAAGGGGAAGGGGCTGAACAGCGAGGTGTGCGGCACCGCCTCACGCATCTTCGCCACCAGGGGGGTGTTCTTCTCCCAGAGCAGGTGGCCGCCCAATCCGGGCTTGGCGCCCTGGGCGTACTTGAACTCGATTATCGGCGCGCGTTGGATGGTCTCCTCCTTGACGCCGAACAGGCCGGTGGCGATCTGGGTGATGACGTGGTCCTTGTAAGGGATGAGCTCGACCGGGTAGCCGCCCTCGCCGGTGCAGGTGAAGGTCCCCCAGGCCTGGGCCGCCTTGGCCCTCGCCACCATGGTGTACAAGCTGACCGAACCGTAGGACATGCCGCCGCCGTAGACCGGGATGTCGATCTTCACCCGGGGACCGGTCTTGCGCCGGTTCAGCTCGACCGAGGTGTCGAACTGGTAGTCCTTGGGCTTGCTGCCCTCCCTTGGGGATGCGGAAGTGCAGTTGGTCGAACCCTCCGCCACAAGCGCCTAGGTTGGCCGGGTGGTCCAATGGCATCGGTTCGCCGGTCTCCGCCATGCGCCAGGTGGCCAGCACCATGTCGGCCGTCCAGCGCACGTCGCCCAGGGCGGGGAAGGTCTCGCTGGCCCGCACGGACAGCGAGGATGTGGGGCAGTGCTTCACGCAGTAGTAATCGTTGCTGGCGCAGCTCGGTCCGATGCAGCGCTGGTGGTAAGGCGGCAGGATGGTGGCATGTCCCTCCACCCGCTTGTGCACGCCGTTCGGGCAGAGCGAGGCGCACAGGCCGCAGGATATGCAGCTGTCCGCCCTCTCCACCACGAAGCGGTTGACGAACTTGAGGCGCTCGGCCGGGACCCAGGACGCCTCCGGGACGCACAGTTTGCCCTCAGCCACTGGCATCACCTCCGAGCATGCTCGCGAAGGAGTCGCGCTCCGCGTCCTCCTGGAATATCGCCCTGCCCACCTCGCCGCGCAGGCGGCGCACCTCCTTGATGCCCATGGCGCCCAGCACCTCCAGCATCTGGTCCCTCCAGGCGTTGCACATGTTGATCGGTCCTGCCTTTCACGTACTCCGCTCGGCGCGGACATGACGTCCGCCGGGCAGCCCTCGGCCTTGCAGTCCGCGCAGGCCCGGCAGCCCAAGGAGACCAGCAGGGCCTCCTCCATGGTCACCACGTCAGCGCCGCAGATGATGCTCTTGGGTACGTGCTCCGCGGCGGCGATGCCGCCTCCGGTGATGATCGTGACCTCGTCGCGATGCCCGGCCTTGACCAGGGTGCGGTGCAGCTCGCGCAGGGCGTCCCGGGCGTAGCGGCCTTCGACGTCCCTGCCGTCCCGGTCGAGCAGCACGTGGACGGCGTCGGCGCTGCGGCTGGTATCGAGCAATCTCTGCTCCAGGCCGGGGCCGGTCCCGATGCGGACCCCGACGATGGTCTCCGGCATCTTGGCCCTCGCCGCCTTGAGGGTCTCGGACCAGTTCTCGTCCCATTCGATCTCCACCATCCTCGTTCCGGCCGGGACCTGCTCCAGCTCCGCGGCGTTCCGGACCACGGGAACGATGTTCCCGGCGGGCACTTCCTTGCCCAACTTGTCCAGGTCGCCGATCGGGACGATCAGCATGGTGTTCAGCGTCGACGGCGGCCTGGGCGAAGCCCTCCCGCATCTCCGGGGTGAGGTTCGCTGAGCCGGCTCAGGTCGAAGAGGAACGGCAAAGGCAGCTCGACGAAGCTTGGCATGGGGGTGAGCAGCTCGCCCTTCGGCCCGAACTGCAGGTAGAACGGGGTGCGCCCGATGATGACGTTGGTGGAGATGTGCTCCCGACCGTGTATGCCATCGCGGGTGGGCCTCACGATCTCGGACATGTCCGTCCACATGGCATCGTAGCCCGGCCCGGAGAACATGCCGCGATAACCGGCGCCGAGCACCGGGATCTTGCCCATCTCCGACTCGTTCCAGATGGTCTGGATGCGTTGCGGGGTCCAGACGCCGTTGCCGAGGGCGAGGAACTCCTGGTTGAGCGACAGGGTCAACGCGCGCTGGGGGCAATCGGCCACGCAGCGGAAGCAGTTCTTGCACAGCTGGCTTATCGGTTCGGCCATCTGCCTCGGGTCGTCCTCCCGGCGCTTGTGCACGCCGTACACGCAGTTGCGCTCGCACTTGCCGCAGTTGATGCAGTTGTCCGCCCGGACCATGAGGAACTTCGGCACCGGAACGTAGCGTGGCGGGGCCGCCTCGACATGGATATGGTAACGCTCATACACGGTTACCACCTCCCATCCCGTTCTTGGGGGCGCCAAGCACCAGGCCCCTCTGGATCAGCTCGTCGTAGGCCGGTGTGGATTCGGTGAAGCGCACGAAGCGCTCGATCTCCTTGACATCCTTGGAGTAGAGGCCTTCCAGCCGCTTCTCCAGGACATCGTAGGTCGGGATCAGGTCGAGCTTGGACTGGCACACCTGCTCGCAGGCCTTGCAGCGCATGCACAGGAAGGTGCGATGGGCATGCTCGGCCGATATCTCGGTGCCGCTGGAAAGGAGCTTGACCGTCTGCAGCTTTCCCCGAGCGGTGACGCGCTCATCGTGCAGGACCTTGTAGGCGGGACAGACGGAGACGCAGGCCCCGCACATGGCGCACTGGTCGGCGGTGCGGACCGCTTCGTCCCGTTTGCCTGGCCCCATGGTCTTCTTGGCGACCAGGGAAGCGGCGCGCAGCAGCGGCCCCAACGGCTTGGAGAACTGGGCCATGGCCCTCAGGCCGTTGCCGGCGACATCGGGAGTGAGCAACATGGCCGGGATCCCCATGTCCCGGCCCTTCAGCTCGAAGAACTTGCCAGCGTTCATGATGTTGCTGGGGTCGTTGCGCTGCTTGGCCTGGACCATCATGTCCAATTCATCCTTGGGCATCGTGTCCACGAAGGAGTTGTTCCAGATGCCCCAGGAATAGGGGCGGGCGCCCTGGTCGACCAGCGCGGCGGTGACGATCATCGACTTCACGGCGTCCAAGGCGTAGGCGGCCTGGTTGCCCTGGTCGGTCAGGTAATAGCAGAGCATGAGCGACTCGTTGCCCTGCATGAAGTGCACTTCGAGCAGCGGGTCGAGGGCGAACCCATCGCAGAGCCGGCCGGCCAGATCGAGCATCTGGGTAAGCTTCACGGTGGGTGTGAGGACCTCCGCCCCGAGCATGCCCGGTCCGAGGCGTCTCAACTTCATGGGGAAGTACCGTTCGTGCCAGAGCATCCTCGCCAAGTACTCCTCCTGTTCCTTGACGCCCTTCTTCTGGAGCAGGGACTGGATGGCCTTCTCGGACCTCTCGTCACCGGATGTGACCAACAGGGCATGGCCCTTGGCCAACCGCTCCTGGCCCAATATGCGGTTGCTGTAAACCATCTTACCTGGGCTGAAGTAGATCAGGTCCTCGGGGAGAGGATCGAGATATTTCAATGCCAGAGCTATGGAGATGGCATCGTCGAGCCTGGGGAATATCAAAAGATGGGGGCGGGACTTCGGGTCGATCGGCTTCACCTTCAAGGTGACCTCGACGATGGCGCCGAGCTGACCCTCGCTGCCGAACATGGCGCGGAAATCCGTATCCCTCGGGTAGAAGGATCGGATGCCTTTGGTGTTCACCGTTTTCAGGCCGAGGACGCTCTCCCTCAGATGCCCTCCCCCCAATGAGCCGATGCCGATGCCGCCACCGGCCACCCAGCCCCCGACGGTGGAGAATTTGCTGGAGGGGGACGTGATGAGCCTGAGTCCTTTCTCGTTCAGGGCGTGGTCCACATCGGCCCAGCGGGCCCCTGCCTGCACGATGACCTTCTGGCCCTTCACGTCGATCTCGAGGATGCGGTCCATGGTGCTCAGGTCGAGGACCATGCCGCCGTCTACCGGTACCGCCCCGCCGAATGGCGATGAGGCCGCACCACGTGGTATGACCGTCAATGAATGTTCACCCGCGAACTGCAGGGCCTGCAACACCGCCTCCGGGGTGGAGGGTTGGACCACCACGTCCGGTCGGTAGTGCAGCAAGATGTCCTTGAGGAGTTGGGGAATGTCCGACTGGTCCCTTGCATAGAGCATGGCCTCCCCATTCCCCGACACTACCCTGAGGTCAGGTATGTGCCTTGATTCGATCTCCTTGGCAAGCCCGTGCTTGGCCTCTTCCTTGGCATAGAACATCTTGGCCTCGGTAGAGGCGGAGGCATTTCCGTCGATGGATTCCATTTTTGATCCCCCTTGAGGGCGAACTGTTCGGTCAGGATCCGTCTATAGGACCTATCGATGCCTCCCCCTCAAGCGAATTCACAGTTCGCCTGGAGCTCCCGAAAGGCATCTGGATAAGGTCAAACGGGACCGTGTATCATCTCCGGTAATCTGTCCCTGTTCAAAACCATTGAGAATTAGACAAATGACTATTAATTATCTTGAAAAATGTTTAAAAGGTTGAAACCGAAGCATCGGTCAGAGTTAAAAATAGACAAATGAACGGTCAGCCCATGAAATGGACCTTAATCGAACCTTACTGATTTCCATCTATGGGCCATACAATATTTATAATATAATATATATTATTCAATATATTATATTGTCGGCTCTGGACATAATGATCAGGATGATGTTGGACATGATTATTCCTGATCGCTTAGCTTCAGATGTGGCTTGACGCTTGAAATTACTGAGTCCAATCGGAAAAGATTTAAAAACGCCGAGCTTGTTGCGGTTCACGTCATGTTGAAGGAATGCAACGATCATGGATACTTCCGCGGCGACATATGCCCGGTATGCGGCGAGTCAGGCAAGTTCCTGATGAACGACCAGGAGCTCGAGCAGATAGGCCGCACCATGGCAGGGGTCCTTCGCCATTTCCCGGAGAAGTTCGAGCTGGAGATGGACGACCAAGGCTGGGTGGACCTGAAACTGTTCGTCAAGTCTTTGCAGAACCAGAGCCGGCGCAATCATTGGATCAGGCCGCACCACATCATCGCCATCATAGAGACCGACCCCAAGGGCCGGTACCAGGTGAGCAACAACATGATAAGGGCCACGTACGGGCACTCCATCGAGCTCAATCTGAAGCTACCCACGGACAACGTGCCGGACACGCTCTATTACCCGACCACCCCGGAGGAGGCCGACATCGTCCTCGAGACCGGACTGAAGCCGTCCGACCGGAAGATGGTGCACCTGTCCAAGACCTACCAGGACGCCATGAACGCCGGAAAGGTGCGCACCGAGTTCCCCATCATCCTCGAGATCGACGCCGCTGCCGCCAAGGCCGATGGCATCAACATCGGACAGGCCGGTCGCACCGTGTTCCTCGCCCCGGAGATCCCCGCCAATTACCTGAAGAGAGCGGAAGAGATCTGCGAGGAAGAGGTCATCAACGATTGAACCGATTCTCTCAAACCCATTGATCGTTTCTTAGATGAATCGTCGATGACCAAATTGACCAAACGCATCCGACCTATGCTATGGGATGCACTATCTCCAGTACCTGGTAGGCGATGGTGAGGACAAAGACCACCAGCAATGGGATTATGGCGGCATCGAGGACCGCCAGCGTCTTACGGGAGCGGTAGGACGATGCGGTTATCAGCTCCCTGGATGAGAGAAGCAACACCAAAAGTATGGTTATCAATGCGCCTCCAACCCCCAGCCCTACGGCTGTAGTGACCGAAATGGCACTTACGGTGGTTGTGGTGACGACACTTAGTACCATGTTGCTACTCCTCTCTATAATTCATGCCTGATATTAATGATTTCCATCCCAATTCTCACCAACTGTTCCATTGGAGATCCAACGCCCAGGTAAGAAAAGGAGACGGTCGGAGGCAATTTCGTCATACCTTACGCAAGGGAGATAAACATACAGGTCGCCTCATAGGTCCATGTTCGTCCGAGCCGACCTCCTGCTCAAGGACACCGTTCCAGAGATGGCCGGAAGGCATGTGGTGCATTATGGCTGGGAGGACTTCGACCCGGTGCTCCTTGTCTATGACCGCCGGACAGATAAGACCGAGAGGCTGGAACTGGATCGATTGGACTGGTCCCTCTCTGAGGCCAAATGCTGCGTCGGTTCCTTCGGAGAGGACGGCTACCGTCCCTGCGCCCATGCGAGGAAGGTGACCAAATTCGATCAGTGCTCAGAATGTGCGTCCTCTTGGATACCTGTGCAGAGCTGCATCTATGAGCCTCAATGTGACGGGTCCCGTTGCGAGTCCAGGATATGCAAGCGAGAGCACACGGTGTACTTGGCCTTCTTTGGGAGCAAGGCGAAGATAGGCATGACCACATCGCGACGTCTGCGGGAGCGAGGGATCGAGCAGGGGGCGGATGCCATCGTGCCTCTGGTCCGCAAGGAGAACCGTTTGGAGGGACGAAGGGCGGAGAACGAAATCTCCAAGGCATTGCGGCTCCCTCAAATGATGCAGAAACGCAAGGTGCTGGAGGAGCAGGGTCGAAATGTCACAGGGCGAGAGGTTGGATGAGATCTACCGTTCCTACCTTGCCACCCTATCCTCGAGGATGGATGTGCTGGATGCCAAGCTCGAGGTCCTGGACCAATACCCCTTGAAGGACCTGGGAGGTCGCGTCCCGCAGCTGGTCGACACCGCGGGGAAGCATCGGGGTAGGGTGCTTGGAAGCAAAGGCAAGTTCCTCTTCTACGAGGACCATCTGTCCAAGCTCAATGCCTTGGAACTGGCAGACCTACCCGGACGCCATCTGGGCGGGCCAGCGAAACGCTATTAAGGGCGAAAGGCATCGTTCCTCCCTTCGGACAGGGATCAAATGGCAGTCATTTTGAGGCCGGATGAGATCGAGAACAAGTTCGGCAAGCTGTTCTGTCGTGGCATCTACACCTTGGTGGACGAGGAGAACGGAGTGGCCCAGATAATCGAGGAATGCTCGGCCAAAGGACCGGTGGAATGGGATGCCGTGAACCGAAAGAGGGCGGGCGGCGCCATCACGGACATACGCGTCGAGGGGACGACGCTCATCATGGACACCATCATCGGCGAGCGGGAGGTCCGCTTCGGGCCGGCCAGCAAGGACGTCGGAGGTCAGGGGCTGAAGTCCTTGTGGGTGGAGGGCGACACCGTCCGCACCACCTGGGTCGGACTGGCGGGAGCGAGCGTCGGCATCGGGGCCTGCATGCCCCAGGGCCCGGGCACCATCTGCGCCGAGTACCCTGACGACGCCAAGGTCGGAGGGGCGCACCGCATCGAGGTCACGGTCACGACGCCCAAACTGGTCCGCGCCGTCATCGCCGTGGACGATACGGACACCAAGGAGAAGGGTGCCTCATGGGTGCTGCTGCTCAAGACCGCCCGCACCTGCCCCATCGGCCATTTCCTGCAGCACAAGATCGTCCAGCTGAACCCCAACGTGCCGGAGAAGACCACCAATTGCGTTTCCGTCGCCGTGTCGTTCGCGATCAAGGAGGACGAGATGGACGCGTTGGTGGCATGGTTCGAGGATAGGTTGCGCGAGGGCACATACTCCAAGCAGACCACCATGGCGGTCTTTCAAGGTCTCAAGGTGCCGCAAGGGCTGGTGGACTATGGCCTGAGGGCAAAGCGCGAGATACTCACCGCCGCGGACGGTCGCGAGGCCGCTGAAGCGAACGGCGTGAGGCTGATCGCCGTCACCGGGGAACGGGGCACCATAGGTGCCGTCGCGGGCATCGGCTGCTTCGACCTGGGACTGAAGGCGGCAGGCCTGCCCGAGGACTTCGAGGATTAGGAAATCCTTATCATTGCGGCCCATCATGGCATAAGGAGCGGAAGAGCGACATGAAGGAAGAGATATCCAAGGTCATCGCCAACACCGCCTACCAGACCTACGAAAGGCGCTTGCAGCGCGAGGTCTTGGAAGAGGATGTGCCGCATCATGTGGCCATCATCATGGACGGCAACCGCCGCTTCGCCCGGGAGTTCGGACTCGCGCCCAACGAGGGCCATGTCAAGGGCAAGGAGAAGCTGGAGGAGGTCATGGAATGGTGCCTGGAACTGGGCATCAAGGTCCTGACCGTCTACGCCTTCAGCACCGAGAACCTCTTGCGCCAGGCCGAGGAGGTCAAATGCCTCATGGACCTCTTCGAGGAGAACTTCCTCAAACTGGCCAAGGACGAGAGGATACACAAGCACCACATCAGGCTCACCGTCATCGGTCAGATCGACCTGCTCCCGGAGAACGTGCAGCAGGCCATCCGCACCGCCCTGGACGCCACCAAGGACTATGACAGCTACTATTACAACATCGCACTGGCCTATGGCTCCAGGCAGGAGATCGTCCAGGCCATCCGCAACATAGCCGAGGACGTGCAGCAGGGCAAGCTGACGATCGACGGTATCGATGAGGGCACTGTGTCCAGCTACATGTATACCGCCCAGTTCCCGGACCCGGACCTGGTGCTGCGCACGTCCGGCGAGGAGCGCGTCTCCAACTTCCTGCTCTGGCAGCTGGCCTATTCCGAGCTCTACTTCACCGACGTCTACTGGCCCGGTTTCCGCAAGGTCGACTTCCTGAGGGCCATCCGCACCTATCAACAGAGGAAGCGGCGCTTCGGCAAGTGAGGATAATATATCCTAGGGCGATAGGGGAGGGAGGCGGACCTTGGCCGAACTGGACCTCATCCTGTTGCACGCCCCGAGCGTTTACGACTTCCGCAAGGAGTTCCTATTCTACGGGCCGGTGAGCGACCTGGTGCCTTCCACGGGGGTCTTCGAGATGTACCCCTTCGGCTTCATGACCATGGCCACCGCCCTGCACGCTCAAGGCTACAAGGTGCGCATCATCAATCTGGCCAGCATGATGCTCAACGACAAGGGGCTGGACGTGGAGCGCTTGATCTCCAAGCTACGTTCCAAGGTGTTCGGCATCGACCTGCATTGGCTGCCCCATGCCCACGGCGCCTTGGAGGTGGCGAAGCTGGTGCGCAAGCATCACCCCGAGGCCAAGATACTCTTCGGAGGGTACTCCTCCACCTATTTCCATGAGGAGCTGGTCCGCTATCCGCAGGTGGACCTGGTGCTGCGGGGCGACTCCACCGAGGTGCCGGTGGTGGAGCTCATGGCGGCGTTGAGACCAGGGCGACGACCTGGGCAAGGTGCAGAACCTGACCTGGAAGGACGAAAAAGGGGTGCATGTCAACCCCCATACCTACGTCCCCACCGACCTGGACCACCTGGACGTCGACTATGGCTGGATGGTGCGCTCGGTGATCAGGCACCGCGACCTGGAGGGTTTCAAACCCTTCAAGGACTGGGACCGGTACCCGCTGACGGTGGCGTTCACGGTGCGAGGGTGCACCGTGCAGTGCGCCGTGTGCGGCGGCTCCTGCTCGGCCATGAAGGGTTTTTTGGGCCGCAGCCGTCCCGCCTTCCGATCGCCCGAGAAGGTGGCGCAGGACATCCGCGACATCCAGAACTACCTCAAGGCGCCGACGTTCGTCGTCGGGGACCTGCGCCAGGGGGGCAAGAGCTACCCGGAGCGCTTCTTCCGGGCCTGCCGCGAGCTGGGCGTCGACAACCCGGTCATATTGGAGCTGTTCACCCCCGCCCCGGAGGAGTTCTTCCGCATGGCCAGCTCATCGCTGCCATCTTACTCCATCGAGTTCTCCCCCGATTCCCACGACGAGGCGGTCCGCCGCGCCCTGGGCCGCAACTTCGACACCGCCAGCATGGAGCGGAGCATCCAGTCCGCGCTGAGGCATCATGCCCGGCGCTTCGACCTGTTCTTCATGATCGGCCTGCCCGAGCAGACCAGGGAATCGGCCCTGGCGAGCGCGGACTATGCCCGTCGCCTCTACGACCTGGTGGACGAGGACCGCCGCCTGTTCGTCTACACCTCGCCATTGGCGCCCTTCCTGGACCCGGGGAGCATCGCCTACGAGAACGCCGAGAGGCTCGGCTACATAGTCAAGGCCCGGACGCTGGAAGAGCACCGCGCCCGCTTGCTCAGCCCCAGCTGGAAGTACGTCCTGTCCTACGAGACGCGCTGGATG
>CAWHCB010000011.1:0-253102 GCA_963827905.1 Methanomassiliicoccaceae archaeon
CGGGGATCTCTGCAACCATCAATGCTGGAGATAAAATCGTTGCTGGTTGGGGAGTAACCTTGAAGGTTTGGGACGGTGACTCCTATGAAACGATCGCTAGCACTGTTACAGACAGCAACGGCAAGTATTGTTTCACTGGTCTAGATCCATACCAGACCTACAAGGTCGAGGAGGAGAACCCAGTATCAGGATGGGTCGGGGTCATGACCGTTCACGAGAACGTGAAGATCACGACCTCCGGAGGAAAGGTCTGCGGGCTTGACTTCCTGAACGCACAGCTTGGGTGTATCTGCGGCCACAAGTATTGGGACAAGGACTACGATGGCGTCTACGATAAATGCCTGGACGTCCCATTGTCCGGATGGACGATACAGCTGTTCATGTGGAAGAACGGTCAATGGGTCTACCAAACCGAGAAAGTGACCGATGTGTGCGGGCTCTACTGCTTCTGCGGTCTAGACCCCTACCAGACCTACATGGTGAAGGAGGTAATGAAGTGTGATTGGGAAGCGATCAACCCCAAGGACGGTAGCATCGACCCGATCATCTTCACGACCTCCGGTCAGCATATCAAGGACCAGGACTTCTTCAACGCTAGGGGGAGCGGTCCAGCTGGACTTACCATCGGGTTCTGGAAGACTAACGTAGGCAAGAACCTGTACTACATCTATGGCAACCCCCAGGTTTCTGCCGCGACTCTAGAGAGATGTCTCCGGGCGATCTACAGCAAGTACTATGTTGGCATGGGCTACAACTTCGAGTTCCTCAAGTTCTCGAGCGGGATGACCCAGAAGCAATTGTTGCAGAAGGCTTGGGCGACCTTGAACATACCCGACAGCGCCAGCATGCAGAAGAAGGCTGAGGCGCAGACGCTCGCGTTGCTCCTGACCGAACAGTATAAGGGCGTGTTCTACAGCAAGGCGCAGGTGTACATCCCATCGGCGATCACAGGTCATGGACCGTTCCATGGCCTGATGAGCGACGCAATAGTGAACGTCCTCAAACACTACAAGATGGCCCAATACACCCCAGCCAAGAACGAAGCGGACTTCCTGAACAACCTTTGAAAACTGGGGGGCGACCCCCTTCTTTACCTTTTTCTCATTTTTCTTCATTCCTCAAGGTCGATCCATCGTTTTCCTTTACCTATCTCCCTTGCCGTTCGGGAAAGGTTTAAACCAGCGAGTCCAATCAGCGCCCGTGATCGAGGTCATCGGTAGGGCAGGTCCGGCCCGTTTGGTGAAATGGCAGACCGGAGAGAACAAGACCATCGTGCCCAGCATCATTGCCTGTACCGGCCAGGCCCCAGACGGATCGGAGTGGGACCTTAAGTTGGTACCAAGCGACACGGTCGATCAGGTCACCTCTCATCCTACCAATCAACTGCTCTTCGAGGTCCCTTCCGATATTTTTCCTCCATTGTATCATTCAAAAGGTAATTCTGGAATAGTTCCGACCATAGGCAAAGGTTGCACCGTCCTGCGGGGCGACCCGGGCCGTTACCTGGAGCAATGGGGGACCGCCCCTGCACCCGTGGCCATCATGGGCAACGCCTTCGAGATGCGCCGGGACGCAAGGCAGTTCGCGCATGCCATCGTCGCTCTCCGCGAGGCGGTCGGGCATCGTACCTTGATCTATGCCCCGGGCATGATGGACGTCAGCAACCTGGCATTGATGGCCTACATGGGCGTGGACCTGAGCGACGACGCCTTGCTAGGTTACCTTGCGCACAAGGGGAGAGTATGCACCGCCGATGGGCCCTTGGACGTTAAGAAGGCCCGCTGGTTGCTCACAGAGCCAACGGTGGAAAGCACCTTGCGCCTCAGCAGGGAGAACGCCTGGAGGGAGCTGGAACTGGTCCGACACCACATCCGGGAGGAGAGCCTCAGGGAGCTGGTGGAGATGCGCGTCCATTCCTCGCCCTGGATGGTGGCCGCGCTGCGCTTGTTCGACGAGGAGCATTACGATTTCCAGGAGAGATACTTCCCTGTGGTTGGCCCGAGCTTCCATGCCAACTCCAAGGCCTCGCTGTTCCGACCGGACGTGTGGCGGTTCCGTCGCCGGGTCATGGAGCGATATCAAAAGCCGGCGCACAAGAAGATCCTTCTCCTGCTTCCCTGCTCGGCCAAGAAACCGTACCACATCTCCAAGAGCCACATGGCCTTCCGCGACACCATCATGTCGGTGAGCAACTTCGACATGGTGCACGAGGTCATCGTCACATCGCCATTAGGTATAGTCCCACGCGAGATCGAGCTGTTCTATCCCGCCGCCCAATATGACATCCCGGTCACGGGCCATTGGGACCGGGAGGAGGTGGCCATGGTGCAGTCCATGGTCAGCATGATCGCGTCTCAGGGATATGACAAGATATTGTGCCACCTGGGCGTGGAGGCGGACATCGTGAAGGAGGTGGTGCAGTGCGAGGACACCACCGTCAGCGGTCCCACGTCGTTCGAATCCTTGGACCGATTGAGAGACGTCCTAGCCGAGGAATGTTCTAAGTATGAACGCCTGCCCAGGGGGGAGGACCGTGCCCAGACCATGGCGGCGGTGGCCCGTTTCCAGTTCGGTGCCGGAGCGGAGGTATTGGCGGAAGGGGCGACGATCACCGGCAGCTATCCCTATTCTCGGATATCCCAGGGCAAGGTCCAGATGGGCATGCTCACGCCGGAGCGGGGCATGATATCGCTGACGCTCGAAGGGGCGGAACGGCTCCTAGGGCATGGCCTGGGCACGGTGGAGATCAAGGATTTCCAGCTCCAGACCAACCTGTTCGCGGTGGGCGTGCAGGCAGCTGACCCGGGCATCCGCATCGGGGATGAGGTGGCCATAGTCCGAAACGGTGTGGTGCAGGGCGTGGGCGTGGCCATGATGCCCGGTTGCGAGATGCCTGACTCCGATCGGGGCGAGGCGGTCAGGGTGCGCCATTACCGCAAAGGATGAGCAGTTTCGGCAGTAACGAAATCGAACTGGATGTTATTTTTAACAACTGTCAGGTTCGCTCCCCTCCCCCGGTCCGGTTTATAAGCAACATCGTGAATCAGTGACATGCAAGTGCGTCCCCAACGCACACAACGCTGGACCAGCCCTATAATCTGACGAGGAGGGGCGGTCGGCGCGCTCAAATGAATTGTATCCATCCCATAGGCGGGAGGTCTACCCGGACCTTCCGCCGCCCCCCATTTTTTTGGAAAAGTGAGTGCAGGTGTCGGGATTCGAACCCGAGTAATTAGCTTGCCCCTTCCATCTAAGGAAATGGAAGGCTAAAATCCTGACCGCTAGATTACACCTGCAGGTATCGCTCCTAATGGGAAATTGATATTAAAACCTTATTTTGAGGTCTGGCGATGGGAAGCCCCGGTCAGTGTGAGGTCAGAATGATAGGAAAAATTGGAGGTTGAAGAGGGAACCCATCTTTCCCTCTTCAAAGACACATGTTAGGACCGGACCGCATTTAGTAATCACTTGAGGTCATCGCCTTGATGCCTCATTTGGGGAGGAGTACTTTTCGCCCCTTGTCTAAGATCGTGTTTTGGCTGCGACGATCTTGTTCAAAGGGAGAGGGTATGTGGTCTCGGTCCCGGCATATGCCGTTCCTCGCTTGCATCCCATCCTATTGTCCGACTTATGTCAGACGAAATAAGTAATAGCGAACATCCATATTTATAATTTGTCATACCGTTAAAAATTGTCTAGCCAGCAATGAGATATATGTATTTCTTTATTCAGGCTGGACAGCAATAAATCCGTGTCAGACATTAAACAGATATTCGGTCAGACAGGTTTTAAATTCGTCTCCAATCAATAAAAAGGTATTTAGTGCATCATGGCTATTCTCCCATCGTCAGGTGAGGGGATGGGGTTAATTCTCTCTAGGGATGCCGATACTAGGTCCATTAAGAAAGCTCAGCGTTGCATCGATGACGCCGAGCAGATGATACTCAAGAACGAGCTGGAACGCGCCAAGGGTGAGATCCGCCGAGCCAACGAGAGCTTGGTAGGATGTCCGGTCTCGGAGGCCAACGCCGACGAGTTGTCCGACGCGTACGTTCGATTAGCAGAGGACATGCTCCATTGCAACATGAACGAGGAGGCGCTGCAGGCAGCGAACCGGGCGGTTCAGATCAACCCGGACGACCTGGACGCGAACATGACCAAGGCCAGGATACTCACCATGGTGGGCCATGGCTCCGAGGCCATGTCTATGCTCAACAACCTCCTGCTCACCAACCCGGACAAGAAGCAGCTGTGGATGCTGCGGGCCGTTGTGGCGGAAAGGGAGAACGACGAGGCGGTGGCATTGGACAGCTACAAGAAGGCGGTCTCGGTGGACCCCCTCGATCTCAAACTTTACGACCTTATCATCTCCAAGGACGTGGAGAAGACCGGATGGATGCGGCGGAAGGCGGAACTATTGCTCAGGCTGGGCAAGCCCAACGAGGCCATCAAGGAACTGGACCGGTCCCTCGCCCTGGACCCCTCCGACACCACCGCCTTATTGCTGCGCGCCGAGGCCTCCATCAAGGTCAACGACATTCCCAAGGCGCAACAGGCCTATGACATGGTCCTGGCCATCGACCCCAGGAACAAGGTGGCCCTGACCGCCCGAGCGCGTCACGTGGCGCACCAAGGCAACGTCTCCGAGGCGTTGCGCTATTACAAGGACCTGCTTCGCGCCGACCCTTCCGACGTCATCGCCTGGAACGAGGTGGCCAGCTTGTTGTTGGTGGCGAACCGCTATGAGGAGAGCAACATGGCCTACGACCGGGCTCTCACCATCGACCCCAACAACAGGGATGCCATGGACGGCAAGGCCAAGGTGCTGGAGGCCATGGGACACGGTCCTGAGGCGGACTCGCTGCACCAGAGGCTGGCGGAGATCAAGCAGATGGCCCAGGCCGCCCCGCCCGCCCCGATCGCGCCAGTGGTGGAGATCGAGGTGGAGGAGGAACGCAGCCCGGAGTCGGCGGCACGGTACGGCGCAGGAAATAAGGTGGAGCTATACCTGGCCCAGGCCAAGAGCAACATGGCATCCGGTCGTTATCATGACGCGTTGCATCACTTGGAGAAGGCGGACCGCATCGAGCACGACCGCCTGGAGATCCTGATAGAAATCAAGGAATGCTATAAGCACATGGGCAAGGACAAGAAGGTCATCGAGGTCTGCGATCGCATCCTGACCTTGCAACCGGTCAATGCCGCTGCCCTGCTGGACAAGGGCGTGGCCCTGGATAGGATGGGCAAGGGGGCGAACTCGGTGGAGTTCTACAAACGGGTGCTGCGCCTCCATCCCGAGGACCAGGTGGTGCTACGGGACGCCAGCGTGACCATGTTCTCCTTGGAGATGTTCGATGAGGCCTTCCAGATGGCCGAGGAAGGCGCCGAGCTCTACCCCGATGACGTGGTGTTCTGGCGGGTACAGGGCGACTGTCTCTTCGCCATGAAACGGTACGATGGGGCGGTGGAGGCCTTCAGGAACGCCGCTCAGCTTTCCTCCGAGGACAAGGATATCGTCTACTCCCTTGGATTGGCGCTGGAAGCGGACAAACGCTACGAGGAGGCGGTGGCGGCCTACGACCGAGCCCTGGAGCTGGACGCCCGGGACAAGAACATCTGGATCAGCAAGGGCATCAGCCTGGAATGGCTGGACCGTTACGGGGACGCCCTGGCCTGTTACGATTACGCCCTGAACCTGGACAAACGTTCCCGTTTCACCATGGTGCGTCGGGGCCTGGTCTTGGCGAAGATGGAACGCCATGAGGAGGCCGTGCACGCCTTCGACCGGGCGCTGGAGATGTCGCACCGCGACGTCGATGTCCTGGCGGCGAAGAAGCGCTCCCTGTTAGAGCTCAACCGGGTGGAGGAGTCGATCAAGGTCAGCGAGAAGATCGTCCACCTGGACCCGAAGAACGTGGAGACATACATGGACCTGGGCATCGCCTACCACCGCATGGGCAACTACAAGAAGGCCTTGGTCAACTACAACAAGGCCTTGGCCATAGAGCCCAACGACATCCACGCCTGGGACCTGAAACGGCTCACCGTGATCGCCTTGGACGACCCAGAGGAGATCATCCGCACCTGCGATGAGATACTGGCATTGGACCCGGGCAACAAGGCGGCCATGCTGGACAAGGTCAGCGAACTGGAGCGCCTGGGTCAGTTGGGGCCAGCGGTGGAGACGCTGCAGCGGGCCATGCGCCTGGACCCGGAGGACAAGGGCACATTGGTGCGGCTGGGCGTGCTGCAGACCGCCATGGGCCGTTACCAGGAGGCGCTGGCCAGCTTCGACGAGGCCTGGCGCCTCGATGACACTGACATGAGCATACTGGATAACAAGGGGCGGGCGCTGCTGTTCCTGCGTCGCTACGAGGAGGCCCTCCAGGCATTCAACCGATGCGTCTCGGCCAACCCGGCCAACGCCCGCTTCCACATGGACCGGGGCCGTGCCCTGGCATCCTTGGACCGATTGGAGCAGGCCATCGAGGCCTTCGATCACGCCACCGCCCTGGACCGCAACAACGCGGAGGCCTGGAAGTTCAAGGGATCGGCGCAGCTCAAGCTGGGGGACAACAACCGAGCGGTGCAGTCGTTCAACCGCGCCATCGATCTGGGCGTGGAGGATGGAACGGTGCTGCGCATGAAAGGTCGCGCCCTGGAGAACATGGGACGCTACGAGGAGGCGCGGGAGGCATACAGTCGCGCCACCGTGGTCAGCCCGTCGGACCAGGTGGTCTGGGAGCGTTTGGCGCTCATCGATGAATCACAAGGCCTTTTGGAAAACGCCTTCTCCGCCATCGACCGAGCGTCCGCCTTGGACGCGGGCGTGAAGCGGGTATGGATGGAACGGGCCGCCATAGCCGAGAAGTTAGGGAAGGACGAGGAGGTGCTCAAGAGCTACGATGGCGCCCTGGCCTTGGACCCGAACGACGCCATCGCCTGGAACGGCAAGGGCCTGGTGCTGCTGCGGCAGGGCTCCTACGTTAACGCCATACGCGCTCTGCAGAAGGCCTTGGAGCTGGACCCGGCCATGCAATCCGCCCAGGAGGGCATCGACCAGGCGGAGCGGGAGCTGCACAAGGTGGAGGTGTCCGAGCATGCATCAAGGGTGCTGGACATGGAGTCCCGCCAAGGTCGACGCCTCAACAAGGAGGAGGCGTTCCGATCCTGCCAGGTCCCCTACGAGATGCTCGACGAGGTGAGCGCCTACATCGAGCAGAAGGAGGTCATGGACGTGACCCAGCTGACCGATGCGGAGATGGAGATGTACGAGGAGGCATCCCACACCGTACTGCTGAACGCCTATCGCAATCCCTCGGTGACGGCATACGGCCTGAAGCTGGCCGACGTTCGGGCCTCCCTGCCCGGCTATGACCTGGTCACTGCGAAGAGGGTATACACCTACATCGAGACCGTGAACGGGTTGGACCTGTCCCGAGAGATGCCCGACGACGAGGTCCAGGCCATGTTGCGCCGCGCCGTTGACCTGCCCGATGACCGGCGCTCGGTCATCGCGCTGATGGAGACGTTCGACCTGGGCATCTACAAGGCCAGGCGCCTCAAGGCGGCCATGAACACTTTGCGCTCGATCGGCTCACTGGAGGCTGCGCCCAAGGCCAAGAAGAAAACGGCCCGACCCAAGCTGCGTCGCACCCAGGCACCGGCCAGGCCTCAGTACGGACCAGAGCCGATGACCGTGGCCCCGCCCCGCATGGAGGAGCCGGACATGGATGAGCCGGTGGAAGCACAGGCGCCGGACGCGGTGTTCCTGCCCCCGGCTGAACCGGCAGTATCATCGTCCAGGCGGCAGAGCGCCACCCGCGACCCATTGCTATATACCAACACGGAGCGGGAGCTCTATTCCGCCTTCTACGGATCGGACAAGCAGTCCAAGACCGAGTCCGGCATCCACTCGCGCAAGTGCCTGTTCCATGGCGAGAGCGCCCAGTCCTCCTGCCCGGAGTGCGGTTCGCTGCTATGCAAACAATGCGTGACCAGCGGCACCTGCCCCCGATGCCAGACCCAGATCCGGGTGAAGCCCCTCAACGCGCCCGCCCGGAAGAAGGACAAGCCGCGCCCAGAGCCGGAACCGGACGAGATCGAGCTGGAGCGCATCGAACCAGGTGAGGCACCGGCCTACGCACCGGAGAGGGCAGCCCCAACCGCCGACCTAGAAGAGGATGAGGAAGGCAGGGAACGCGACATCAGCCGATTATGAGACATCAGTAATCGAGCATGCCGGACTTCATCAGCTCGCGCAAGAGGACGGTGGCGTAACAGCCTTTGCCTAGCGTGAAGGACACGTCGAGCTCGCTCTCGCCGACCCTCAGCTCCAGATCCTTGTAGTGGGACAAAAGCTCGCGTCGGCTGCCTCGGGAGTTGCACTCCGGGATCTCCGGCACCTTGAAATCCTGCAGCTTCAACCCTTCAGACTCAACCACCGAGCGCTCTATCTCTCCCATCTGTCCAGTGGAGAAAACGCTGTCCTGACCGAACAGCACTCCGGAGACGAATGCCTTGCGCTCGCGCACGTGCTTCTGCACCAGGTCCAGGTTCTGGTCCGTGACCGGAACATACTTGTCATGGTCGGGAAGCCCGTTGCGGTCCGCCGGCAGGACCACATCTCCTACCAGGGGGCGGTCCAGGGGCATGCCGCGCCTCAATCGCTCGCTGAGGATGCGGTTGAACATGTACGATTGATAGGCATGGACGAACATCATCTGCAGATTGCCAGGCAGCACGCGGATGGCGCCAACGTAGTCGCCAGGGTTACGCACCAGGTAGCCGATGACGGTGCGCTCGAAGGTCAGCTTGGACGGGAAGGTGCGTAGCGCCTCCTCGAAGTCCCTGGTCTCCTGAAGGTGACGGCGCGCCTCCTGGGCCTCCTCGTCCTCATCCTCGTTGGGGTTGCCCACGTACCACATGACCGCGCCTTCCATGTCGTTCCTGACGATCTCCCGGCCGACCAGGTGGGTGATCGGTCGCACGGAGCCGAAACGCTGCAGGCCGAAGAAGTTGGGGAAGCCCCCCACTTGGTCCAATTGCGCCTTGGTCGCCGATGCCTCCGACCGGAGCTCCTCGCCTTGCAAGACCGTGTCCCGCACCTTGACCTGAAAACGGTTGCCCACCAGGTCGCCGATGTTCAACCGCTTGTTCGATGTGTAGACATCTTCGATGAGGACCTGGTGGATGTGCAGGTCCCTGACCGCCTGGGCATCAGCCTCCATGGTCATCAGTTGCGTGGTCACGGCCCGTTTGTCCTTGGTGCCAGCAAAATGCACCAGGTTGCGGCTTATGCCCAAAGCACGGGAGATCTGCCGCACCAGACGGTTCATCTCCCAATTGGTGGCGGTGACCTTGGCCACCACATATTTCCCCCCTTCCGCTTGCGGGGGGTGATTGGATATCTCCTCGACGACAAAATCCTCGGCATAGCGCTTCAGCCGCCCACCCACGCCGCGGGTGGCGGTGAGGAATACCTCCATCCCCAGGTCGGCCTCGCTGCCTGGGATCTCATCCTTGACCATGGCTCACTTCAAGTGCTTCTCAAGGTCCTCCCTGGACTCCTTGATCTCGTTGGCCAGGGACTTGGAGGCCCGCTTGAGGGCCGTCTGGGGCTTGCCCGCCTTCACCCTGACGTACAGGGTGGGGTGCTCCAGGTGCGGGGTGCCAGCGGTGTACTTCACCTCTGAAACCTCATCGTCCTCGAGTAGGGTCTTAACCAGAGGTGATATGAGCGTCATGTCCGCGTCTTTGATCATGATCTTGATGGAGTTCTTATCCTTCTCTAAAAGCTCGATCTCCATGCTCGGCACCTATACCAGCCCAGTTTATAAGCGTTTTTGTTGGCTTTAGGGCCTACTCGTCCACCTTCTTGAGCTGGCGGCCGTACATGAGCAACAGCTCCTCGCTGGTGGTGGCCTCCCTCGGCCCCTTGTCGTCGCGGACCTTACCAGTGAATCTAGGGAATCGTATGGCCAGACCCGCATCCTTGCGCAACTTGCCGAAGGCAGCGGTATGGGTCGGGGAGACGGTTATCTCCGCCCCAAGGACCTCCAGGACCAACCCTGGCTCGAACCAGAAGTCCGCCTGCAGATTGCTGCTCACCAGATGGTGCCGCTCCGGCACTCGGTGCCTTTCCAACCTCGTGGGCAGCTCGGCCAGCATAGCATCGTCGAAGCCGCTGCCCAGCTTGGACACGGTCTCGAAGCGGTCCTCGGCCTCGTTGTAGGTGGCCATGAGCAATGCGCCGTAGAATCCCTTTCGTTTCCCCCGACCGGCGAAGGCGCCCACCACCACCAGGTCGACCGTGTCGTTCATCTCCGAGCGGTACTCCTTCTTGTACTTGATCCAAAGGAATCCACGGTTCCCGGCGCGATACTGCGACTCAGTGCCGATGGATTTGGCCATGAGCCCCTCGCAACCGTCCCGCAATGCCTCCATGAAGAAGGCCTGCACGCCAGCCTCATCATCGAGGACTCGCATCTCCGAGAGCCTGACCCCCTCGCCCGTCTCCACGCAGGACTGCAGGGCCGAGCGGCGCCTCAGGTAGGGCGCCTCCGTCATGTCCTGTCCATCCAGGAACAGGAGGTCGAAGAGGCAGAGCCGGACCGGGTAGTCCTCCATGGCCTCCTCCAGCCCATGCTTGCGCCCGCGACGGTGCGAGACCTCCTGGAACGGAAGGAACTCGCCGGTGTTGAGGTCCACCGGGACGCACTCGCCCTCCATGATGGCGGTCGTCCCCTTGAAGGCTGCGCTCAGGGACCGCACCACGTCCGGGAACTGGCCGGTAAGGTCCTCAAGGCGCCGGGAGTAGAGCGTGCATTTGCCCCCTCCGATGTGCGCCTGTACCCTGACGCCGTCGTACTTGTACTCGAAGGCGCAGCTCCCTCCCATACGTTCCAAGATCTCCACCGGGGAGGACATCCTCTCAGCCAGCATCACTCGGATGGGGTTCCCCACCGTGACATGGATATTCTTCACGCCCTCGAGCCCGGACCGGGTCAGGACCTCCGCCACCATGCCCAGGTCGGAGGAGATGTTGAACGCCCTTTCCACGGTATCTCGCTCCTCCTTGGTGGCGAAGGCTATGGACAGGGCGTCGATCACGGTCATGGCCGCCACTCCCAGCCTCATCTTGCCAGTGACGATGCGGGAGATATACTTGGCCTCCACCGGGCTGGCATCGTTAAGGACCTCTGCCAGCTGCTTCATCTTGGTGTCCTGGGAACCACCCCCCTCCGAGACCGACACCCGCTCCAGCGCTGAGTATACTCGTTGGAAGGTGAGCGGCTCGGAGAACAAGGTGGTCTGCCTCTTGCCCTGGAAAATGCGTTCGGCCACGACACCCAGGTCCCCCTCCTTGAGCTGAAGGTCCTGGATGGCCGACTCCTTCATGCCGGTGACGAAGGCCAGGGTGCGGAGCAGGAGCTTGTCCGCCATGCCCAGCTTCTGGGGGTAGAAATCGGGATAGAGCTGTCCTTGGGTGAGGTAGATGGCCTTGCGCAGCACCTCTGGCTCCGCCTCTCGGAAGAACTCGGCCAGTATATCGGCCATCTCAAGGCGGCTGGTGGTGGCCTCCAACCTCTCGTAGGTGTCGACCAGCACACGGAACAGCATGTCCACTCGAACGCCGTGCCTATAAATAAACCATACCCGACGCCTAGAAATCCAGCAGGCTCTTCTGGCCCTTCGCTGCGGGATGTTCCGTCCGTTCCTCCTCGGGACCGGAAGGGTTCAGCTCGTCCTTCAAGCCGAGCAGGCGTCGCTTCATCTCCTTCTCCTTGCGCACGCTGGACCAATGGTAGGCCTGGTCGCGGGTGCCCTTGGTGAGGAAGATCACCACCTTGCCCGATGACCGACGGCCAGTACGTCCTTTGCGCTGGATGCTCCTGACCTCCGACGGCACCGGTTCATAGAACACCACCAGGTCGGTGCTTGCCACATCCAGTCCCTCCTCCCCCACAGAGGTGGCCACCAGCACGTTGAACTCGCCATCGCGGAAGCGCTGCAGCACCCCCACCTGCTCCTTCTGCTTCTGCCCCTTCTCCCCCACCCGGTCCGTCTGACCCACCAGCTTGGCCACCCTCACCCCGTCGATGCGGGAGAGCTTGCCCGCCACCAGATCGCAGGTGTCGCGGTAATGGGTGAAGACAAGGACCTTCGAGTCGGGATGTTCGTTGACCTGCTGGCTCACCAGGCCCATCACCCTGGACAACTTGGGGTGCTCGGTGCGCATGGACTGGGCCATGGTCCGCACCGCCTTGAACTGCTCCGTCTCCACCACGGCACGGGCCGCCTTGCTCGATTGGTCCGATTCCGCCTCGGCCTGAAGGCGGTCCAGATAAGCCGAGAGGGCGCTGGCCCCTTGCGTCTCGCCCAACCCGATGGCATGCTCCACCTTGATGGCCATGGCATTGACGCTCAAGGCGCGGTAGAGCCTCTTGTTCCTCTCCCCCGCTTTCAGCCGGGCTTGCAGCGTGCTTCCCAAGGCCAACAGGTCTTTGGTGCTAATGCGGTCACTGTCTTGCAGCATGCCCATGGCCACCAGCTCCCGGAGGCATTCCTCATAGAGAGAGCCTAGGACGGTGGTGGCGCGGCGCAGCTCGGGCGGCAGGTCCACCTCGATGAACTGGATATGCACGTCTTGGACGTACTTGATCACATCGGGGTCGTGCTCGGTGCGCACCTCGATGTTCTCGATACCGAGGTTCTGGCACACCTCCTTGACCTTCTCCCGTTGGCTGCCGGGGGAGGCGGTCATGCCCAGTACCAAGTGGCCCAAGGGCTTGTACTGCTCAGCCACCGCCACGTAGGCATAGTTGCCCACCGCCCGGTGCGCCTCGTCGAAGACGATCAGCTGCACTTGGTCAAGCGGCACCCTTTCCTGCTTCAGGTCGTTAGCGACCACCTGGGGCGTGCTCACGATGACGTCGTTCTCCTTCCAGAGCAGTTCCCGGTCCTCCGGGTCGACGTTACCGGTCATGACCGCCACACTGTTTCTTGTGAGCAGGTCGCTCAGGAAACGACTGTGCTGCTCCACCAGTGGTTTGGTGGGAGCAAGAAGCAATATCTTGCCTCCTGACCGGCTCAAAGTCTCCGCTATGACCAACAATGCCACCACGGTCTTCCCCATGCCAGTCGGAAGGACGACCAGCGTGGATCTCTCCATCGCGGAGCGTGCTACCGAGGTCTGGTACTCCCTCTCCTCGACGCTGTCCTTCTTTATCAGTGGGTGGTCGATGAACACTGAGCGGGATATGTCCTGGTAGCTAAAAAAATGGATGGATTAAGGGATTGAGGGGTTTAGTGGCATCCGCCGCCGCAGGAGCTGCAGGACGACACGTTTGGGTTGTGCACGATCAGACCGGAGCCGTAGGGGGTCTCCACGAAGTCGACGGTGCAGGTGTCCAGGACTTCCTTGGTCTCGTTGTCGTAGTATAGTGCGAAACCATCGTCCTGCTGTTCCAGGTCCCCATCCTTCTTGCCCTGTTGGAAGGTCATGCCGAATTGAGGCCCAGAGCAGCCCATGCCGGAAAGGTAGATCTTGATGCCGTAGCCTTGCTTGCCGTTCTTGGCGATCAGATCGTTGATGTACTTGGATGCCTCTGGTGTGACTTCTACCATTTGAGTTTCACCTAAGGCGTTCAAAATACCATCCCTTATTTAAATAATTCCAACGTTCCTGACGCCGATATGTGCCATCTTTCTTGATTGGCACAATTCTTTCACAATACTTTTTATGGGGCAAAAGGCTCCCTCGCCCAGATGACCACCTTCCGTCCGGTGCTACGCGCCGACCTGCCTGTCCTGTTGCAAATGAGCAGGGAGAACATGTCCTCCATCATACGATCCTCCTGGGGCATGCAATGGCAGGACGAACCGGTGCTGGAATGGCTCACCGACAAGTCCATGGTCACAGAGGTGGCGGAGAGCGACGGCGAGGTGGTAGGGTATTATTGTTTGGAGATGGCGGACCGCTACCTGTTCATCACCTCCATCCAAGTGGGCCGTTCTCATCAAGGGCAGGGGCTGGGGGGAACGATGATGGAACGCATTGAGGACCTGGCGCGGGAGAGGGGATTGGAAGGGGTGGAACTGTGCGTACAGGAGACCAACCAAAGAGCCCGCACATTCTACTTGGAGTTAGGTTACCAACCGATCTGGCGCAAGGGCAGCAATGTCATGATGAGGAAACGGTTGCCTTGACGGGGCGAAAGAGATATCCATAAGCTCGGACTTCATGGGCCGAGGGATCTCTCTGAGGCCTTGGTCGTTCTTACCTTCGGTCATCTTCGTTCTGATGTTATTGAGCATACCATTCGTGACCGCGGTGGACCAATCTGACCCGACCGTGCCCCAGGAGCTGAGCGGCAAGGCTGGCATCGAACACATCGACCTGACCTGGTTCCAACCGGTCCAGGGCGCTTCGGGTCTGGAGAACTATTCGGTATACCGAGGCTCTGGACCTGAGGACATGGAGAGGATCGACAATGTCACCGCCAACCTGACCGCCTATCACGATGGCGACCTGGTGGAGGGCACGACCTACTTCTATTTTGTAACATCATGGTACAACGGAACGGAGAGCGCTCCAAGCAATGCGTTGGCGATCACCACCGGGACCGAGCCCGAGAGGGAAAACCTCGCTACCATCGGCGTTGTCCTCGCCATCGTTATCTCGGCCATCGCCTTGCAGATCGCCATCGTAGCCATTTGGGTGCTCATTCGCAAGCCCTCCAAGTGAGGGAACGCCACATTCTTTGATCGACGTTCGGCGACCATGGGTATCTATCCAGCATCCATCCATGATATTTTGAAATAGTAGTAATGATAATTATTACTGATAATTTGCTTAAGAAGGGCACACGCTGGACCAAGCAGATCAAGGTCGTCATCGATATCGTGTACGAGAGCGACCGTCCGCTCAGCGCCGATGAGATATACCGTAAGGCCAGGCGAAAGATGCCCAACATCAGCCTCGGGACCATCTATCGTAACCTCAACAAGCTGGTGGATGAAGGGTTGGTCTCGGAGACGCAGAACAACGGAATCGCAACCTTCTGCCGCCATCCTTTTCCCAACGCGACCTTCGAATGCGAACAATGCCATCGACTGATCAGCGTGCCGGTGGAGCTGAACATCCTGGACCTGTCCCGCCAATCCGGTTTCAAGGTGGAGAGATGGTCGCTCCATCTGAGCGGGGTGTGCAAGGAGTGTGAGCAGAAGTGCACATAATGGAAGGCTTCCTGCCCCCTCTCTGGGCCGCATTCTGGTTCCTGCTCTGCATCCCCTTCTGGATCTGGGGGGCCATGAGATTGCGCAAGCTCTTCCGCGAGAGTCCTGAGCTCAAACTCACCGTCGCCATCTCCGGTGCTTTCATGTTCGTGCTCTCCTCCCTCAAGCTGCCGTCGGTCGCAGGCTCATCATCGCACCCTACTGGAACTGGACTGGCCGTGGTGCTCTCCGGACCAGGGATAACCACTATATTGGCCACCATCGTCCTGGTGTTCCAGGCGTTGCTCCTGGCGCATGGCGGCATCACCACCCTGGGGGCAAATGTTTTCTCCATGGGCATTGCCGGCCCGTTCGTGGCCTATGCTGTTTTCAAGGTGTTGCATAAGGCCGGGGTGAACAGCAATGCCACGGTCTTTGTGACCGCATTCCTGGCCGACATCGTGACCTATGTCGTGACCGCCTTCCAGCTTGCCCTGGCCTATCCCGGGGAAGAAGGGTTCCTGAGCTCCATGGGGGCTTTCATGGTCATCTTCGCCATCACCCAGATCCCCTTGGCGATCGTGGAGGGCATACTGGTGGTGCTGTTCTTCGACTTCCTATCCAAGCGCAGGCCTGAGCTCATCCATGAGAGCCTCAGGGCGGCGGAGGCGGAGCCATGAGGAGGTCCTGGTGGTACGTGCTCGCCATTGCGGCGGTCGGCCTGATACTCATCGTCCCCATGATAATGTACCAAGGGGAGGAAATGCAAGGCGCGGACGACGCTGGCTCCGACCAGACCGGGGCTGACCCCTGGTTCGAGAACGTCTTCAGCCCTCCCGAGGGGTCGGAACCCATCCTCTTCGCCTTGGTCGCGATCGCTGGCATGCTGGTCATCGTCTATATTGTGTACCGTACCAGGAAAAAAACTCGCGATGGGGGCGAACGCTGATGTTCGCGATAGATGAGCTGGCCTACCAATCCCCCATGAAGGAATGGCCGCCCCTGGGCAAGTTCCTCCTCGCCCTGTCGCTCCTGTTGGTCTCACTTTTCTCGAATACCGTGTTTGTCCCATTGACGGTCCTAGCCATCGGGTCTTTGATGCTTTTCTATTCCACACAATTCCGGTTCCCCCGGGTGATCGCATTGGTTTTGTTGGAGGGTATAGCCATCATTGTTATCGGATGTGTGATCATCGCCTTCGTCACCCCAGGGGGCGAGACGGTTTTCAGCATGACCTTCCTGGGATGGGAGATGACCGTCTCCGCTGACGGTTTGAACCTGGCCGTCCTGGTGCTCACCCGTGCTTTGGCGGGGATCACGGTCATGCTCGCCTTCGCCACCAGCACACCCATTCCCCACCTGGCCTTGGCATTACGCCAGCTACATATGCCCAAGGAGATCATCGAGCTCACAGTGCTGGTCTACCGTTATTCCTTCCTCCTCCTGGAACAGCTTGACACGATGTACATAGCGGCCACCTCCCGACTGGGCTTTCGAGGAGTGAGGAGGAAGATGAGCACATCGGCCAAGTTGGCCGTGGGTTTGTTCACCCGCTCCATCGATATAGCGGAGAGGTCGCAGGTGGCTCTTCACTGCCGCAACTTCCGTGGCGACTTCCCCACCTATCGGCAACCGGCACGGCTCACCGCGGCCTGGGTGGCATTTCCACTGCTAGTGGGCGGAGCGTTGTACGTGTGGGGTATCTGGATGGGTCAGAATTTGACCTTAGGGTGGTGACGCACGTGAACGAACCGGTCATCAAAGTGGAAGAACTGAGCTATCGATACCCTAACAAGACCCTGGCTTTGGACGGGGTCAGTCTGGAGATCGTTAAAGGCAGCAGGGTGGCACTGCTCGGGCCTAACGGGGCGGGCAAGAGCACCCTTTTCCTGCATTTCAATGGTATTCTAAAGCCCCGAGAGGGGAAGGTCCTCTTCGAGGGGAAGGAGATCAAGTACGGAGCGAAGTCTTTGGAGGAGCTTAGGGCCAAGGTGGCCATAGTCCTTCAGAATCCAGACGACCAGATCTTCTCGGCCACGGTGGAGGAGGATGTGGCATTCGGTCCCATGAACCTCGACCTCTCCATGGACGAGGTGGAGGCGAGGGTGACGGAAGCGCTGGACCAGGTGGGTCTGCTGGACCAGCGCTCCAAGCCTACCCAGCAGCTCTCCTTCGGACAGAGGAAGAGGGTCTCGTTGGCTGGAGCCCTCGCCATGCGCCCAGAGGTACTGGTCATGGACGAACCTACGGCGGGGTTGGACCCGCGGATGGTGCACGAGCTCCTCGAACTGGCGGACGAACTGAACCATATGGGTTTGACGGTCATAATGTCCACCCATGACGTGGAGTGCGCCTACTCCTGGGCGGACGAGGTGAAGGTTCTGGAGAAAGGGAAGATGGTCTATTCCGGTGCGACACCGGGTTTCTTCTCCGAGGCTGGGTTGGTGCATAGGGTCGGGCTCACGGAACCCCTAATGTTCGAGATGAACCGCTCCCTAAGTACTACCTATGGCGTCCCGGAGGCTCCCCATCCTCGCAACATCTTTGAGCTGGAGCAGAAGTTCCGTCGTGACACGGATCGACGGTCTGGAAGGCTTTTCATCATGCCTCTGGACGGGTTGAGCCAGGAACGGCTGACCATTTTCCGAAAGGAGATGCCCCAGGTCCGATTCGGTCTGCTCGGGTCGAAGGCCAGGAAGGTCGGATGCGCCAACGGGCTGGACGTCGAGGTGCGATTCGATGCTCTGGAGAAGGGTTTGGCCGAGGTCTCCTCAGGTCGTGACTTCGTCCTCATCGCCGACGATGCATGGCGAGAGATCGTGGAGAGCAGATTGGAGGCGGACAGGGAGTGGTACGGCACGGACCTTAGGCCCCTGCCGTTGTCCTGAAGCTGACAAGACTAAAAAAATCGCTCCAGGCCAAAGTGCCCCATACAAAACATTATTTCGGCGGATGGAATTAGGGCTGCAAATCCATGGAGCACTCGGTGGAATCTAAGGGCCAAGATGGCGTGGAGGTGACCCTCCGCCGGGACCTCGGTCTCCTAGAGGTCCTGATGATAGGGATCGGGCCTAACATCGGTTCCACCATTTTCATCCTGATAGGCACTGCAGCAGGGATCGCCGGTCCCGCCATCATCCTCGCGTTCGTCCTTAACTTCGTGGTCACGCTCTTCACAGCCATGGCATATGCTGAGCTGGCAAGCGCTTTTCCTGAGACTGGGGGAGGGTACCTTTGGATCAAGGAAGGGTTGTTCCCCCCGTTCGGTTTCTTAGGCGGATGGATGTCATGGGTGGGACATTGTATCGCTTGCAGCGTTTATGCGCTCGGGTTCGGCGAGGGCGTCAGGATATTGATGTCGCTCTACGACCTCGAATTCTTTGGCCTGACCATCGATCAAACCGCGATCCTCTCCTCTGTGCTCGTTGCGGTCGGATTCATCTATCTCAATTACCGGGGGGTGAAAGGTGCTGGAAGAGCGGAGATCGTGGTGTCGGTCATCCTCCTCGCGATCATCGGGATCTTCGTTACCGCCACGGCGGTCTTTATCCTAATGAACCCGCCAGATGACTCAAACTTCGCACCGTTCATACCGTTTGGCTACATCAGCATCATCACTAGCATGGGCTACACCTTCATGGTCTTCGAAGGCTACGAGATAGTTGCCCAGACCGGTGAGGAGGCAAAGGACCCTCAGAGGACCATTCCACGCGCTATGTTCCTTTGCATCGCCATAAGCTGCATCATGTTCGTGGCCGTGGCCACCGTGGCGATCGGAGCTGTCGGATATGAGGCACTGGCGGGCCATCCTTTCGATGCCATCTCCTATGTTGCTGGTATATCGATGCCTAACATAGGGGCGTTGTTGATTTCTTTCGGGATTCTTATCGGTTCGGTGGCGGCTGTCAATTCGATCATCTTTTCCGCCTCCCGAGTGTCGTTTGCAATGGGGCGGGATGGGAATCTACCTCAAAAGATGGGCAAGTTGCATCCAAAAAAACAGACCCCGGCGACCGCCTTGGTCGTGAGCGGTTTCATCATCGTTTCCATGATAATCTTCCTTCCCATCAATCAGGTCGCTGCTGTGGCGGACATACTCATCCTGCTCCTCTTCACCCTTGTCAATGTTTCCGCCATCACATTGCGCCGGAAACGACCGGATGTCCATAGAAGTTTCCTCATGCCATGGTTCCCGGTCATACCATTGATCGGTATCGCTACGAAACTCATCTTGGCGGTCACGCTGTTCAGCTACGATGCGTTCGCATGGTATCTGGCCATCGGTGTCATCAACGTCGGTTTGCTCATCCATTATTTCATGGGCGGGAAGAAGGCTATGGAGGAGGCCCCCATTCCCGAGAGGACCCCGCTCACTCGGGAGGAATTGTCCAAATTCCGTGTCATGATACCCATCGAGGACCCGCACAGCGAGGACCTGGTGGACCTGGGCTGCCTAATGGCGGCCGAGCATGATGGCGAGGTCCTGCTGGTTAGCGTGGTGGAGATCCCCACCACCGTCCCGCTGAACAATGTCGACCGCAAGATGGTCGATGACCGCAAGAAGATGTTGGAGAAGCTGCAGCGGCAAGCGGAGCTGAACGGGGTATTCGCCCGTGCGTTGGTCACGGTCTCTCACGATGTGGTCACGGCGCTCATCGATACTGCCAAGGATGAGGAGGCCAACACCATCGTGGTCGGTTGGAAAGGCTTCACTCGCACCCAGAAGCGTATCCTCGGCAAGAAGATGGACCTGCTGCTGCGACTCACCCCATGCGACGTGGTGTTGCTCAAGACGGAGGAGCGGTGGAAGCCGGACCGAATCATGATCCTGTCTGGAGGGTTGTGGCATGTCAGCCGCGCCACGGCTCTAGTGGCCATCATAGCCAAGCGTTACAACTCCCGGGTCACGATCTTGAACGTCATCGCCGAGGACAAATACTTGGACACAGCGAGGACGTACTCGAAGAGGCTAGAGGACATCCTTGAGAATGAGAAGGTCCCCGTCGTGGTCAAGGAGATACGGCCGGAGAACGTGGTCGGTGGGGTGGTGGCGGAATCATTGGACTTCGACCTCCTGGTCATGGGGGCGAGCGCGGTGCGCCGAGTGCACCGCAGCGATTTCGGCCTTGTGCAGGACCGCATCGTGAAGAGCGCAAAGTGCCCAGTGCTCGTTTACAAGCGGGTCGCCACCTTCGAGGACAAGGAATCTCAAGAGACGGAAGTCGTCGACATCAACGAGTGATGGCGGCGGATACGAAGTCCCCCTCAAAACGCGAAGCGACCTCCAAAGGAATTCGTGCTCCCGCGCTAGATGGATGGCCACCCCCTTCCAATCCATGTAAGTTGATGAAACCCTCCACGAACCTTCCTACGTCCATCCCTCTCGGGCTCATCCCTCGGATGGAAACAGAGGCGCTCCCCCGTCGGGCATTCACCATAATAGCGTAATCACATCCCCTCCTGGTGGCCACCTCGACCAAAGCGCGTGTGCCGAAGCCATAGAGGGATCGATTCTTCTCATTGTTGTGGAAAATACCAACGGGGCCTTGGACCCGGAGCCCAGCCTTGACGCGGGCCAATGCCTTGGGCCACCTCTGCTCGTTGACCACCTGGACATAGCGCCTTTTGATGGCAGGGACCTGTGACGGCCAAAACCCCTCGGCCAGATGCTTGCAGGCGATGGACCGGAAGACATCGTCCTCGATGTCCAGCCTCCACGAGAAGTCCAGGACCTTCGACTCCTCGTCCACCTTCTGAGCGCCATGCTTCCTCATGACCTCGGTCAGGACGGCTGTGTCACAGTATTCGATCAGGTCCGCGATGGCCACGAGCTTTTTAAGGTGTGGCGTGGAATGGAGATAGTGATAGAGGACGCCAGCGGCGCTCATGCCCTCATCCACGACCTTGATGCCATCGATCTCTTCCCCAGCTGAGCTGGGGTGATGGTCCACGGCGAGGACCTTCTGATGGTCGCGACGGGAGGAGGCCGAACGCAGGACATCGGGTACCAGGGCGATGTCGACCAAGAATATCTCCGACGAGGTCCTGTCCCGGGCCAGGCTCTGCCCTGCCGCTCTGGGGGAGGTTACGAAGGACACTTTGGCAGAGGGATACCTGTTCAGAAAGAGAGCGGCGGATACAAGACCGTCCACGTTGCCGCGAGTTATCAGATGCTTGTCCCGGTCGTCCCTGGATAAGCTGTCCAAACCTTCCCTCGGGATATAATAATTCACATCTGGATTATATGAATTTATGGATTTTTAAATAAATACAGATAATTATTACATGTTCTGTGGGTGACATCGATCTAAGGTTCATAGGCATCGACCTAGCGTGGAAATGCGGACCTGACCCACGCACCAGTACGGCCATCTGCGAATGCGACCAATATGGCCAACTATCTCATCCGTTCATGGTCGGGACCGACGAGGAGATCTTAGAGCACATCCCCGGACCGGATAGATGCTGGCTTGCCATCGATGCACCGCTCAACGTACCCAATCGGTTCGGTTCAAGACAAGGTGGAGAAGGAGGTGGCCCGGTCCGGTGTGAGGATCCTGCCCTCGAACCGGGACTTCCTCAACCGGAAATGTGGCGGGGTGAGAGGGGAACAATTGGCCATGGAGCTGGAACGGCGAGGCTTCCTGCACCTTTCCACCGAGGTGGTGGACCCAGGGATAATGGTAGAGGTCTATCCATTCGGTATCCTTTATGGCATAACCAGAGGCAAACCCCCGCGATATAAGCACGGGGGGATCGAGCAACGCAGGGAAGGTTGTCTCTCGGTGCTCGAGGCGATGGGTCGTTGGGAGCCAAGCTTGAAGGGCTTGGAATGGATGGAGGGGCAGATCGAGCGGGCGGACTCACAGGCGCATGAGGCACATGGGCGACATGGTGGACTCGATGCTCTGTGCAATGTGCCTGTACGCCCATTGGTTATATCGCGGTCAGAGGACTCGCCTGTACGGTGATGGCAGTGATGGGTGCATCCTTATCGTTTGATGGCGGAGGCATGTCAGTGGAACGAGGCGCGGGCATTCAGCGTCTTTTCGAGGAAGTGGGCGGTGGTCATGGGTTCGATCCGGTCTCCGCTGGTTTCCGTCCTTTCAAGGAGTTCAAGGTGCAGTGGCAGAGAAATGGGCGGTCCGCCGCCTTCCAGGTCACGGATTACCTAAGGTCTGCGGACCAGGACCTGCTAAGGGAGTTCGCCGACCGTCTGTTCAAACGGATCGAGGCCAAGGGCAAGCAGGAGATCTACACGGCCAATCTGAAGGAATGGTTGCGTTCCCGCTCCTTCGTGGATAACGCCCAACCTATGTACCTGAGACGCAGTCAGAACCTGGCATACAGCGATGAGGGCACCACCTATGACCTTGGCGAATCATATGAGAGGTTGAAGGGATCGGGACTGGTGCGCGACCACGACGGTTTGTTCCTGACCTGGACCAAGAGGCCCAACCATCAAAGGGTCGGTTATTGCAGCGCGCTCATGCGCGTCATCGCCATCAGTTCTGTGATGGACTCGGCACGGGTCCCAGAGCTGGTGACGGACTACGTGCTGTACCACGAGCTGTTGCACATGGAGGATGGCCTGAGCTTCTCCAACAGACATCATGGCTCTGGGTTCCGCCAGCGGGAACGAAGGTTCCCTGGTTGGGAGGAGGCGGAACGTACCCTCAGGACATTGGCCAAAGAACAGAGGACGAGGGCTGGTTGAGCCAAACCATAAGTCATAAGGTCGCTATTCCCTGAGGCGATAGGCATGGGCAAGAAGCAATTCATCAACGCGCTGAACGAAGGCGACAGGGTGGACGACGTCTTCTCGATCCGGTTCAAGAAACCAGTGCGGCAGACCAGTTCGGGCAACTTCTTCTTCGAGATGAGGTTGGGCGACGGCACTGGCGAGATGGCGATGAAGTATTGGGGCGGGAAGGGCGAGCAAGAGGTCCAGAAAGCCTACGACAGTGCCTCCAAAGGGGAGGTGGTGCGCGTCAAGGGGAAGGTCAAGCGCTACATGGAGAACCTCGAGATCAGCGTCAACCCCGAGGAGAAGGAAGGCATCCGCAAGGTCCCCAAGGAGGAGTTCGAGATCTCCGATTTCGTCCCCATCAGCACCAGGGACATCGACACCATGATGACCCAGATGATGGAATATGTCGAGGGGGTCGCCAACCCCGAACCTAAGGGCATTATTGGACTATTTCTTCACCGACGAGGAGTTCGTGAGGTCGTTCCGGCGCTCCCCGGCAGCGGTCAGGCACCACTGCAACTGGATCGGAGGGCTTCTGGAGCACACCTTGAAGGTGACGAACATCTGTGCCTCCCTCATCAACGACTTCCCTCAGCTGGACAAGGACCTGCTCATCACCGGCGCCATACTCCATGACATCGGAAAGGTCCACGAGTACGAGATGGGGACGGCCATCGAGGCCACCGACCACGGTCGTCTGGTGGGACATATCAGCATGGGGGCGGAGATGGTGGGACGGGC
Organism: Methanomassiliicoccaceae archaeon; assembly: GCA_963827905.1. Classification (GTDB taxonomy): domain Archaea; phylum Thermoplasmatota; class Thermoplasmata; order Methanomassiliicoccales; family UBA472; genus JACXTP01. Next base: position 23,711 of record CAWHCB010000011.1, read on the forward strand.
TTGCGACTCCATGCCCGAGTTCCCCTCCATCCTCCGTTCCAAGGTGGTGCACATGGTGCTGAGCAGCCATGGCGTCTTGGAGTTCGGCTCGCCGGTGGTGCCCATGTTCCCAGAGGCGCTGGCGGTCAGCCAGGCCGACACCCTCGATGCCAGCCTGGAGGAGTTCATCCGTTTGAAGGACGAGGCCGTGACCGAGGATGAATGGACCTATAGCAAGAGCAGAGGGAACATCTACCTGAGATGAACCGGTGTCCCCCGGGCCTTAACAGATTGGTTCATGGTCGGAGCGAACTCCCCTCCCCACACTGACCCAGGCCGGGGGCTTGATGTCGTGCCTCGGGGTTGTCCTCCAGTCATGACTCGGCGTCACACCGTAAGTTCCTGCAGGGACCCAATAACGACGCACTGTGTGCCGTTGGATTATTGCTCGGATCACGGGTCACCGGCGTTTTGCCAAAGGCATCAGGTCAATTCCGGAAGGGGCTCTTCAATCTTTTCCCCCCAAGCCTCGATCGTTAGAACGTTGTCGCGCATCAGCAGGACCTCGAGGTCCTCTCGCAGCATCGGTTCGAAGTCGAAGGCCATCAGGTACAGGGGCAGGAACCCGAACAGGTCCAGGAAGGCCACTGGGTAGGATTGGGCCAATCTGAGCTGGGTCTTCAGGCGGCCGAACTTGAAGCGGACCACCTTGGGCTCTTTGGCGAACTGCTCTGGGAGATGAGTATTCGGCCGATTCCAAAGCGGGCAGGACCTCCTCATCGATCCACTTCTTCCTGAACTTCATGACGTTCATGGACTGCTTCTTGCCATACCGACCCTGGCAACACCCGGAAGATGAAGACCTGGACGATGAAAATGAACGCTATGATCAGCCCGTTCGATAGGACAAATTCCTCCTCCAGCTTCCCCTTGGTCGATACCTGGCACCAGGAAGGCGGTGAGGAACAGGAGAAGAACGCTACCGAAGAGGACGATGTAGGCGGTGGTGAGGAGCCCCCTGATGGCCCTCTCGTCGGAGAAGACCGTCCCGAACTTTCCCTTGAGCCACAGCTTGAGCTTCTGGATGTCCCAGGAGAAGCCACGGGAATAGGGCATGCGCCAGGATATCATCCAGTAGTAGGTTATGATCAGGAAGGATTGGATCATCACCAGGTAAACGTAGTAGGTGGAGACGCTCCCTGGATAGATGAAGTAGGTGTAGAATGCGAAGAAGATGTTGATGCTGAAGAGGGTGACCGCCCCAGGCAATAGCTGCTCGCTGTCGCAAAGGAACACGTTCCAGAACATCTGGCCGAACAGCTTCTTGTTCTTCTTGATCATCGTGCCCATGGAACCGGCGGCCTTCTCCTCCTTGGTCTTTTTGGGCCCCTTCTCGCTGCTGGTCGGTATGAACATGATTATGAAGTAGATACAATAGGTGATGAAGCTGGTGATCAGCCAGTATATGTAGGCGGTCTCCGGCATCGTGAACAGGAGGATGATACAGACCGCGATCAGGGCCACGCTGATGCCAATGGGAAAGGGCAGCTTGTCCTTCTTGTTGCGATATCTTATCGAACTGCTGTTGGGCGCTAGCTCCGAGCCTTCTTCGCCTCCTCCTTCAAAGACATGACGTCCTTGGTGTGCTCCTCGAAGCTGACATCCTTGATCTGCATTCTTCACGTCCCCCAATCTAGAGATATTACCTAACCCATCGCAATTAATAATACTTATGCAGGACCAACATGGACATGGCCTTGGCCAAAGGATATTATCCAGGGAGTAGGATTCATACCCGATCGGATGAGAGAGCTTTTTGAGCCCCGCAGCATCGCCATAGTGGGGGCGGCCCGCGAACCGAACAAGGTGGGTCATGTCATCCTTAAGAACCTGATAGAGTCGGGTTTCGAGGGACCTTTGTACCCAGTGAACCCAAAGGCCGACCGCATACTCGATAAACCTTGCTACGCTTCATTGAGCGACATCGGTCAGCCCATCGACCTGGCCGTCATCGTCACACCCGCCCGATTCGTGGCGGATGTGCTCGACGAGGCGGGGCGCATCGGGATCAGAGCGGCGATAATCATATCCGCGGGATTCCGAGAGGTGGGGCGAGAGGGCATCGAGATGGAGCGGAGGCTGGCCGCCATCGCCAAGCAGCATGGCATCCGCGTCATCGGTCCGAACTGCCTGGGCGTGATCAACACCCACCATCACATGAACGCGACGTTCACGAGCAACTTCCCTCGTCCCGGACCTATCGCCATCAGCTCCCAGTCCGGGGCCATCTGCTCCGTCCTCTTGGATTGGGCGGCGGGCACCAACATCGGTTTCAGCAAGTTCGTCAGCGTGGGCAACAAGATGGACGTGGAGGAATCGTACATGCTCGATTACCTCCGCCATGATGACCGGACCAAGGTCATCGGTATGTACATCGAGGGCGTGAACAAGGGCAAGGAGTTCATGGAACAGGCCGCCGAGACGACCAAGGTCAAGCCCATCATCGCGTTGAAGGCCGGCAGGACATCCACCGGGGCCAAGGCCGCATCCTCCCACACCGGTGCCCTATCCGGCAGCGACATGGTCTATGACACCGTGCTCCGCCAGTCCGGGGTGATCCGGGTCACGACCATAGAGGGGATGTTCGACCTCCTCGCCATCTTCGCCAACATGCCCATGCCCAAGGACAACCGGGTCGCCATCGTGACGAACGCGGGAGGCTTGGGGGTCATGGCCGCGGACGCCCTTGGCGATCACAACCTCACCCTCGCCAGTTTCAGCGCGGAGACCGTGGAGAGATTGAAGGCGAAGCTGCCCGCCGCGGCCGCATTCTACAACCCGGTGGACGTGGTCGGGGACGCGGACGCGGAACGATACGAGTATGCCATCCGCGCCATCGTGGAGGACGAGAACGTCTCCAGCGTGATCGCACTGATGGCGCCCACCGACCTGGTGGACGTGGCTTCGGTGGCCCGGACGATATCTTCCTTCGCTGGCAAGGTGGAGAAGCCCATAGTGACCTCGTTCGTCGGGGGCGAGGACCTCAAAGAGGCGATCTCGATACTGAGGGCCTCTGGCATACCGAACTACGATACCCCGGACCAGGCCGCCTTCGCCATCGGGGCCATGCTCCGGTACCAGGCCCACAACCAGAGGAAATCGTCGGCGGAGGTCTTCAAGGTCGATGCGGACCTGGGCTTGGTCAGGGAGGTGTTGGAAGGGGTCCGGGAGCAGGGCCGCCTGCAACTTAGCGAGGGGGAGGGCAAGCGGATCCTGAAAGCCTATGGCCTGAACGTGCCCGAGGAGGGTTTGGCCCACTCGCCCGATGAGGCGGTGAGCATCGCCAGGCGCATCGGTTATCCCGTGGTCATGAAGGTCGAGTCACCGGACATCGCGCACAAGACGGACGTGGGCGGGGTGGCGGTCGACATCAAGGGCGACGAGGAGGTGGCGCAGCAGTACCAGCTGATCATCTCCCGCAGCCGGGGAAAGATGCCGAATGCCCGAGTCGACGGGGTCTCGGTGCAGAAGATGCTCAAGGGTCGCGAGGTGATAGTGGGCATGGTCCGCGACGAGCAGTTCGGTCCGGTGGTCACCTTCGGCCTGGGCGGCATATTCGTGGAGATCATGAAGGACGTGGCGCAATTGGTGGCGCCCTTCGGCCGGGCAGAGGCGGCCCAACTGGTCCGGTCCATCAAGGCCTACCCCATTTTGACCGGGGCGAGGGGAAGGAGGCCGGCCGACATCAAAGCCCTGGAAGACACCATTCTCACTCTGGCGCAGATAGCCACGGACTTCCCGGAGATATCCGAACTGGAGGTCAACCCGGTGATCGTCGGGGATGAGGGCCAGGGAGTGGGGGCGGTCGACGCATTGGTCACTATCAGGAGGGACAACGCATGAGGACACTTTACTTGGGATCGGTGGTGGAAAGGTCGGGCAAGAGCATGGTGGGGCTGGGACTGGCCATTAACCATCCCGGTCCAGTGGGCTATTTCAAACCGTTCAAGGAGCGTTTGATCTGCGAGGGGGAGCGCATCATCGACCAGGACGCATATCTTATGCGCAAGACGCTCAAACTGGACCAGGACGAGGACGAGATCTGTCCTTTCTTCTATGACCTGATGTCGCCCATCGGCATGGGGAACATCATCAACGCCTACGAGAAGGTGCGCTGCGACTGCGAGCTCATGCTGGTGGAGGGCACCAGGGACATCACCACGGGATACCTGCACGACCTTTCCGGGATGGCCATCGCCGAGCGTCTCAAGGCGGACGTGGTGCTGGTCTCCACGACGCAGCCGGGGGACCTGGACCGCATCGCCATGCTGAAGCAGCTCATGGACGGTTACGAACTGAACTTCCTCGGGGTCATCCTCAACATGACCGACGACCCCGCGCCGGTGAGGTTGTTGGAGAAGAAAGGCGTGAGGGTATTGGGGACCATTCCGCCCATGGAGCAGCTGACCCGCTTCACCGTCAAGGAGGTGCGGGAGGCCTTGGGGGCAGAGGTCATCGTCGGCGAGGAGAGATTGGACCGCACCGTGCAGAGGGTCATGGTGGGGGCCATGATGCCCGAGACGGCCCTACGAACCATGCGGCGCTATGCCGACAAGGCCATCATAACCGGCGGGGACCGCACCGACATCCAAATGGCGGCCCTATCCACAGACACATCATGTCTGGTCCTGACCGGCGGTTTCTATCCCGATGGTCAGGTGGTATCTCGGGCCTATGAGAAGGGCATCCCCATCCTGCTCACCAGGCACGACACCTTGGAGGCGACGGAACGGGTGGAGCACCTCATCGCCAGGATCGACCCCGACGACAAGAAGAAATTGTCGATGATCAAGAAAGCGGTCAAGGACCATGTGGACCTGGACGTTCTTTTCTCCTGAGGTCGGACAACCTTAATATGCGACGAGGCGATGCTGGGCGCCATGGTAAAGGAAGTTCACGCCGCACACATACTGGTCAAGACCAAGGACAGCGCCGACAAGCTGTTGGCAGAGATCAAGGCGGGCAAGAGCTTTGAGGAATTGGCCAAGAAGCACAGCACCTGCCCCTCCGGCAAGAAGGGCGGGGACCTGGGCTGGTTCAAGCGAGGCATGATGGTGAAGGAGTTCGAGGACGCGGCCTTCAACGGCAAGAAGGGCGATATCGTCGGCCCAGTGAAGACGCAGTTCGGGTTCCACCTGATAAAAGTGGTCGACCAGAAGTGAAATGACCTACATGGTCGGGGGCATATGGGTCAAATCTTGACCCAGTGGCAGACCTTGGTCAAAGCCCTCTCCCGACCCAATCCCATTCTCCCATCGTCAGGGTCACAGTAGATGGCCACCACCCGGTAGCCGGACCTCTCCGCCATGGCTGACAGCACTTTGGCGACCGGGACGTCCCGACCCTTCCATTTCAGGTCGTCCACCACCAGCATGACCTCGGCCTTGTCCTGCAACTTTTCGTGCATCCCCCGGATGAGCTCGGCTAGGCCATGGAAGTATATTCTGGCGGTGGCAGGGACCTCAAGGTCCTTGATCGCCGCTCCCAGTTCGTCAACGTCCTCATACGCGTCCCGTGGGTCCACCCTGGTGGGCAGCATGCCCTTGGCGACGTCCAAGACCTCCTCCGGTCCCAGCCCCAGGCACCAGTGTTCCACCGCGTATTCCTCCAGGTAATCGAAACCGTTGAGGTAGGGCGGGGAGGTGATCACCAGGTCGAAGGCGTCGTCGCGCAGCTCCGGGACCAGCCTTGGTGCCGAGCCGAACAGGAGCTTCGTTCCGGTCATGTCAATGAGGTCGCCATCCCTTCCCGCCTCCGTGATGGCGTCCAAGCACTGGTACAAGGTCTCCAAGTAGACCTCTTCGAAACCGGCATGGTAATTGCCCTTCCGGTCCTTTATGGTCATGGCCCCCCTCCGGGATCGCCTTACCTGGATCAGTGCCTCTCCGCAATGCCCTCAGTGCCCTCATGAGCACGAACAGGGCCAGGTCCTTCTCTGGACCAGATGGCACCGCCTCGATCGCCTCGCGGTAGGATAGGGCGCAGGAGGCGTGGGCCGGTCCGACCCCGTCGATAAGGGCCAATGGAAGCGATTCGATGTCCAGGAATGGGTCGGCCACCTCGTCCCTTATCAACCATTGGCCCAGCAACGCCACCTCGTCGACATCCACCTCGTACGCCTGGGCCGCGGAGCGATGGCAGAAATGGGCGTAAGGGAGCTGCTCGATCCCCAAGGCCTCCATCCCCCAGGAACGGGCGGTCCAGAGCGAGGAGCCCGCCCCAGCGAAGGGATCCAAGAGGGAGTCGATGCTCCTCGAGGAACCTTCCATGCATCCTTTCCATGAGGCGATGGCCGAACGATTCGCCCAGGGTGAATTGGTCCAGATATGGACGTACCGCCCTTGGTCTCACGGTGACCGCCGCCCGGATCATGGGGCGATCAGGCCTGGACCAGTCAACCTGCGACGATCTTGCTGTTGCCATCCTCTCCCTCCTCCACCACGATGCTGTTGCCGAGCGCTTCCTTGATGTCCTCGATATGGGTGATGACCAGGATCTGGCCGAACTGTCTCTGCAACGATGATAATAGCTCCAACACATTACGTTTTCGCCCTTGGTCCTGGGAGCCGAATATCTCATCCAGCACCAGGAAGTTGACGTGGTGTCCGGAGCGTTCCCCTATCATTCTGGAGATGGCCAGGCGCAGGGATAGACTGGCCAGGTCCGATTCGCCCCCGGAGAATCGGTCCAAGGGATACTCATGGCCCTGGTCCATGATATGGACGTCATATTCCTCGTCCAGGCGCATGCCGCCGTACTTGCCATCGGTCAGCTCCACGAAGAGCTCTGACGCCATCTGGGAGATGCTCGGCACCACTCGGGTGACGATATTGGCCCGGAACTCCCTCATCGCCTCCTGGAGAACGTTCAGTTCCAATAGCTCCGCCCTCTTCCTCTCCGCCTGCGAATGGTTGCGCTCCAGTTCTTCCAGGTGAGCGGTGGCTGCCTTCTGTTCCCCTTCGACCCGGGACCTTTCGGACAAAGAGGTTTGGACGGAACGCTGCACCGATTCCCTGCGGTCCCTCCATAGCACATATCTCTCCCGCCCCTCTTTCAGCTCCTCCTCACGGAAGGCGAGGGCGGTAAGTTCGGATCGAGAGCGACCCTCCTCTAAGGTAATCGCATCCAGGTCCTTCTTCAACTGGGCCTTTTCCTTCTCCAGACCCTCCATACGTGCCAGCTCGGTGCGGAGCTTGGTCAGGGCGTTCTCGTCCCTCTGAAGTACCTCCAGTTCAGAACGGACCGTCGATAACCTGCTTTGGGTCCAGGTCCACCTCTCCCAGGGCGGACCTCCTTTCCTCCAAGGAGGCGATCTCCGACCTCATTTTCGAGAGGTTCCTTTCCAAGGTTTCCAAGCTGGACCGGAGCATGAGCGCTTGGTCCCTTTGCCGCTGCGCCTCCTTCAACCTCGACTCCAGACCGACCCTTCCCTTGCTTAGCCGGTCCAGTCCTCTGAGGGCTTCGTCGATCCTCGAGTTGGCCGCCCGAGCCTTCTCATCGCTCTCGGCCACCTCCGCGTCCATTTTTTCAATGAGCGCTTGGTAATGGTCATCCAACCTCCTTTCGCAGGTGGGACAGGCACTGTTCGGTCCGAGCTCCGCGATCTCCCTTCGTTTCGACGATCGATGCTCCGACTCCTCCAGGTACCTCCGTTGTTCCGCTTGGTTGCGCGCCAGACGGTCCCGCGCCTCCTCCATGGTACCTTGGTTCGTGGCCAGGGCCTCTTCCAAGGCTCGCGATCATCGGCGACGGGTCCCCTAAGTGCCTCCAGCTCCTTCCTCTTCGTCTCCAGCTCCGCCTGCGTCTCGGCGAATCGAGCGGTACGCTGGACCAAATTGGATGTCAAGGGAGTCGAGGTCCTGTTTTCGAACCTTCAGCTCCTCCAAGCGTTCCCTCTCTTCTCTAAGGGGGCCAAGGCTGGCCACCCTACTCTTCAAGCGCAGGTAGGTCGGCCTTCCTCGTCTCCAACAGGTCAAGCTCCGACTCGACCTTCTGCAACCTCGCCTTCTTTGACCTGGCATCGGCGGCCAAGGTGGCCATTTTCGTCATCAACGACGCGTTGACCTTAGAGCGACCCTCCGCCTTCTCCATCTCCGTCCGGGCCTTCTCCACCTCATCGGAGATCGGCCCCAGCTCTGCCTGTGCATTCTCGATGTCGGCCGTCAGCTTCGTCCTCATCGATTCCAACTCGGCGAGCTGTCATTCTCAGCGTCTCCCTCCGGTCCTTTCCATCCGGGGCGGTGAGGTTGGCGGACATCGCCTCCAACCCGTCCCGGCAGGAACGGAGGTCGGAGGAGATCTCCGAGATGACCGTATCCAGGGTCTCGATGCCCAACATGCGCAGGATGAGCTCCCGGCGCTGCGCTGGCCTGAGGTTGGAAAGGGCGTTGAGGTCCTTCTGCCTTGCGAACACGGAGACGAAGAACGATTTGTGGTCCATCCCCAGCCTGCTCTCCATCGCCTCCGTCACCGCCTTGTCGGTCCGGGCCACCAGCATCTCGTTGACCAGCAGCGTGGCGTCGGCCTTGCTGTCCTTTCCCTTCAGGGAGCGGGTGAGGCGGTAGCGGTCCGCCTCCAGGTCGAACTCCAGGGTGACCGAGCATTCCTCGTTCACCCCGGCCGAAGCGCTCCTCACTCCCTCCTTGGTGGTCCTCACGATGCTGGACTCATTGCCGAAAAGGGCCCAGGCCACCGCCTCCACCAGTGTGGACTTGCCCACACCGTTCTGCCCGAGGATGCCGGTAACGCCGTCGCCAAGCTCGACGATGGCGTGGCGGAAACGACGGTAGTTGCGGAGCTCGACGTACCTTAATCGCAACGTTCCAACCCCCGGCTCAGATATCTCAGCCCCAGCTCGCGCACCTTGTCCTTGTCCGTCCCGGTCACTGGATAGTGGTCCATGAACGAGTTGAACTCCTGGTCCAGCGCAGTGATGCCCGATGCGGTCTGAACGGAGAACTCGTCATCCTGGAGCTGGTACCGAGGTTCCAGGTACAGGGCCTTCCGCGCCCAGCTCTGGATGCGCTTGAAGTCGAGCGATCGGTACAGTGATGGTTTCACATTATGCACGGTGAAACGTACCAAGGCCCCCTCCAGGTCCTGTGCGGCAAGACTGCCTTTCGATCTCCCTCATCAGATCGGCTGCGGACATGTCCTTGGCCTCGATGTGGGGGAGGTCGAACATGGGCCGGGTCGGCAGAGGCTCGAACCTCACCTTGCCTCTGTGGGAGATCGACCATCAGGTACCCTTTGTCCTGTCCCGCCTCGGTGAACGACAACCTTTCCGTGGAGCCGCTGTAGAACGTCATGGGAGCGACCTCGGTGTGCCGATGATAGTGTCCCAACGCCGTGTAGTCCATTCCTCTAGGTAGCGTCCCGTCCGGTATGACCGTCTCGTTGAACTCGTTGGAGGCGTAGGCGCCAACCGCCCCGACGCTGGCATGTAGGGTCGCGATATTGACCAGGTCCGGGTCGGGCCTTACCTTGGCCAGTTCCTGTTGCATCGTGACAGGGTCTGAATGAGGGACGCAATGCACGACCAATCCCTCCAGCATCACCCTCTCATAGGTCCCGGCGTACACTGGGTGGATCCCCTTCAGGTGCTCGAATATCTTGAAGACGCTGCCCGTCTCCCGAAGCTTGGGGGTGGAATGGTTCCCGGCTATGACCACGGTGGGGATGCCCGCATCGCTGAGTCGTACGAACTGCTCCACAGCGAAGGAAATGGCACGATTTGATGGTCTGACGTTGTCGAACAGGTCCCCGGCATGCAGGAAGAGGTCTGGACGTTGCTCCAGCGCCTGGTCCACGCAGGTCTCGAAGGAACGATAAAGGTCCATCTCTCGCTGGTTGAGCCCGGAGATCTCCTCCACCTTGCGATAGGCGGAGAAGCCCAAGTGCGTGTCGGCCACGTGCATTATCCTCATTCTGTTCCCCTGCGCGCCTTCCTAACCGTCCTATCCGTTCATCCATCCTTCCCAGAGGCGGTCGAAAGTGTCGATCACTTCTCCACCTCCTCCTCGAAGCCCTCGCCGAGCAGATGTGCACACCTTCTCATAGGTCGCCTTGTTGGCGTCCCAGATGAGATAGGCCACGACCGACCCCACCACGATGCCCAGGATCGCGATGATGGGCACGCCCTCATAGAATGATGCCAATGGCAGGAAGGTGATGAACAGAGCGATACCGACGATGACCATCATGAAGTTGAAGAGGAGCTTCAGGATGAGCCTGCCGCTGTCCCACTTGTACTTACCCACCGCTCATGATGCTCTCCACCGAGGCCATCACGATGGTCCTTGTGCGCCGAACGATGTCGACCACGGGGGGTATGATCAACGCCACCGAGACGATGGTGGCCAGCGTGGAAGGTATGACCTTAAGCCAGTCCGCCACCTGGTCCAGGAGCTCGGTGAGGTTGTACAGGCCTTGGACCACGAGCTGGATAACGAAGAGGATGACGAAATCGATGATGATCCAGAAGATCTGGAACTTGATCTGTTTGTTCAGGTCGGCCCTGACGGACAGACATGCGCCCAGCTCGTTGCGCAGGCTGTCCATCCGCTTCGCCTGCGTGATCCAACCCTTGGGGGCCTTGGCATGTACGAAATCGATGAACCCCACCGAGCGTTTGAAGACGAACGGCATCATGGCCATGGTGATCACCGCCACCCCGATGACGTCCGAGTAGAACGCCTCGTCCACCGCACCCGACGTCCATGCCGGTCTTGGCGATGACGAAGGAGAACTCGCCCATCGCCACCATGGCGAACCCGGTGATGACCGAGGTCCTTATGTCCCGATTGGCGGAGTAGGAGGCGATGCTCACCGCGAAGATCTTGCCGAATATGAAGACCGCGACCAAGATGACCACCACCGGCCAGGTGTCAGCGATGAGGTTGGGGTTGATCATCAGACCGATGGACACGAAGAAGATGGCCATGAACACGTCCTTGAGCGGCTCCACCCGCTTGGCGATGCGTTCGCCGTCCCGATACTCGGAGATGATTATGCCCATGAGGAACGCCCCAATGGCGACCGAGAGCCCGATCTCAAAGGCGAATATGGCCAGGCCGAAGGTGAACCCCAAGGCCACTATGAGCAGCACCTCGTCGTTGCAGGTGCGACCGATCCAGTTCAGGCATCTGGGCACTATGGCCAGACCTAACAGCAGGGTCACCACCAGGAAGATGGCTATGGTGCTCATCTGGGTGAAGAGCGAGCCAGATACGATGGAATCGCCAGTGCTCAGGGAACCGAACACCGTCAGCAGGACGACCGCCGCCACATCCTCGACGATGAGCAGTCCGATCACCGATTCCCCCACCTCGCTGTCCAACTTCCCCGTCTCCACCAGCACCTTGACGATGACCGCGGTGGAGCTGATCGCCACCACCCCGCCCAGGTATATCGATTGGAGGTCGGACCAACCGAGCAACTTCCCGACCTCGTATCCGATCACCAACATGATCAGGATCTCGATGGTGCCGGCCAGGATGGCGAAGGAACCGATGCGCCTGAGGCGCTTGAGGTTGAACTCCAGGCCGATGGAGAACATCAGGAGGATGATGCCCAGGTTGGCCAGGAAGTTGACCTCCTCGATGTAATCGGAGATGGTGTCGATGCCGAGGACATATGGTCCCAGGATGCATGCCGACCAGAAGGTAACCTATCACCAAAGGCATGCGCAGCTTGGTGAAGATGACCGCTATCACCGCCGCCCCCATGAGGATGAGGGCGATATCGAGGAGAAGAGCGGTCTCTGTGCTGACGGCCATCAGAAGAATCGAGAGTCCGCCTTTTTACTTATTGGTTTCGAAACATTACCAGAGGTCCTTTCGACCTCGGAGACGTATTCCTCGAAGAGGTGCACCTTGGCCGGGATGGCGAACGGGGTGAAGGGGGAGGCGATCAGCACCTCGCCGGGCATCAGCATCTGGATCTCGTTGTCGAGCATGCTGATGTCCTGCTTCGCCGAATTTCGCAGGATGTCCCGGTCACGCTTATCGGCCAGACCCATGATGAACAGGGTGTTGAACTGGCTGAGTATCTCCTCGTTGATGAGCTTGGGCTGTTGGGAGATGGCACAGAGGCCGATGCGGAACTTACGGCCCTCCCGGGCCAGTTGGCTGAAGACCGTGCCCTTGGCCTGGGAAAGCACGCGCTGCGCCTCCTCCATGGCGATAAGCAACGGTGGCAGCTTTTCGAACTTCTCCTTTTCCGAGTACAATGCCTTGTGATGTTCGAAGATGGCTCTCGTCAGCACGGTGGATATGAGCAGCTCCTCGGCCTCGAACATGTTGCTGGTGTCCACCAGGACCACCTTCCCCGCGTGCAGGGCGGAGATCACCCCTTTGGTGATGGAAAGCTTCGGGTCGGAGGTGATCAGGTCGAACTGGAATATCGTGTCCAGGCGTCGCTTGATGACGTTGACCGAGCCCTCATGGAACCGTTCCTGCAGGTCCTTGACCACGGTCTTGACGTCCCGATGCAGGAGCTCGCTGAGCCAGTTCTCCCCATATCGATATTGCGCGGTCTGAAGGCACTCCAGTTGCGCCCCGGTGAACTCATAAAGATTGGCCAGGTCCGATATCTCGATCTCGAAGGAGGAGACATGGATGGAATTGTAGGGGCCTTCCAGCCTTCGGGAGCTGTAGACGCAGAGAGCATCGGTCGCCATGGGGGCATGTCTTCAGACCCTTTCGGTTGGCCTCCCCACCATCATAGTATTCGCCATGCGGGTCGAAGAGCAGGAAGCCATAGCGCCGTGAGCGCATGCACGATAGAGCCAAACCCTTCATCAGATTGCTCTTCCCCATGCCCGTTGTCGCGAACACCCCCACGTGGTAGGGCATGAAAGCGCCCGAGATGCCAACGGGGAAATCGACGATGCGGTCGCCGGAGCGCAGCTTGCCTATCTCCACGTCCCCCATGAGCGAACGGAGGAACCCATAGTCCTCTGGACCAGCCCGTCGTATGGAGGAGAAATGTTGCGGGATGGACTTGGCCTTCTTGAAGCTCCCATCCTCGATATGGCCCAACGGGAAGCATACGCCGACACGGTACAATCGGTCTCGCATACTGTTCGGGTCGAAATCCTCGGCCATACGGTCCTTCTGGACCGCAGTGCCCGCCTCCCGCTCCGTCCAACCGTCCTCGTCGGAGTCGGCCCCGTACTCGACGTCCATTATCCGCACCAGGTACTTCCTCGGCCCTTTACCGTCCTCTATGACCAGCAGTTCCCCCACTTGAATGTCCTGGTCGAAGGCCGTTCTAAAGCGGATCTCCATCACCGAGTCCCCGTATACCCGACCGATCCTCGTCTGTTCCATCTCTATCGCCCCTTGGAATCAATGGTGCATCATAACCCTTTCCACATCGGGACCGAAAGTTGGGACCTCATTCATTGCCTATGGAATGGACGGGCAGGATACGAACGGTCATGGAACCATGCCAGATATCGGCACTTTTAAGACCAGATCGGGAATGGTCTCGGCATCCCGACCTATATAATATTTGGATAAGCTAATAAATTATCACCACCATATGCCCCCTCATGCGCGGCGGCGAGCCTACATTCCTTAGGGCGGAGGCGGAGGAGAGACCTCGCTGCGTCCTGGTCGGGGTGGGTGGGGCGGGATGCAACGCCATATCCGTCACGGACATCGACCGCTTCGGGGTGGTGCTGGAGGACCAACGCCCCCACGCCGCGGGAGTGGACGTGCTCAGACTCCGGGAATCGGAACTGGCGATGTTCCGCACCACCGCGCCTCATCTCCTGACCCACGACATACCGGTGATGCGACGATTGCTGGAAAGACTCCAGGACCGGGAGCTGGTCTTCATCTTCAGCGGCATGGGCGGTGAGACCGGGACCCATGCGGCACCGATCGTGGCCAGCGCCGCCCGGCGGCACGCTCGTTTGGTGGTCTCGACGGTCTGCACGCCTTTCATGGTGGAAGGGCAGGACCGACAGCGCAATGCCGACGAGGGCTTGCGCCGGCTCAACGCCATGAGCCACCTCACCGTGGTCCTTTCCAACGATGGCCTGGCCAAGGTGGCGCCCTACATGCAGTTCCAGAAGGCCTTCAACGTCATGAACCAGATAATGGGTTTCGTACCGCTGGAGCTGTCCAAGCTGTTGACCTTGGACGTTCTCAAGCAGGTCAAGGACCATTTCAACGGTTGCAGGGAGGTGCGACTCGGTGTCGGTTATGGCCACGGGGTATGCGCCGACAGCCTGGCCATCAGTGACGCCTTCTCATCTCCCTGGTTCGACATGCCATGGGACAATGTGCGATCGGCGCTGGCCCTGTTCGCAATGAGCGAACCGGACGAGAGGACCTTGATCGGTATGGCGCACGAGGTGCAATCAAGGGCACCTTTCTCCAAAGTGCTCTACACCGCCCGCCAAGATAAGGAGCTGGGACAGACCGTTCAAGCCATGGTGCTGCTCGGTTTCTGATCAGTCCTCTTTGGCGATCTCCGGCGGGGCGCCAGCGAACTTGACCAAGGCCATCGCCTCCATGAAATGCAGTTTTCCCGGCACGACCAGGGTATGCAGCGGTCCGCCCAGGTCCAATTGCGTCATCCTCTCGGGATAGTCGGCGGCGACCCTCTCGTCCTTGGCCCCCACCCTGGCGGCGGCGCAGATGATGCTGTCCTTCTTGATCAATCCGGACCCCATCCTCTGCTCCGCGTCCAATAGCCATCTCACCCCTTGCTGTGAGGTCATGTACCGCCCCTCCTCCTCCTTGATGTCGAGCAGCACCAGGGTGTGCAAACCCCTTTCCTTGTTCTCCAATATCCTCTCGTACGGGCTCGATGGAATGAACCCCGGTTCCGGGAACGGCAAGGTCACGGTCCGACCGAACTTGTACGGCTGCAGGCCCAAAGCGGACGGGGCGGCGGAGAATATCGAGGTGCCATGTACCAATCGGGTGGCGATGCCCTCCTCCTCCGCCCGGATGCGGATGTCCACATGGGTGGTGGCGGCCATGGTGTCACCAGCGGTGACGAAGGCCACCTTGCGGTCCCGGGCCGCTTCGATCATGGAGTCGCCCTCCTCCACGTCCACCCTCCTCAGGGACACCATCGGTCGAGCTACCATCGCCTCCAGGTCCTTGAGCGTGGAATCGATGAGCTTCGATGTGTAGAACTCCGCGTAGACCTTATCGCAGGACCTCAGCTCGTTCAGAGCCTTCAGGCTCATATCCTCCACTGACCCCAGCCCTAAACCCACAAATATCAATTCACCCATGGACAGCACCGTGCGCTCTTTGGCCGTAAAGGCTCCTAAGGGGGTAGGGGAGTCGACCCGTAAAAAGCTGCTTGAACTGGGGGTCCTGGACGTCTCCTTGCGCATCGACCGTACCGAAGACCACATCATCATCCCTGTCACGAAGGAGGTCGAAGGGATGGAGGGCATGGAGGTGGTGGAGGCCGACCTCGAGGAACGCGGCCTGGCAGAGACGGACTACAAGAAGGTGGTGCGGCTGCCCGAGGACCTGGTCCCTCTGCTTCCCACTTCGTTCGATATCATCGGGGACGTGGGCATCGTGCGTTTGCCGGAAGAGCTGCTCCCTCATGCCCATGAGGTGGGCAGGGCCATGCGTCAGGTCTTCCCCCGTTTGCGCGTGGTCGCCTTGGACCGGGGCGTGAGGGGCGAGTTCCGCGTCAGGGAGCTGGAGGTGGTGGCCGGGGACCGGGGGATTGGAGACCGAGCATCTGGAATACGGCGTCCGACTGCGGGTGGACCCGGGCAAGGTCTACTTCAATCCTCGCCTGGCCAACGAGAGGATGAGGGTGGCATCGCTCGTGAGGCCCGGCGAGACGGTGTTCGACATGTTCGCCGGGGTCGGCCCCTTCGCCATCATGATCGCGAAGCATTCCCAGGCGATGGTGGTGTTCGCCATGGACATCAACCCCGATGCCGTCCATTACCTTAAGGGGAACATAGTCCTGAACCATGCTGAGAAAGTTGTGCCGCTGGAGGGCGATTCCCGGCACATCATTTTCGACATACCTTGCGCCGACCGCATCGTTATGAACCTCCCCCATTCTGCCCTGGATTTCTACGCCGACGCTTTGACCCGCCTCAATTTCGGGGGGACGATCCATCTCTACCATATCTGCGACCGTTCCGAGATCGGCCCGGTGCTCGATGGTCTAGCGGCCCAGGCTTTGGGCATGGGCGTCAAGGTGGAGGTGGAGAGGTGCGAGGAGCTGAAGACCTACTCGCCCAGCTCCAGCGTCTTCTCCATCGACCTACGGCTTCTTGACTGGTGCCAGGGTGACGCCTGATTGGTTCTGGTAGTTGCCGCTGCGCTTCTCATAGGTCTGGGCCACCGGGGAGTGCATCCTCTCGAAGACTATCTGGACGAAACGGGAGCCGATGGGGAGCTCCAGGTCCTTTCCTGAGGCGTTGAACGCGGTGAAGGTCAGTGTCCCCCTGAAGCCCGCGTCCACCTTGCCCCAGGCCGACCATGACCCCCTTGCGGATCCAACTGGTCCGTGCCCAAAGCTGGGCAGCGACATCGTTGGGCAGCTCGACCCTTTCCACGGTGCTCACAAAGAACATGCTCCTCGCCGGCACGAGGATGGTGCCCTCCTTCTCCGAGACCTCGTTCCCTTCCATCCTCACCTCTGCCACCCGAAGGTCGTAACCGTTCGGGGTCAGTCCTTCCGGCGCGAACCCGACGATGCGCAAGGAACCGCTCTGCATCATGCTCTGTATCTCGTGGTCCGAGAAGAGGCACATGCTCCAGCATCAAGGTCCAGTGAAATATGATACTTTGCATTGATTATTGCCTCGAAAAAAACCTTCAAAAGAATTAATATCTCCGAAGGAAAACATATGGACCGATGCCAGGCCCCCATCCCGCCATGGACCGGAACCTATCCTTGGAAAGGATCGATGTCCATGACCATGTTGCCTGCTTCTTTCGCAATGATGGGGAAAGGGCCAGAGGATGAGCGAGGCTGGCGCGCATCGGCATGGAGCGCAATGAACGTTGCTATTGTCTGCTAGGCGAGTGCCATGAGGGCGAGGTCAGGCAAGCCTTGCGCGAATTGGGGATGAAGGAGAACGAGGTGAGGTATTCCCCCGCCCTTATCTTCCTCAATGCGATGGACCTGTTCTTGGGAGAGGACGGTTTCTCCGAGGACCGATGCCTGGACCGGCTCGTCGAGATGGCGCGCTCATCGGTGTCGGAAGGGTATGGTGGGGCACGGTTCATCTTCGAGGCCGGTCCCATCGTCAAGCGCATCGGCCACGAGCGTTTCGGTCGCTTCGAATCCGTTTGGAACGAATCGGTGGATTCGGAACGGGTTTCTTGCATCTGCCTTTACGATGGCGAGAACAGCACCCATTCCGAGGTCCTCGCCGCGGTCAGCACCCACCCCAGCCTGGTCATACGAGGTTTCGTCTGCAGGAATTATTTTTACGTCCCACCGGAGGAGTTCGTCCGGACCGGAGAGAGCCTGCCCGAGGCCAAGCAACTGCTCGAGAAGATGCTGGACATCCAGATCTGCCAGATCAGTCTGGCCGACGAGGACTCTGGAGAGACCAACGCCGTCCTGGAGGAGGAGGTGGCCCGGAGGGAGAGGGCGGAACGGGCGCTGATGGAGGCCTTCACCCACCAATCCGAGGTTCTCGACGGGCTGGAGGATGGCATTTGCCTCGTGGATCTGGATCATAAGGTCCTCCTCACCAACCACGTGTTCGAGCGATTCCGGGAGTCTTGCGGTTGCAGGGGAACTGCCCTCGGGCTGAGCCTGGCCCAGATTTGGCCATTAAGGGCGGAGGATGTAACCTCTTCCTGTGATCGGGCGGTTTGGACCGCGGGAACGCAGAGGATGCATTTGGTGCACCTATCGGACGAGACGGTGGTGTGGTATGACCTACGGATCGTCCCCATCATACGCTCAGGAAGACCGGACCGGATACTTTTGGTGCTGAGCGACTCCACCGACCTACATCAGGCCAGGTTGGCCATGGCCGAAATAAGGCGAGGGTTGGAGCATGCCCCGGTTATCGAAGATGAAACGTCGCTCCGGTGGGAGAGGTTGTTGGTGACTCTGGAGCATAGCCCTCTCCCCCTTTTCGTTCAAGGTATTGATGGTAGCGTGCTTTACGCCAACCAGGCCTGCGGGTCGATGATGGGCTATAGTCCTGAAGAGATGGTCGGCAGGTCCTCCTCCCAGCTGATTGCGCCCGACCCCCTGGGCTTTCTGAACCTGGAACGACGGACGCTGCTCGAAGGGGAGGAGCTATCCCTGAGGGCCGATGTCCGCCACAAGGACGGCAGGGTCCTACCATGCAACCTCCGCATGTTCAGTTTGGACTCAGGCAGCGGACCCATTATTGCGTTCCTGACAAAAAGAGGGGCCGGGGCATCGGCCAGATGATGAATATTTCTGATGGATTATCCATCCAATGCATCCTACTTTCATCCAACAAAAGCATTTATAGGGATTAACTGTTCAGTATCGATTGGATGATACATCCAACTGATATTTCAGTGAATTAACTGGAGAAGGATCTGATGGCAAACAAATCAGTCGTGGTATTGGTCATCGTCGTGGTGGCCATCCTGGTGGGCGCTGGGCTGCTTGTAGCCCTCGGCGTTTTCGATGAGCAAGATGACCCCGAGGCCAATGTCTCGGACGCCATGGACCGGCAGGTCCTGGTCAGTTCCGAACCGCAACGGGTGGTTTCTACCTCCCCGAGCACGACCGAGCTCATCTACGCCCTCGGCATGGAGGACAAGTTAGTCGGAGTATCCGATTATTGCGATTATCCAACCGATGTCCTTGACGAAAAGGCCAACGAGACCGTTTCAACCATAGGTGGTTACTACACCCCGGATGCCGAGAAGATCGCTGCCCTCGAACCGGACATCGTCTTCATTGGGTCGGACGTCCAAGCCCAAAAGGACCTCATACCCTTGATGGACTCCTTCAACATCACTGTGGTGGCGCTCTACCAGGGCACGAACATCACCGAGGTCTATTGGAACATAGAACTGGTAGGTCAGGTCCTTTTCTGTCAGGATAAGGCCGCTGAACTTAAGGAAAAAATGTCCGATATCATCTCCAGCATCCAGGACAAGATCGACGGCACCGTGCAGAGGCCCAAGGTCATGGTCACTGTGTGGCTGGACCCGATATTCGTCGCCGGCAATGGCACCTTCGTCAATGACATCATCGAGATCGCTGGAGGAGTCAACGCTTTCGAGAACATGACATCGTTCCCTGTAGTGAACAAGGAGGCGGTGGTCGAGGCGAATCCAGATGTCATCATCGTCGCGGCCACTATGATGGTCTCAGACGCCACATCCCCGGAGGATGTGAGGGACAGCATATTGGAGGACGAGCTGTTCCAGGAGACCAACGCGGTTAAGAACGGGAAAATATATGTCGCCATCGGCCAAGCGGAGAACGCCTTCCTGAGGCCAGGGGTGAGGATAGTGGATGGGGCGCAATTGTTGGCCAGATCCTCTATCCGGGCAACTTCACCGGGGCGGACATACCATTGACCATACCGAGCGACTATGAGGGTCTGATCGCGGAGCCAGTGAACTCCGGCACCTCCGCTCAGGTGTCCATGGTGACGGTCAAGAACTAAGGAAAAGGTGGAGGATTGGAAGACTCGCTGGTGAGAAGGACACGCCGTCGCCTGAGCGTGATCATCGTATCGGGCCTGCTGCTCCTAGTTGGCCTGTTCGTGGTCTCGCTTTCGGTCGGGTCCTATGAGATGTCGGTGATGGAGGTCCTGGAGGCCTTCTGGAACGCCCTGATGGTCGGAGGTGACACCAGCCAGATGACCTTGGACGAGAAGGTCGTCTGGATCGTGCGCTTCCCCCGCTTCCTGGCCGCGGTCGGAGTAGGCATCGGACTGGCGGTGGCGGGCGTGGTTATGCAGGCCATCATCCGCAACCCTCTGGTCGACCCCTATATCACCGGGGTCTCCTCCGGGGCAGCCTTGGGCGCGGCCTGTGCCGTGCTCCTCGGTGTGGCCATCGGGTCGACCGGGACGTTCTCCCTTCCCATCATGGCCTTCGTCGGCGCGATACTGGCCTTTACCATCACACTCGGTCTGGCCGAGTCAGCGGGTGGTCGACCGGTGGCATTTGTGTTGGCCGGGGTCATCGTGGGCATCTTCCTCTCCTCGATTACCAATCTCTTGATGATCACCAATCCCAGCGAAGGGGTGCAAGGTGTTCTATACTGGCTTTTCGGAAATCTGGCCAATGCCACGCTGCAAGAGGACGCCATCATCCTGTTCGTCGTCGGCGTCCTGACCGTGATCGTACTGGTCTACGCTCGGGAGCTGAACGTGGTCCTCCTCGGGGACGACCAGGCCAACCAGCTGGGGGTGAACGTGCGATTAATGAAACGCGGCATGCTCATCCTGACCTCGTTGCTCACCGGGGTTTGCGTGGCCTTCACCGGTGTCATCGGCTTCGTCGGTCTCATCGTACCCCACATGACCCGAATGGTGGTCGGGGGTGACCATAGACTCCTATTGCCAGCATCGATTGTGGTCGGGGCGAACTTCCTGGTCGCTTGCGACATAATCGGTCGCCTCATCGGTGGTTCTGAGGAATTCCCCGTGGGCATAGTGACCTCATTGATCGGCGCCCCTTTCTTCGCCTATCTGCTCATTCGCGAGGGGAGGGAATATGTCTCCTGAGGCTGCGACCACCATCAAGGTGGAGGGTGTAACCTTCAGCTACGGCGGGAAGGAGACGCTCTCCGACGTCAATTTCGAGGCCAAGGCCGGGGAGTTCATCGGCCTCATCGGTCCCAACGGTTCGGGGAAGACCACTTTGATGCGCTGCATCAACGGTCTGCTCCGCCCCAGCAAGGGGACCATCTACATGGACGGGAAGTCCACCTCTGGCATGAAGATCAAGGACATCGCCATGATTTGCGCCAATGTCCCAGCCGACTGCAACGAGGACTTCAGCCTCACCGTGCAGGAGCTGGTATTCCTCGGTCGGTACCCTCACGTCAACAGCATGTGGTGGGAGAGCCGCCAGGACGAGACGGTGGTCGCCGAGGCCATCAAGAAGTTCCGTCTGGAGGGGCTGATCAACCGCCGCCTCAACGAGCTGAGCAGCGGAGAGAAAGCGAGGGCATTGCTCGCCAAGGCCGTGGTGCAACAGCCGAAGATACTTCTGGCGGACGAGCCCTCCGCTCACCTGGACCTCCGCTACCAGCTGGAGGTCATGGAGACCCTCTGGGAGCTTTCCAGGCAAGGAGTGACCGTGCTCACCGCCTCCCACGACATGAACTTGACCTCCAAGTTCTGTGACCGGGTGGTGATGCTCAACGGGGGCCGGACCGTGGCCACGGGCAGACCGGTCGATGTCATCACCGCCGAGCGCATCCGGGACGTCTATGGCGTCGAGGTCTCGGTGTTCCGGGACGGGGACGAGGTCTTCTCCATCCCCCGCAAGTCCATAAGGTGATCGCATGGACATCGAAAAAATGGTCAGGAAGGAGATGCAGGGCCTGTCCCGCCCGGTGCATGGCGGATTGGGCTGGCAGCACCCTGGAGTGGACGACTTCAGTTCCAACCTCAACCCCTACGGCCCTCCAGAAGGATTGATGGAAAGATTTGCCGAGGCCCTGCCTCACCTGGTCCATTACCCGGACGACCGGTCCACGGTGTTCCGGGAGGCCATATGCTCCCGTTTCCATGTTAATGACAGGAACGTCACCGTAGGCGCTGGGAGCGCGGAGATCATCCGCCTGTTCCCAGATGTCTTCCTTTCGCCGGGGGACCGGGTGGTGATGCCCTCCCCCACCTTCTCCGAGTACTCGTTCGCCTGCCAGGTCCGAGGTGCCAATATCGATGCCGTTCCTATTCCGGAGGACCTACGCATCGACATCGATGAGATGATGAGACGCAGCAAGGGAGCGAAGCTGGTCTATCTCTGCAATCCTAACAACCCCACCGGCGGCATCGTCCCGCGCAAAAGGGTCCTGGAGCTGGTGGAGGAGTGCGACCGGCAAGGGGCGTTGGTCTTCCTGGACGAGACCTTGCTCGAACTGGTCGAGGGCTCCAAGGACATCACCTGCCTGGCGGAGGTCCCTGCCCATGACAACCTCTTCATCATCCGTTCCCTCACCAAATGCTTCGCCATACCCGGCCTCCGCATCGGCTACGCGGTAGGGGGCCAAGGCATCATAGAACACATGGAGAGGGCCCGCCTCTCCTGGAACCTGGGCAGGTTGGAGCAACTGGTCGGCGCCAACCTCCTCAACGACCATTACGATCATATTTCCAAGGCGGCCCAGGTCATGGCGAGGGAGAAGACGAGGGTGGCCCAAGCGGTCTCCGCCACCGGGATCGTCAAGGCGGGCGTGCCTGACGCTTTCTTCTTCTTCGAAAGGTCGAAATGGTCTGGGAAGGTCGCCCAGGAACGCATCCTGAGACATAAGGTGCTGGTGCGGGACTGCGCCTCCTTCGGTCCCCGTTTCCACGATTTCATCCGCTTTGCCGTCAAGACGCCGGAGAAGAACGACAAGTTGATCGCCGCCTTCCGAGCGGAGGCGGAACGATGATCGAGCTCTACTATCTGGCCGCCCTCATCGCCGTGCTCGGCCTGCTCCTCGACCTGCTGCTGGGGGAGCCCCCCAACGCGTTGCACCCGGTGGTGTGGATCGGCAAGACCATCGGCTTCTTGGACAAGCGGACCAAGCGCACCTCGCCCCGCGCCGATCGCGTCAAGGGCATATTCGTGGCCTTGGTCCCACTGCTGCTTTTCCCTTTCGCGTTCACATTATTACTGGCATTGACCCACGACCTGCTCGGTGCGCTGGTCTGGGCGGTGGCCTGCGCCATCGTGATGAAGACCATGTTCGCCATCACCGCCATGGAGCGCCACGTGCGCCCGATCATGAAGGCGTTGGAGGCGAACGACTTGGAGGCTGCGAGGAAGGGCGCCTCCCGGATCGTGTCCCGCGACGTGAACCAGTTGGACCGGGAGCACATCATCTCCTGTGCAGCGGAATCGGCGGCGGAGAACACCGTGGATTCGGTATTCTCCCCCCTGTTCTATTTCGGTCTGGGGGGCATACCGCTCATGGTCTTCTACCGGGTCTCCAACACCTTGGACGCCATGGTCGGCTACATGAGCGAGAGGCACCGCTACGTCGGCTGGTTCAGCGCCAAGCTCGATGACGTGATGAACTGGGTCTGCGCCCGGCTCTGCGTCCCTTTCATACTCCTGGCCATGGTGCTCCTCCGCCTGGACTGGCGGAACGCCTGGGCCATGGGCAAGAAGTACAAGAAGGCCACGGCCAGCCCCAACAAGGGGTGGTCCATGTCCGCCTTCGCCGGCGGCCTGGGCATATGCTTCGAGAAGCCCGGCGTCTACCGTCTGGGGGATGGACCGTTGCCCTCGGACCCCAAGGTCATCGGCCGGACCGTCGCGGTCATGAAGGTATCCGCACTGCTTTTCTTCTTGATGGTCGTTCTACCATCGTTCATGTTCATAGGCGTCGAGGTCCAGATATATCTGGAACAGTTGCTGACGGGGTGGCTCTAGGGGGGAATGGATGCACGCGAAGGACATCAAGATCGGATTTCACAAGGTCGATGACTACAAGGTGATGGTGGTCCAGCTGCCGCACCGCATGCGGGTGCTGAGCACGACCATCCTGAACGGCGCTTTCACCGAGACCGATACCATCGTGATGGTCCAGGTGCCCATAAGCTACATGGGCGCGGAGCCGGAGGAAGAGGTCCGGTCCATCGTGAAACGGCTGGGCCTGGGCCAGGCCACGGTGGGCTTTATGACCGCCGCGGACATGGAGAAGGTCATCTCCGTCAAGGAGGAGAGCTACAATGGCATGGAGGCCATCGCCATCACCACCGCCGGGGTGAAGAACGCCGTCTATGCCGGGGAGCTGATCCCCGAGAGGGTGAGGGCGTTGCTGGGCAAGTCCCATACCATAAACACCATCGTGGTGCTCGGGGTCCCTCTGCACGACACCGGTCTGGCCAATGCCATAATCACCGCCACCGAGGCCAAGTCGGCCGCCCTGATGGACTGCAAGGTCCGAGGGACCGGTACCACCAGCGACGCTATCGCAGTGATATGCCCGATAGGCAAGGGGGAGAAATATGCGGGCACGGCCACGGACATCGGCATATGCCTGGCCCGAGCGGTGCGGGGGGCGGTGGCGGAATCGGTGCTGAAATGGTATGCCCGGGAAGGGCCTATGGACTACCTGCAGCTGCTGGACGAGGTAGGCGTAACAGTGGATAACATGTGGGAGGCGGCCTCCGCCCTGATCATACCCAACGAGAGCTGGAGCGAGGAGTTCTTGCAGGAACGGTTCGTGGCCAAACTGAGATCCTTGCGCCAGGACGTCAACGTGACCTCGCTCATCTACGCCGCTATCCTCATCGACGATGCTGGCAATCGCAACGAGATCTTCGGTCTGGACCAGGACCGCTTCAAGGAGGACCCGGTGCACCTGTTGGCGGACGAGGTCCTCGGCATCGGCCTGGCGGAGTTCCTCACCGGGACCAAGGGCCTGTTCGAGTACATCCGTTACGACAAGAAGAAGCCCGGGGTGCTTAGCGAGCTCGGCCCCTTCCTGGACGACATCGTGGCTTCGCTCATAGGAAGCGTTATGTCGATGATCTACTCTGAGCTGTTGGAGAAGGAGGGAAAGCTCTCATGAGAGGAACGATGCTATCGGCGATACTGTCCAGATCGTACACCGGGGAGGCGACCGCGCCGGAGCCGGTCAAGGAGGGAGGGAGGAAGAGCCCGGCGTTCGGCGCTCTCAAGGCGGCCTTCTCCATGTTCACCATATTGCCCATCGACGTGGAGGGGGAGGACGTCATGCACCTCTCCAAACGCTTCTGGCTTGTCGTATTGGTCGGGGCGTTCCTCGGCCTGGCGGCGGGTTTGGTCATGTATCTGCTCAGCGACCCGGTCGGGCCGTTCAGCCCCCTCGTCTCCGCGGTCATCGTCATCTTCATGCTATTCTCGTTCAACCGCTTCCTGCACCTGGACGGGCTCAGTGATTTCGGCGACGGGATGCTGGCTATGGGGGACAAGGAGAGGAAGATCGCCATCATGAAGGACTCCCACGTGGGGGCGGGCGGTCTCGGTTACGCAATTATTTTCACTCTGCTCTCGGTCGCTGCTCTGGCCACCCTCCCGTTCCACATCCAATACCTGTCTGTTTCTGGCGCCCTTGGTGGCCGAGGTGGGCTGCAAGTGCTCCATGGTCAGCTGCGCCGCGCTGGGCGAGTCCCGGGAAGGCCTCGGTGGCATATTCGTCAAGAACACCAAGGGCGGATCCGCCCTTATCGCCATCGTTCTGGCACTGATCATCGGTCTTGGGGCGATGATGCTCTTAAAACCGGAGGACCTGGACTATCTGGAGGTCGCGGTCCTGGCCGTCGTGGCCGTCCTCGCCTCCATCCTGGTCGGGGCATGGATGGCACGAACGGCGATGAAGAACTTCGGCTGCGTCAACGGGGACGTGCTCGGGGCGGCGAACGAGGTCGCTAGACCTATAATCCTGCTCGCCATTACCGCGACCATATGGTTCATGACATCGCCGCCCTGGTGACCGCCGGGGGCCAGGGAAGCCGCATACGCGAGCTGGGCTCGGAAAAGCCGTTGCTCCCGGTGCTCGGGCGCAGGCTCATCGACCGGGCGGTGGAGACCGTCGGGTCGGTCCCCTCCGTTTCCAGGACATACGTGTCGGTGTCCAACTTCACCCCCAAGACCGAAGCCTACCTCCAGGGTTCACCGGTCCAGGTCATCCACACCCAAGGGGAAGGCTACGTTCCCGACCTCCAGGAGACGATGCGTAAGATCTGGGAGCGCAGCGTCCTGATCTGTCCGGTGGACATGCCCTTGCTCACGGCGGAAGGGTTGGAGGCCCTGGTGAGGGAGTACATGCGCCGCGGCGAGCCCTCGTTGACCGTGGCGCTGCCTCCAGAGGTGGTAATAGGGCTCGGATTGGACGTCACATACTCCGAACCGATAGACGGCAAGCAGATGACCTTTTGCGGGGTGAGCATCGTGGAACGCCAGGCCATGCTTCGGGACCATTTCGTCGCCGGGGGTTTTTACGTAACCGATGCTCAGGACTTCGCCGTGAACGTCAACTCCAAGCGGGACCTGGCAGTGGCTGAGTCCATTCTGAGCGCAAGGAAAAAGGGTTAGCGCTTGGTCATGAGGCGCTCATAGGCCCCATCTATCTCATGCATCATCTTCGAGGCATCCAACTTTCCTTCGGAGCGGCAAATGGCTGCGATGGTCGAACCGCCGCAGCCCACGCCCTCCTTTACGATGCCGGTCTCATGGATACGGAGCCCGTCGAAGCGCGACCTGGAGAAATCGAGGTTCGCGCCAAGCACCGGGACCGGGCCGATCTGGGCCACCAGGTGGCGCAGGTCTGAGCTCTTGTCGTTCAGGATCCAACGCGTGGTGCCAAGGGCCACATTATCCATGGCCTTGGGCTCGACGGAGCGCACCACGGACAGGACGGCCGCCATCTGCGTGCCGCCGGCCATGATCACCGGTCCTTCCGGGCCGCTCCGACGATGATGCCGGCAGCGGCGGGCATCATGGGGTCTCCTACCGCCGCCACCGCCTTCAACGCGTCCTCCTTCATCTCCGCCGCAGAGAACTTGGTCCTATCGATGCCCTCGCGGGCCGCCTGCACCTTGATGGGGTGTGGGTTCACGGGCAGGCTGCTGCTGACCTTGTTCTCCGCGTCGAAGCCCTGGGCCAATAGGACCGCCAGGGCGGTGGTGGTGCCTCCGGCGATGCTCTCGCCTACCACCAGATAGTCCGTCTGGGAGGCCAGGTTCTCGCCGGCCACCACCGCGCTGTCGAAGACCTTGCGTGGGTCCTTCACCGCGTTGCCGGTGCGGATGTCCTCTCCGGGGCTGCCGTCCAGCTCAAAGTAAGGGGCAATGGGCCGGACGCGAACACCTCCGTTGACTGCAAAAACGGGCATCTTGGCCAGACCCACCGCGCTCATGGTGATGAGGCCAGGGGTGGGGATGCCATCGGGCGTGACCGGGACGCCGGGTATGCACTTGCACTTTCCATAGAAGAGGAGCTCGACGTCGGCGGCCGGGGTAAAATCGGTGATGGCCGGATTGGCACCGGCGGCGGATATGCCCGGGATCTTGGCGGTCTCTGTGTTGCCGATGGTGCATACGAAAGTGGGCCGTTTGCCCCAAACGCGGTCGATGAAATCCGCCCCCCGCCCCTCCTCGGAGGCGAGGATGATGCTGTCCGACGCTTTTGCTCTCATGATAAATCCTCGATATGAGTTGGATGTATAATCCAACTAATGATGACCCCGATATATAATGCTTTTTCAGAACCCCAGCCAGGGCTCAGAACCGATATATCCTTTCCAAGAGCTGGGACAGTTCCATGCTATTGCAGTCCGTCTCTTGATAATGGTGCGTGGCCTCATAGGGCAGTACAGAATCCGATATGGCGAACGGGACGTTCATGCGGATATGGTCGCCGGTGAGGGACGAGGCCCCATGGTCCACCAAGAGAGCGATGCGGCAGTGCGAGAACGATTTGGCGAACCGGGACAGTTCTTGGTCTATGCTCTCGATTAGTTCCACCTTGCCGCGTGGGTCGCGCTTGTGGCTGATGTCATCGGTCTCCTCGAAATGCAGGAAGACGTCCCCGTTGCGGATCAGCTCCTTGGCAAGCTTGATACCCTGCTTGAAACCGGCGATACGTTGCCGCTTTATGTTCAGCAGCGCCGCCACTCCCAGCGCGGAAGGGCTCTTCGATATCACGGTCATGGGAGGGATGGGCCGGACCTGGCTCTGGAACCGTTCCGCCTCCAGTCCGGTGCCTCCTCCCCAGGGCAGCAAAGTGATCCCCCCGGTCAGCTCCGCCATATGCTCGGCGAAAGGTCTGAAGTCCCCGAGGTCGCTGGGCATGACATCGGCGGGCGCAGGCGGTTTAGGCAGGTCCATCACCTCGGTCCCCTTCACCGTCATCACCGCCTTCCCACCGTTATAAAAGATGATGTGGGGGTCCATCTCCCGGATCTTCTCCCTGGCTCGGAGCACGGCTTTCTGCAAGGTGATCTCGTCCGCGCAGGAGATCTTGTAGTACCATTCCACCCGGCCGTCCTTGATGATGGCCGGGGTCATGCGATAGGCGACCCGTTTACTGTCAAAAGGCAATTCCAGGCCATAGGCCTCGATCACGCCCCGAGGCATCTCGCTGCGGTTACCGGTGAAGAGCTCGAGGAGGTAGAAATGGGTGTAATCCCGGGACTCGGTGCAGCCCAAGGCGCCATGCGAGGCGATGGAATCGAGGAAGGGTTTGCGGGCGACCTGCAGAGGTGTCGACCCGCCCAAGGAAGGGTTCGGATGGTCCGTCGCCCCATCGAGGAAGATGATCAGGACCCGCTTGCTCTCCGCCATTCCCTGGGAAAATGGCTATCGGTATAATAACATCTTGCCCACTGGACCAAGATCAGAGAGAGCATCCTCCTCAGGGCGATGGCGCATTGTCCCGCCGATATGCAACCATCCCCGTTAGGCAGCTCACGGGGTACGAGGAGCGCCAATCCCTTCTCCTTGGCCATCTCTTCAATCCATGCCGTGATGGTGCGGTTGTATGAGACCCCCCCGGTCACGCCGATCGCCTTGGTGCCTTTTTCCCTGGCCCGGTCAACGGCGAGATCCACCAGTCCCTGCAGGACCGCCCTCACATAGGTGGCAGCGACGTCCTCCCTCCGGCCAGGGGAATCCAGGACATATGCCATCATGTCCACGCTGCGCACGACGTCCCCCTCCACGATGCAGTGGAACGACCGGTCCGGACGTCCCCGGGAGAGCCATTGCTCCAGCTTCATGGCCGGCTCACCGTCATAGCTCCGGTATTGGCATATGCCGAGGGCGCAGGCCACCATGTCCAGCACTCTTCCCATGCCGGTGCTGCTCGTGCTCTTCCTCATCACCTTGTCGAACAGGCCCGACTCCTCTGGCGTGAAGTACGAACCATCCCGACCTAACGTTCTTTGGGCCGCGAAGACCAATCGGCGCACATCGTACACCGCCTTCTCTCCGCCGATGAGCGGCAGTTCCTGCAGGTGGCCCACCCGCTCGAACCCGACCATGCTCGCATCCAGCACCTCTCCGCCCCAGGCCTTTCCATCCGACCCGTATCCCGTGCCGTCGATGGCGATGGTCACCAGTTCGTCCTGCCCATGGTCGAGCATCAAGGCCGCGGCGTGGGCCCAGTGGTGCTGCACCTCTACTAGCTCCCGGACCACTCCTCCGCGAGCCTCTCGACCAGCCGCCGCGTCGAGTATCCGGGATGGAGGTCGACACCAACCGCTTCGACTTTCTCCGCTCCCAGCAGCTTCCGGAGATAGGCCAAGGCCACCTCAAGGTACTCCAAAACGCCGGCGGAGCTGCTGTCCCCAATGTACTGGGTTTGATGCAGACGTCTCTGGAATGCCAAAGACCCGGCGATGTTCTCCTGAGCCCCCAGGCCGATGGCCGTGCCTGGGTACGGGAAGGGGATGCTGGTAGGCACATGCCCCTCGATTTGCGGATGAAGAAGGTGCCGGCCCCATTGGCACGGAC
The DNA here is from genome assembly GCA_963827905.1 of Methanomassiliicoccaceae archaeon. Classification (GTDB taxonomy): domain Archaea; phylum Thermoplasmatota; class Thermoplasmata; order Methanomassiliicoccales; family UBA472; genus JACXTP01. The sequence goes on from CAWHCB010000011.1 coordinate 53,379, forward strand.
CACCGAGTCATCGCACCGGTTGATGATCTCGCGGTCGTGCATGAGATAGATGTCCGCCCCAAGTGCCAACGCCTCAGAGTCATTCAACACCATGGGTTGGCCAGGCACGTTGGCCGAGGTCATGACCAAGGCGTCTACCTTCAATTTGGCAAAGAGCAGATGTTGCATCTCGGTATACGGCAGGAACAGCCCGATATTCCCCAGACCCGGGGATATGATCTCGGCCATCTCACTATGGACCTTGTCCACCAGGACGATGGGGCGATGTCCTGAGACGAGCAGCTCCATTTCCTGCTGTGAAGGTCGAGCATACCTCCCAACCGCCTCGATGTCACGGACCATGACGGCGAACGGTTTCTGCTCCCTCCTATACCATTGACGCAGATGACTGAGGTTGTCCAAGGTGCAACAGATGTGCATACCCCCCCAGCTCTTGATGACCCCGACCTTGCCCTCTTGCAGTCCCTCGGCAAAGAGGGTCACCGCATCCCCCTCCTGCCTTGTCCCCTCTCGGTTAAGAACATAGTAGGTCGGACCGCACTTAGGACAGGATATGGTCTGATGGTGGAATCGCCGACTGCTCGGGTCCTCGTACTCGGCACGACAGTCCGAGCACATGGGGAAGGACCGCATCGCCGTCTTCTCCCGGTCGTAAGGGAGATCGTCGATGATTGTGAATCTGGCTCCGCAATCGGTGCAATTGGTGAATGGATATGAGTATCTCCGGTCCATCGGATGGAACATCTCTTTTAGGCATGGGCCGCATATGGCGAAATCGTTGGGGATGGCCACCCCCCGCTCCCCCTTCTCGCTCTTCACGATCTTGAATCCCATCGCCCTGAGCTCGGTGTCCGGCAGTCCCGGACCGTATTCCACCCGTTCCAGTCGAGCCAACGGGGGAAGGGCCCTCCTCAGCTCCTGCATGAAAAGGTCCGGGTCACAATCCACCTCGATGACCACGTTCGAACCATTGTTCTGGACATATCCATGGACACCTAGGGCGGTTGCCACCCGGTGCACGGTGGGCCTGAAACCCACCCCTTGGACTATTCCATGGATGGTGATCCTCATCGACGGAGCGAGAGAAACCGACCTTATATATCATTTCTCAATTTCTATAGAAGGCTACGGTTAAAACAGCTGTTCTGAGGGGCCGGGGCAGTGATCATGGTATATATATTTTTACCAGTGTTAGTTAACAGGGGTGTTAAATAAAAACCATCATCCATATTTTTCTCAAATTTGTTAATGCTAAACCATCGAAACTTATATATTGCTATACTAAATTTTATTGCTCAGTCTTTAGGGGGGAAAACAACTGAAGAACTATGTAGCGGAATTGCTAGGAAGCATGGCCCTTATCATCGTTGGTGTCGGGTCTTTGCTGATGGTTGTCGCTGGCGAGAGTATGGCCGGATTGGTCGGCATTGCTCTTGCTTTCGGTCTGATCGTCATGGCATTGGTCTATACCATCGGTCCGATATCGGGCTGTCACATCAACCCGGCGGTCACGATCGGTGTGATGATGATCAAGGGAATGAAGCCAAAGGACGGTATAATGTACATCGTCATGCAGATCATCGGAGCGGTGATTGGTGGCGCGATATTGTACTACCTGGTCTGGGACTACGCATCCGGATGGGCTGGCCTCGAGGGAAGCGCATTGACCGACACGGTTCAATCTGTCTTCCAGGGCGCATCCACCGGTTTCTGGGCTGAGGGGGTTGACAACCAATACAAGTGGGGTATCGCGGCGATATTCCTGGTTCGAGTTGTTGATCGCGTTCGTGCTGCAGCTGGTCATCCTTGGATCCCTTGCGAACAAAGGATGGAAAGGCTTTGGCCGGTGTTGCCATCGGTTTCACCGTCACCGCCTTGCTGTTGGTCGCTGGTCCCGCCGATGGTGCCGGTCTGAACCCGCTCAGGTCCCTTGCCCCAGCCATATTCGCTGGTGACTGGGCGCTGGAGCAGCTCTGGCTGTTCTTCGTGGCTCCGATCGTCGGTGCGATCGTCGGTTCGTTCGTCTTCGCCTGGTTCGCCAAGCCTGCAAAGGCCTAAGCGATCCGGACTGGACACGATCAAACCCTTTACTTATTCCTTATTTTTCGATATTCATACGAGGCAAAGTTATTTTTCTGGAAGTCCGTTAAGGGGCGGGATTGTCGATGAGCGAGGTAAGAGAGGGTCTGAGGTATTCGAAGGACCATGAATGGGTCAAGGTGGAGGATGGGAAGGCCAAGGTCGGACTGAGCGACCATGCCCAGCACCAGCTCACCGAGCTCGCCTTCATACAGTTGCCGACGGTTGGTCAGAAGGTCAAGGCCGGAGAGGTCCTAGGCATCGTGGAGAGCGTCAAGAACACCGCCGATGTGTACTCCCCGGTCTCTGGAGAGGTGGTCGAGGTGAATTCCCCGTTGGAGGACGACCCCCAGGTGATCAACAAGAGCCCCTATGACCAAGGCTTGGATCGCCGTCATCAGGATGGAAAGACCCCAATGAGGCTATGCGATGATGGACGCCGCGACCTATAGGAAGTTCATCGAGCAGGCGAAGAAGTGATCAAGCCAGCTCCTCCGCCAATCGGCGGATGAAGCCTTCCCTGTCCCTTTCCAGCTCTGCCTTGACGCCCTTCCAGGCGTCCGGGCAATGTTTGTACTCCACACCCATCACGCGGTGTATGGCCCGGTCCACCTTTTTCCGGTCCATCCTTTTAGGGTCGATCCGCCTTTGAGGACGTCATTGAGATGTCTAAGGTAACAGGACATCGTGTTCGCTCTTGGGATATCTTTGCCACTGAAAAACTATGGGCCGCATGATCTGCCAGAAGGATTATTAAGGAAAAGCTACCACCTTGTCACGGTGATGATGATTTGTCGCGAATACGGACAGGCGATAAGGCCCCGACCTTCGAGCTCTTAGACCAGGATGGGGAGCAGTGGAAGATGGAGGACCATCTGGGAAAAAAGGTCATGGTGGTGTACTTCTACCCCAAGGATGACACCCCGGGATGTCTCAAGGAGGCCTGTGCTTTCCGCGACCGATACGAACAGTTCATCCAATTGGGCGCGGAGGTGGTGGGCATAAGCTCCGATGACCAGAGGTCCCATGCCGAGTTCGCCGCTAAGTACAAGCTGCCCTTCCGCCTCCTCAGCGATCCGGACCAGAAGGTGAGAAAGGCCTATGGGGCCTTGGACCTGTTCTTGCCAGGCAGGGTCACCTATGTCATCGACAAGCAGGGAGTGGTGAGGCACGTGTCTTCTCGTCCCAGTCCCAGGCGACCCATCATATCGACGAGTCCTTCAAGGTGGTCGAGGAACTAAGCAAGGCTTAAGGGGTGATCAGGCCCCGGCCGCCTTCAAGGTGTCCGGGCATGGGCACTTCTTCCGCACCGCCGGTATCTTTGGCAACGCCGCCTCGATCAGGGTCCGGATCTTGTCCACGTTCTCGGCCATGGTCCTCAGGATGGTGGCGGTGTCCACCGGGTGGTCCGCCCAGACATCGTAATCGGTGATCATGGCCAGGCTGCAGTAGCACATCTCCATCTCCCGGGCCAGCTGGCACTCTGGCACGAGGGTCATGCCGATGATGTCGGCGAACGCCCTGTACATCTGCGACTCCGCCCTGGTGCTGAAGCGAGGCCCCTCGATGCAAACATAGGTGCCCTTGTCATGCACTGGCACCTTCTTGCGCTTGGCCTCCTTGATGAATATGGAGCTCATCTCCGGGCAGAACGGATCGGCCATGGATATGTGGACGGTCTTGGGGCCGTCATAGAACGAGTAGGCCCGGTTCTTGGTCATGTCGATGAACTGGTCGACGATGACGATCTCTCCCGGTTCGTACTCCTCCTGCAAGGACCCGACGGCGCAGGGGGAGATGATGCGGTCCACGCCCACATCCTTCAAGGCCCAGATGTTGGCCTTGTAGTTCACCTTGTGCGGTGGGTAGACATGCCCCTTGCCATGGCGGGGGAGGAAGGCCACATCCACGCCCTTCCATGGTCCCTATCTGGATGTCGTCGGATGGAGGCCCGTACGGGGTGAAGGGACGCACCGTCTCCTTTAACTCGAACATCTTCGGGTCGTAAACGCCCGTCCCACCGATGATACCTATCCTGGCCTTCATTATGATCGGCTCGGCATTGTCAGTGGTCCATTTAAATCTCATCCCTGGTTCAGACCGTATCGAGCCGGCTATGATTTAACAATAGACAATATTTTCAAGACAATCCTTCGAATTTCAAGAAATAATTTCGAAAGTATTATTTTGGGTATGCCTTAATGGTGAGCCGTTATTGGCAATGGGACAGAAGAGCGAGGTTAATCCGATTTGGGCCTGTCGGGCCTTCCCCGCCTATCCGGTGGTACTAGCAGCGGTCGGGGACCCTGAAAACGGAGGGAAGTGCAACGTCATCACCATCGTCCTGGTGCATATGTTCTCCTTCAACCCCCCAGTGCTCGGCATCGGGGTCTCACCATCACGCTATAGCTACAACCTCTTCGACCAGAGCCCCGAATTCTCCATCAACGTTCCGGGCAAGGAACTGGTGGAGGAGGTCCTGTACTGTGGCCAGAAATCCGGCCGGGATATCAACAAGTTCGAAGAATGCGGTCTTAGCATGGTCAAGGGGAAGAAGATCAACGCCCCCATCATCCAGGACTGCATGGTCAACTTGGAATGCAGAAAGGTCAACAAGTTGGACGCTGGCGATCACGGTTGGTTCCTTGGTGAGGTCGTCCATGCGGAGATGGAGAACTGCGTGGACCGAGAAAGGGCATTGATGTATTGGGCCGGCGAGTTCCGGGTCATCGGCGATATCATAAGACGGCGTTAGAGGCCTCCTCATTTTTAGCCAACGTCGTTAAAAAGATTTATTACCTGATGGTTGCCAATCGTTCCTCGGTGTAACGCATGGTAGAGATCGAAAAGGTAGATGTCCAGCACATGGATGCGATCCAGATGCTCCCCCCATCACCGGTACTTTTGGTGGCCGTGGGGGACAAGGAAGGCAAGGAAAGGAACATCGTGACCATAGGCATGTTCAATCTGTTCTCCCTCAAGCCCCCGATCATAGGCATCGCGGTGATGACGTCCAGACAATCATACAAATTCTTGGAGGAGTATGACAATTTCACCATCAACGTCCCAGGGAAGGACCTGCTGGACGCGGTGGTTCTGTGTGGCCAGAAGTCGGGCAAGAACATAGACAAGTTCAAGGAGGCCGGTCTGACCCCCGTCCCAAGCAAGCGCATCAGCTCCCCCAAGATCGAGGAGTGCCTCATCAACATGGAATGCAAGAAGCTCGAGTCCTTCGAGAAGGGGGACCATACCTGGTACCTCGCAAAGGTGGTGCACACCGATGCGGCCGTGAACTACGACCGTACCAAGGCGCTGCTTGTTCTGGGACGGGGAGTTCCGCACCGCCGGTCCAGTACTGAAGAAATTGGATTGAGGCTAAGTCATCAGTTCCATCTTTCAAACCATTTTCCTGTTTTCAATATTGAAGTCTCAGGATGGATTATTGCACATATGCAATTGTTTGAATATACGCCCCAGGAAAACATTGACATGAATATCACAGGGGAGGTATTGAAATGGAAAAGGTCAACCTAGAGGCGTTCCAGGCGGCGAAGAGATGCATCTTCCCCGGGACTCTGCCCCTTCCCATCTTTCCAACGTTCGATCGACTGGAGGTCGGATCTAACACCAGGGCGTTGGTGCTGGTCCCTCATGTTGACGACGAGATCATGGGATGCGGGGGGACGATGTGCCGCATCGGCAAGCGCGGCGCCCATATGAAAGTGGTATACATGAGCGGTTCAGCCCATGAGCATAACAAGGGATGCACCACTCACCTGACCAGGATGGACCGGGGAGAGACGGACGTGGCATTGCGCACCCTCCATTGCTACGATTCGGAGCTGATCGACCCAGATCTCAGGACAGTGCGGTGCGATGACAAGAGCTTGGTCAAGCTCTCCAATATCATGAACCAATACGAACCGGACGTGGTGTTCGTGCCGTGCTTCGATGAGTCCAGGCCCGACTACATCAAGACGGCCGCCATGGCAGCCAAGGCCCTGGAGAGCTATCCCTACAACGCGGAGTGCTATTGCTACTCGTTCGAAGGTGTGAGGGGGCCGAACGCCCTGGTGGACATCACCCTCACCATCGAGGACAAGATAGAGGCCATGAAGGAACGCCACACCCAGCGCAAGGTGGTGGACGATGAGGAGAACATCCGGTCCATGCACCTCTTCAGCTACTCCACCCGCACCAACGACAGGTACTGCGAGCGCTTCAACCGCTATCACAAGGATTCCTACGTCTGTATGGCCAGGGACCTAGGCCTCTCGGGATGATGGACTGAGCCTGGCAATTGGGCTAACGGCGGACATCGGGCGCTCAGGCGGGACCTCGTTATCCTCCGCAGGGAGCTTGGCCTGATCAAGACCTGATTACAATGCTGTTCAGAGCTCTAGACATCGACCTCGTCAGGAAGGTTGCGCCTGAGTGTAGGAACCGAAGATCTTAACGAAGGAGGCCTTGCGCATCAGATCGATCAACGCCTCCTTCACCTGCGGCTCGGAGATGTGCCCGTCGATGTCGACATAGAAGACATACTCCCACATCCTCTCCCGCCGCGGCCTGGATTCCAGCTTGGTGATGTTCACCCCATGGTCGGAGAAGGCCCCGATGCACTTGTGCAACGCCCCGGGCACGTTCTTGGTGGTGAAGGCCAGCGAGGTCTTGTCCCCTGCCACATTGTGCGGCGGGTTCTTGTCCAGCACGAAGAAGCGGGTGATAGTTCTGGGCGGAGTTCTGGATGTCCTCCTTGAGCACCTTCATCCCGTAGAACTCGGCGGCCCGGCGCGAGGCGATGGCCGCCTCCTCCCTCAGGCCTCTCTCCTTGATCATGCGCACGCTGCCGGCGGTGTCGAAGGCGGGTATCTTCTCCCACTTGGGGTGCTTGGAGAGGTAGTTGCGGCACTGGCCGAGCGCCTGCGGGTGGCTGTAGACCTTCTGCACGTCGGTCAGCTCAGCGTCCGGATGGCCGATGAGGCAATGGCGCACCCAGACCAGCACCTCCCCCACCACGCTCAGGTCCGATTCCAGGAGCAGGTCGTTGGCCACGGTGACGCTCCCCTCGATGGAGTTCTCCACCGGCAGCACGCCCATGGAGGCCAGCCCCCGGTCCACCGCATGGAACAGGTCGCGGAACTCGGCGCAGGGCACGGTCTCCACATCTGGCCCGAAGTATTGCAGGATGGCGTCCTCGCTATATGCGCCATGCACCCCTTGGAACGCCACCTTGGTCCTCATGCTCAGCACCCGAAGAACTCCTGATGGACCGCCCTCGTCACCCTTTCCAGGTCCTTCTTGTCGACCGTGAAGTGGTACGCCACCAACGATGCGCCGGCGGATATCAGGCCGATGCTGGCCCCTTCCTTGGCCACCGCGTTGAAGACGCGGGAGGCGATGCCCTTGCTGAATCCCAGCCCCTCGCCCACGATGCAGACCAGGGCCAGGTCCTCGTGGGTCTCGATCTTGGAGATGAAGCCCTCCTTGATCTCGTCCAGCTCCTTCTTGGCCAAGGCCAGGTCCTTCTTGTTGACCAGCATGGCGATGCAGGTCTGGGACGTGACCGCGGAATAGATGTTGACGTCCGCGTCGCTCAAACGTTGCGATATCACCGACATGACGCCGGTGCGATAGCCCGCGTCCTCGCCGAAGACCTTGACTATGGCCAGGTCCCTCATGCAGGAGATGCTCTTGATGCAGCCTTTGGCGTCGTCGCCCCTTCTGCTGGATGGTGGTGCCCTCGGCCTCCGGGTTGAAGACGTTCTTGACCTTGATGATGATGTTCTTGGCCTTGGCCGGCTCCACGGTCATGGGGTGGAGGACCTTGGCCCCGAAGTAGGCAAGCTCGGCCGCCTCCTCATAGGACAGGGTCTTGATGGGCACGGCGCTGGGAACGATCTTGGGGTCCACGGTCATGAACCCGTCCACATCCTTCCAGATCTCCAGGACCTTGGCGTCCAGGGCGTTGGCGATGGCCGCGGCCGAGTAATCGGAGCCGTTGCGGCCGAAGACGGTGACGGAACCCTCCGGGCTCACGCCGAAGAACCCGGTGACGATGGGCATCTCCCGCTTGTAGAACATCTCCTGCACCTTGGGAACGATGCTCCAGCGGGTGGCGTCCAGGTCGGCGACCGCGGCCCCGAAGGTGCCGTCGGTGATGATGCCCAGCTCGTCGGCGTCCACTGGCACCGCCTTGACCCCCAGGTCGTTGAGCATGGCCGCGACCACGATGACGCTGAGCCTCTCCCCGTAGCACTGCACGAAGTCCTTGGTGCGGGGCGTGACCTCCTCCAGGTACATCACGCCGTAGAGGGTGCGCTCCAGCTTGACCAGCTTGCGCTCCACCCTCTCGATGCCCTGCTGACGTATGCCCTCGTCCTTTACCGCGTCCTGAAGCAATCGAACGTGCAGGTCCCGGACCCCTTTGATGAAGTCCTTCACCTCGTTCTCCTTCCGTTGCGATGAGACGAACTGGATGAGCGACTCGGTGACGCCGCTGACCGCGCTCACCACCACTACCTTTCGCTCCTGGTCGGCCGCGATGATGTGACCGACGTCAAGCATGGACTCGCCCGTCTTGAGCGAACTTCCCCCGAACTTCAGCACTCTCATTCAGGATCTCCTCTTCTTGATTATTTCGTAGGGATTGACCAGGACCGCCCTTTCCGCCTCCGCCTTGCTCAGGCCCGCGGCGGCGGCGATGGACAGCGCCGTCCCGGTGTCGATCAGGTCCGATGGGGCGTGGGCGTCGGAATTGACCACCATCTTGGCCCCCACCTTCTTGGCCAGGGCTGCGACGTGGCCGTTGGTCTTGCAGTGCGATGCCCGGGAGGTGATCTCCAAATAGACATCGTTGCGCTTGGCCATCTCCACCTCCTCCTCGGTGATGAAGCCCGGGATGGGCGAGGATGTCCACCTCAGGGTTGAGCACCGCCGCCCGGTTCGTCCCTTTCTCCACCGGCTCGCTTATGGTCTCGCCGTGGATGACCACTATCTCCGCCCCCAGTTTCCTGGCCCGCGAGACCACCATGTCCATCTTGGACGCTGGGACGTGGGTGATCTCCACGCCCACCAGCACCTGCAGTCCCCAGGCCTCGGCCAGTTCCGCGTCCAGACGCGCCTCGTTGATGACCCTCTCCAGCGTGGAGAGGGCCACGTGGTCCGTGAAGGCCAGCGCCTTGTGCCCTAATACGAACGCTCGGCGGGCCAGCTCCATGGGGAGCAGCTCGCCGTCGCTCAACAACGTGTGAGTGTGCAGATCGACCCTCATTTTCTCCTCTCCGCCAGTTTCCTATATACGTCCTCCATGGGCAGCTCCGCCGCCTCCAGCACCACCATCAGGTGGTAGATGAGGTCGGCCACCTCCCAGGTCATGGCCTGCATGTCCTTGCCCTTCGCCGCCAGGACGGTCTCCGCCGCCTCCTCCACCAACTTCTTCAACCTCTTGTCCTCGTCGGTGAGGAGCTTGTTGGTGTACGACCCCTCCTTGGGATTGGCCTTGCGGTCCTGGATGACGCGCTGCAGCTCGTTGACGATGGCCATGGTGCCGCTGGTGTCGCCGTAGACCACCTCCTCGAAGCAGGACATGCGGTCGAGGTGGCAGGCCACCCCCTCCTGCCTTACCCTGAGGAGCAGGGTGTCCCGGTCGCAGTCCAACTGCATGGAGACCACGTGCTGGAAGTGCCCGGAGGTCTCGCCCTTCAGCCAGAGCTTGCCCCGGGAGCGGGACCAGTAGTGGGCCTTGCCGGTCTCCACCGTCAGGCGGTAGGCCTCCTCGTTCATGTAGGCCATCATGAGCACCTCGTTGGTGGCGGCGTCCTGCACGATGGCCGGGATCAGGCCCTCCGCGTTGAATCTCATCTCTGGGTTCATCTGACCGGCACCCCCCTCTGGCGCAGGTAGTCCTTCGCTTCCTGCACCGTGTGCTGCCCGTAATGGAATATCGAAGCGGCCAGGGCCGCCTCCGCCTTGGTCCGGGAAAGCACCTCATAGATGTGCTCCAGGTTGCCGCAGCCGCCGGACGCTATGACCGGGATGGTGACCGCATCGGCCACCGCCGCTGTCAGTTCGATGTCGTACCCGTCCTTGGTGCCGTCGGCGTCCATGCTGGTGAGCAGGATCTCCCCTGCCCCCAGCTCCTGGGCCCTGGTCGCCCATTTCACCGCGTCCAGGTCGGTCGCCTTCCGACCGCCGTGGGTGTAGACCCGCCACGAGTCGCCATCCCTTTTGGCGTCGATGGCCACGACCACGCACTGGCTGCCGAAGTCCTCGGCGCACTCGGAGATGATGTGCGGGTGCTGCACCGCCACGGTGTTCACGGAGACCTTGTCCGCTCCGGCGTTGAGGGCGTTGCGCATCTCCTCCCGGGTGCGGATCCCCCCTCCGACGGTCAACGGCACGAAGAGCCGCTCCGCGGTCCTTTCCACCACATGCAACATGGTCTTACGGGATTCCGCGCTGGCGGTGATATCCAGGAAGACGATCTCGTCCGCCCCTTGCCGCTCGTACTCGCTGGCCAGGCTGGGCGGGTCGCCCACGTCCTGTAGGTTGAGGAACTTGACGCCCTTGACCACCTTGCCCTCCTTGACGTCCAGGCAGGGGATGATGCGCTTGGCGAGCACCTACATCCTCCTCGTCTTGGGCTTGTCCTTGGTGCTGAGCAGGTCCTGGCGCGGCTGGGTGGCCTTGCGCAGGGCCGAGCCCAACGCCTTGAAGCTGGCCTCCACCACATGGTGGTCGTCGAAGCCTCGCTTGACGATGATGTGCAAGGTGATGCCAGATGACATGGCGAAGGAGCGCATGAAGTGATGATAGAGCACATTGGGGCAATCGATGTCGGCGTAGGGCCGGTCGATGATGTCCAGCGTCACCTCCACCAAGGCATCGTCCATCGGCACCAGGCTCGAGGCGATGCGCTCGGTGGGGATGTCGGCCAACGCCTGCTTCAAGGCCGAGCCTAGTACGATGGCCACGTCCTCCACCAGGTGGTGGTCGTTGTCCCCGATCGCCTCCACCGTCCATGTCGAAGCCCGAATAGCGGCAGAGCGTCTCCAGCATGTGGCCCAGGAACTGGTCGTCGCATCGCACCTGCGCCTTCCCGCTGCCTTCCAGCAACAGGTCGATGGTCACATCTGTCTCCTTGGTCTTGCGATTGACTTTGGCCCGGCGCTCGGTCATCTCTTGCCACCCCACAGTTGATTAGCATTCAGTTTTCCAGTATATAGGGCTAGCCCGACCACCGCCTCCGGCACGCCACAGGCCTCCAGCTCGGCGATGTCGTTCATGTCGGTCACGCCCCCGGAGGCGATGACCGGGTGCGGACAGGCAGAGACGAAACGGCGGACCGCCATCACATCGATGCCCTTGCATTGCCCTTCCACGTCGACATTGGTGAACAGCACCCCGGCCAGGGGCAGGGGCTTTATGATCGAGAACATCTGCGGCAGGGTGAGGGGCGCATCCTCCTTCCAACCCCGGACCTGGACATTGCCTCCCTTCACATCGAGGGCGAGCACGACCCTTCCTGGGTTCTTCAGGGCGAGCTCCTCCAGCCATTTCGGCTCCTTGATGGCCTTGGTCCCCACGATGACGCGGGCGGCGCCGCAGTCCAAGAGATACTGCGCGGTGGCGCTGGTACGGATGCCGCCGCCGACCTGCACCGGCACCCGGGCGGCGCGGACGATCTCGCGGATGGTCTGGACGTTGTTGCCCCGCTCCAGCGCGGCGTCCAGGTCGATGACGTGCAGCATCGGCGCCCCTTGGTCCTCCCAGCCCTGGGCCGAGAGCAACGGGTCCGGGAGCTTCACCTGCTCCGTTCCCGGGACGCCGCCCACCAGCTGCACCACCTGGTGGTCGAGGATGTCGATGGCCGGAATGACCTTCATCTCTCCTCCTCCGCGAAACGCACGAAATTGCGCAGGAACGTCATGCCCGAAGCAGATGATTTCTCCGGATGGAACTGGGTCCCGTAGGTGTTGCACTTCTTGAACAGGGTCGGCACCCGGCCGAAATAGTCGGTGGTGCCCACCACCACGTCCTCCCTCGGGCTGCCATGGAATGAATGGGCGAAGTAGAAGTATGGCGATTGCACCCCGCGCATCAGGCGGTCGTTGCTCTGCACCGAGTTCCAGCCCATGTGCGGGACCCTTTCGGCCTTCAGCCTGACCACACGGCCGGATAGGAAGCCCAGTCCAGGCTCTTTGCCCTCCTCGCTCCCTTCGAACAGGATCTGCATGCCTATGCATATGCCCAGGCAGGGTGTGCCAGAACGGAGCATGTCGACCAACTGCTCTCTCACCGGCTGCAATCGCTCCAAGGTCTTGTCGAAGGCGCCCACGCCGGGCAGCACGATGCACTCGGCCTCGAGCAGCCCTCTCATGTCCGTGACCACCTCGACCTTGGCGCCGCAGTTCTCCAAGGCCTTGCGGATGGAGTGCAGGTTGCCCACGCCGTAATCGGCCATGTGCACCTTCAAAGCCATTCCGCCATCACCTCCGCCATTCGTTCCAGCAGGATGTCGTTCTGCTCCCTGGTCCCGATGGTGGTGCGGGCGCAGTCCTCCAGGAGACGCTTGGCCCCGAAGTCCCGGATGAGCACGCCCTTGGCCGCCAGTCGGGCGGTGAGCTGGGCCGAGCTCTTCGGGCATCTGAACAGTATGAAGTTGGCATCGGAAGGCAGGGGGTCCATGCCCAGGCGGCGCAGCCCCTCCTCCAGGCGCGTCCTCTCCTTGCTAACGATGTCCACGCTCCGCCTCACGAAGTCCTGGTCCCTCAACGCCTTGATGGCCACGTGCTCGCTCACCTTGTCCAGGGAGTAGGGCACGCGCACCTTCTGCATGGCCAGCGTCATCTCCTTGCAGGCCACCGAATAGCCGACCCGCATTCCTGCCAGGGCGTAGGCCTTGGAGAAGGTCCTGGTGACGATGAGGTTGGGATACTTGTCCACGAGCGATATCAGCGATTCCCCGGCGAACTCTCCGTAGGCCTCGTCCACGACCACGGGGCGGTCGGAGCCCTCGATCAACGCCAGCACATCTTCCTTGCGGAAGAGGTTGGAGGTGGGGTTGTTGGGGGTGCAGACGATGATGATGTCGCCCTTGGCGCGCAGCATGCCCTCCACGTCCAGTTGGTACCCGGGCAGCAGGTCCACCTCGACCACGCCGCCCCCGTTGACCTTGGAGAACCAGCCGTGCAGGGAGTAGGACGGGTAGGCGATGACCACCTTGCCGCCCGGCTCCATGAACGTCTTGCAGATGATGTCAAGTATCTCGTCCGAACCGTTGCCGACCACGAACCGGTCCATGTCCAGACCATATAGTCGGCCCAGCTCCGTCCTCAGACCGTCGCCGTAGGTGTTCGGATACTGCCCAAGGTCCATCTCCAGGCATTCCCGTCAGGGCCTTCTTCCCGGCCGGGTTCTCGCCCAGGGGGTTGGTGTTGGTGTCCATGCGCAGAGGGCTGCCCGTGATCTTGGGGTTGTAGTAGAGCTGAAAGTCCCGCACCGAGGATCGGATCCATCTCTGGTCCATCTCCTCACCTCAGGGGACCATGCGGTCGATCGGGGTGATCAGGATCCCCGTCGCCCCCATCTTCTTCAGGCGCACCACCGCGTCGTAGACCTTGTCCTTGTCGATGACCACATGGATGGCCACCACGTCATCCCGTCCCATGATGTTCATGATGGTCGGCCCGGCGATGCCTGGGAAGAAGCGTCTCACCTCTTCCAGGGAGGCGGTGGGCACATCGGCCATGAGGTACTTCTTGTTCTCCGCGTCCAGCACGCTGCGGATGGCCGCCACCAGTTCGTCCATCTCCTCCTGGCGTTCGGCGTAGGCCTTGTGGTTGGCGATGATGACCGCCTGCGACTCCGCGATGACCGCCACCTCCTTCAGGTGGTTCATCTTGAGGGTGGACCCGCTGGAGACGAGGTCGACGATCATGTCCGCCACTCCCAGGTGCGGGGTTATCTCTGCCGCTCCCGAGATCTCCTCTATCTCCACCTTCTTGCCGTTGGCGGCGAAGAACTTCCTGGTCATGTTCGGGAACGAGGTGGCGATTATGCTGCCGTCCTTTACGTCCCTCACGCTCTGGATGCCTAAGGCATCAGGGGCTGCCAGGGAGAGGCGGCAGTGTCCGTAGTTAAGGTCATGCAGGGTGAGCACGTCGGCTCCTGCCTCGAGCACCAGGTCCCGGCCGGTGACACCAAGGTCCACCGCCCCTGAATGCACGAAGCGGACTATGTCGGCAGCGCGAAGGAACATCACGGTGATGTCCCGGCGCTTCACGTTGGCGTACAGCTTGCGCTCGTCCGCGTCCTCGAAGTCCAGGCCCGCTTGTTTCAGGATCTGAACGGTCCTCTCGTTCAGCCTGCCCTTGTTCGGTATGGCCAATTTCAATGCCATCTGCTCACCAGTTGCAGGCCGGACAATGAGCCCGCCATACTTCAAGGTTTTTATACCCATTTGTGTCGGTGGTTAAAATAGTCGTTCCGACACCTTGCACCGAGGGTCGGTGCAGCGCATCATCTCTGGCACCTTGCCTCGCATGGCCATATGCTCTCCGATCATGACCACGCAGCCGTCCACCCCGGGCAGGGAACCGATCCTCTCCACCGCCTCCCCCAAGGTATCCTCGTCCTCGTCCACCACCAGGTTGCCTAGGGCGGTGGCGCAGGCATCTGCGAGCGCCACGTCCGCGGCGAACACCGTGGCCGCATCGGCCCTACCGAGCGATATGGACGGACCCACCGTCCCGGACGAGGTGCATATGCCATAGATCCCATGCGTCGGCTGGGACCAGATAGGCCAATCCGCGGAAGGCCGATTGTCCCGCGTAAATGCCCACGGCGGTCTCCTCCTCGGTCAGCAGGGCTATGTCCCCACCATTGTCCAAAATGGCGTGCCTGGCCCCGTTTTCCCTCATCGCTCTGACCGCATGTTGGGCGATGGCTCCCGCCACCGCGGCCATCGGTCCCACCCCGGCGGTGGTGGCGGCGCGGCACATGTCCTTGACGATGGCCGGCGCGTCGCGGGGCGCACGATAAGGTTCGAAGGTGAGCTGGAAGAAAGGGTCGGAGACGATGAACGACTGCAGGTCCTGGCGCGCCTCGAAGATGGCCTTCTGGGCGTGCTTGATGTGCTCGGCCTCGGCGACGATGGTGACCGCGGTCTCGCCCAGCTCGAAATGCTCCCGGACGATCATTGGCCCAGCTTCATCGCCATGGAGGGGCAGGCGTCGACGCACATGCCGCAGGCGATGCACTTGTCGTTCAGGAACACCACCTTCCAGGTGACCTTGTCCACTTGGAAGGCCATGACCGGGCAGATGGAGACGCACATGCCGCAATCGGTGCAGCGCTCGCTGTCCTTCCGGACGTACTCCACCAGCTCCTTGACCTGCACCTTGTTGTCAGTGAGGTACTTCAGGGCCTGCTTGATCTGCTGCGGGCTCCCTTCGAAGTTGATGATGAGACGGCCGCCATTGTCGTCGATCTCCGCCCTGAGGATGTTGATGTTGAGGTCGAAGTCCTTCACCATGCGATAGGTGATGGGCTCGTTCACCAGGTCAGGGGTGAACATGAGCATGAAGCGGTTGTTGCCCATCAGAGCACCTCCTCTTTGGACCGGACGTCGAGCGGTCGGATGGCCTTCTCCTGCGGCAGCGCCTGCACGAACTGGGACAGCAGGAAGTCTCCCTCCTCCACCCTGCGCTTCAGCTCCACCGCCACCTGCCTGGCCTTGAAGTAGCTGGACAGGGCGGAGGTCCGCACCTTCTTGCCCTTGACGGTGATGGTCCCGGAACGAAGCTCGGCGTAGGAGACCTCTTGGACCGGGCGGCGGTTCCTTGATTGCAGCGCGTAATCGACCACCGGGGCGAAGAGCTGCTCGTCGGTGAGCGCGCAGGTCCTCATGATGTCCTCGTCCAGGACCGGGATGGGGATGCCGATGCCCAGTCCGAGCGTGAACCCGTACTTGTGCATCTCCAATGCCCGGACGTAGTCCGTGGACATATCGCGCAGATCGCCGATGACCGCCAGCGAGCGCGCCGAGGCCGATGGCACCCCGTTCCGCAGCGGGACGTTCGTCTTATACTGCGTCCCTTCCCAGGAGACGTAGCCCTGGGCCCCTCCCAGGAAGATGCGCGTGCCGATGCCGATGGTGCGCAGGTTGGGGTCCTTCAGCAGAGGCGACAGCTGCCCCGCGCTGGAATAGGTGCAGTTCTTGCAGGTTGGGCAGAAGCTTGCCCATGTAGGTGAAGAGCGTCTTTTCCCCCGAGTTGATGGCGGCGGCGTAGTTCTGATAGGCGTTCCTGGGATTGAACAGGTATGCCTGGTTCACCGTCTTGAGGGATATGTAGGTCTCGATGTCCTTGCGAGGGTAGCAGTCCGTGCCATGGGAGGTGGCCTTCAGCTTGACCGGTCGGCCAGCGATGAGGTCCTCGATGACATGGGCCCCGCCGTAATCGGCCCTCCCGTTCGCTGGAGGGCTCGGTGGCGCCGATGTAGGCATCCACCGCCGCCAGGCCGCCATAGGCCGGCACGTCGTTGAGCCAGACCTTGCCCATCTTGATCGGGGGCTCGGAATGCCCGAAGTTGATGAATGCGCCGGAGGAGCACATGGCCCCGAAGGTCCCGGTGGTGACCACGTCGACCTCCTTGGTCGCCTGCTCCACGCCTACCTTCTCGACCAGTTCGATGGCCTCCTCGGCCGTGAGCACGACGGCGTCCCCGCTCTTGATGCGGGCGTTGATCTCCTCCACGGTTCGCTTCAATCCCTTCACCTCACAGATACCCTTTCGCTTTGGCCAGCTCGGCGTTTATCACCGAACCGCCCGCTCCGCCCCGGAGCGTGTTGTGCGATATCAACCACAATTTGGTGTATTTGCCGCTTTGCCTCACCCGGCCGACGG
Source organism: Methanomassiliicoccaceae archaeon (assembly GCA_963827905.1). Taxonomy (GTDB): domain Archaea; phylum Thermoplasmatota; class Thermoplasmata; order Methanomassiliicoccales; family UBA472; genus JACXTP01. Next base: position 70,367 of record CAWHCB010000011.1, read on the forward strand.
AGACCGCCATCCCTCTGGCCCGGGCCGGCTCGCCGGCGTAGGCGTCGCAGAGGGGCTGGGGCCGGTCGTCCTCCATGCGGACGATGATGGCCTGGATGGGGGCGGTGGGAAGGTTGAAGCTCCTGGGGCGCGGGCTGGAAGGCCCTCAAGGTGGCGATGATCTCCGGGACGCTGGGGCTCTTCTCCATCTGCAGGACCACTGACTCGGTGTGCCCATCGATGACCGGTACGCGGGCGCAGGAGGCCACCATGTCGAAGTTGGCATTGACGACGCCATTGGGGGTCATCTTGCCCAACATCTTGTGCATCTCGATCTCCATCTTCTCCTCCTCGTTCCTGATGTGAGGGACGACGTTGCCCAGTATGTCCAAGGACGGCACGCCCGGATAGCCGGCGCCCGAGACCGCCTGATAGGTGGAGACGCAAACGAAGCGCAGGCCGTAAGCGACGTCCAACGCCTTCATCGGCACGGCCAGGCCAGTGGTCGAGCAGTTGGCGTTGGTGACGATGAACCCTCCCTTCCCGTAGGTCGCCTGGCCCTTGATGAGGTCCAGGTGCTCGGGGTTCACCTCCGGGATGAGCAATGGCACGTCATCCCGCATGCGGTGCGAGGCCGCGTTGGAGAACACCGCCACCCCTGCCTCCGCCAAGGTGGACTCCGTGTCCTTGGCTATTTCCGTCGGGAGGCCGGAGAAGGCCACCCGGCACCGGCCGGCGATGGCCTTGGCGTCAAGCTGTTCGATGCGTCTCTCCAGGGTGTCCTCCTTGAGGCGGATGTCCTTGACGCGCATGACCTCGCGCAGCCTCTTACCCTCGGACCGCTCGGAGGCATAGAGCCCTCCGATCTCGAACCAAGGGTGGTCCTCCAACAGCTGGACGAACCTCTGCCCGATCATTCCCGTCGCTCCTAGGACCGCAACCTGTATCTTTGCCAATTCAATCCTCTCCGAAGTATCTCTTGCCCTCTTCCATCAGCTTCACGAACGCCGCGTCGTCGTCGGCCGTGGCGGCCAGACGCAGCTGGTTGACGACCATCTCGAACATCTCCAAGCACCTCGCCGTGTGCGGGTTCTCGTGCTGGATCTCGTAATAGAGGTGTGGGCTCTCCAGCGACACCCTCCTACTGATCGCCACCTGCCTCTTGAACGTGGTCGAGGAGATTGCCTCCAACGTATTGAAGTCTACGCCTGATTCCTTCAGGGTGGAGAAGAAGGATATGTTCACCGCGTGGGACAGGCCCAGCACCAATGAGATGAGCTGGTCGTGGTCCTCCACCATCATCTCCGTGACCTTGGCCCCCATGCCGTCCACCAGGTTCTTGAACTCGGCCACCGCCCGGTGCGACCCGCAGTCGCACACGATGATGTTGCGGCTGTACATGCTGAGCGCGTCCGGCCCGAACATGGGGTGCACGCTGCACACCATCACGCCCTCCTCCACGCCCTCGCGGAGCGCTGGCACGACCGGTCCTTTGACCGACATGATGTCGAAGACCAGGCCAGTGGGCTGGGATCCGATCACTTGGCGCATGACCTTGTCCGCCTCGGATATGGGCACCGCCACTATGACCACCTCCGCCTTGCGTATGGCCCCGGTCAGGTCCTTCACCATGGGGAACTCCTTGGTGGGCTTGATGTCGTGCACTTGGACCTGATGGCCGCGCATCGCCATGTAGCGGGCGAACCACAGTCCCATCCGACCCGCCCCCCCTATCACCAGCACCTTGCGTTCCGCTCCCATGGGGCGGGGCAGCCGGGCCTGGGCCTCCACCGATTCGCGGATGAGTATCTGGGCGATCTCGGCGGCGGCGTCCTCGCTGATGCCGACCTCGCTGGCCCTCTGGCAGTACCGGGCCACGACCTGGTCCTCCACGCGCATGTCCCGCACTGGCAGGGCCTTCTCCACCTTGGTCTTGCCCATGGCCAACGCCGCTTCCATCCGCTTCTTCACGAGATCCAAGATCTGGTTGTCCAGCTCCTCGATCTTCCAGCGGATGCCGTCCACCTTCTCAGTCAATGATACCACCTCTGATGCTTAGGTCCGCCATAACCAGGGCGGCCGCTGCCTCCACCACCGCCACCGCCCTTGGGGCGATGCAGGGGTCATGCCTTCCTTCGATGGTGAGTGAGGTCTCCTCCATCTTCTTGAGGTCCACGGTGCGCTGCTCCTTGGCTATGGACGCAGTGGGCTTGATGGCGATGCGGAACTCGATGGGCATGCCGTTGCTGATGCCGCCCAGCACGCCCCCGGCATCGTTCTTTGCCGTGCGGAGCCGTCCCTGCACCACCACGAACGGGTCGTTATGCTCCGAGCCGCGCATGGCGGCCGCCCGGAAGCCTGCACCGAACTCGATGCCCTTTGACCGCGGGTATGGCGAACATCATCTTGGCCAGTTCTCCTTCGACCGTATCGAAGAAAGGCTCGCCCAGTCCTACCGGTACGCCATCGATGAGGCAATGCACCACCCCGCCGACGCTGTCACCCTCCTCTCGGGCGGCGAGGATCTCCTCGCGCATCGCCTCGATCACGTCCTCCGAGGCGGCGCGCAGGTCATTGCAACGAGCAATGGATAACATGTCTTGGATGCCGTGCCTCCTGGCATCCACCACCTTGCCGATGCTCTCGGTATAGGCGGCCACCACTATGCCATGCTCTGCCAGCAATTGCTTGGCGATCGACCCCCCGGCCACCAATGCGGCGGTCATCCGGCCGGAGAACTGGCCTCCTCCTCGGATATCGTGGCACTCGCCATATTTGGCGACCGCGGTCTGGTCCGCGTGCCCGGGCCGAGGCTTGTCGCGGAACTGTTTGTACTTGTCACTGTCCCGGTCGCGGTTGCGCACGAACATGGTGAGCGCCCCGCCGGTGGCCATTCCGTCCTTGACCCCGGAAAGTATCTCCACCTCGTCCTCCTCCTGCCGGGGCGTGCCGATGCCTGGCGCGGGCCTGCGCAGGTCCATCTCCTCCCTCAGCTGCCTCAGGTCCAGGACCATTCCCGGTGGAACGCCGTCCAGGACGCAGCCGACGCCCTCGCCGTGGCTGGAACCGAATATGGTGATCTTGAACGAGGTCCCGATGGTGTTCAGGGTATCAGCTCCAGGTCCGCCCCCAGGGCGGTCATGTCCTCCACGAAACCCGGGTACGATATTTTAAAGCAATCGCCATCGGTGATGACGCTCTCGCCCTCCGCCACCAGGGTGGCGATGGCGGCGGCCATGAGGATGCGGTGGTCCGCCAGGGAGTCCACCGAGGCGCCGCGCAGCTGGCACGGCCCTTTGATGATGCAACCGTCCCTCCTCTCCTCCACCTCCGCCCCCATGCGGCCCAGGAACTCCACGGTGGCGGCGATGCGGTCCGATTCCTTGAGACGGACGTGCTCCGCGTTCTTGATGACCGTGACCCCTTGCGCCTGAGTGGCCATGACCGCCACTATCGGGAAGAGGTCCGGGGCCTGGGAAAGGTCGACCTCGTTGCCGACCAGCGGCACCCGGGACGTCTCGACGGAGTCCCCGACCCAGTGGACCGGGGCGCCGAACTTGCTCAATATGTCCAGCACCACCTTGTCCCCCTGCCGGTCCTGTTGGTCGAGGTGGCGCACCTTGGCATGGCCGGCCAGTGCCCCGGCCATCAACGGGAATGCGGCTGAGGAGAAGTCCCCCGGGACGGCATAGTCCTGAGGGGAGTACCGCTGGCCACCCGGGACCAGGAAGCCCTCGGGAAGCGCCTCGCTCCGGACCCCGAACCGTGCCATCATGTCCATGGTGATCTCCACGTATGGTCGGGAGCGCAACGGCGTGGTCAGCACTGATCTCCGTGTCCACCGTCTTGACGGCGGAGGAGATGAGCAGCGAGGAGATGAACTGGGAGCTGACGTCGCCCTTGATGTGCGTGCGGGTGCCGGTGTTCGGTCCCCGGACCAGCAGCGGCGCGAGCCCGTTGCCCCGGGTGGAGCGGCATTCCGCCCCTAGCTCTCCCAGGGCGTCGATGAGCGGTTGCATGGGCCGCCTTCGTATGGACTCATCCCCGGTGAGGACGGTGATGCATGGAAGGAGGGAGGCGATGCCGGCCATGATCCTGATGGTGGTCCCGGAGTTGTCCACATTTATGACATCGTCCGGGCAGCGCAACCGGCCTCCGTTGATGTGCAGCACTTCCCCCTCACTGTCAGCCTCCGCCCCGAACTTCCTCACCGCCGAAAGTGTGGCCAGGGTATCCCCGCTGAGCAGGGGGCGACGCAGATGCGAGGTGCCCTCCGCCAACAGGGCCAGGGCCATGGCCCGGTGGGTGTAGCTCTTGGAAGGGGAGGAGCTCACCTCGCCCTCGATCGTCGACGGTCTGACCCTCAGTTTCATGTGATCACTCCTAATCGCAGTTGTAGACGTCTGCCTGGATGATGTCCTTGGCCCCGCTCATCTCCGCTCTCAGCGCCTCGGCCCGGTCCCTCTCGATCAGAATGACCGTGGCCGGACCGGTGCCGCTGATGCCCGCCGCCACCGCGCCCTTGGCCAGGGCCTCGTGCATGATGGACGGGTCGACACCGAGCACGGATGCGTATGCCAGACCGTTCAGCTTCATGGCCATGGCGTACTGTCCCTTCTGTGCCAGGATATATGCCAGTTCGATGATGTCGGCGATGTTGCGTATGCGGTCCAGGGGCAGGCCGCCTCTTGCGGATCTGGTACGGTGGCACATGGATCAGCGCCACCAGCGACGGGTCCATGCGCTCCCGGTCCACCAGCTCCATGTTGGTGTTGTCCGTGATGACCAGCCCGCCCATGACGGAGGCGCAGGCGTCATCGAAGGCGCCGGTCACGGAGACCCCCGCCTCGATGGCGCATCGGCAGCCCAGTCGGATCGAGTCCAGCAGGGGCATGTCCTCCCCCAGCGCCCTCAGGGTGGCCTTGATGGTGGCGTTGGCCGCGGCGCTGCTGCTCTTCAACCCTTTGGATATGGGTATCTCGGAACGGGTGACGACCTGGGCGCCCCGCCCCTCCTCCCCGTAGGCATGGAGCACCGAACGCACACATAGCTCCACCAGCTTGGTGCTCTCGCCTTCCGCCCCATCGATGACCACCTCTATCTGGCCAGAATCGTTCAGCTCCACCTCCGCATCGGTGCGGAGATCGATGCCGAAGGCCGCCCCCTTGCCGGTGGCTATGGCGTTTATGATCGTGCCGGCGCCGTGGGCCATGCCACGACCCTTCATCGAGATATGCCCTCCTGGAACCCGGCCAACATGACCTCGTAGTCAGGCATGATGCCGGTCCAGACCGAGAAGGCCTTCATGGCCTGGTAGATCAGCATGTCGCGACCGGAGACCGCTTTGGCGCCGCGCTCCTCCGCCGCGATCACCAGCTTCGTCCGGGCCGGGTTGTAGATGGTGTCCATGACGAACTGTCCCGGTCTCAGGACGCTGATGTCCACCGGCAGCTCGTCTGGATAGCCCTTCATCCCCAAGGGGGTGCAGTTCACGACCGCCTCGTACTCCCTCTGGAGCAGTTCCTCCTTGGAGACGACCGTGGTCCCGCCGAAGGTCTTGGCCAGCTCATCGGCCTTCTCCTTGGTCCGGTTGTACATGGAATATCTCGGCCTGGCTCCGGGACAGGTGGGTGAGCACCGATCGGGCCGCCCCTCCCGCCCCGACCACCAGCACCTTGCGCCCCTTGGGGTCGAAGGCGGCCTTCTCGAAGGTCATCTGCACGCCATAGACATCGGTGTTGAAGCCCACCAGGTCGCCGCCGGTGTTCAGGACGGTGTTGACCGCCCCGATGCGCTCCGCCTCCGGGTCGACCTTGTCCAACAGTTCGATGATGGCCCCTTTGTAGGGTATGGTGACGTTGAAACCCCGCACTCCCAGCTCCCCCACCAGCTCGGTGAACGCAGTCAGCTCGTGCTTTTCCATCTGGAACTTGAGATAGAGGCCAGGCAAAGAAAGGGAACGGAACGCCGCGTTGTGCATCCAGGCCGATAGGGAGTGGGAGAGCGACTGGCCGACCACGCCGGCCACCACCTTCTCGCCGTCCAAGGCGCGCAGGGCGGCCAGGTCGATCTGTCCCGGGGCGGTGGGCCTCTCCTTGTGGAGCGTCGCGTAAGTGAACGCCGCGCCCATGTGGTCGTAGCAGGCCCGGGTCACCGACCCCCTCTCGCCCATGGAGATGGCCACGAACTGGTTCCCGGTCTGCGAATAGAGCTTCGCCGCTTCCGTCAGGTGCAGCACGTCCTCCATGTTGGTGGCGTGGTAGGCCACCTTGGCCACGTCGCCTTTGGCGGCGCAGGTCACCAGTGCCTGCACCATCAACGAGGGGCTTGGCGTCTTGTGATGGTCATGCTGGGAGATGATGAACTTGGCACCCTTGATCTCCTTCTGCGCCTTGGTCAGCAGAGGGAAGTCGAGCTCCAGGTCGATGTATTGGAACCCAGTGCGGGCCGCCTCCTTGAGGAAGGATAGTTTTACCGCGTCCGGACCGGAATAGCCCCCGCCCTGACGGGAGGTGCGCAACGTCGCCACCATCGGCTTCTCGAAGGCCTTGAACGGGGCAAGGTCCTCCGGCAGGGCCGCCATGCGGTCGAAGCGCACCTCTATCATGTCCGCTCCCTTCTCCACCGCCTCGCGGCAGGCCGCAAGGGTCGATTCCATATCCTTCTCCGCTATCGAAACACATGCTCGCATCATATTCACCTTTCAATGATCGTCTCGGCGATGGCGTGGCCGAAATGCCTTCCGCCCGCCTCGATCCTCGCCAGGACCTCCTGCCCCACCTTGAGCGCCGATACGGATACCGGCCCGGAAGGGGTGCAGAGCCTGATGGTCTCCGCGTTCTGCAGAATGGTGGAGTAGCGGCGGCCTTCCGCCTCCGCCTCCAATAACAGTAATGGTCTCACTTCCACCTTGGCCCGGCCCACGATGACCGGACGGCATTTGCCATCGGTGTCGATCGCCATCAGCTCGTCGCCCCCCCTGACCTCGGACAGGTATTTGGTGCGGCCATCGGAGCCAAGCACGTAGGCGTGCACCGCCCCGGCGTTGACGCGGAACGGCCTGGCCGCGACGTACTCGCTCTCCATGGCCTCCGACTGGACCAGGAAGAGGCATCCTGATTGCGAACCGATGAGCATGCCCTCGCCCACCCTCATCAGGGAGCAGGTGTCCACGCAGACCCGGTCGCCCATGCTGAGCGGCGCGATGCGCGTCACCTTGATCGGGAGTGAGCTCGATGTCCGGGAGGGCCCCGATGACGGTGCTCTTGAAATCCTTGATCACGCCTGGATCGGTGGGGGTGATGACGATGCCGTCCACGCCCACCTCCAGGGTCTGGGCGAAAAGCCTGGCCTCATCCGGGTCGCTGGCTCCGGCCAAGCACCTCGGTGTTGGAGCGCTGGAACTCGGCGATGAGGTTCTCCAGGGGTATGACCTTCCAGTCGTTCGCGGCAATGACCACGAACTCGACCTTGTCCTTCAGGGCGGAGGCCTTGGCCAGGTCCTCGGGGCGGTTGATCTCCACCATCTCCCCGACCTTCTCCTCGTCGATGTACAGGTCGTCCCCTCGCCTCTCGATGGCCTGGAACCGGCCCAGGCGGCGCAGCTCCTTGTCCTCCTGACGGACCACTATGTCCACCAGTCCGGCCTCCAGCGCCGCTGTCACTACCTTCTTCCTCTGCTCGTAGGTGGGCAGGTGGTCGCTCCTCACCCACATGATCTTATCGGACATGTGGATCACTTGAGGATCTTCAGGGCCTCCTCCACGTCCATGTCCTCGAGCACGATGCCGCTGATGGCCTTGGTGATGCCAATGACGTTGCGGTGCTGGAAGACATTGCGGCCGATGCTTACGCCCTTGCCGCCTGCGTCCATGGAGTCCTTCACCATCTGCAGGAGCTTCTCATCGGAGTCCATCTTCGGGCCTCCGGCTATGATGACCGGGGCCTGCGCACCCCGCACCACCTCTTTGAAGCTGTCGATGTCGCCGGTGTAATTGGTCTTGATGATGTCCGCGCCCAGCTCGGTGGCCGTGCGGGCGCACTTCTTGAGCATGTCCACGTTGTATGCGTCCGGGATGTCCTTGCCCCGGGGGTAGATCATGACCAACAGGGGCATGCCCCACTCGTTGCACTTGCAGGCGATCTCGCCCGAAGTCGCGCAGCATGGCATACTCGTGGTCGTCGCCCAGGTTGACATGGATGGAGACCGCGTCCGCGCCCCACTTGATCGCCTCCTCCACCGTGGTCACGATGACCTTGTGGTTCGGTTGGGGGGAGAGCCCGGTGCTGGCGGACAGGTGCACGATGAGGCCGATGTCCCGGCCGAAGGAACGGTGGCCGAAGGGAAGTATGCCCTTGTGCATGCACCACGGCGGTGGCGCCTCCCTGGGAGACCTTGTCCACTGTCGACCGCATGTCGACCAATCCTTCGATGGGGCCCATGGAGATGCCGTGGTCCAGAGGGACGATTACCGCTCTTCCTGTGGACCTGTCCATGATGCGTTCGATCCTTATGTTCTTGCCAAGCAACATATCACCTCGGGTGAACCGTGTCAATTTATAGCACGCATATAAGGGTTTCGTCATCATTCACATTATGGATGGCGTCCCCTGTCAAAGTGCCGTCTCCCTATTGCACCAAGTTACGAATAAGTTTTGCCTTGCGTATGCATCCGCTCCTCAATGAACATAACCGTACAATGGGAAACGCTTTAATCCACCGCGCCCATAGTGAAGCACCATGTGGAAGCAGATCTCCAACTATTTTGGGAGGTACCCATCCCAGGCCAAGGTGGCCAAGCTGCTGCTCGACCAAGGGCTGAGCGTGCGGGAAGGCCGCATATACAGCGGCGAGGTCGAGGTGGGGGACGTGGCGGTGGGCAAGGCCGCTGGCGTGGACCGGCGCATCGTGAGGGCCACGGTGCACACCATCGAGTCCAGCCCCGAGCTGCTGCGGGTCTTCTCCAAGCTCCGGCCGATAGGCTTCCTCAAGGACGTGGCGTCGGAGATGGGATGGAGCGCCATCGAGATCATCCCCACCAACGCCGGGGCGCCAGGCATCATCGCCGACGTCACCGGGGTGATAGCCACATCGGGAATAAGCATCCGCCAGGCCTTGGTCACCGACCCGGACCTGAGCAGCGACCCCCGCCTCTACGTCATCACGGAGAGCCCGGTCCCGGCCGAGCTCATCCCTCGCCTGAAGTCCTGCCGCGGGGTCAAGTCCATCGTCATCTACTGATACGATGTTCGCCAACCGCATGGACGGTACCGGCTACACGCCGTACATCGGCATCATCATCGCCGTGGTGAGCGTGTCCTTCGCCTCCATCTTCATCCGATGGAGCGACTCCCCGCCTTTGGTGATAGCGGCCTACCGCATGCTCTTCGCCTCGCTCATGTTGTTGCCTTTCGCCCTGGGCCCCTGCCGTCGCCAATGCGTCTCGCTCTCAAAGAACTCATACGGTCTTTTGGCCGGGATCGGGGTGGTGCTGGCCTTGCACTTCTGGGCCTTCAACGCCTCGCTGACGCTGACCACCGTGGCCGCGTCCACCCTGCTCGTCACCGCCCACCCCCTCATCATCGGGGTGGTCTCGATATTCCTGTTGAAAGAGACGGACAAACGGGCCATGGTGGGGATGGTCCTCGGCTTCTCGGGCATCATACTGATGTCGGTGAGCGGACTGGAGGGCGGGGAGCTGGCCGGCGATGTCCTGGCCTTCACCGGTTGCATTTTGGCGGCGATATACATCGTGGGGGGCAGGCTGATGCGTCAGAAGGTGGACCTGGTGCCTTACGCCTTCTTCGTCTATCTGTTCGCCACGATCTTCCTCTTCGGCGCCTGCCTCGCCACCGGGGAGCAGCTCTGGCCCATGAGCACTGAGGACCTGTTGCTGTTCCTTCTCCTCGCCGGCGTCTCCACCATACTGGGCCACACCATGTACAACTGGAGCCTGAAATACGTCAGCGCCTCCCTGGTCAGCGTCTCCCTTCTGGGCGAACCGATCCTCGCCACCATCTGGGCCGCCCTCTTCCTCAACGAGGTGCCTATCCCCATTGGTGCTGGTCAGCGGCGCGCTGCTTCTGGTCGGGGTGCTGATAGTGGCCAAGTACGAGGTCAAGATAGAGCGGGAGAAGCCCGCCTTGCTCTGAGCCACATCATCGCTCTTTGTAATAGGAGGCGATGTCCCGCACCGAGACCTCGCCCTTCCGGGCCCGGGCGATGGCGCCGACCGTGGCCTTGGCCGCCTGCACCGTGGTCAGGAACGGGATCTCCAGCTCCACCGCCAGACGGCGCATCATGGACCCGTCCCGCACCGAGCCGGAGGTGTAGGTGGGGGTGTTGATGATGAGATTGATCTGGCCTTGCCGCATCAGGCCCAGCGCGTCGGGCGAGGTGTTGTCCCTCACCTTGTAGACGGTGGTGCAGGGCAGCTCATGTGACCGCAGGAAGGTGCTGGTGCCCTTGGTGGCGTAGATGTTGAAGCCCATGTCGTGCAACTGGCGCGCTATGGGCAGCACATCGTTCTTGTTCAGGTCCGCCACGGTGATGTAGACCCCGCCCTTGAGGGGCAGCTTCATGCCCGCCGAGACCAGGGCCTTGTACATGGCGGCGTCCAGGTCCTCGTCGATGCCCATGACCTCCCCGGTCGACTTCATCTCCGGGCCGAGGATGCTGTCCACCCCCGGCAGCTTGAGGAACGGGAACACCGAGGCCTTGACGGCGATGGAATGGAACTCGGCCACGCCCACGTACCCGAGGTCCTTCAGCTTCCTTCCCAGCATGACCTTGGTGGCCAGCTTGGCCAGCGGGATGCCGATGGCCTTGGAGACGAACGGGACGGTGCGCGAGGCGCGCGGGTTGGCCTCGAGCATGTAGACCTCATCGTCCTTCACGGCCAGCTGCAGGTTCATCAGGCCCTTTATCTGCAAGGCCTTGGCCACCTGCACGGTGATCTCCACGATGCGGTCCATGACGAAGGTGGGCAGCGTCTGCACCGGCAGTATCATGGTGGCGTCGCCGGAGTGCACCCCCGCCTCCTCGATGTGCTCCATTATGCCGCCGATGAAGACGTCCTCGCCGTCCGCGACCACGTCCACATCGATCTCGATGGCGTGGGAGAGGTACTTGTCGATGAGCACGGGGTGCTTCTTGGACACCCGCACCGCCGTCTCCACGTAGGTCTTCATCTCCTCTTCGTTGTAGATGATCTCCATGCCCCGGCCGCCCAATACGTAGGAGGGCCGAAGCAGCACTGGGAAACCGATGCGGTCCACCACGGCCTTGATCTCATCGTAGGAGTGGCCCGTGCCCGACTCGGGCTGCTTGATGCCCAGCTCGTTCATGAGCTGGGTCCAGCGCTTGCGGTCCTCGGCCACGTCGATCATGTCCGGGAGGGTGCCCAGGATCTTGGCCTTCTTGCCCTTCAAGGCCTCCTCCAGCGGAACGGCGAGGTTGACCGAGGTCTGCCCGCCGAACTGGACGATGACGCCGTCCGCGTCCTCCTTCTCGATGACGTTGACCACGTCCTCCAGGGTGAGCGGTTCGAAGTAGAGGCGGTCCGAGATGTCGTAGTCGGTGGAAACGGTCTCGGGGTTGTTGTTGATGACGATGGCGTCCACGTTCTCCTCCTGACAGGCCATGACGCCATGGACGCAGCAGTAGTCGAACTCGATGCCCTGGCCGATGCGGATCGGGCCGGCCCCGACGATGACCACCTTGCGGCGGTGGGAGCGGCGGGCCTCGCACTGCGTCTCGTAAGTGGAATAGAAGTAGGGCGTGGCCGCCTCGAACTCGGCGGCGCAGGTGTCCACCATCTTGTAGGTGGGCAGGATGTTGTGCTTGAGGCGGAGCTGCTTGACCTCGGCCTCGGTGCATTTGGCCAGGTTGGCGATGCTCTCGTCCGGGTATCCCATCCTCTTGGCCTGGCGCAATCGCTCGGCGGTCAGAGGCTGTCCCTTGAGCTCCTTCTCCATCTCCACCAGGTTGCGCACCTTGCGCACGAAGAACTCGTCCCACTGGGACCAGGCGGCGATCTGCGCCAGCGGCATGCCCCGGCGGATGGCCTCGGCCATGATGAAGAGGCGCTTGTCGGTGGCGACCTTGAGCTCCTGCTCGATGGTCTCGTCGCTCCACTTCTCCGCCTCCAGGTCGATGCGGTCGATCTCCAGGGAGCGGATGGCCTTCATGATGCCCTCCTCGATGGTCCGACCGATGGCCATGACCTCGCCGGTGGACTTCATCTGCGTGCCCAGCCTCTTGTCCACGGTGCGGAACTTGTCGAAGGGCCAGCGGGGGATCTTCACCACCGCGTAATCGATGGTCGGCTCGAACGCCGCGGCGGTCTTGCCGGTGATCTTGTTGACGATCTCGTCCAGGGTCTTGCCCACGGCGATCTTGGCCGCCACCCGGGCGATCGGGTAACCGGTCGCCTTGGAGGCCAGGGCGGACGACCGGGACACGCGCGGGTTCACCTCGATGACGCGGTACTCCTTGGTGGTCGGGTCGAAGGCGAACTGGATGTTGCAGCCTCCCTCGATGCCCAGGGCGCGGATGATCTTGATGGCCGCGGTTCGCAGCCGCTGGTGGTCCACATCGTTCAGGGTCTGCACCGGCGCCACCACGATGCTCTCGCCCGTGTGGATGCCCATGGCGTCGAAGTTCTCCATGCTGCAGATGATGATGCAGTTGTCGTTGCGGTCGCGCATCACCTCGTACTCGAACTCCTTCCAGCCGATGACGCTCTCCTCGATGAGCACCTGGCGGATGCGGGAGTAGATCAGTCCCCGACCGACTGATGGGCACGAGCTCCTCCTCGTTGTAGGCGATGCCGCCCCCGGTCCCGCCCAGGGTATAGGCGGGGCGGATGAGCACGGGGTACTTGCCGATGAACTTGACCGCCTCCTTGGCCTCCTCGATGCTATGGACGGTGCGCGATATCGGGATCGGTTCGTTGATGTCCAGCATGGTCTGCTTGAACAGCTCGCGGTCCTCGCTCAGGGCGATGGCGCGCGGTTGCGTTCCCAGAAGCCGACAGTTCAGCCTTTCCAGGTAGCCCTTCTCGGCCAGCTCGGAGCAGAGGTTGAGCGCGGTCTGCCCGCCCATACCGGAGAGCACGCCCTCCACCTTCTCCTTCTCGATGATGCGGGCCACCGTCTCCACGTTCAGCGGCTCGATGTAAACGATGTCGGCCATCTCCAGGTCGGTCTGGATGGTGGCAGGGTTGGAGTTCACCAGCACGGTGGTGTAGCCTTCCTCGCGCAGCGAGCGGCAGGCCTGGGAGCCGGAGAAGTCGAACTCGGCGGCCTGGCCGATGACGATCGGCCCGGAACCGATGACCATGATCTTGCCCTTGTGCCCGCTCATCTCCTCGCCTCCAGCAGCTTGACGAAGTCGTCGAAGAGGAAGGTGGTGTCCCTCGGGCCGGGGCAGGCCTCCGGATGGTATTGCACGGAGAAGATGGGCAGCTCCTTGTGGGTCATGCCCTCCAAGGTGCCATCGTTGGCGTTGACATGGCTCACTTCCAGGCCGGTGCCCTCCAGGCTCTTCGGGTCGACGGCGTAGCCATGGTTCTGGGAGGTGATGTACACCCTCCCCTTGTGCTTCACGGGCTGGTTCACGCCGCGGTGGCCGAACTTCAATTTGTAGGTGTGGCCCCCGAAGGCCAAGGCCAATATCTGGTTGCCCATGCAGATGCCCATGATGGGCAGGTCCTCCTTGATCTCCCGGACCGTCCTGATCGTGGCCGTGCGCATGTCGGGGTGGTCCGGGTCGCCCGGACCGTTGGAGATCATGACACCGTCCACCTCATGGTCCCGGAACCATTGGGCCGGGGTGTCGTATGGTAGTTGAATGATGTTGAAGCGCTTGCGCAGCTCGCGGAGGATGTTCTCCTTCACGCCGCAATCGAAGAGGGCGATGGTCTTCGCCCCCTTCTTGATGCTCTCGTGGCGCACCGGCATCTTGATGCTGGCCTGCCCCACCAGGTTCTCGTCCGAGGGGAAGGGCATGTTGCGCACCTTCTCCAGGACCTCCATCGGGTCCTCGTCGAAGACGATGGCGCCGCGGGGCGTCCCCTTCTCTCGGATGCGGATGATGGCGGACCGGGTGTCGAGGTCGCTGATGCCAGGTATCTTGTTCTCCTTCAGGTAGGCGTCCAAGGTCCGACCCTGGTACATGTCGCTCGGCTCCATGCAGTTCTGCCGGACCACGAAACCCCGCACCTGCACCTTGTCCGACTCCACGTCGTAAGGGTTGGTACCGTAGTTGCCTATCAGGGGATAGGACATGATAAGGATCTGGCCGAGGTAGGACGGGTCGGTTAGGCTCTCCTGGTAACCGGTCATGCCGGTGTTGAAGACGACCTCACCATAGGTGGTCTTCTCATAACCAAAACCGGTGCCCTCCAGAATGGTCCCGTCCTCTAAGACAAGAAAGCACCTTGACATCAGGTTTCGATGGTAAACTTATTTCATATATAACATTACTCAGGGCCGACCTGACAAGGGTAGCCATTTTTGTCCTAAAAAGAACATCGGAACACTATGCCATGTCCAAAAAATGGCTTTGGGCTTTAGGACAGGCAACCGCGGACCGGGGGGTACCGCACCGTCATTTTGGTGGCTCATCCTTTACATCGACTGGATATGACCGCGACTTAACATAACATTTAGGGCATCGCAACTTCTTCCATTCATAGTAAACCCCATCCCTTCTCTCCACCCCATGGAAGGCAACGAAGTCCTGGAGTATGGATATTCGGTATGATTCACCGCAGGATGGGCATCGCCACATCTTCTTGGAGGCGGTCAAGATGGCGATCAAAACCAACGAGATGACCAGAATTAATGGCCATAGGTACCAAAGGGGGGTGGCTAGAAGCAATGCGCTGGCCACGATGACGACCACGATCACCAATATGCCGATGACGGAGCGACCAACCTCCTGTTTCGTTATTGGCGAGCCCTCGTCCACGATATGCCTGAAGGGATGCCAACGAATAAAAATAGTGATGGCGCAGTTGCCATCCCCATGCGCATCCTGCACCAGGACCGCTTCAAGGGGGAGATCAAGCTCATGGTCGAGGTGAGCGACGACCTGTGGCATCTCTACAACATCGTCCGGCCGGGTGACCTGGTGTTCGCCTCCACCTATCGTCGGGACGAGGCCAAGAGCGACAAGATCCGCGCCGAGCGCACGGAGAAGAAGCGCATGACCCTGGGCATCCGGGTCGAGAAGATGGAGTTCCACGAGTACGATGGCCGGCTGCGCATCCTCGGAGTCATCGAGGATGGGCCGCAGGACATCGGCTCCTACCACACCCTCAGCATGGAGGAGGGGGAATGGATCACGGTGGTGAAGGTCCACTGGACGGACGCGGACCTGGACCGGGTGAGGCGGTCTGTGGAGGACGCCAAGAAGCCGAACATCGTCTTCGTATCCCTGGAGAACGACGAGGCCATCATCGCCGTGCTGCGCCAGTACGGGTTGAAGAACCTGGCCACCATCACCGGTCCCACCGGCGGCAAGATGTACGAGCAGAAGGACACCGGGGAAGGATATTACGACGAGATAATCTCCAAGGTCAAGCAGGCCATGTCGCCTGATGTGCCGCTGGTCATCCTTGGTCCGGGGTTCGCCAAGGAGACGCTGCTCGCCTTGGGCAAGCAGAAGGAGCCCGAGCTTTTCCGTCAGGTCTTCGTCTATCACACCGGCCAGGCGGGCATGCAGGGCATTCATGAGCTGATGAAGCGAGGCATCGGCGGCGAGGTCCTGAAGGGTTCGAGGGTGGCCGAGGAGATGAATCTGGTGGAGAAGGTGCTGGAGGAGGTGGCCAAGGACGGTCCGGTGGCCTACGGACCGAAGCAGGTCGCCGACGCGGTGTCGGCCGGGGCGGTGGAGGTCCTGCTCATCATTGACACCCTGATCAGGGAGAAGGACATGGAGAGGATCATGAAGGGGACGGAGCAGGCCCGGGGCACGGTGGTGGTGGTGAGCGAGCATCACGAGGGCGGGAAGAAGCTCGATTCCCTGGGTGGTCTGGCCGCGCTCCTGCGCTACAAGATGTCAGAGACCTAGGCCAAACTACCCATCATAGGTAGACCGCCTCGAACAGTGCCACCGGAAAGCCGCTCTCATCATAGAGCTCCATGGTGTGGGCCAGGATGTGATATCGAGCGGATCGGTCAAGTGCCGCGATCAGATCCATCTCCAAGGCGTCCAGCGGCGGGGGGCATGCCATCAGCGTGGTCATCATCGGACCGAACTTGATGTTATCCTCCTTCGTCTCATAACCACCGAATATCTGGTTGCATCCCACGGTGGCCGAGCACGACGGGTGGATATCCTCATTCCTCAGCACCATATGTGGCTCCCTTTGGCCATCCTCTACCATGACCTCATTTCCCAGTAGGCGGACGATGCGCCAGTAGGTGTTGGTCAACGAGGCGTCGGCCATCGCCCTCTCGCAACGTTGCCCTGGCCAGGCCCTGATGAAACGAACCATCTTCACCCAGGTGGCATCGTCCCTCCAACGAGGCATCCCCTTCTCAACCAGCTCGCCTTCGAACGTGACATAGATGCGACAGTCGCCCCCATCGGTCCAGGGAGGGGATGGCCTCCATCATTCGGACCAGCTCATCATTCTTAGTGATGGCGTAGATATTGCCGCTCGAACAGTCCTTGAAAAAGGTCTGGCCGTCCGACAATGGACAGCTCGCCCCCCCACACCCTTGGCCCTCGAACGCCCTGCCCCACCTCGGCCTTCGTCTCTCGGCATTTTAACAGCCTCCTTCAACAGCGACACTTCGAGTCGGACCTATACAACCTTTTTTCAAGGCGGTCGATCAATCCATCTTGCAACCCTACGATGGGTCGGTATGTCTGGGGTCCGATGACCTCAGGAATCGGAGATGTTACAATGAGAATTGCGGTGATCGCCTGCGAGACCTTCAGGCAGGAACTGGACAAGGTTCTGGGGGATGACCCGGACATCATTCCTTTAGTTCCAGATCTTTCACCATTTCCCCGAGCCCCTTCAACGCTCTTTCCCCTCTTGATGTCAAAAAATAAAGGTGGGTCCTTCTGTCCAGAAGCACATAACCAGCCTCACTTAGGATTTTGACGTGGAATTGCAGGTGCCCTTTTTGCAACCCCATCCTTCGGCTCAGTTCGGTCAGGCCGCCCTCCCTGGCCTTCAGCTCCAAAAGCACGCCTACCCTTATGGCGTTGGATAGTGGTCCTATCAACTCCTCGACCTTCTCAGGGCTGAGGACCCCATATCTCCGACAAACTCACCTTCTGAGATGGTCCTGGACTGGATATCTGCTCATTCCATCCATCCGATATGGAAAAGTAGTTGTCGATTTGCTCGACGATTTCGTTCACCAGTCGCATGCAACGTTGGAATGATTCCTTCGGTCCATCCGGCCATTCACCGGAGACGAAAGCCTCCCAGGACCTTCATCGCCCCCTCCCGGTCAAGCAGCTGATAGGCGGAGATCGTTTGGTCTATCATCGCCATGGTCCTTTCCTCGAACTCATTCAGCCATCCATGGGGGCCTTCCACCCTTATCTTACCTTCTTTTTCGAAGAATCGTTGCGCCCTCTCGACCAGCACCGACCTGATCTGGCTTCCGTATACTCGCCTCACATCCTCCGCTTGGATCCTCTGGAGGAGTGTGTTGATGCCCCTGACCTCGGTCCGTAAGGATTCTATTTGGGCTTGGATGTCCGATGCTCTCATCTCAATCGTAATAGAATAATTATACAACGTAATATTTTAATATTTCCCAAATCGTCATTATCATAGGTCGGTCGCTTCCTAACGCTAGGTCGGGATCGATCAGGAATGAGTTACATGAAGATCGCTGTGATCGCCTGTGAGACCTTCAGGCAGGAACTGGACAAGGTCCTGGGGGATGACCCGGACATCATCTACAAGGAGTACGTGGAGTTCGGGCTGCATGAGTACCCCCAGGAACTTAAGGCGGCCATCATCGAGAAGGTGAACGCCTGGGAGGGGAAGGCTGACGCGGTCCTGCTCGGCTACGGCATCTGCCAGTCACTGAAGGACATCGAGAAGGAGCTGCAGGTGCCCACCATCAAGCTGCCGGCGGACGATTGCATCGGGGTCCTGCTCACACCCGACGAGTACGCCCGGGAGAGGAAGATATGTGCTGGGACGATGTTCGCCACCCCTTTCTTCGCCGATTGGGGAAAGGAGTATTTCGAGAAGGACATGAAGCGCAAGATGAAGACGGACACACTGGATTTCGATATCGATTACATCCTCGGCCTTCTCTTCAACGGTTATGAACGGGTCCTCTTCGTCGATACTGGCGTGGGGGACAGGGAAGAACTGCTCGCCAAGAGCAAACGTTTCGCGGCCGACCTGAAGTTGCGGCATGAGAGCCGGGAAGGGACCCTCGAGGTCCTGAGGGAATCCTGGCATAAGGTCAAGGAACAGGGCTCTAAGCACACAGGTCTGCTAGGTCCCGATCGCCATCATCGCGCCCTGACCCGCCCGGTCCGACGCACTGGTCCAGGGTCTTCTTCGCCTCAGCATAGGAATGCTCGAACACGTCCAAGCGGCATTGCCGGTCCAGCACCTGGAAGTTGAACATCCTGGCGAACCCATTGACCCTCTCGCTGAACTTATCGTGGTCGCCCAGTCCGTTCTCGAGCATCATCACCCGGTTGTATCCGGTCCTCTCGAAGACGAACCGCATCTGTTCCACCTGCTCGACCACCTTGACCAGGTCCTTCTTTCCCTGTCGTCGGTGCCAGTTCTCGGCGTATCCAGGGAAGACGAAGATCGTGCCGTGGTTTTCCTTGATGGCGTTGAGGTATGGCCTCTTCCCCCCGATGTTCGCTCCGAAGCAATCGTCCACCGGATGCCCTTCGGTATCGACCAGAAGGCTCACTGGCTTACCGATGCGGTCCGCGATCCGTTCCGTTTTGTACAACGAGTTACGGCATAGGCCATAGAACAGGAAGATCGAATCGCATCTATCGGATATCTCGTCCACCGCCCCCTCGATCGCCGCCCGCAGATCGCCGGAATTATTGTGAGGTCCGGCTGGCAGCACCCGGATCAGAACGGTCAGACCTTCGTCCCCATCCATCCGCAACAGTTTTACCTGGTCCACCATGGCCAAGTCGAAGGGACGCGGTCCATCCCTCAGCTTGCGCTTCAAGGATATCGCCTTCCTCTCCTTTGACCACCAGGACCCGGGTTACCTCATTGTCTCTGGATATGACATGGACGAGCTCGTCTGCCAATACCAGACAGCAGACCACACCTAGTGTTCTTCCCACCATCGTAAAAACCATTCATGGGTCATATATTAAATCAATGGATTGATTTATTTACATTTAGAATACTTAACATTGGTATAGTCATCCAGTATGATCGATGGTGGTTCTAGCGACTGAGGAAGGCCAACGGAGGCCACAGAACGAAACACTTTTGTACCGCACCCTATATGAAGTAAAATCCGCGTGCGACCTTATGCCATGTCACATCTCGACATATGTCCATGAGCGGACTCGATTCTTGGACATTTGTCTACACAAGGTCAGATGGAACAAATATTGGCGAAGATTGCACTAGGGTAGGGGCAGGCCGTAGGCAGTCAACTCCCCCATCATATCGATGCGTCAGGGAAAGGAATCAGAGATGAAGGACAGCTCGAAGATACTGAATAAATTGAACCAGTACCCGCTAGTGATTTGCGACACCACCCTAAGGGACGGGGAGCAATCCGCGGGGATCGTCTTCGCCAACCTGGAGAAGTTGCGCATAGCCAAGCTGCTGGACGAGATAGGGGTTCAGCAGATCGAGGCGGGCATCCCGGCCATGGGCGGGGACGAGAAGAAAGCTGTCAAACAGATCG
This sequence comes from Methanomassiliicoccaceae archaeon, assembly GCA_963827905.1. Taxonomy (GTDB): domain Archaea; phylum Thermoplasmatota; class Thermoplasmata; order Methanomassiliicoccales; family UBA472; genus JACXTP01. The sequence goes on from CAWHCB010000011.1 coordinate 90,242, forward strand.
CCGGTCTAGGGTTGGACGCCTCCATCCTGGGATGGAACCGCGCCAACAAGGAGGACATCGCCCACAGCATCGATTGCGACGTCGACTCCGTGGCCATATCCATGTCATCGTCCGACATCCACATCCAGCACAAGCTCATGAAGTCCAGGGAGTGGGTGCTGGAGAAGATCACAGAGGCGGTGGAGTACGCCAAGGCGCACGGCGTCTACATCTCCGCCAACGCCGAGGACGCCTCCCGGGCCGATCCGGACTTCCTCATCACGTTCGCCAAGACCGCCAAGGAGGCGGGGGCGAACCGTTTCCGCTATTGCGACACCATCGGGATGTTGGAGCCTCGCCGCTCCTATGACGACATCAAGCGCATCATCGAGCACGCCAAGATCGATGTGGAGATGCACACCCATAACGACTTCGGCATGGCCACCGCCAACGCCATAGCCGGCGTCCAGGCCGGGGCCAAGTTCGTCTCCACCACCGTCCTGGGCATCGGCGAGCGCACCGGGAACAGCCCCCTGGAGGAGATCGCCATGACGGCCAAGCACATCCTGAAGATGGACGTGCACTTCGACACCACCCGGTTCCGTGAGGTCTCCGAGTACGTGGCCAGCGCGGCCAGCCGCACCATTCCCGGCTGGAAGCCCATCGTCGGTGAGAACTGCTTCGCGCATGAGGCCGGCATCCATACCGATGGCGTCATCAAATACCTGAGCAACTACGAGCCCTACACCCCGGAGGAGGTCGGCCTGAAACGCAAGATCGTCATCGGCAAGCACTCCGGACGCCACACCGTCAAGCAGATGCTGGCCAAGTACGGTTACGAGGTGGACGACGAGGCCGCAGGGATCATTTTGGAGTCCGTCCGGGCCAACTCCATCGCGCTCAAGCGCAGCCTGACCGAGAAGGAGCTGGTCTACATGTACATGGACTACAAGGCAGGCCAGGTGGCCGGTACGAAGGAATGAGCCCAACGGGAGCATGAAATCATGGGAACCATAGCTGAGGAGATCATATCCAATCACGTCGGTAAGAAGGTCAGGGCCGGGGAGATCGTGGTCGCCCCGGTCGACTACATGATGAGCCAGGACGGGACCACCCCTTTGACGATCAAAGCCTTCCACGACATGGGCGGCCAGAAGGTCCAGGACCCGTCCAAGTACGCCATCGTCATCGACCATAACGTGCCATCGCCCCTGGAGGGCGTCTCCAACCTGCACAAGCAGATGAGGGAGTTCGCCCACAAGCAGGGCGTCAAGATCTATGACGTCGGGGAGGGCGTGTGCCACACATTGCTCCCTGAGTCAGGGAAGGTGCTGCCCGGGATGATCGTCATCGGGGCGGACTCGCACACCACCACCTACGGTGCGCTGAACGTGTTCAGCACCGGCGTCGGCTCCACCGACATGGCGGCCGCGCTCATCAGCGGCAAGATGTGGTTCAAGGTCCCCAGAGCATCAAGTTGGTCTATCAGGGAAGATTGCAGAAGGGCGTCTACGCCAAGGACGTGGCGCTGCACATGGTCAGCACGCTGACCGCCAATGGGGCGACGTACAAGGCCTTGGAGATCTACGGCATCCGTCATCGACGACCTGAGCATCGAGGGACGCATGACCATCTCCAACCTGGCGGTGGAGACGGGCGCCAAGGCCGGCCTCATCCACGTGGACCAGAAGACCATCGACTACCTGAAGGACAAGGCCCAAGCGCCCTACAAGGCGGTCTACGCCACCATGGACGCCGTCTACGACCGTGTCATCGTGGAGGACCTGAGCAAGATGGGGCCGCAGATCGCCTGCCCGCCTGACGTGGACAACGTCGTAGGCGTGGAGAAGGTGGCCGGCCTCAAGGTGGACCAGGTGTTCATCGGCACCTGCACCAACGGCCGCTACGAGGACCTGGAGGTGGCGGCGAACATCCTCGCCGGCAAACATGTCAGCAACCACGTCCGCCTCATCGTCGCCCCCGCTTCCAAGGAGACCTACATCCGCGCGCTCGACCAGCGGCATCATCGAGAAGCTGGTCAAGGCAGGCGCCACGTTGTTGTCGCCCTCCTGCGGTCCGTGCGTCGGTACCTGCAACGGAGTGCCCTCTGACGGCGAGGTGGTCCTTTCCACCGCCAACCGCAACTTCAAGGGGCGCATGGGCAACACCAAGGCCGACATCTATCTGGCCAGCCCGGCGACCGCGGCCTACAGCGCCATCAAGGGCTGCATAGCCGACCCGAGGGAGGTGCTGCAATGAACCCCAAGATGCAAGGAAAGGCCCACGTCTTCGGGAACAACATCAACACCGACTACATCATCAGCGGCAAGTACAAGTTCAAGAGCACGGACATGAAGGACCTGTCCACCCATCTCATGGAGGACATCCGCCCCAACTTCCACAAGGAGATCGAGAAGGGCAACTTCATCGTGGGCGGGCACGAACTTCGGCATGGGCTCCAGCCGGGAGCAGGCCCCACTGGTCATCCAGGCCGCGGGCATCAGCGCCGTCCTGGCCCAGTCCTTCGCGCGCATCTTCTTCCGCAACTGCATCAACGTCGGGCTGCCGGTCATCGAGTGCGACACCAGCCAGATCTCCGAGGGCGACGAGCTCTCGGTGGACCTGGAGAGCGGGATCGTGATCAACCGGACCACCGGCCAGCACATCAAGGCGGTGCCGTTGCCCGCGGTGATGGTGAAGATCCTCAACGAAGGCGGTCTGGCCGAGCACTTCCAGAAGCACGGCGGATTCAACCTGGATTGAAAACCATTTTTGTACATGGAAGGCAGCATGCCTTCCCACATCATGTTTTCTTCCTATCGTCTAGATGTAGCACATTTCGTTCAGAGCGCCTCATTGCGCATGGCGCCGTTGATGGCTATCTCGGCGATGTCCATGGCGTACATGGTGACGCGGATTATCGAGTCGACGATGGAGGAATAGATCACCGCCGCCTCGGTGTGCTTGGACCGCACATCGGAGCTGAGCTTCTCGCAGCGGGCCACCACATCGTTGCCGGCATCGATGGCCGCATTGGCGGTCTTGATGTTCTTCAGGAGGTGCGATTCGATGGCCTTGTCCAATATCGCCAACCCGGAGGCGCTCATCTTGCGCAGCTCTTCCACCTTGTCGAACTCCAAGCCCCTCTCGTTGGCCAATATCACGTTCTTGGCGATCTTCTCAGCATGGTCGCCGATGCGCTCAACGCCACGGGCGATGATCATCAGGTTCATGCCCTCAAAGATGTCCACGCCTATCTTTTCGGAGAGCTTGCGGTCCTTGAGGATGAGGTTGTACTGCTTGACCGCCATCCAGTACAGGCGGTCCACGTCCGCGTCGCGTTCGACGATGTCGTGGGCCAGGTCCGCGTCCGATGTCGCCAGCGCATCCATGGCATCGCTGTGCATGGAGTTGACGATGAGGTGCATGCGACGCACGCACTTCTCCTGCGGCAGCTCCACCGGGTCGGACAGGTCGTGCAGGACGATGTAGTTCGCCGTCTCCTCTATGACCTCCGGTCCGATGACCAGTCGGGAGAATTCCTTGATGGCATGCTTGATATTATGGTCCAAGCGCTCCTTGGAGCGGACCTCGATGATGTTGATAGCCGGCCAGATAGGCCCCGATGAGCTTGCGGGTGAGGTGCTCGGCGTTCTCATTTTGATCCAACCAAATCAGACGCCTTTGCGTCTCCCGCTTGCGGTCGGTCTTGGGGTCGACCGTTATCGTGCCATCGGGGAGAACCACCATGGAAACGGGATCTCCGGGCTTCAGGTTCTGCTGGTCCACCCATGATTTCGGCAATGATACCGTAAGGGTGGATGCCCCGGTCTTCTGTATTCTCCTTATCTCCAATTGCACGACCTCCCGATTTGTAAGGGTATGGTTATCTAGATATTGTATATACAATACATATAGAATATATAGATATATATACAATATATTAGAACATATTCTACCTACACAATGTATATAGCCCTACTCCCGGACTCGGTTTTTCGAATAGGATGCAGGCAGGGCAAGTAAGGGCAGGTAGAACAGCAGGCTTGAAAGGACATTGGCTTTCCTCCTTGTTCAATGGATGCTGACCTCGCCCCTCGCCCTCGCCCTTCCGACCTATGGTGATCAAATGGAAAAGAAGACAATGACAATGCTGGCCGTTGTGGTGGTGGTCGTGGTCATCGCCGCCGCCGTGGGCGCCTTCGTGCTCATGGGGGACGGGGATGACAACGAGGAGACCACATCCAAGATCGTCCTGTTGAAGAACAACAGCACCGCTCCGGCCTTTTCGCCTTTGGATGAGAACGCCGTGTACAACAAGAGCTACCCATTGGCCCGTTACCTCTACCTCTACACTGATGGATATCCCAATGGTTCCGTCTACTCTTGGATCGACTATGTCCTGACCGCCGACAAAGGACAGGCACAGGCCGTGGACTCAGGCTTCTATGCCCTGCCGGCCGATGTCCTGGCCGCTGAGAGGTCCAAGCTGACCACCCAGGGCACCCCGGGCAGCAGCACCTCCAGCATCCAGCAGAAGGGCTCCGACACCATGTTGGAGATCTGCCAGTTGTGGTCCTCCAACTTCAAGACCGACAAGAGCATCGATGTCAGCATCGCCGGTGGCGGCTCCGGGACCGGCATCACCGCCCTCATCAACGGCGACGTCGACGTGGCCCAGGCCTCCCGTGCCATGAAGCAGAGCGAGATCGACCAGGCCATCGCCAACGGCGTGAATCCGGTGGAGTGGCGCGTCGCCGTGGACGGCATCGCCATCATCGTCAACTCCGACAACCCCATCGAGGTCCTGACCATGGAGCAGCTGCGCGGGATCTACAATGGCACCTACACCAACTGGAACCAGGTCGGCGGAGAGAACGGCCCGGTCCTGCTCTATGGCCGAAACCAGGCCTCCGGCACCTATGCCTACTTCCAGGAAGTGGTGCTGAAGAACGAGAACTACTCCGCATCTATGCAGCAGTTCACCGGCAGCTCCCAGGTAGTGGTCCAGGTGGAGGACAACCCCGGCGGCATCGGCTATGTGGGCATCGGATATGCCCCGCAGGACACGGCCGCCCAGGTCATCATGTCCGACGAGAACGCCATGATGGTGGAGAGGCGCAACTAAACCCTGAACTCGAGGCCCGGATCGCCCTCCGGGCCTCAATTATTTCCATAACAAAGGAAGGATGAAATGGCCAAGAAAATATCGAGCTATGGTGTCGATCAGAGCCGCCGGTTCAAGGAGATACTGGTCAGCGCCGTGCTCTTCACATGCATGGTCATTTGCCTTTCCGTGCTCTTCCTGATCTTCTGGATGCTGATCGGCAACTCCATCCCCTTCTTCGAGGAGGTCAGCGTCTATGACTTCCTCACCGGGGACCAATGGAACCCGTTCCATCCCAACTACCCCCTGTTCGGCGTGCAGCCCCTCCTGACCGGCACCCTGCTGGTGTCCATCATCGCCGGGGTCATCGCCATACCCATCGGTCTGGGCGCCTCCATATACATCTCCGAGGTCGCCGACCCCAAGCTCAAGAACTGGCTCAAGCCGTTCATCGAGATCATCGCCAGCGTTCCATCGGTGGTGCTCGGTCTGTTCGCCGTGATCATACTCGCTGACTACGTCATGATCATCTTCGACCCATATTCCAAGCTCAACGCCCTCCTGGCCGGCATAATCCTCGCCGTCATGATGATCCCCATCCAGGTGACCATCGCCGAGGAGGCCATGAACGCCGTTCCCAACTCCCTCCGGGAGGCCTCCTACGCCCTCGGCGCCACCAAGTGGGAGACCATACGCCACGCGGTGGTCCCCGCCGCCTTCTCCGGCATCGTCGCTTCGATAGTCCTGGCGCTGGGGAGGGCCATCGGCGAGACCATGGCCGTCACGATGGCCGCCGGGAACGCCGCCCTCAACACCTGGAACCCGCTCTATCCCGTGCTCACCATGCCGGCCACCCTCGCCATCGAGATCCCCGAGGCCGCCTCCGGCTCCTTGCAGTACCAGGCGCTTGTTCGCGGTCGGCCTCTTGCTCTTCATCATCACCTTCGCCGTGAACATCGTGGCGGACATCGTCCTGGCGCGCTACCGGGAGGCATACAAATGAACCGCAACGACAAGCAGACCATAATATTCGGCCTGCTCGGCGCCTGCATGGTGATCGTGCTGCTGACCCTGGTCATCATTCTAGGGTCCATCATCGTGAACGGCCTGCCCATGCTCTCCTGGGACTTCCTCACCCAGTCGCCGGAGATAGACGACACCGGGGCGCAGACCGAGGGCGGCATATGGGGTCCGCTGGTGGGGACCTTCTACCTCATGCTCCTGGTGCTCGGCATCGCCATACCGGTGGGCGTCCTGGGGACGATATTCCTGGTGGAGTACTTGGGCAAATATTCCTGGAACCGCATCCTCTGGATAGTGATCAACAACCTTGCAGGCGTGCCGTCCATCGTCTACGGTCTGCTCGGTGTCGCCTTGTTCGTCGGTTACATGCAGTTCGGGCTCAGCCTGATCGCCGCCGGCCTCACCTTGGGCCTGATGGTCCTGCCGGTCACCATGGTCGCCACCCGCGAGGCGCTGGAGGCCGTGCCCCAATCGCTCCGGGACGCCTCCATCGCTCTGGGGGCCACACGCTGGCAGACCATGAGGCATCACACCGTCCCCTATTCCATGTCCGGGGTGCTGACCGGCGTCATCCTGTCCCTGTCACGGGCGGCCGGCGAGACCGCACCCATACTGGTGACCGGCGTGGTGGCCAGCGCCGCCATACCGAACTCCTTAACCGACTCGTTCCAGGCCATGCCCTACTACATCTACATCCTGGTCACACAGACCGCCAACGTCGACCGAGCCTACGCCGTGGCATGGGGCACCGCCCTGGTGCTGGTGGCCCTGGTGGTCGGCCTGAACCTGGTCGCCATCGTCATTCGCAAACGCTACAGACAGAAATACAAGTGGTGATACACATTCGCAAAGATCGAAGTCGAGGACCTGAACGTATATTTCGAGAAACATCACGCCCTGAAGAACGTGGATATCAAGATCAACGAGAGGGAGATCACCGCCATCATCGGGCCGTCCGGTTGTGGCAAGTCCACCTTCATCCGCAGCATCAACCGCATGAACGACCTGGTGATGGGCTGCACCGTCAAGGGCACGGTCAACGTGGACGGGAAGGACATCTACGGCAAGGGCGTGGACGCGGTGGAGGTGAGGAAGCGCATCGGTATGGTGTTCCAGCGGCCCAACCCCTTCCCCAAGTCCATCTTCGAGAACATCGCCTACGCCCCCCGCCTGCACGGCTTCGTCGATGAGAAGGGACAGCACCACAGCTACAACAAGCAACAGCTGAAGGAGATCGTGGAATGGAGCCTGAAGCGGGCCGCCCTGTGGGAGGAGGTGAGCGACCGCCTGGACAAGAGCGCCTACAACCTCTCCGGCGGTCAGCAGCAGCGGCTGTGCATCGCCCGGGCGCTGGCCATCAAGCCGGAGATCATTCTGTTCGATGAGCCATGCTCCGCCCTCGACCCCATCGCCACCGCCAAGATCGAGGACCTGCTCATCGACCTGAAGAAGGATTATACGGTGTGCATCGTCACGCACAACATGCAGCAGGCCGCCCGCGTCGCCGACCGGACGGCATACTTCTACCTGGGCGAGCTGATAGAGTTCGGCGAGACCAAACAGATATTCGAGAAGCCGGAGAAGGAGCTGACCGAGCAGTACATCACCGGGAGGATGGGTTGAATGACATCGAGGGTACAGTTCGCGCACGAGATGGAGGAGCTGAACAAGGAAGTGGAGGAGATGGGCGAGCTGGCCCGCCTGGCCATCGAGAAGGCGGTCAAGCTCATCGTCACCGGCGACTACTACCTCAAGGACGAGGTGAGGAAGCTGGACAAGGAGCTCTACCGCTACGAGATGATGATCGAGAAGCATTGCACCGACATCATCGCGCTCTACACCCCGGTGGCCAGCGACCTGCGCCGAGTCTCCGTCAGCTGGAAGATCATCGAGGACCTGAGCCGCATCGGGCGCTACGCCTGGGACATCGCGGAGATCGCCGAGGTCTTCGACGGTCAGAAGTTCAAGAAGGTGCTCAGCCTGCCCCAGATGGCCTCGCAGGTGGTGGGGATGGTGACCGACTCGGTGGACTACTACACCACCGGGAACGCGGTGGAGGCTCGCAAGCTCTTCGACCGGGACGATGAGATCGACGAGCTCTACGACACCATCTTCCGGGAGATGCTCACCTACATGTTCGAGGACCCGAAGAAGATCACGATCGGCATCCACTACATCCTCATCGCCCGGTACCTGGAGCGGGTGGCGGACCATGCCTGCAACATCGGCGAGCGCGTGGTCTACATGGTCACCGGCGAGCGCTGGGACCCGGCCGACCGCAAGCGCAAGCTTCCTGCGAACAAGAACGGGGTGGAGGAATATCAACGCGAGGTCGCCAAGAGCCGCAAGGAACCGATCCGGCCCACGGATGTCGGGGACTATCACCAGCACGAGCTGGCGGAGAAGTGAGCACCTCCGCCGATAACGCTTTTTACCCCCACCTCCCATTCAAGCGGCAGTGATCACATGAGGGAATGCATGAGAATGGGGGCCGACGAGGCCGTTGACAAGCTTTCGAAGGAGATGGGCGGTTACACGCCGAACACCTTGCATCACATCAAGAAGCACCACCCCGAGCTGGCCGCCTTGATCCACGACATGGACCGGGTCATGGTGGAGGATGGAGCCTTGGACCGCAAGACCAAGCGCCTGATCGCCTTGGCCTGCGTGGCGGTGCGCATGTGCGACGACTGCATCTACCCCCAGGCCAAGGTGGCCAAGAACTATGGTGCCACCAGGGATGAGATCATCGAGGCCCTGAACGTCGCCGTCCTCACCGGTGGCGTGCCGACCTGGTCCACCGCCAAGTACGGCATCACTCAGCTCTTCGAGGAGTGGGACGAGGAGGACCTGGAGAAGGCAGAGAGGAAACCAGCCCCCAAGAAGAAGGCGGCCCCCAAGAAGAAGAAATGAGGGCGATCCGAACATGACCTGGACTGGTACCCACCAGTCCTATCCATTCTTTCCGTTTTTGAAATAGATTTATATACGGGTTAAGCGTCATAGAATATCCACTGGAGAAATAATTTTGGCCTATCGAGGAAAGAACTTCAAGGACAGGAAGGAGAAGTACAGACCGTCCGCCAGCGATACCACCCGCGTTCCCATGCTCAACTTGAGGCGTATAAACGAGTTCAAGTATGACCTGAGGGAAGCGATGAACAACAAGGAAATGGACCCCAATCTCATGCAGACCTTCTTGGCGAACATCATCGCCAAAGCGTCGAGGACCTCCATCGTGGAGGCCAAGAACTATGTCCGGGAATCCCAGGCCAGCGGTCTGGTCTCAAAGGAACTGGCCGACAATGTCTGCTATGTTCTGGACCGCTACACGAAGTTCCAATCCCAGAACAATCAGACCTGATCATATCCGAACGGTCCGGTCCTTTGTGAATCACCTTCCAGCTCCAGCCCTGTTCTTAACAATCTTTTAATAACCTGTCGCTCCCCTTGATTTTCCGAGGCAATCATCATGGCAGCGCATCCGTTCCCATCCGGCGAGGGCAAGGTGAGGTGGGTCTCCAGCGACTGGCTGGCGGACCATCTCGACGACGACATGGTCATCATCGACACGCAACCGAACATCCACGATTACATCGCGGAGCACATACCCGGGGCCGTCTACGCCAACGAGGGATTGATCCGGGTGAACGAGTACGGCTTCCCTCAGGTCTTCGTCCCAGGCGAGGCGATGGAGCCGATCATCGGACGACTGGGCGTGGAGAGGGGCAAGCCCGCCCTGGTCTACACCGGCATAGGGGCGGTGAAGAAATGGGGCGATGGCCTGGAGCAGTCCAAATGGGCCTATGCTCTGGCCCGTTACGGTCACGACAAGATCTACGTGCTCGATGGTGGGCTGGACAAGTGGAAGGCTGAAGGAAAGGCCCTCACCCAGATGTTCCCCTCCAAGGATTCCAGCGAATTCGAGGTGGAAGTGAACGACGACTACTTCGTGGACATGGAGGACGTCAAGGAGATGAAGGACAAGGGGAACGTGATCGTGCTCGATGCCCGGCCCCCGGCGGTATACGAGGGCAAGGGCGTCTGGGCCCGACCCGGGCACATACCCGGTTCCGTCAACCTGCCCTGGGCCAGCCTGATGGACCCCAACAACACCCGGTTGTTCAAACCGGTAGACGAGGTGCGCCGTCTGGCCGAGGCGGTCGGGGCGACGAAGGACAAGATCGTCATCTGCTCCTGCGGCACGGGGCGCGAGGCGACCCTGGAGTTCCTCACCTTCAAGTGGTTGCTGGACTACCCGAGCGTGCATATCTACGAGGGCGCCTTCACGGAGTGGTCGGCCTATCCGCAGAACCCAGTGGTCACCGGCAAGAGCCCTTACTGAGCCAAAATCAGGTCTAGGACCATAGAGCCTAGTGGCAACCTTTAATATGGATGAAGGGGTGGAAGAGGGTCGATGGACCCAAGGGTCGATAAGCTAGCCACATTGCTCGCCTCGTATTCGCTAGAGGTGAAACCGGGGGACCGGGTCCTGCTACACGGCGACGTCGCCACCCTGCCATTGCTCCGGGCCTTCTATGACCAGATCGTCAAGCTTGGGGGTCTCCCGGAACTGATGGTCGAGGACCAGCATTGCTACGAGGCGCTTTTGCGACACGCATCGGACGAGCAGCTGCTCACACCCTCCCCATCCTACCATCGGGCGGTGGAGACGGCACAGGCCTACCTCACCGTCTGGGGGAACAGGAACACGCGATACCTGAGCAACATCGACCCGGAACGCATGCAATTGGTGCACCGGGGCCGGGAGGCGGTGGAGCGGTTGATGTTGGAGCGGGAGCAGCGCAAGGAGATCCGCTGGTGCGGCACCCAATTCCCCACCGAGGCGGGCGCGCAGGAGGCGAACATGTCCCTGGGCGAGTACGAGGACTTCTGTTACTCGGCCTGCCTGCTGGACCGGGAGGACCCGGTGAGCGAGTGGCGCGAGGCGAAGCAGGAGCAGGACCACATCTGCGCCAGGCTGGAGCGCAAGCGCAACATACGCATCGTGGCCGAGGACACCGACCTCAGGATGTCGATCGCGGGCCGACCGTGGGTACGCTGCGCCGGCAAGGTGAACATGCCGGACGGAGAGGTGTACACCAGCCCGGTGGAGGAATCGTTGGAGGGGCACATCCGCTTCTCCTTCCCCGGGATCGAGATGGGCCAGGAGATCGACGACATCCAGCTCTGGTTCGAGAAGGGCAGGGTGGTCCGGGCCGAGGCGGCGAAGGGCGAGGCGCTGTTGAAACGATTGATACAGACCGATGCCGGCGCCTGCTACGCAGGGGAGCTGGGCATAGGCACCAATTACGGCATCAAGCGCTTCACGCGCAACATGTTGTTCGACGAGAAGATCGGCGGCACGGTCCACGTGGCCCTGGGCCGAGGCTTTCCGCAGTCCGGGGGCAAGAACTTCTCAGTGATCCATTGGGACATGCTGTGCGACATGCGCCAGGGCGGCGAGCTCATCGCCGATGGCGAGGTCATCTACCGCGACGGCCGTTTCCTGCCTTGATGCGACATCAGCGCGCTTGGTAGGCCTTCCACTTCCTCTCCAGGTCCGGGTCCGTCAAAGTTTCCATGATGTAGCCGGCGAACTGTTCCCCGGTGGCACCGTCGGACCGTCCGGTCATCTTGAAGCGGCGCTCATGCTGGCAGCAGACGTCCAAAGCCATCTCCAATCTCTTGGCCTTCTCCACCTTGCCGATGTGGTTGAGCAGCATGGCCGCGGCCTTGATGATGCTGCTCGGGTCGGCGTACTGCGCCCGACCCTCATCGACCATGCGCGGCGCCGAGCCGTGTATGGCCTCGAACATGGCGTAGCGCATGCCGATGTTGGCCGAGCCGGCCGTGCCCACGCCGCCCTGGATCTGGGCCGCCTCGTCGGTGAGGATGTCGCCGTAGAGGTTGGGCATCACCATGACCTTGAAGTCGCTGCGGCGGTAGGGGTCGATGAGCTTGGCGGTCATGATGTCGATGAACCAGTCGTCCCACTTGATCCCGGGGTAGTCCTTCGCCACCTTCTCGGCCATGCTGAGGAACTTGCCGTCCGTGGTCTTGACCACGTTGGCCTTGGTGACGACGCTGACCTTGTCGATGCCGTTCTTCTTGGCATGCTCGAAGGCGAGACGGATGATGCGCTCGCAGCCTTGGGTGGTGGCCACGCAGAAATCGAAGGCCAGGTCCTCGTCCACGTTGACGCCCTTGCTGCCCAGGATGTAGGCGCCCTCGGTGTTCTCCCGGAAGAACATCCAGTCGATGTTCTGCTCCGGCACCCGGACCGGGCGCACGTTGGCGAAGAGGTCCAGCTCGCGGCGCATGGCCACGTTGGCCGATTCGATGTTGGGCCACGGGTCCCCCTTCTTCGGGGTGGTGGTCGGCCCCTTGAGCACGACGTGACAGTCCTTGATCTCCGCCAGCACGTCGTCGGGTATGGCCTTCATGGCCTTGGCCCGGTTCTCGATGGTGAGGCCCTCGATGGTGCGCAGCTCGACCTTGCCCTGGGCCACCTCCTCTCTGAGGAGGAACTCCAGCACGGTCTTGGCATGGGCGCAGATGAACGGCCCGATGCCGTCCCCGCCCACGATGCCGATGACGATCCTGTCCAGGCGGGAGAAGTCCGTCCAGGATTGGGCGGACCTCATCTGCTCCACCCGTCTCATCTGCTCCTCCACCACCTTGGCGAAGTGCTCCTTCGCCCTGTCCACCGCGGCCCGGTCCAACCTCTCAACCTCGGTCCCTGATAAAATCGTACCTCTATTTTAGCTCTGCCCGATTCGTTCCAGGACGACCATTAACGGCTGTAGGTGGCCACGGCCTCCCCCCGCTGCAGTACGTGACCTTCCATGGCCCCCTCCAAGGCGGCCTTGGTGGCACCGGGCTGAAGGTCGAGCGGCCCGTCCAAGATGTAGACCTTGAAATGGTAGTGGTGCGTCCCATGCCCCTTGGGCGGGAACGGCCCATCGTAGCCCAATCCCTTACCGGAGTTGGTCCCTTGCCTGGCCCGGAACGGGTTGATGATCTCGCGCCCTTTCGGCACGCCCTCCGGCACCTTGACCAGCACGGGCATGTTCCATATCACCCAGTGCACCCAGGTGCCGCTGGGGGCGTCCGGGTCGTCCACGATCAATGGCCATGCTCTTGCCCTCCGCCCCGTCCAATGTTATGGGCGGGGAGAGGTTCTTCCCCTCGCCAGTGTACTGCACCGGGAAACGCTCGAAGCCAGAGCCGGACCTTGATCTCCTTCATGTGCTTCCCTCTGGAGGAAATCATTCGAGCGTCAGGCCATCAACCTTTCCCTGCATAGGTTTATCAAAAGCGCGGTGCGATAAGAGCCCGGTGGTCTAGATAGACGCGATCCTGAAGCGAAGGAGCATTCGTAAGTACACCAAGGAGCCGGTGAGCGACATAGAGCTGGAGGCGGTACTGCGGGCGGGCATGTGCGCGCCCTCCGCCGGGAACGAGAGACCATGGCATTTCATCGTGGTCAAGGAAAGGAAGAGCCTGGAGGAGCTCTCCCGTATCCAACCTCACGCCCAGATGGTCAAGGAATCGCAACTGGCCATCCTGGTCTGCGCGGACGAGCGCCTGGAGCGCTACAAGGCTTCTGGCCCCAGGACTGCGCCGCCGCCATGGAGAACATGCTGCTCGCCTGCACCTCTCTGGGGCTGGGGTCGGTCTGGTTAGGGGTGTACCCCATCGAGGACCGGGTCAAGGCCATGCGGGAGCATTTCGGGCTTCCCGCGCCGATCGTGCCCTTCGCCCTCATGCCCATCGGCCGGCCAGGGGAGAGCCGCCCCACCAACGACCGTTATCGAGGCGGACCGGGTGCATCAGGAAAGATGGTAGGCCTCAGGCCTCGTCCTTGAACGATGCCAGATTGTCGGTGAGGAACTGAGCGAAGCTCCTCGGGCCCGAGCCGGTCAAGGCCTTCAGGTCGTTGGTCACCGGCGACAGCAAGGAGGCCCGCTCCATCTGCAGCACCTGGAGCATGGCCTTGGCCTTCCATTCATCGTTGGTCCGCTGCAGGAGGGTGGCATAGGCCTCCTCCGGGTCCGTGTCCACCGCCCGGACCTCCTTGCCAAGGCGCGACCGAGAGCTCCTTGGCCACATCGTCGTCGCTGAGCGCCTTAGGCCCGGTCAGGCAATACTTCCTTCCGCTGTGCCAGTTGCCGTCCAGCACGAAGGCCGCGGCCCTTCCCACGTCGAACGCGTCGATGTAGCTCGTCCGGCCCGGGCCCACCGGCCGGCGCAGCTCCCCGCTCTCCTTGATCGAACCCGCATAGTAGCGGGAGAAGCCCTGCATCAGCTGGTTCGGTCGCAGGATGGTATGGTCCATGATGGACGCCTGCACCACCTTCTCGCATTCCCGATGCAGGAGGTGCGCCACCGTCCTGCCCTGGTCAGCACCGAAGAACGATTGACGGACGACGGAACGGACCTCGGCCCTCTCCGCCTCCATCACCAGACGCTTGGTGATGTCCAGCATGTCCTTGGCCAAAGGGGTGGCCAGGTAGACCTTGTCCACATCTTGCATGGCCGCCCGGACGGCATCCTCGTCCCGCAGGTCGCCCCACACCAGCTCCACGTTGGGCAGGCGCAGCTCGTCCTTCCGTTCCAGGTCGAAGATCATGGCCCGGACCGGGGTGCCCCGGGCCGAGAGCTCTTTGACGACATATTCTCCGATGACGCTGCTGGCCGAGGTCACCAAGACGGGTTTCTTCAATCTAACACTCCAGGTTCTGACTGGTCGGCCGACTTATTTACTTCTTTGCCAGCGAAGGATGGGGTCGGGCCTGTTCCGAGGACGAGATCACTTCGCCTTGCCCTGCTTGGCCACCGCGTCGATGGCCTTGGCCAGCTCCTCCGGGTCGCCCAGGTAGTAGTGGCGGATGGGGCGGAGGTCGTCGTCCAGCTCATAGACCAGCGGCACTCCGGTGGGGATGTTGAGCTCCACTATGTCCTGGTCCGGGACGTCATCCAGGTACTTCACCAACGCCCGCAGGCTGTTGCCGTGGGCGGCCACGATGACCTTGCGCCCGGCCTTGAGCTGAGGGGCGATGCGCCCTTCCCAGTACGGCACCACCCGGGCCACGGTGTCCTTGAGGCATTCGGTGAGGGGTATGTCCGGGTCCGCGAGAGCGGCATAGCGCGGGTCGTGGCGGGAATGGCGGGGGTCGTCCGGCGTCAGCGCCGGCGGTCTCACATCGTACGAGCGCCGCCACACCAGCACCTGCTTGTCGCCATAGGTCTTGGCCATCTCCGCCTTGTTCAGGCCCTGCAGCGCGCCGTAGTGGCGTTCGTTGAGGCGGTAGGAATGCTCCACCGGGATGTACATCAGGTCCATCCCGTCCAGGACGATCCACAGGGTGCGGATGGCCCTGGTCAGGACGGAGGTGAAGGCGAGGTCGAAGGTGTAGCCCTGCTCCAACAGTATGGTGGCGGCCCGCTTCGCCTCCTCCTTCCCCTTCTCGGACAGGTCCACATCGGTCCATCCGGTGAAGCGGTTCTCCCGGTTCCATTGGCTCTCCCCGTGCCTAAGCAGCACCACCTTGATCATGCTATGACCCCAGTGCAGGAAACGGAGTGCCGGTATTAATCCTTGGCACCGGCGAAAAGAATATGTCGGGGGCGCACCAAACACACACCGTTCATTATGATGATGCCCATCGGCCCGTTGATGATCGAGCACCGTCTCATCGAACGCATGATCGCCGTACTGGCCCAGGAGAAGGACCGGCTGGTCGCAGGGGGAGCGCCAGACCCAGCCAAGGTCAGGGACGGCCATCGACTTCATGCGCTCCTACGCCGACCGATGCCACCATGGCAAGGAGGAGGACATACTGTTCGCTAGAGCTGGAGGGAAGGCCTCTCTCGGACGAGCTCAAGGCGATGATGCGACGTCTGAAGGACGAGCACCAGCAGGCCCGGCGTCTGTTGCGCGACCTGGACAGATGCAACCTGGCCATGGAGACGGGCGACCTCACCGTCCGGCAGGAGATGATCGAGGTGCTGCGGGAGATCACCAAGCTCTACCCCAAGCACATCGAGGCGGAGGACCGCCACTTCTTCGTGCCGGTGATGGAACAGTTCTCCCCGGCGGAGCAGGACATCATGCTCGAAAAGTTCTACGAGTTCGACCAAGGCCTGATCCATGAGAAGTACCGGAAGGTGGTGGAGAGGCACGAGGACAAGTGAGCCTCATGGGAAGGACGGAGCCATGCAAGGCATCATCGAGATATCGTCCTCATCGAGGCCTTGCCTAATGATATAAATGAATTTCTATCGGTCCAATGCGATCATCCCTGAAAGGCCAAACCATCCAATGGTTCAGAATGTTCACTTTCTCCGTCCGGAGAGGTTCGGGATAATTTTAATATGCGGTTCGGTGGCATCCACCCTCAAGGTATACCCATGGACATGGAGAAGTATGTCTGTCAGATCTGCGGCTACGTTTACGATCCTGAGGCGGGGGACCCGGAGCGCGGCATCCCTCCAGGCACATCCTTCGAGGACCTGCCGGAGGACTGGCAGTGTCCGATATGCGGCGCCACCAAGATGAACTTCATGAGCTTCGCCGCGGTGATGGGCGGGTTCCGCTGAACTCGCCTTTGAGCAAACCCCTTCCCTAAACCACCTTTCGCCTTTTTCCAGTTCAATCGTCCACGGCCGGTTCCTGCTGCGTCACGCAATGGAAGCCGCCATAGCCGTACACGAGGTCCCGCGCGTATATGGGCACGACCTCCCGACCGGGGAAGCAGTTCAGGACCAGCTCTATCGCCGCCGCGTCATTGGCATCCTTGAACACTGGTAATAGCACCACCTTGTTCCCGATGTAGAAGTTGGCATAGGAGGCAGGAAGGAATCGCTCCTCCTCCGGCAGCTCGATGGGCTCGGGCATGGGCAGCTCCCACACCTCCAACGGACGTCCGTCCTGGTCCGTGGCCTCCTTCAAGGTGCGCAGGTTCCTCTCCAGCACGGCGCGGTTGCCCCCGAGGTCGGAATGGGAGTGGGCGCAGAGCACCGTGCTCGGCGATACGAAGCGGGCGAAATCGTCCACATGGCCATCGGTGTCGTCCCCATCGATGCCGGAGCTGAGCCAGATCACCTTGGACACGTTCAGGTAATCCTCCAGGTAGCCCTCGATCTCCGCCTTGCCCAGCTGGGGGTTGCGGTTCTTGTTCAGCAGGCATTGCTCCGTGGTCAGGACCGTCCCGGCGCCGTTCACGTCGATGGAACCGCCCTCCATGACGATGTTGGGCCGGAAGGAGCGCACCCCGGAGCGGCGCAGAAGGTCCTCCCCGGCGATGTTGTCGTACAACAGGTCATCGTACTTGCCGCCCCAGGCATTGAAGTTCCATTTGACCGCCGCCTTCCTCTTACGGTCGGCGCTGAGCACGAAGGTAGGGCCATAGTCACGCACCCATACGTCCGCGCTCTTGATCTGCAGCAGCTCCACGTTCCCCCAGTCCGCCCCGAACTCGTCGATGTGGGCGCGGGCACGATCGGACATGGCCTCGTCCTCCACCAGGATGCGCACCTTCTCCCCGCCGCTCAGGGCGGAGACCATCTGGGCATAGATCTCCTCCACCGCGGGAAGGACCTGGTCCGGGAACGTGAGCGGGTTCTTGGGCCAGGAAAGCCAGGTCGCCTCATGGCGGTCCCATTCCGCGGGCATGCGGTACCCCGCCTCCTTGGTGGTCTGGGCGGCGATCATCCTGGTGGGCTCGCAGTTGCAGGTCTCCTTGCGCGGCATGCTCACTTCCTCTCCGTTATCTTGCCGTAGCATTCGGGGCGGCGGTTGTGGAAGAACCGCCAGCTCTCCTTGATCTCGTGACCGTAGTCCAGGTCGACCGATACCACCGACACCTGCTGCCTCAGGCCCAGCCGCTTCTGCGTCTTCCCGAAGGCATCGATGACGAACGAACCACCCCAGAAGCGCATCTGCCCCTCCTCGCCGACGCGGTTCACGCCCACCACCGGGACCCCGTTGGCGATGGCGTGACCGCGCATGACGTCCTCCCAGGGACGGTGCCAATCGCCCTCCTTCGGGTCATGTCCCCTGACGTGACCGATGGCCGTGGGGTAGAATATGACCTCGGCCCCGGCCAGAGCGCAGCAGCGGGCCGCCTCCGGGTACCACTGGTCGTAGCAGATGAGCACGCTCACCTTGCCCACCGAGGTGTCGAACACCTGGAAACCGGTGTCACCTGGCTCGAAGTAGTCCTGCTCATAATAGTAAGGGTCATGGGGGATGTGGGTCTTGCGGTACTTGCCCAGCATCCTGCCGTTCTCATCGATGACCACGGCGGTGTTGTAGAGGTGCTCGCCATCCACCTCGTAGACGGAGCCCCCCACCACGATGACGCCGTTCTCCTTCGCCGCCTTGCATAGCGCGTCCGTCGCCCTTCCCGGGACCGTCTCGGCATAGGCGCACTTCTCCTCGTGGCCGAGGCAGGAGCCCTCGTACTGGGCCATGTATCGGGTGGTGAAAAGCTCAGGTAGGCAGACCAGCTCCGCCCCTTGTCTGGCGGCCCGGCCGATCAATCCGACCGCCGTCGCGATGTTTTCCCCGATGTCCACGGCCATGCCCATCTGGAGCAGGCCCACCTTGACGAAGCGCGGCACGTCCTTCATTTTTGACCGATTGTGAACATATGGCATTGGTATTTCAGATTGTCGGCGCTCATCCAGGGTCACGGCTTGGCCCCATCCTCCCGGTTCCGTCCCTTGATATTGTCACCTAAGGTCCTTGGAGAACGATTATATACCAAGCCAAGCTTGGCCCGGATTCAGTGCACAGCATGAACAATCAATCCAGTGAAGCATCTCCCCCAGCTCCCGAATGCGGACGAAGCGCTGTTGAACGGCCTCGTCCAGGAGATGGCCCTCCTTCCCCGCCTCTACCGTCGCCTCCTCAGGGAGAGCGGGGAGAACAGCCTCTACACCCCCAAGTTCTGGGCGCTCGGGATGTTGGCCTGCGAAGGCCCGATGTCCATGTCCGCCATGGCCCGGCGCATGCAGGTCACCAAACAGTACATCACCGCTCTGGTGGACCGGATGGTGGAGGAAGGCTTGGCGACGCGTCGACCCGACCAGGGCGACCGCCGCATCATCAACCTGTGCATCACCGAGGCAGGCACCGGCGCCCTTCAGGATGCCAAGGCAAGGGCCCACCAGGAGATCCGGACCACCCTTGGCCATCTCGAGGAGGCCGATCGACGGCGCTTGTACAAGGCGCTGCAGGAGCAGAAGGAGATACTGTTCAAGTTGGAGGGGTCCAGATGAGCTCCAACGTGGTCAAGCGCAAGGACATACCCTTCATCATGCTCGGGCTGATGATGGCGTTGCTCATGGCCTCGCTGGACAGCACCATCGTGGGAACGGCGCTGCCGACCATCGCCATGGACCTCGGCGGGGTGGAGCATTACACCTGGCCTGTGACCGCCTACATGCTCTCCTTCACCATCTCCCTGTTGATATTCGGGAAGCTCTCCGACATCTATGGCCGCCGCTCCATGTTCCTGCTCGGCCTCATCATCTTCATCCTGACCTCCATACTCTGCGGCATGTCCCAGACCATGGACCAGCTCATCATCTTCCGAGGGCTCCAAGGCATCGGTGGAGGGCGCGATCTCGTCCATCACCTTCATCATCGTCGGCGACATGTTCTCATCCCGGGAGAGGGGCAGGTACATGGGCATACTCGCCTCCATGTTCGCCTTGGCCAGCGTCATCGGTCCCTACCTGGGCGGTTTCATAACCGACAACCTGGACTGGCGCTGGGTGTTCTACGTCAACGTCCCCTTCGGGGTATTGTCGATGGCCTTGCTCTACCTCAAGCTCCCGAACTTCCGTTCCGACCATGCCAAACCGCACATCGACTACATCGGCATCGGGGCGGTCTCGCTGGGGATCGTGCCTCTGTTGCTGGCAGTATCCTGGGGCGGTTCCGAGTTGGCCTGGGGCTCGTGGGAGATCGTCACGATGGTCGGGATATCGGCCACGTCCCTGGTGTTCTTCATCTGGTGGGAGGGAAGGGCCAAGGAGCCGGTGCTCCCCTTGCAGATATTCAGAAAGCGCACCTTCAACGTCGCCACCCTGGCATCGGCGTTGGCGAGCTTCCTGATGATGGGGGCCATCATCGCCATCACCCTTTACGCCCAGGGCGTGCTGGGCCTCGATGCCACCACCTCGGGCCAGGTCCTGACCCCGGGGGTCCTGGCCTTGGCCCTGACGGCCATCATCACCGGGCGTACCATATCCAAGACCGGCAAGTATCGCCTGTTCGCCATCGTCGGGTTCGCCGTCTGTTGCCTGGGCGCTTGGCTGCTGAGCGGGATCGAGATGGACACCCCCTTGGAACTGCTCTACCTCTATTCGGCGGTGCTGTGCATCGGGGTGGGGATGACCATGCCGGTGTTCAGCATCGCCATCCAGAACGTCTTCGAGCCGCATGAGAGGGCCACCGCCACCGCCTCGAACCGGTTCCTCAGCAACATCGGGGGCACCTTGGGGCTGTCGGTCCTGAACAGCATCATCGCCGCCTCCTTGGTCGGGGGCTTCCAACCCGAGGCGTTGCTGTCGTCGCTCCAGGAGGCCTTCTGGCTCTGCCTGGGCATATCGCTGGTCGGTCTGGTGGTCGTCTTGTTGTTCCTGAAAGAGGTCCCCCTGAGGTCGCACGATGCCATGGTGCAGGTCAGCACGAGGTGTGAGCAAAACAAATGGTGAAAACGGGGTTCGTCGTCAGGACCTGTCTATCGGCGCGCCCAGACCACCGCCCCCATGTGGTCCTTCCAGACGACGTCCACCTTGCTGAAGCCCACCTCGGACAGCCATCGCAATTGATCGAGCAGATGGGGCAGGGAGTCCTCGCGGCGGAAGCGCTCCAGTATGGATTCGATCTCCGAGCGCTTCATGCTCATGGCCATGAACTCCTGCCACCTCTGCATGTAAAGCTCCTCCATCCATTCATCGGAGGAGAGCACCGCGTCGGCGTTGACGAAGACCCCGCCCGGCCTGAGGCACTCCTTGACCCTCCGATAAAATCCCTTCTTGTCTTCGTCGGTGATGAGATGGTGCAATGCCAAGGAGGACACCACCGCGTCCTGTTCGGGCGGCAGCTCCAAGTGGTAGAAGTCCTTGGTCAGATATTCTACCTCGTGCCCGGGGCCGAACCTCTCCTTTGCGACGGCCAGCATGCCCTCGGTCATATCGACGCAGAGCAGGTGGCAGCGCGGGAAGCGTCTCTTCACCCTCCAAGCGAGCATGCCGGTCCCGGTGCCCAGGTCGACCACCTTGATCTCGGCATCCTCACGGAAGGGCAGGGAGGAGACGGTGACATCGAGCATCCTTTCGTAGTTTGGCACGATGCGCACGATCTCGGCATCGTACTCGGAGGAGCGCTTGGAGAAGTCCTCCTTGATCTGCGCCATCTTGTCGGCTGGGTGCATGTCGCCCTCTAGAGCGGTCAGCGGGCATTTAACGGTTTCATTGCCTCCGAACGACGGTCGATTCGTTTCTGAGACCGAGGACCGCTGACGGGAACTATGTATAGCTTTGAGTGAATCGTTCAATGGACACGATATGGCCGAAGGGTCCTTTCCGATCGGGCGATCCATGATTTGCAGGCAGGCCAGCCCCTGCGATGCTCCAGATGATCCCTTCCGCATTCATATTCCAATGGAGGGGCGGTCGCAATGAAAAAGTCCGCTTCTCTCCGGCTCGTAGGCATCGTGCTTTGCCTGGCAATGGTTGCGCCGCTGGCCCTCTCATATCAAGTGGTGGCCGAACAGGAACATGAGCTGGATGTTTATTATGAAAGGAACTCCCCTCAGCGCGACCTCATGGACAAGTTGTCGCAGCGGCCTGGAGGATTCGCGTGGGATTACATTCAGAATGATACTTACAATAAAATGCTGGTCGAGGTGGACTGCTTCAACACCATGTACTACAACATGAGGGTGGATTATTTCAGATTATTTCGGGAGATGCTGACCAGTTACTGCGTCAAGCAAGAAGTTTCCTTCAGGTTCGAGGACACGGTGAGCCTGGGGGGTTTCGCGGCCCCCACGGTGATCAAAACTGGTTACGATCTGGATGACCTAAAGGGACTGGCCAGGAGCAGTTCCGATCACCGTACCGGTGGCGATACGTGCGTCATGCATGTATTGGTGATGAACGGTTATTACGAACCAGACCCCGAGATGGTCGGTCTGGCATTGGATTCGTGTACGTTCGTTGTCTTCCCGCGAGAAATGGAGCCCCGCCAGGTGGCGATAATGGTAGGGCACGAGTTCGGGCATCTTCTGGGACTGGTGGGGACGATCGGTTTGGATGAGGTATTCAACCCCCCGGGGGCGTGGTCCCATTACGACCTCAAAGAGCCCAAACATTGCACTGAACCAAGATGCATCATGAACTACACCATCGACACGTTCGATTCTCTTTGCGACAAATGCGATCGCGGACCTGGACTTTCAAGGGGAGCCATTGCCCTTACACGATCGACGAGACCGCTCCGAGGATGGATTGGACCGTCTTCGGGGTGTCGTTGGCACTTACGTGAACGTCATAGTGATCGGATATGCTGCCATGGTGGCGCAGGACCAGAGCCTCAGTTCGCAGATGGCCAGAAGGGCGATCGAAGTCAAAACATCGTCCGAGTCCCTAGCGAGGTGGACTAAGGTTCTTTTCCTTTCTGCCAGAGAGGTCTCCGACGAATCGATGAACTATGTTCTAGAGCCAGCCAATGTGACAGAGGGACGAACCTCGAGGCTGACTCTGATCTTGTCGGTGATCACGATCATCGTAATTTTAGTGTTGGCTTATTATTTATAATTCATTAATTAATTATTAATAAATAATATTATATTTATAAATTAATTAGGATTCATAAATTCGAGCCAGTATGAAGGAAAAAAGTGGTGGGTCTGTCCGGATTTGAACCGGAGTCTAAGGCTCCCGAAGCCCCAAGTATGACCAAGCTAGCACACAGACCCAGTGGTAATTTGATGGGCAAATGGACTCGACATATAAAACTATATTGCCATCAATTGGATATTTTGTTTCCACCCCCATCCCCTATCTGGAGTTCATATCCACCGAATGTCCCGAAACATCTAGGACTCACTGCCTTCCTATTACAGGAGGGCTTGCACCTAAGCTCCGGACATTTGGGACCCCTCCCATCATCATGGCTTGATGCATTTGGCTTGTGAGCAAGAAGCCTGCCCAATCCAGATTTACCAGAACGGGCGATATTCCTCGAGGCATTCAGATCGGCATTTAACATGTATCCGCACATAATACACTTGAAATCCGATTTTGCTCTATTCTTCCTGGATGTGTGACCACATTTTGAACATCTTATCGAGGTGTTTTGAGGATCTACAAGAAGAATTGTTTTTGCTAGATCTTCAGCTTAATATCTGAGCATCTGCTCTAAAGACCAATAAGGCCACACTTTCAAATTCCTTTTATGCTTTTTATTCCAGCACCTTTTTCCATTGATTCCAGAAAGATCCTCGAGGGCGAACACATTGTGAGACATGTTCGCAATTGTTTTCGATATTCGGTGGTTTACCCAGGCCGTAAACCGTTTTTCCCTTCCCGCTGGAGCCATTAGCTTCTTTTTTGCAGAACGGGTGTCTTTAGCCTGCAACTGAGCTCGATTATACTCATACATCCCACGAACGTTTCTTATCCACGAAGAATTAAAAAATTTATTATTGGAACAGACTGCAAGATTGATCAACCCTCGGTCAATTCCCAGCACCTCCCCATCCATTTTCGGATGGGGTGTATCACATTCAACAACAGTTCCTAGGTAGAACCTATCCTTCGATTTTTCATATTTTAAAACACATGAAATTATTTTCCAATTTTTATATTTATTAAAGTAATCAGGTATTTTCAACGTAGTCTTAATTCGACCTTGGGTCGTCCCAATTGATACCCATGATTTTTGAAAGTTAAATCTTAATACATTTCTATTATACCGCATTGCCGAATAGATTTTACGTCTAGGCAACCTTTTGTTCTTTAACATCTTTAAATTCTCGCACGCCACATCTCTAGCAGCCTGCACTAGACCAGATGGAAGATTAGGGACCATCTGCCGTACCGTTGCATAGGTCCCACGGTGATTATGGATTTTGTTCCATGTTTTATTATTAAAACCCCATGATGCAGAAATATGATGGGCTGTGGTGTAAGCTTCCATCGTCATTTTGAGTTTTAATTTATCTACTTCGGACAAATTCAACAGCAGCATGATTGTCCGCTTAATTGCCTTTCAATTGGCTATTAGGTACTTCCCTGTTATCGGGGGAGGTCCCCGAAAATACCCACTCCATCAGAAAGATCGAACGGGATGTGTCGATTTGAATCTTCGACAATTATTTATAGAGTCATTTTCTTCCGCCAGATATGCGCGAACAGCTGCGCGAGAAGATAGCTGGTGAGATCGTTCTCTCCGCCGATGCGGGCAAGACCATCCGCAAATGGCGCGAGGAGTTCGGCATCTCCCAGCAGGACCTGGCCAGACATCTGAAGGTGTCGCCCTCGGTCATCAGCGACTACGAGTCGGGGCGGAGGAAATCGCCCGGCATCGTCATCATTCGCCGCATCGTGGACGGATTTATCGAGATCGACGAGGAGAGGGGCGGGAAGGTCCTCAAGAAGTACGACCTGGGGGAGAAGATCGATTGCATCCTCTCCATCCGGGAGTTCAAGTCCAGCATGAACGCGCAGGACCTCATCAAGGTCATCGAGGGCGAGCCACTGACCAAGGGCATCAGCCTTGACCGCGACATACATGGTTTCACGGTCATCGATTCGATGAAGGCCATCATGGCCCTTGGCTCGATGGACTACCTCAAGATCTATGGGTGGAGCAGCGAGCGCGCGCTCATCTTCACCGGTGTGAAGTTCGGGCGCAGTCCCATGATCGCCATCCGGGCCCATCCGTTGAAGCCCGCCCTGGTCGTTTACCAGAGGCCGGAGCACGTGGACGAGCTGGCCATCCGGCTCGCCACCCTGGAGAACCTCCCCTTGGTCCGCACGAACCTGCAGGTGCCGACCTTGGTGGAAGCGTCTGGAAAGATTGGAGTGATAGCATGAGACGTTGGCATAGTCAGCTATGGAGCGTACATCCCGCGCTTCCGCATCGTCCCCCCAGGAGATCGGGAGGGTGTGGGGCAGCGACGGCGAGGCCATGAGCAAAGGCCTCATGATATTCAGCAAGTCCGTGCCCGGGCCGGACGAGGACGTCATCACCATCTCGGTGGAGGCGGCCCGCAACATGATGCGGCGCACCTCGACCAGCCCCAAGGACATCGGCGCCCTATACGTCGGTTCCGAGTCCCACCCCTACGCCGTGAAGCCGAGCGGCACCATCGTGGCGGAGGCCATCGAGGCCTCGCCCCATCTCACCGTGGCGGACCTCGAGTTCGCCTGCAAGGCCGGGACCGCCGGCATCCAGATGTGCATGGGCCTGGTCGGCTCGGGCATGGTCAAGTACGGCGTGGCCATCGGCGCGGACACCTCCCAGGGCGCCCCGGGCGACCCGCTGGAATACTCCGCCTCCGCCGGAGGCGCGGCCTACCTCATCGGCAGCCAGGACCTCATCGCCACGATCAACGGCACCTACTCGTACACCACCGACACGCCCGACTTCTGGCGCCGGGAGGGCCAGCCCTACCCGTCCCATGGCGGCAGGTTCACCGGGGAGCCGGCCTACTTCAAGCACGTCAGTGCCTGCGCCAAGGGCATGATGGAGCGCATGGGCACCAAACCCTCAGACTACCATTACGCGGTCTTCCACCAGCCCAACGGCAAGTTCCCCACCCGGGTGGCCAAGATGCTGGGCTTCACCGACCAGCAGATCGAGGTCGGCCTCATCACCCCGCACATCGGCAACACCTACAGCGGCGCGGTGCCATTGGGCCTGGCCGCCATACTGGACGTGGCCAAGCCGGGCGATCGCATCTTCGCCGTGGCCTACGGCTCCGGGGCGGGCTGCGACGGGTTCGACATCACCGTGACGGAGAACATGGCCCACTATAACCGGGACGCCGCCCCGAGCATCAAGCAGCTCATCGAGAGGAAGAAGATGATCGACTACGCCACCTATGCCAAGTACCGGGGCAAGATCCTGATGAAGGAGGGAGGCGAATGAGGGAGGTCGCCATCATCGGCATCGGCATCACCAAGTTCGGTGAGCTGTGGGACTCCTCCTTCCGGGAGATGGGCATCATGGCCGGACTGGCCGCCCTGGCCGACGCCAAGGTCTCCAGCGAGGAGATGGACGCCATGTACGTGGGCAACATGTCCGCCGGGCGTTACATCGAGCAGGAGCACGTGGCCGCGCTCATCGCCGACTATTCCGGACTGGCCCGGGACCACATACCGGCGACCAGGGTGGAGGCGGCCGGCGCATCCGGCGGCCTGGCCATGAGACAGGCCTATCTGGCCATCGCCTCGGGCATGCACGACATGGTGGTGGTGGGCGGCGCGGAGAAGATGACCGACGTCGGCGACACGGAGTCCAACGCCATCCAGAGCTCGGCGGCGGACCAGCAGTGGGAGAGCGTCTTCGGCGCCACCTTCCCGTCGCTGCACGCCATGATCGCCCGCCGGCACATGTTCCAATATGGCACCACCCGGGAGCAGATCGCCCAGGTGGCGGTGAAGAACCACCTGCACGGCTCGCTCAACCCGAACGCCCAGTTCCAGCGCGAGATCGACCTGAAGACGGTGCTGCGCTCGCCCCCGGTGGCCGAGCCGCTGGGCCTGTTCGACTGCGCCCCCAACTCCGATGGGGCGGCGGCGGTCGTGCTGTGCTCGCTGGACAAGGCGCGGCGCTACACCGAGACGCCGATCAAGATCCTGGCATCGGCGCAGGCCTCGGATACGTTGGCGTTGCACTCCCGGGCCGACATCTGCACCTTCGAGGCCACCCGGTTCGCGGCGCGCAAGGCCTACAAGCAGGCCAACCTCGGCCCGCAGGACATCCAGCTGGCCGAGGTGCACGACAACTTCACCATCAGCGAGATCCTGGCCATCGAGGACCTGGGGTTCTTCGCCAAGGGCAAGGGCGGCAAGGCGGTGGAGGACGGCCTCACCAAGCTGGGAGGTCAGGTGGCGGTGAACACCTCCGGCGGGCTGAAGGCCCGCGGGGACCCCATCGGCGCCACCGGGGTGGCGCAGATCGTGGAGCTGGTGCAGCAGTTGCGCGGCCAGGCCGGGAAGCGCCAGGTGCCGGACGCCAAGTACGCCCTGGCCCAGAACGTGGGCGGGACCGGCGCCACCGCCATCGTGCACATCCTGGGGGTGGCCTGATGACCACCGCCCGCTTCTGGCGCGACAACGCCACCCGATACAACCTGATGGCCACGCGCTGCGGCTCCTGCGGCAAGGTCACCTTCCCGCCGCGGCACGTCTGCCCGATATGCCACCGCCGCTCCATGGGCAAGATGGAGAAGTTCCGGCTGAGCGGCAAGGGCGAGGTGTACTCGTTCTCGCTGGTGCACGACGCGCCGGCCGCCTTCGAGCTGCAGAAGCCCTACATCGTGGCCATGATCAAGATGGACGAGGGCGTGATGATGACGGCGCAGCTCAGCGACTGCGAGTACGCCGAGGTCAAGATCGGCATGAGGGTCAAGGCCACGCTGCGCAAGATCGGCGAGGAGGGCGCGGGCGGCGTCATCCACTACGGCTACAAGTTCGTGCCGGAGTGATCCAATAGGTATTACTGGCTCCTCACACCTCCATCTCCGGGTCGTAGTACCGTCCGGACAGTAGCACGAACCCTGTGCCGAGCCATGCCAGGATGAATCCGATCTGTGGCACCCAACCGTCGTTGGGGTCGCCTTGGACAGTCTGCAACGGGTCGCTGAGCAGCATGACCGCGGTGATCAGGGCCAGCACCACGAACTGGGCGATGCCCCATTTAGGGTCGGAGGTAGCTGGCGAAAATGATAATGAAATAAGCAATGGCCAAAGCAATGGCCAGAAGGCCACCCCATGACAGGTCGATATAGTTGAACTATGTCGAACAATGTGTAACCGTCCATGTAAGGGCCGTAGAGCGCCCACCCGAGGAACAAATCCGCCGAACATCAGAGCGCATCCTATGATCCTAAGGATTTTCCCTAGTTTTTTGTTATCCTTCGAGTGTCCTGGATTCCTGCCTGCCCTCATCCAATTCACGGTTCAACCTGATGGAATGGATGAACAGCACCAGCATGATGGAGGCGAAGATGATGGAGAGGCCCCACACGATGTCCCATGCAAGGATGTCCGCTTGCAGCTCCCGTTCTCCAATGGCATAGATGGAAGTTACCCCGAGCACGATATATATCCTACCTTGTTCATCGATCACGACACCATTCGCGGAATTGTCGAGTGTGTAATTCCATATCCTGACCCCGGTGGCGTTGATGATTTCCACCTCCCAGGAGTGGAGTAGGGGTAGGGATCTGGGTAGGAGTCATAGGTCAAAATAATGACATTGTCCCCCAGGATGACTGTAGGTGTCAGATAGATATGTCGGTTATTTCCAGCAATATAGGTTGTGATCCATTCCCCATCCTTGTCGAGTATGTCCAAATAGGTCCCGTCCACCACGAACAGATGCTCCTCGCCGATGGCCAACCTTGTGTAACCGTTGTTGCCCGAATAGTTCCACCGCTCCTCACCATCTGGGTCGAGGGCATGTATCGTACCTCCGATGGCCAAGTACAGGGACCCGTCCAGATCAATTGAGACGCTGAGGTCGGAGCCCGCTCCATAACCACCTCCGATGCCCATCGCGGGAATGCTCTTATTCCACAACTCATCACCACTAGGGTCTATCGCCCAGAGGGAGGCATAGCCGTTCATCCTAGAGGTCAGAAGGTAGACGGTCCCGTCGGGTGAAATTGCTGGTTCAGAGAAGGCCGATCCATTGGCTGAGGGTGGGGAGAACGCCCATTCGATATCTCCTCCCTCATCATAGCACCGGAGTCCTAGGAACCCAAGACCGATCAGCGTCTGTCCATTGTGCGGCAACGATCAGAACGTTCCCTTGGCCATCTATCCGGGGGGCGGTCAGCACAGGCGCGCTGAATCGTTCGGACCAGCGCAACGTTCCGTTAGGCCAGACCGCATAGAGACCGCCCGGGGAAGGCGTAGTATGTGACCGTTCCGAACCTGTCGCGTAATAAATACATCCTTCCCTACCGATAGCTGCAGATAAGGGGAAAATGGAATGATCATTCTCATCACGAGCTCCCGGAGATCTCCACAGTTGCTTGCCATCCGATGAGATGGCGGCAAGGTCATTACCCCTCGTGACGTACAAGGTCCCATCTGAACCGATGACCGGCATCCCGATCGCTTCCTCGAAATTATGAGACCATCGGAACTCCCCATCGTTCCCAGTGGCATTATATGGACAGCTGTTGGTGTTACCCTGGTCGTAATGGCTCATCGGCCATTGCGCGTCACCCTCTGCTGTGGCCAGCCCTATCAAAGGCACCGAGATTAGCACAAATACCATTACTAATGGTGCTGCCCTGATGCTCCCCAAACTCCCCACATTTCGTTTCATAAGGCCAGGACAATATAATATTTTCTTTTGATTGCCGAGGAATCAAGCAAAGATACATTTAATCCAGAACCACTCATCCTTTGAATTGGACCGAGAGCAGTATCAACCCGGTACAGAGCCAAGCCAAGACGAATCCAATTCGTGATAACCAGCCATCGATGGCCGTCCCATGGACTGAAGCAACAGAGCCCTCATGTAGGACACCAGGATGAGCACCGCCCCGGCAGACGGGAGGCCATGGCTCAGAAGTATCCCCTTCCTTTCATCGATTCACACGATATTCCCTCATAAAACGGTATTCCATAACCGTTCCTTTGCCAGAAACATAAGCAGTAGGGAATTGGCCATGATCAAGATTGACGAGGGCGTGCCGGAGTGATCGGTGCCAAGGCGCTTGCTCCTAAACCTCCATCTCCGGGTCGTGGAAATGGCCTGACAACAGCACGATCCCAGTCCCCAGCCAGGCCAGGACGAATCCGATATAGGGCACCCAACCGTCGTTGGGGTCGCCCTGCACGGTCTGCAAGGGGTCGCTGAGCAGCATGGCAACGGTGATCAATGCCATCATGACAAATTGTCCGATTGCGAATTTGGGGTGGAGGGCTGATGCCAAAATGAGGATGACATAACCGACCGCCAGGAGGGTGGCCAGGGGGATGGCGTTCATGATCTCGAACAGCCCCTTCTCGTCACTGTATGGGCCATAAAGGGCCCATGACCCGACCAGAACCGCTGCCAGCATCATCAAGGCCCCGATAACTCTGAGTGCGAGGGCCAATTTCCTGTTATCCTTGAGACCAACTTCAGCTCCCAGCCCATCCGCCTCGTCCTTCGCTCTTCGGTTAATGGTCCAAACGTACCACGATAGCATCGCCGTGGCGAAGGCGATGGAAACCATCCAGGCCGCATCCCAGGCCAAGATATCGGTCTGCAGGTCCCGATCTCCGACAGCTATGATGGCAGGGGTCGACTGGCCTTCGATCAGCACAAAGTAGATGGTCCCTTGATCATCGACCACGGCACCATTGGCGGCCGCATCATCAAGCGGATAGTCCCAGACCTCCACCCCGGTGGCGTTCACCATATGGACGCCTCTGAACCACGTGGTCAGGATGACGTTGTCTCCTTGGACGACGGTCGGGGTATTGAGGACGCGTCCCCAAGCAAAATAGGTTGCGATCCGTTCCCCATCCTTCTTCAAGATGTCCACATAGGCGCCATCCACCACGAACAGGTGCTCCTCGCCGATGGCCACTCCGTTGTATCCACTTATGCCGGAATAGTTCCACCGCTCCTGACCGCTAGGGTCCAGGGCCCGGAGCATATCGCCGATGGTCAAGTAGATCGACCCATCGTCATCGACCGAGACGCCAAGATCGGAATAAGACCCACTTTCTTGATTCCACATCGAGGAAGGGATGCTCCGGTTCCAAAGCCCGTCCCCGCCCGGTCCGATCGCCCAGAGGGTGGCGTTATCGTTCAAATATGTTGTAATGAAAACGGTCCCGTTCGAGGATGATGCCGGTTCAGAGAAGACCGACCCGTTCGCCGATGGAGGGGAGAAGGACCATTCGACGCCTCCTTCCTCATCATAGCATCGCAGCTCGGAGAATCCCAGGTTGTAGGCGTCGATCCATTTCGAGATGACTATCAGAATGTTCCCTTGGTCATCTATCAGCGGGGCGGTCAGGACCGGCGCCCCGAGGTGATCGGACCAGCGAAGCGTTCCGTTGGGCCAGACCGCGTAAATGCTGCCGTTGGGATAGAAATCGTAATGTTCCGAACCGGTCACAAAGAATATGCACCCACTCTGGCCAATGGCTGCCGAGACCGGTTCATAGGAATATTCCATGACATCCGATGGACCGGAGAATTTCCATTTCTCATCGCCATCTGATGAGATCGCGATCAGGCCGCCACCGCTCGATGTGACGTACAAAGTCCCATCGGTACCGATGACCGGCTTTCCGATCCTTTCGTCATTGAAGTTTCGGGACCAAAGCAACTCCCCATCGTTCCCTGCGGCATCATACGGACAGCGATTGGTGTTCCCCTTGTCATAATGGCTCATGGGCCATTGCGCATTGTCCTCAGCTACCACCGCCCCGAGCAAAGGCATTGAGATGAACGCCAGGGCGAACGCTAACGATATCGCTCCTATAGTCCTCCAATTCCCCATTGGGATGAGATTAAATTGAAAAATATAAAAAAGGAGGTGTTTGCACACCTCTTGGATTTATGGATTTAATCAGCCATCGGTACACCAGTCTCGATGTACATCCCCCATTGGGACGCTCCGAAGCCCTCCTTGAAGGTCTTGCCCTTGCCCCATGCCGTCTCGCACTGTCCACAGCATGGTATTCCGAACTGACCGATCACTACCTGACCGATGATGACCTGGGAGACGATCCCACCACAGGAGTTGATGGGCACGAACACCAGGGCGACTATCTGTCCACAGCTCGGGATGAAGCCTTCTCCGCAAGCGTGGGCAGCGGCCAATATCTCATTCAC
This sequence comes from Methanomassiliicoccaceae archaeon, assembly GCA_963827905.1. Lineage (GTDB taxonomy): Archaea > Thermoplasmatota > Thermoplasmata > Methanomassiliicoccales > UBA472 > JACXTP01. Next base: position 122,461 of record CAWHCB010000011.1, read on the forward strand.
ACGGTTCTGGTCCCACGCTCCAAGGCCAGCAGCATCGCTTACGTCGTCAACAAGGGTCCAGATCGCCTTCTGCACATCGCCGTAGGTGTACATTCCGTAAGCGTTGGGGCTCATCTTTCCCACAAATCCTTGGTTAAGGATCCAGTTGACCAGGTCCATGTTCTCGGGGTGCTCGACCGCTCCGGCCGGCAGGCTCTCCATGCTGGAGTAGACCTTTGCGTTGTACAACGTGTTCTCATAGATGACACGGTCAGTGTCGATGCACCAACCAACATATGGTCCGTTCAGGAACCCCCCATCTGATACCATCAGCTCAGGGAAGTAGCTCGGTCCTCCAGAATATGGGTAATCCACATTTATCGATGACCGGGTCGTTGGGCAATGCCAGTTCCAAGCCCATGAGGCCTCCGTAGCGGCAGGCGTCAGCGTGGGCGGCCACGATAGGCATCTTACCTTCGTTCCACCACTTAACACCCGTCATATCGAAGATATGGACAGACTCCACTGTCCCAGGAGCTGAGTAGTAGTTCTTCGATTCGAACTTTCCCGGTATTGGGTTACCACCCTTGGTCATCGGCAGGCTCGCGGCCTCTCCCTTGACGCTGACCTTGGTAGCGGTCATGAACCACTCATCACCGGCTATCTCTGGATTTTCCTCGGTGACGAACTTAACATAGAGCTTATTTCTGTTCGTTCCATATCTCCACATAACCGATATCGATATGCTGCCCTGCGATCAGGTCCCGCTTGACATTCACCTGACGATCATACCAGCTGTATGACATCGGTGGATTGTTGTTTGATGCAGCCATCGCATGCCCCATCATCATGAAGATGCTGAGTAATAAGCATCCGACCATAGCCACAGCTATCGTTCTTTTACCAATCATCGTCTTTCCTCCCCTGCCCTCACTCGACTCGGAGAGCTATGATAATCTATTCCCCTAGGGGTAGATAAATATTATCAAAAAATAATATAATTTTCAATATTGATAATCAAAAGTGATAATCCAGCCTCAGTTCGACCTTCATCTCGAACTCGCCCTCGTAGCCGCAATCCTCGTCCGTCAGCTGCGACCGGGCCTCCAGGACCAAAGTGACGGTGAGCTTTCCAGCGTTCCTCGGGCATAGCTCCACCCCGAAACGCTCGGTCTTGCCTGGCGCCACCAACGGCAGGAACCTCCCGCCCCGGATCTCGATGGGCCCCTTCAATTGCACCGAGACGCTCTTGGCCGGTCCGGTGCCCTGGTTGGAGACGCGCATCACCGCCTTGGTCCACTTGCCCGCCTTCGGCTCCTCCAGGAAGTCGATGTCCACTCCGATGTCCGGGACCATGTCGGCCATGCGCGCCTCGAGCTCGTTCTTCAACCCTCGCGCCTGATGTAATGCGTTCCGGCTGTCCTTGAGCATCTCATGCTCGGACTCGTGTCAGACGGCGCTCCTCCTCGGCGACGTCACCACCGGCCAGCTTGATCGCGGCGCACTTGCGCACCACGTCCTCCCGCAGCTTGTTGAACTCCTGGTAATCGGTCCAGGTCACGCCCTGAAGCCGCTCGCTCGCCTCCAAGGTGGCGAAGGCCTCCTCCATCTTGCCATTGCGCTGCAGTTCCTCGGCATGGGTGAGCAACTTCATGCTGGCGCTCACCTCCAGGCCGTCCGCTCCGGCCCGACCGACCTTCTCGCTCACCTGACGCATCCGTTCCCGGAAGCGCACGGTGACGATGCGGCGGTATTCGCCCACCTCCGTCCTCAGGCGTTCCAGGTCCTTGGGGCGTATCTCGTTCATCTTGGTGAACTGACCGTTCCCTCCGTTGATGGCGCCCCCCGACGGCACCTCTATGCCCTCCCGCTCCATGAGCCGGGTCAGGGCCATCAGCTCCTCGAAGTATTGCCCGACCTCGTGGCCGGTGGCCTCCATCAGCGCCGCCCGGCCTCGGCGCAGGAACAGGCTGGAACGCTCGAAGTCCAGCTTGCGCAGCGCCGCCTCGGCCTGCTCCAGCAGCTGGGCGGTGGACCGCTTGCGGGCCTGGTCCTGCACGAACTCCAGGTCCTCGCGCAACGAGACCAGTTCCTTCTCCCTGGAAGAGTACATCTCCTCCAGGTTCTGCAGGTCCTCCTCGCATCGGGCCATGAGCATGAGTCGACTCGGCGAAGGCGCCCTCATTGAACCGCTCCTGCGCCCGCAAAGCCATCTGCCTCCCGTATTCCGAGACCCTTCCGGCCGCTTGCGCCGTCTGCAGGCGTTGCTCCAGCTGCCTCATGCGCATCTGCGCCTGCTCCCGGTTGCGCCGCAGCTCCATGAGGTCCAGCTCGTAAGGTCCAAGAAGTATGATGGACTCCTTGTAGCGCTTCTGCGCCAAAAGGTTCATGACATCCTCCTTGCGCTTGGCGCTGGGTATGTAATCAGGACCGCTCAGGGTGCCGAGCTGGTACTGCCCCTCCAGCGAGGAGAGGCGGTCCTTCACCATCCTCTCCGCCGAAGAGCAGGCGATCTGCTCGGCCTTCTTGCCCAGCTCGAGCGCCAGGGCATGATTGCCAGCGCGCTGCAGGAAGTAGGCCTTCTGCAGGACCTCCATGGCCGGGCCGATGTCCAAGCCCAGCTCTTCCACCTCCTTGATCTCCAGCTCCGTCTGGTGCAGCAGGTCCTTGGCCTTCTGCTCCATGAAGACGGACTGGTCCAACTCGTTCCTGGCCAGCTCCAACGCGCGCCAGGCGTCGTTGTAGAGTCCCTCGTTCAGAAGCGTCTCCGCCTTGGAGACTATCATCTCGGCCGAGACCATGTCCATGCCATCCGCCTGGGAGCGCCTGATGGTGCTTCGGCTGGTGTCGATCTCGCGCTGCAACGCGGCCACCACCGCCGACTGGGCGGCGTTCCTCACGTCCTTGGCCGCCGTGATGGCCTCCAAGTGCTTCCCCGCCTTCTCCAGCTCCTTCGCGTGGGAGAGGTCCTTGGTGAGTTTCGCGTTGTCGGACCTGACCTTGCCCACGATCTCCACCAACGATTCCGCCTCGCCCAACATCTTCGGGGCGATCAGGGCCGAAGCGCCGCGCTCCACCTCCAGGTAGGCCTTCTGGGACATGTCCCTGGCCTCGGCGTAACGGCCCTCCTCGAACAGGTCCTGGGCCCCTTCCAGGGTGGCGGCGGCGTTGCCCACCGGCAGGTTCTTGGCCTCCGCCTGCTGCAGCAGCGCCCTGACCTCGGCGATGTGATCGTAGACCTCGGTGTGGAGCTGGTTCATGCGCCGCAGCTCCTCCATGGAATCGTTCATGAGGCCGAACGCCTCGTCCATGCGGTCCGCGTTCAGTGCGCGCCACGCCCCCTCGATGAAGTGCTCTGGGGCGCTCACCTCCACGCCCTTCTTGCGGCTGATGTTGATGGCCTTGCCCACCTTGGCCATCTGTCTGGAGAGTTCGTCCTTGATTATGGAGGAACCGAACTGCACCACCTCCGTCGCCAGTCGGGTGGACTCGCTGAACATGCGCTGCTGGCGCAGATCGACCGCCCGACGGAACTTCTCCTTGAGGGTGTTGCTCTCGCACTCCATCTCCTTCATGATGGCGAGGATGCGCTCCGCCTCATCGATGCGACCTTCCACTTGGAGCAGCTCCTCCTTCTTGAGGGTCTCCACCGCCGATTGGGCCAGGTCGTGGGCGGAGACGAAGTTGCCCTTGCGCAGCTCCTCGTCCGCGCTGACCAGGAGTGCCCTGGCCTCGGTCACGTCCATCGGGCCCTTGTAGCCATCGATGGCCTTCCTGGCCTGTATGAGCACGTGCTGGGCACGGTGGTCGATCTTTTGCTTGACGTCCTGGGAGAGCTCCTTCAGCTCCGCCTCCACTATGCCGAACTCGTTCTGCCTGACCTTCTGCACCAGGCCGTCCAAGGCCGCCGAGTCCGCGGTGACGTCCGCGCCGATGCGCATGGCCAACCCCAGGTCCAGCTCGGTGCGGATGACGATCTTCCCATAATGTTCCTGGATGGCCGTCTGCACATCCTTCTTGGAGTCGCGCAGCAGGGAGGCCGCCGAGGCGAAGTCCTGGCGCAGGGCGGCGCGGCGGGCCAAGGCCACGGTCCGGGTGGCATCATCAACGTTCAACCCCAGGTTCCGGGCGCGCTCGGAGACGTTGCGGAACTCCACCAGCTCGGCCTCCACCTCCTGGTATCCGGCCAAGGCGTGGTTCAGCTCCCGGTCCGACTCCTCCACCTTCTGCACCGCCAAGGGCATGTCCCCTTTCTCTTGGGCCAGGCGCGCCTCTTCCACCAGGCTTAACGTGCCGGTGAGGTCCGCCTTGACCTTCTTGGCGATGAGCAATCGTGAACTGCATGCGGGCCAATGACTTCGCCAGTTGCCTCCGCTCCAGGTCGGTGAGCAGGTCCCTCAGCTTGGCCAAGGCCCCGTTCGCCCCTCTGAAGTCCTCCTCCTTCACCAGGTCCTTGGCCTCGGTGATCAGGGCCAGCACCATGCTCACGTCCACCCCGAGGTCCTTCAACGGGATGGAGCGGCGCTTGGCGGTGGCGAGATAGGCGTTCATGCCCTTACCCAGGGCGCGGCGCATCTCCGTGTCCGCCGAGGCAAGGTCCGCGAAGGCCTCTTCGAAGTCTTGGGCCTCCATGCGGTTCTGGGCCCCCTCCATCTTCTCCCTTACCCGGGAGAGGTCGAAATGATCGTCGAAGGCGAACGCCTCCTGCTCCTTGAGCGAATCGAAGGCGGATCGGAACAGTTCCTTGGTGAGGTTGTCCAGGGAGGCCAGGCAGCTATCTGTCTCCTGCAGCGACTCCTTGTAGCGCCCCTCCTCCAATGCCTTTCGCGCCCTCCCCAGTTGCGAACGCTCGGAGTCGATGTCCACCTTCAGACCTTCAAGGAAGAGGGCCTTGGACTGGGCCTCGCCGAACGCCTCGGCCACGGTGCGGTTCACCAGCTGGTCCGCCTTCTCGTAAAGCTCCTTGGCGGTGTTGAAGCCATGCTCGAACCTCCCCTGCTCCGCGTCCTCCTTGGCGCTGGAGATCATGTTCCTCATCTGCGGCGGGACGGATGACGCGGTCCTTGCCCAGGTCCAGGAGCGATGTGGCGGAGCGCAGGACCTCCTCGATGCGATCGCGGCAGGTCTGATGGCAGCCCTCGATGGTCTTTGTGGAATGTGATAGAACTAGCTTGTAATCCTTGCCCTTGAACGCCTCTCTGGCCTCGACGAAGTGCTTCTCGGCCTCGGAGGACTGGGCCCCAAAGGAGCGCATCAGCTCAATGGCCTTCTCCGCCTCCTCGAGCTTGTCCTCCGCCGTCTTGCGGTTCTTGGCAGCCTCCTTCGCCTTCTGCTCGATCTGCTTGGACAGTTGGAGCTGCTTGATGTAGTCTTCCGCCAACCCTGGATCCACCGTTCCCTTGTGCCAAGGCCTCGGTCCTTGGTGCCTCTGGTCCGGGACAATCGCCTTGGATGGTTTTTATTGTTTGCTGGAGCTTGAAGGGATTTGATAATCACCTTTTGATGATGTCCACGAAGGCCACCCTCTCCAACACCAGGTCCTGCACCATGGACGCTGGCACTGATTTCATTTCCTCCTTGCCAATGCCGAACGCCTCGGCCTTGGCCACCTGGAACCCCAGCACCGAATCGTCATGACGCAATCCCAGTCGCTGCCATAGGCCGTCCTCCGGTCCCTGTTCCAGGAACAGTATGGCCACACGCTCCGTGCCTGCCTTCAGTCCCACCTTCTCCTTGGCCTTGGACAGCTGCCTCTCCCCTGAGAGGTAGAGCATGGTCTCCATGGCCAAGGAATCCGCGGCGTTGCGGCGGTTCCGGAAGGCTCTCTCAGCATGCATCAGCGCCGAGGCCATGTGCTCTGGGCCACAGACCAGGTCCGCGTCCACCACCAAAGCCTCTTTGCGGTGATGCTCCCTGAGCCGGTCCAGGAATGAGGTCGGGTCCTCTACCTTGCCCACCCCTCCTGACAACTGGTGCCAAACCATCGTCCAAGGAACGTTGCCAGGGTATAAATCGGTTCCCCAACGCCCACGGACCCGGTCGATGCCCCCTCGACCAATCGGTGGGCGGATTGGAAAATTATAATAGCCTCCAGCGGTTTTGAGGAAAACCCAGGACCATTGGGATCACTATCAAAGGACGGTTGTTCAAACATGTCACAGGACAGGATCGTGGTGCGTGCGCCATCCACCATAGCCAATCTAGGCGCGGGGTACGATGTCTTCGGAATAGCCCTGAAAGACCCATTCGACATCATCGAGGCCAAGAGGACCAGCGAGAAGGGGGTGCGGGTGGAGAAGGTGGAGGGCATCGGCGCTCTCACGGTCACCATGGAGCACACCAAGAACACAGCGTCGGTGGCCGCCGCCAAGGTGCTGGAGATGGGCAAGGCCGACTTCGGACTGAGCATAATCATCAAGAAGGGCATCCGGCCGTGCAGCGGCATGGGGTCCTCCGGGGCCGGGGCCGCCGGAGGCGCATATGCGGCCAACCAGTTCCTTGACAAACCACTGCCCATGTCCAAGCTGCTCTGGGCCGCGGCCAAGGGCGAGGAGGCATCGTCCGGGAGCATGCACGCCGACAACTGCGGGCCGTCGCTCATCGGGGGCTTCACCATAATCCATTCCTACGACCCCATCGAGATCGTGCGGGTCGACCCGCCCGCCAACCTAGGCATAGTGGCGGCGCTGCCTGGCTTCGCCGTCCCCACCAAGGAGGCGAGGAAGGTCCTGCCCAAGGAGGTGGACATGAAGCTGCTCATATCCCAGATGGGGCAGGTCGCCTCCTTCGTGGCCGGCATGGCCAAGGGCGACCTGGACCTGATCTCCCGCAGCGTCAACGACCGCATCGTCGAACCGGCGCGCGCTCCCCTCATCCCCCACCTCAAGGAGGCGGAGAAGGTGGCCATGAAGGCGGGGGCCTTCGCCTCGTTCCTCGGCGGCTCAGGCCCGTGCATCTGTTCCTTCTTCGACATGAACAAGTCCGACGGGTCGGAGATCGGCCAGGCCATGCAGAACTTCTACGAGGCCCGAGGCGTCGAATGCCTTTGTTGGGTCACCACCTGGGGAGAAGGGGTCAGGAAGGAAGGCAAATGAACCACGAGGTACGCTGCTTCGAATGCGAGCGCGTCGTCTCCGATCCCTATCTGGACGAGTGCCCGACCTGCCATGGCAAGCTCTATGTGAAGATGGACCTGGAGGGGATCAAGGAGACCTCGCCCCAGGAATTCGCCTCCCGGCCGCTCGGCGTTTGGCGTTACGCCCCGCTGCTGCCGGTGGAGCGGTCCAAGGCGGTGACGCTGCAGGAAGGCGGCACCCCGTTGTACAAGTGCAAGACCCTGGCCGAGAAGGCCAGCATCAAGGAGGTCTTCGTCAAGTTCGAAGGGGCGAACCCCACTGGCTCCTTCAAGGACCGAGGCATGACCGTCGGCGTCAGCCGGGCGGTGGAGCTGGGCTGCAAGAAGGTGGGTTGCGCATCCACCGGGAACACCTCCGCCTCGCTCGCCGCATATGCCGCGAAGGCGGGGCTGGGCTGCATCGTCCTCCTCCCCTCGGGCAAGGTGGCCGTGGGCAAACTGGCCCAGGCCATGTTCTTCGGGGCCAAGGTGGTCATGCTGGACGGCAACTTCGACGACGCCCTAAACGTGGTCAGGGAATTGGCCCGCCAGGGGCATCTCTACCTGCTCAACTCCATCAACCCCTATCGTCCGGAGGGGCAGAAGACGGTGGCGTTCGAGATACTGGATCAGCTCGAATCACGAGGTCCCGGACCGCATCATCCTGCCCGTGGGCAACGCCGGCAACATCTCGGCCGTGCACAAGGCCCTGACCGAGTATGCGGAGCTGGGGTGGATCAACAAGGTCCCCAAGCTCACCGGTATCCAGGCCAGCGGCTCCGCCCCCATCGTCAAGGCGTTCCGCAGCGGGGAGCGCGACTATCGTCCGGAGGAGCACCCCGAGACCGTCGCCACCGCCATCCGCATCGGGAACCCGGTCAGCGGCAGGAAGGCCCTCAAGGCCATCTACGACACCGACGGCACCGCCATCGATGTCAGCGACGAGGAGATCCTGGCCGCCCAGAGGATGCTGGGCCGCATGGAGGGCATCGGGGTCGAGCCCGCCTCCGCCGCCTCCATCGCCGGGCTGATCAAGCTGCGCCAGATGGGCGAGGTGGACTGGGACGAGAGGGTGGTGTGCATCTGCACCGGTCACGTGCTCAAGGACCCGGACACGGTGATCAAGTCCTGCGAGCCCATAGTCCAATCGAAGGCGGACGCCGCCTCGGTGCTCAAGGCGATAGGTGGTTAGGCCGTTTGATAACCAATGGCTAAGCCTTATACCTAAAGAGGAAGATTGTACGCCATCCCGGTGAGCGCCTACGGCCGAACAGAGGAAGCGGTACAAGACCTATATCCATGGGTTCGATGAGAACATCTCTGGTGGCATACCGGAGGGTAACATGGTCCTGTTGTCAGGTACCGCTGGCACCATGAAGTCCTCGCTCACCTACTGCATGCTATACAAGAACGCCGTCAAGGAAGGCATCCCTGGCCTCTACATCTCGCTGGAACAGAGCAAGGCCAGCCTGGTCAGGCAGATGCGCAACCTCGGGTTCACGGACGCCCCGCCGGGCAAGCTCGAGGTCCTCGACCTGGGCCAGCTGCGCCTGCGCACCGAGGCCTCGAACTGGATCGACACCTTCCGTTACGCGGTGGAGGAGTCGAAGCGCCGCATGGACTACGAGCTGTTGGTGATCGACTCGCTCGGGGCCTTGAACATGATCGCCCGGTTCCGCGAGCCGCGGGACGAGATATTCCGCCTCTTCGAATGGTTGAAGTCCCTGGAGCTCACCGTCTTCATCATCTCCGAGATGCCAGTGGGCGATTTCTCCTATTACGGCGGCGAGGAGGTCGACTTCCTGGCCGACGGCATCATGCACCTGAAGATGGTCGAGGTGGGGGAGACCGACATCCAGCGGCGCCTGCGCTGCGTCAAGATGAGGGAGACGGAGCACTCCACTTCCTACTACTCCTTCTATTTCAAGGACAAGACCTTCTATGTGACGAGGGCCATATCGGACTTCTAGTCCTCATGGTAATCGAAAAGGCGGGTCTGGCCCTTGCGCTGCCCCTTACTTTCCGGCGGCGGGATGGGCTCGGTCCGCTCCCCCTTCTCACTGGTGCCGACCTGGTCCTTTATGCTCTTGGCCAGGGTCTCCCCTATGCCCAGGCACGGCGGCGATCCGGGGCCGGTCCACCTGGCGCAACGCCTCCCGGTCCACCAGCCCCCTCGAGTAAAGGGCCCTGGCCCGGGAACGGCCCACCCCTTTCAGCTTTACCAGGTCCAGCAGCTCGGGCTTGACCCCGTACTCCATCCGGGTCATGAGCTCGGTCAGCACCGGGTAGGCCTCCTTGTTGAAGAGGTTGGAGAGCTCGCGCATGGAGTAGAGCAACCATTTCCCCAGCTCCACCTTGTTGCGCAGGTCCCCCGGGCCTATGCCCATGACCTCCAGGATCTTCTCCTCCTGCGTCTCGTCCATCCACTCGTCCAAGGTGACCGCGGTCTTGAACTCCGACAGGAAATAATCGTAGCCCTCGCCCTCCTCCGGGACGTCGCACAGCAGGTCCTTGCAGCGCTTCAGCACCAGGTCCTCCAGCCATTGGGCGTCCCCGCGCCGGGAGTACATGTTCACCATGTCCGGGGTGGAGCATATGGCGTGGAGGAAGCCGAAATGGCCCATGCCCCGTTCGTAACGCCGCAGCGAGTCGCGCAGGCGGACCGCGGTCACGGGGTCGATGTACATGTCGCTGACCCGTTTCCCGAAGAAGCTGGCCCGATACTGGTCCTCTTCCACCGCGATCATCCCCTCCTTCTCCAGGAAATGAAGGATCCGCTCCACCAGTTCCTCCATGCCCCGCAGGCTGGACTGGTGGGCGAAGAAGGTGGCGGAGAGCAGTCCGAGCAGCCCCTCCCAGGAGCGCACGGTCTCGGTGGCGATGCTGGCGAGCACATGGCTGCGCAGGACCGCCTCGTTGCCCAGCTTGGAGAAGACCTCCTCCGAGCTGGCCAGCAGATAGTTCTCGAGGAGCAGGCTGGCCTCGTCCTCGTTGCGCGCCACCAATATGGCCTCGCCCTCGCTGTCGAAGCGCGGCCTGCCGGCCCGACCGCACATCTGCTTGATCTCCATCACGGGGATGGGGACGTAGCCACCTTCCTCGTAGCGTTGCACCTCGCGGATGATGACCCGACGTGCTGGCAGGTTGATGCCCGCCGCCAAGGTGGGGGTGGCGATGATGACCTTGATGCGCCCCTTCTTGAAGTTCGACTCGATGAAGCGCCGCTGCTCGTTCGTCAGTCCCGCGTTATGGAAGGCGATCCCGCGCTTCACGCAGGACCGGACGGTGGTGGCGACGGTGGTGTGCTCCTCCGTCTCCATCCATCTCCGCCAGTTCACTCGTCGCTGATGTCCTTGTCGAGGTAAGGCCTCATCAGTTTGGCGTACTTGACCGCCAGCGACTCGGTGGATTTTCGGGTGTTGACGAAGACCAGGCACTGCCCCCCTCCCTGCAGCGAGTCCTTGATCAGGCTCCATACCGGGTCCACATCGTACGTCACCTTCCGCTTGCTGTTGTCGGTGAAGCGCACCACCTCTTGGAGATAGACGCCCTCCTTCAGCTTCACCGGCCTCCATTCCGAGGAGATGTGCTCCGCCTGCAACCAGTCCGCCATCTCCCGGGAGTTGTTCACCGTGGCGGAGAGGGCGATGACCTGGAGGGCGGGATTGGCGCGGCGCAGCTTGGTCAGGGTGATCTCCAGGGTCGGCCCGCGTCCCGGGTCGTTCATCAGGTGCACCTCGTCGGCGACCACCAGCGATAACTGATTGAACCATTCCACCTGATGGCGGAGCAGGGAGTCCGCCTTCTCCGACGTGGCTACGATGACATCATACTGGCTCAGCCGGGTGTCCGGGGTGTCGAAGTCCCCCACCGAGACGCCCACCCTCATGCCCAGCGGCTCGAACTTGCACAGGTCGTCATACTTCTCCGCCGCCAACGCTCGCAACGGAACGATGTACAGCACCTTCCCCCCGCGCTCCAGGACGTGCTTGGTCGCTGCCAGGTAGCCTATCAGGGACTTGCCTGAGGCGGTCGGCACGGCGAGGACGAGGTTCTTGCCCGCCAAGGCCGGAGGCAAAGCGGCCTCCTGCGGGGGATAGAGCGTCTCGATGCCGTCCTGCCTCATCACCTCGGCCACCCCTTCAGGCAGTGGCAGGTCCTGAACCCTCATGCTCACGCCGGAGCGATGCACGGGCGGGAATATAGGGTTGTCCCCCCAGCGCCCCTCGCTCGTAGCCTTCCCCTTCGGCCCATCGGTGAGGTCGGCATATGATATTGAAAAAAGTATGCTGGCTCGTTCACCAGCCGCTGATTTTCAGGAATAGGTTTATCTAGCTGCGGTTGTATGGGATGAATTAGGTCTCTGAATATAAGAGTAGGAATGTTCTATGGTTGACGATTGCCCGAAGGAGGCGGCGATGATGCAGGAAGTGGACACCTGGATCGAGTCGCAGAGCTTCAACAGCACGGCGGACATCAAGATCCCCGACAAACTAGCCGATCAGGTCATTGGTCAGGATTCGGCCGTAGAGGTGGTCAAGAAAGCCTCCGAGCAGAAGCGCCATGTCATGCTCATCGGTGAGCCCGGTACCGGGAAGTCCATGTTGGCCAAGGCCATGACCGAGTACCTCCCGAAGAGCGAGCTGCAGGATGTCATAGCCTACCACAACCCGGAGGACTCCAACGAGCCGCGCATCCGCATAGTCCCGGCCGGGAAGGGCAAGGACATCGTGAACGCGCAGAAGAAGGAGGCCATGCAGCGCAAGTCGCAGCGCACCTCCATGGTGACCGCGATCGTGCTGATGGTGGTGGTACTGACCATCATGCTCTACCTGTCCACCAACCCGCGCGACACCATCGATACTGTTGGTCGGTATCGTGGCGGCGGCCTTGATATTCTTCGCCATGCGCTATACTGGCCAGAGGCAGGAGAATTACATCGTGCCCAAGTTGCTGGTGTCCCATGAGGACTCCAACATCGCCCCGTTCATCGACGGCACCGGCGCCCATGCTGGAGCGCTGCTCGGCGACGTGAGGCACGACCCCTTCCAGAGCGGAGGGCTGGAGACCCCGGCCCATGAGCGCCTGGAGGTCGGAGCCATCCACAAGGCCAGCAAGGGCGTGCTGTTCATCGACGAGATCAACATGATGAGGATCGAGTCGCAGCAGTCGTTGCTGACCGCATTGCAGGAGGGCAAGTTCTCCATCACCGGTCAGAGCGAGCGCTCCTCCGGTGCCATGGTCAAGTCCGAGCCCGTCCCATGCGACTTCATCCTGGTATGCGCAGGCAACCTCGACGCCATGCAGGGCATGCACCCGGCGCTCCGTTCCCGTATCCGCGGCTACGGTTACGAGGTGTTCATGCGCTCCACCATGGACGACACCGCGGAGAACCGCGAGAAGCTGATACGTTTCGTGGCCCAGGAAGTGGCCAAGGACAAGAAGATCCCCCAGTTCGACCGCAAGGCCGTCGGGGAGATCGTCAAGGAGGCGCAGCGCCGCGCCGGTCGCAAGGGCCAGCTGACCCTGCGCCTGCGTGAGCTGGGCGGTCTGGTCCGCGTCTCCGGGGACATAGCCCGGGAGAGGAACGCCGCCAGTGGTGACCCAGGAGCACGTCACCGACGCCAAGAAGATCGCCAAGAGCCTGGAGCAGCAGATCGTGGACCGGTACATCCAGTCCCGCAAGCTCTACCGCACCTTCGGCACCGAAGGCGACGCGGTGGGCATCGTGAACGGCCTGGCCGCCATGAACTCCGACTCATCCATGTCCGAGCTGTCCGGGATCGTCCTGCCCATCGTGGCCGAGGTCACCCCGGCCCACACCAAGAACGGTGGCACCATCATCGCCACCGGCAAGCTGGGGGAGATCGCCAAGGAAGCGGTGCTCAACGTCTCCGCCATCATCAAGAAGTACACTGGCGAGGACATCAGCAACCACGATGTGCACATCCAGTTCATCGGCACCTACGACGGCGTGGAGGGCGATTCCGCCTCCATCTCCGTGGCCACGGCGGTCATCTCCGCCCTGGAGGACGTCCCGGTGGACCAGACGGTCGCCATGACCGGTTCGCTGAGCGTCAGGGGCCAGGTGCTGCCGGTCGGCGGCGTGACCGCCAAGATCGAGGCGGCGGCCGAGTCCGGCATCAAGCGGGTCATCATCCCCCGGGCCAACCTCAACGACGTGGTGCTGGAGACGAGGTACGTCGGCAAGATCGAGATCATCCCCGTGGCGTCGATGCGCGAGGTGCTGGACCATGCCCTCATCGGCGGCATCAAGAAGGACAGCCTGCTCAAGAAGCTGGCCGACCTGGGGGAGAAGTTCGCGCCGACCCCCGCCAAGGTCCCCATCTGCTGAAAACCACTTCCTTTTTCATTATTTTCCGATATTATTTCTATCCGCCTCTCCATCTATCTCCGATCAGATGAAGGCCAAGAACCGCGACTGTCTGCTCATTGGCAGGTTCCAACCATTCCACAAAGGGCATCTCCAGGTGGTCAAGACCATCGCCAAGGACTGCGATGACATCATCATCGGCATCGGCAGCGCCCAATACTCCCACACCGCTGAGAACCCCTTCACCGCGGGCGAGCGCCACCTCATGATCTCGCGGGCGTTGCAGGAGGAGGGCATCGGGAACTTCTTCCTCGTGCCCATCGTGGACATCAATCGCTATGCCATCTGGGTCTCCCACGTGGTGTCCATGGTCCCGCCCTTCTCGCGGGTGTACACCAACAACGGGCTGACCAGGCGCCTGTTCATCGAGGAGGGCTACGAGGTCTCCTCCTCGCCCATGTTCAATCGGGAGCAGTACTCCGGCACGGAGATCCGCCGGCGCATCGCCTCCAACGACAACTGGGAGCAACTGGTGCCCAAGGCCGTGGTCAGCGTGATCAAGGAGATCGATGGCGTCAGCCGGCTTAGGGACCTGGCCCCGAGCCAGAGGAGGGAGGTGGATGAATCCGGAGCAGGAATTGGGGAAGATGCTTAAGGAGAGGCAGAAGACCATCTCCGTGGCCGAGTCGATGACCGGCGGGCTGGTGGGGGACATCATAACCAATGTGCCCGGTTCCTCGAAGTACTTCGAGGGCGGGATCGTGACCTATTCCGACCTATCCAAACAGGAGCTCCTGGGGGTTCGGCCGGAGACCTTGCGCATCTATGGGGCGGTGAGCGAGCAGTGCGCCCTGGAGATGGCGGCGGGTGTCCGCGAGCGCTTCCACACCCATGTCGGCATATCGCTGACGGGCATCGCCGGACCTTCCGGGGCCACCTTCGGCAAGCCGGTCGGCCTGGTCATTTTCGGCTATGATGACGGCAAGGTGCGCATGACCGACCACAAGACCTTCTCCGGGGAACGGGAGGAGATCAAGCTGGCGGCGGCGGAGCACCTCATCACCATGACCTTGGAGCTATTGCACGAGGAGTGAGATCGCGGACCGCTTCTGAAAAGTTCTTTATTGTCGAAGAGCGATAAAACCCCGCACGGGGTTATGGGATGGGTGCCTCACTTAGACGTATACCGACAGGTGTCTCTGATTTCGACAACATCGTCAAAGGAGGCATGCCGCTGGGGTCGGTGGTCCTTCTCCTGGGCGACCTGGGGGCGGGGCAGAACGAGTACGCCATTACCTCGGCGGCGAAGCTGAGCCTCGTGCGCGAGAACCCCAAGAGCGCCGAGTTCTACCTGGGCACCAGCGTTCGGGACAGGCACATGCCCGAGCGCATCTTCTACGTCACATTCAGCCGTTCCAAGGAGGACATCCTGGAGGAGATCCGGATGTCCTTCAACGAGGACTTCTACGACTGCTTCAAACGCAACGTCATCTTCCAGGACTTCTCCGACAAGTACTTCCGCCAGACCTTGGTGCCCCGCAGCTGGGCCGGGGACGGCGCCTCCGCCCTGTTCTCCAACAACGGGGACCAGGGCCTGCTGGAGAGCTTGGTCTCCTGGCTGGACGAGAATGCCAAGGACAGCATGGTGGTCATCGATTCGCTCACCGACCTGTTGCTCAGCACCAAGATCGAGACCACCGACCTGGTGGCGGTGCTGAAGGGCCTGCAGCGGGTCAGCAAGCGCTGGGCCGGCGTGGTCTACCTCATCCTCACCAAGGACGTGGTGGACGAGAAGATGCAGCGCATGATAATGGACTCGGTGGACGGCGCCCTGATGTTCCAGTGGAGCAAGCTTGGCATATCGTCTCGGCGGCAGCGCTACATGCACGTGGAGAAGTTCATGAGCATACTGCCGCACTTGGAGAAGGAAAGGGTGGCCCGCTTCGCCACGACGGTGACGGCGAGCAGCGGACTGGTCGTCATCGATACGGAAAGGATCGCGTGATTAACATGGACAGGGTGAAGACGGGGGTCGAGGGGCTCGACATCATGCTGGACGGTGGCGTGCCGAAGAACCATACCTTCGTGGTGATGGGCTCATTCGGCACGGGCAAGACCACCTTTGGGCTGCAATTCCTCAACCAGGGCCTGGCCCTGGGGGAGAAAGGCATCTACATCTCGCTGGAGGAGGACCAGGACTCCATAATGGAGGACGCCCGGTCACATGGCTGGGAGCTCAAGCCTTTCATCGACTCCAAGCAGCTGACCGTCGTAAAGCTCGAGCCGAACGATGCCAAGACCACGGTGCAGCGCATCAAGAGCGAGCTGCCCGAGTTCATCAAGCAGTCGGGGGCCTCGCGCATCGTGATCGATTCGGTCTCGCTGCTGAACATGCTCTTCGACAACGAGCATGAGCGCCGGGCCAATCTGTTCAACCTGTCCCAGATGATCAAGAGGACCGGGGCCACCTGCCTCATGACCGCCGAGGTCAAGGACGAGAACCCGCTCTGCTCCCGGGACGGTCTGGTGGAATATGTGGCCGACGGCGTCATCTCGCTGCGCTACGTGGAGCGCCTGGAGAAGTCGGAGCTGCAGCTGTCGGTGCGGATAATCAAGATGCGCCGCACCAACCACTCCCGCAAGATCACGCCCTATCAGATCACGTCCAAGGGCATCGTGGTGCACGAGGGCTCGGAGATCAACTGAGCGCTCCCGAAAAAAGAATATTAGGGCGAGGGGGATATGCCGCCTCGGTGCCCCAATGAAGCTGTACCGCGTCGGCAAGGTCAAGAAGGTCTGGGAGGTGGACGACGACTCCTTGGAGTTCGAGTTCACGGACAACATCTCCGTATTTGACAAGATCATCCCCACCGAGATCCCTTTCAAGGGAGAGACGCTGTGCCGGACATCGGCCTACTGGCTGAAGCTTTGCGAGGAGCAGGGCATACGCACCGACTTCAAGCGCCTCAACGGACCGAACCGCATGCTGGTCAAGCGCGTCGATGTCATCCCCGAATATGACCGGCTGAACCGCACCACCACCAATTTCCTCATCCCTCTGGAGTTCATCTGCCGTCATTACAACGCCGGGTCCCTGAACGACCGGGTCAAGGAGGGCGAGGTGGACGTGACCAAGCTAGGCTATGCCGCCGGGCACTTCCCGGCCTACGGGGAGAAGCTGCCCCAGCCCTTCTTCGAGACCACCACCAAGCTGGAGAAGGTGGACCGGAACCTCACCGACGAGGAGGCGTTGCAGATATCCAGCCTCAGCACCGAGGAGTACCATCATGTCTTCGAGGTCATCGGGCGGATCGACGACCTCATCGCCAAGGAGGTCGGCCAACGCGGTCTGATCCATGTGGACGGCAAGAAGGAGTTCGCCTACGACGAGAGGAGGCGCCTGATGATCGTCGACACCTTCGGCACCGCGGACGAGGACCGTTGGTGGGACCAGGCCATGTACGCCCAGGGCAAGTGCGTGGAGCTCTCCAAGGAGTTCGTGCGGCAGTACTATCGGGACATCGGCTACCACGAGCGGCTGAGCAAGGCCCGCAAGCACAAGGAGCCCGAGCCGGACATCCCGCCTCTGCCCCAGGACAAGGTGGAAGAGGTCAGCCAGCTCTACATCGGTATGTACGAGAAGCTCACCGGGCTCAAGTTCTGATCACAGATATCCGCCCAAGGGCTGGGCTGGGCCGTAGGTGGAGGTCTCGGGGCTGACCCGGGGCCGGCCGATGTGCTCCAATCTCATCCTTTCATCGTAGGAATAGACCAGGTAGTAGAACAGCCACTGTTGGTTGAGCTCCAATAGGCGCATGCGGGCGGCCATGGCCACCTCCTTGGGGGCGAGGACCACCAATCGGCATTTGTTGCGCAGGGCGGTCTCATACTCCCAAAGTCGCTTCTTCGAACCCCAGGAATCGACCGTCTCCACGAATTCCAAGCCGACCAGATATCGGTCGTCCAGGACCTTGATCACGCCCCTCCCTTCCGGGTCCAGGTAGAATTTGGCCTCGGCCTTGGGGAAGACGCGATGGAACTCATCCAGGGTACGCTGCATGCGCTTCGCTGCGACCTGTTCCACCAGCTCGGCCATGCACGTCGATTGAACTGCGCGGTTAATAAAATATCCGTTTGTATCCACACAATAAGATTATTCATCCAGCAACCCGTTCTTTCCCATATGGGTCCCAGGCCCGTTTGGAAGGAAGTAAGGAAGGTCATCCAGTGGCAGATAGACCCCATTGTGCGGTTGGAGGCCATCCCACTGGTCAGTTCGGAGGGTCGGGTGCTCGCCGAGGACCTGTTGCAAACGTCCTGCCTTCCGCAAATGGGCAAGGGGCAGACATTGGGACCGGACCATGTCCTGGCCTTGGGCTGTCTCGATTCGGAGGAGGTCTTGGTCTATAGCCAGCCCAAGGCGTTGATGGTGGAAGGGTCGGAGGGCGAGGACGGAGATCCTGACCTCTCGCAACTGGCCAGGTATGTCACCAGGTTCGGAGCGGTCCCGCTGCTGGAGAAGTGCGGGGCGGGGTCCCAGGCGGACACGGTCCGGCGCAACATCGGTGCGGACCTGATCCTGGTCCGCGGGCCGCATCCCGGCACAAGGTCTTATTGTAGGGACAAAGGCAGGTCGCTGTTCGAGGGCATCGCGATGTCGCCAGGGGGTGGGACCTGCCTTTATCTGATCGAGGACACCCCGGTGATGCTGCTACCCTGCCACGGTCAAGAGCTCCTCGGGGCCGAACTGCTCCCGCTCCAGACCCTGGTCCGGCAAATGTCACGGAAGGACGACTCGGTGCCGTTCCGTGGCACCATGTCCGAACCGATATCTTCCCGTCCCGACCGCGACGAGGTGAAGTTCCTTAGTGCTGGGGCGGACGGGACCCTGACCCTTTTCGATGCAGCGGCCGGCCTCTCCATGGCTTGCTCCCATTTCCTGGTCATGCCCGCCGGGTCCCCAACCTTGTCGCCAGGCGACCAGGTCCTCTGCTGGCCTTGCTAATCGAAGGCCACTTCCACCAGCCTCATGCCCTCTGGACAGTCGATGTCGCGGAAGACCTTGCCGATCCTCCCCTTCATGCCCTTGTCCAGACCGACCGGGTGGCACAATCGGTACTTGGTGCAGCCCAGGTTACGGCAGCGGATCTCCTCCAGGGTGACGGTGGAACCCTCCAAGGCGGCCTTCTTCGAGACCGCCCCCCGGAACGGGACCTTCTCCACTTCGACCACTCGGACGCCGTCCTCGTGTATCTTGCACTCGTGGTGCACGTCCCGCTTCGCCTTGATGCGGTACTTCCCACCGCTGTCAAGGTTGAAGCAGACCGCCTTAAGCTTGCACTCCCTGCATTCGGTCAAGGGACCGCGGTACACGAACACCACGCCTTCCTTGGCCTGTCTCTCGCCTATCAGTGTGACAATGACCATGCTATCGCCTCCTGCCCCGAGCCTCAGATGACCTGAGTGATCGTGGCTATCTTCTCCGCCGCCTCGGCCGTCAGCCCCATGCCCAGGATCGTGAACCGGTCCTTGCGGATCTTGTGGGCCGTGACCAAGGCCTGTATGACCTGCTCCTTGGTGATGCCCAGCTCCCGCGCGGAAGTGGGCGCACCGATGCGGAGCAAGGCATTCCTTATACGGTGCCAATCCCCGCCGTGAAGGTACATCATCATGATGCAGCCGACGCCGCACTGCTCGCCGTGCAGCGCCTTCCCTGGCGCGATCAGGTCCAACGCATGGGAGAACATATGTTCCGACCCGCTCGTCGGCCTCGAGCTTCCCGCCACGCTCATCGATATCCCGGAGATTATTATCGGGCGTATGGCGATCCACACGCTCTCCTCCAGTCCCGGCCGGATGAGGTCGGCGCTCTCTATGATGGTCTCCGCCGTATAGCTTGCCAGGGAGTAGGCGGAACGGCTAAAGCTCTCGTTGCGCAAGCGCTTGGCGAACTCCCAGTCCATCAGCGCGGTTGAGTTGGATATGACGTCCGCGCAGCCGGAGGCCAGCAGACGGTATGGTGATTGGACGATGATCGCGGTGTCCGCGACCACGCCCAACGGGACCTTGGCGTCCATCGAGACCGGTCCTTTGTTGTTGCGGATCGAGGCCCGCCCGGAGGCGATGCCGTCGTGCGAGGCGGAGGTGGGGACGGAGATGAACTCCAGGCCCAGTTCCTTTGCGGTCATCTTGGCCAGGTCGATCTTGCTCCCGCCTCCCACCCCAAGGAGGAAGTCCGCCTTCGCCTCACGGGTGGCCTCCACCACCTTCTTGAGGTTCTCATCCGACGCCTCGGTCACGAGCACTTGCTGCACTTCGTAACCGTCCCTGCGCATGGCGTCCTCTATGACCTCTCCCGCGGCCTTTTGGGTCCTCTCCCCGGCGACGATCATCGCCGTGCCGGTGAGAGCGAACTCCTTGCAGACCTTGGGGACCATCTCAATGACGCCGTGGCCCGCAAGAACTTGTCTCGGAAAAACCATGGAGCGAGCCTTGGTGAAGTCGCCTTCTTCCATCCAAGCACCGTTAATGCCTCAATATAAGGCTACTCGTTCATGTAGTTATCGGTAAAGCGTCCTTCCCAGCATGATGCTGGCAAGTAATTCGGTGTTCCTTTTTTTAAAGAATAAGGCGCTCGGTCGGGTAGCCCAAGGTGGAACTTGGAAATTACTAGGAGGAGATAGGGGGAAGGCCCCCGATCCCGAGCGCTTGCAGCGAGCAAAGCAACAACTCATATATCAACCATTTGATTCGTATAATAATCAATTCTCAGATATCTTTCAAATTTATTAAAAAATAATAGTGATATATGGATGCTTAAAAAATTATACTATAAATTTAAAATATGGATTCCTATCATACTTCTCTTTTTCATCGTGTATTCACCACCTCTCCATACTGATGCAGGTTCATGCGATTCGCGATGACCTATGATTATCGAAACCGGCAACCCGCCCAACATGCTAGATATATATGGTTCCGGGATAGAGAAAGAAGTCTACTGGAAGCATGGAGAGCGGATGAGAGGAAGGACATCGGACCAGGGATTCCCCCTGGAGGGAGGGGAGATCGTTTGTATCGCGGACCTTGATGACAACATCATCAGTGCCAACCCCTTCACCTTCAGGCTGTTGCGTCGGTCCAGTCATCCTAGGAAGATCGAAGGTCTGCTGGAGCTCATACACCAGGAGTCCTCGCTCGACTTCGAGGACCGGGTCCGACAAGTGCTATCGGGCGAGCTGGATTCCGACACGATCAGGGTCCCCATGCATCTTCCGGATGGCGACATCGATTACCTGCTCACCCTTAGCCCGGTCAACGATCATGAAGAGATCACTGGCGTAGCTGTTACCGGCCATCCCGAAGGGGAGGCGGTCCCGGCCCTCAAGGGGCAGCCGGTGCCTTTGAGCGCCGACCTCCTTGCCAGCCTCAACATTATGCTTGTTTATGTGGACCCTACCGGGGCCATCGTTCACGTGAACCGAGCTTTCGAGAACCTGCTGGGATACAACCTGGACGAGATCCGGGGCAGGCAGCTCGGAAGCTTGACCACCATGGACGCAACGGCCATGCAACGCATGCGCGATGCCGGCCGGACCATGCGCCCCGGGGAGGTCCTGACCGTTGACGTCGACCTCAGGACCAGGGAGGGCAAGATACTCCATTCCCAATGGCGTGCCATGTCGGTCCACGACGAGGGCGGCGGCCTCAAGGGCGTGATCGCCCTGGCCCAGGACCCCAATGCCGCCCGGGTGTTGGAGGTCCAGGTCAGTGAGCTTTCCAGTCAGATCGAGACCCTGTCCGTGTCGGCGGCCGAGATGGAATCGGCCCTTGACCCGGACGAGGTGATGGAACAGATGATCTCCCGCATGATGGCGGCGATACACATGCAGCTGGCGGTCATCCGCATGACGGACGACCCAGGCCAGCAGCAGGTCTTCTACAAAGGTCTGGACTTCCAGGAGGCGCGCAACATCCTCGACGTGGAGGTGGAAGGCCTGGCCCTCTCCGACTGGATCGACGCCCGAGGCATCTATATCTGTCCGGACCGCGAGCTGGACCCGTTCTTCTCAAGGATATATGGCATGCCCCGCAGCTTCATTCTCGCCAGCATCGGGCTCCGAGGTCTCCCCCTGGGGGTGGCGCTGTTCGGTTCCCCCGCCAAGGACAAGGACCTGGAACGCAAGGCCCCGGTCCTTCAGACCTTCCTGCATCAGATCGCGATGCAGAAACGGGACGAGATCACCCACGAGGACATGGCCCACCGCAATGTGGAACTGCAGACCCTCTACGAGACCTCTAAGATGCTCTCGTCCACCATCGAGCATAAGATCGTGCTCGAGCTCATTCTGGAAAAATCGATGGAATTGGTCCGGTCGGACAATTGCCTAATATTCGAACTGGACAAGAAAGGCAGGAAACTACGTTGCGTGGCCTCCAAGACCAAGGACGGCATCGGCGCCGAGGGGTTGGAGATTGCCATCGGCGAGGGCATATCCGGCTTGGTGGCGCAGCATCGGGAGGGCATGCTCATCGAGAGGGCGGACATGGACGGGAGGTCGATATTGTTGGACGGCACCCCGGACGAGCCCTCCAGCATCATCAGCGTACCATTGAACATCGGCGACGAGATCTTCGGGGTGATGACCTTGGAAAAGACCCCGGGGGTGCCTTTCAACAACAGCGAGTACCGCTTGGTGGAGATGTTCTCCATCCAGGCCGCCTTCGCGCTCAAGAACGCAGGCATGTACAAGGACATGGAGGACAACATGGCCATGCAGCAGATGTACAACGTCCTGCTCACCCACGACGTGGCCAACTACAACGTCCCCATCCATGGTTTCCTGGAGCTTCTGGTCAAGGACCCCAAGCTGGACGACAGGCAGCGCCGCTACGTGCGTTCCGCCCTGGTCCAGGCCGAGAACATCTCCAGCTTGATCGCCAGCGTGCGAAAGCTTTGGTGGCTGCGCACCACCGACCAAGAGCTGGTCCTGGCCCCCATCAACCTCGCCCCCTTCGTGAGGGAGTGCATCGACAGCTTGCGCATGAGCAGCCTCTTCAGCGCCATCGAGATCAAGGGCAGGTACGAGAGCGAGCAGGCCTTCGTGCTGGCCGACGTCTTCGTCAAGGACATCCTCTACAACCTCATCAGCAATGCTTGCAAGTACGGGGACATGCGCCCGGTGGAGGTCGAACTTTATGCCTGGCAGGAAGACGGCAAGGACTACTGCGCGTTTGGACGTCAAGGACCAGGGCAAGGGCATCCCCGACGAGAGGAAGTCCGCGCTCTTCGAAACGCTTCGATCGCCTGGATTCCGTGACCGCGGCCGAAGGCCATGGGCTGGGGCTCAGCGTGGTGAAGGCCTTCTGCGACCGGTACTCCGGCCGCGTCCGGGCCGAGAACCGGGGCCCAGGCGATTGGTCCAAGGGATCGGTATTCAGCGTCATATTGCCGCGAACCAGGAACCAATCTTCATAAGGGGCAGAGGTAGATACGGAGTTGGGAGAGGCGAAGCATGGAAGAGACGATGGAGAGGGTCAGGGTCCTGATGGTGGAGGACAACCAGGACCACTTGGACCTATGTCGCGAATACCTTTCCGACGACATGTTCTACCTGGACGCGGCCATGGACGGGCGGGAGGCTATGGACAAGGTCAAGAACAACCAGTACGACATCGTCGTCCTCGATTACCGCCTTCCGGACACGACCGGTTCCGAGCTTTTGCGCCGTATCCGGACCATCAACAAGGACACTCCCATAATTTTCGTCACCGCCATGGACGACCCGGACATAAGTTTCCAGGTCATGCAGGACGGCGCCTCCGATTACATACCCAAATCGTTCCAATACTACGAGCGTCTGCGGGACCGGATCCTGGACAATCTGGGCATCGAGGTCGTGGAGGAGGAGATCCCTCGAACCGGCCGGCGTGAAGGAGTGTCCCACCATGGTACTGGTCCTCGGCATCAACGGGAGCCCGAGGAAGGACGGCAACAGCGGCACACTGCTCGATGAGGCATTACGTTCGGCCTCCGAGTGCGGCGCGGACGTCATACGCATCGACGTCTCGGACCTGGACATCTCCGGCTGTCGCTCCTGTTGGAGCTGTGAGGAGAGCGGGGAATGCGTGGTCCATGACGACATGGCCAAGGTGTACGACGTCCTGTTGAGGGCCGATGCGTTGATCGTGGTCTCCCCGGTATATTTCTCTGGACCCACTGGGCAGCTCAAGCAGCTCATCGACCGGTGCAACTGCCTGTGGAATCGCAAGTTGCCCGCTGTGAAGAAGGGCGCGCTGATGGTGGTGGCGGCAGACCCGGAGCAGAACTTCCGACCGATCGTTACCGAACTGCGCTCGTTCATGAACTCGGTGGGGTACCCGTGCCAGGAAGAGCTCCTGGTGCCGGGGGTGTTCCGCAAGGGCGAGGTCATCGCAGACCGGAACGCCATGCGCTTGGCGATGGAGATCGGGGCCAGGCTGGCCTCGAGGTTGAGCCCTCGCCCGGCTGGGCGCAAAGGAGGGCGTCAAGGTCCACCACCTTCTTCAATATGCGGTCGAAGGTGGTGGCCACCAGCAGCACCGCGAAGCCCAATCCGAGCATGTAGGCGAACTGGGAACCCGACACCTGACCCACGATGGCGAAGAAGTTGAACAACGCGTGCAGCAACACCGCCAGACCGTAGTAGGGGAGCCAGCTGACCTTCTGCCCCTTCATCCTCAGCACCATCTGCCTGGAGATCCCAAATCCGGCGATGGCGCTGGCGCTGGCATGCAGCAGCGTGGAGGTCAGCGCCCTCAGCACCGCCGTCCCCACGAAGACGTCCAGACCGACGGCGATGGCATTGGCCCCATAGAGCACGTTCTCCACCGCGGCGAAGCCCAGTCCGACCGCCGCCCCGTACACCAGGCCGTTCTTCAGCACTGCCAGCCGACCACGGAACAGCAAAATGCCCCAGGCCTTGGTCATCTCCTCCACCAACGGGGCCATGACACAGGCCATCAGGACCAGTTGGAACGATGGGTCGCCCGGGTCTAGGTTCCAGAAGGGCCGGGACAGCGCGCCCCCTTCGCCGAACAGCAGGGTGACCAGCGCCGATTCCATCAGGAACGCCAGTCCTAAGGAGAAGGTCCCCCCCACCACGAAGGCGGACAGCAGGGCGCGCAACTGGTCCCGGTCGCAAAGCTCCTTGCTTCGCACCCAAAGCACATAGATGATGGGCGGCACTATGGCCGCCAGCACCACCACCAGAATCTCCCCCGCCGATAAGGCCACTTCCCTCTCCCGCTGTGATTATTCGTGAGGGCTCTAGATAACAGTTGCCTAGCCAGGTTGGTATGCCATATAACGGGGGCGGAGCTGCCGATGCACGCCCCTCCGGTCCAGGCGCCTCACCTTGGTCCATATCAGGACGAAGAGGGCCACGTCCATGATT
This sequence comes from Methanomassiliicoccaceae archaeon, assembly GCA_963827905.1. Taxonomy (GTDB): domain Archaea; phylum Thermoplasmatota; class Thermoplasmata; order Methanomassiliicoccales; family UBA472; genus JACXTP01. The sequence goes on from CAWHCB010000011.1 coordinate 147,323, forward strand.
ATGATGAGGAGCACGCTTCCCACCACCATGGCGTCGCCTCCCCCGAACACCTCGGAGCTGGATGCCATGAAGTTCGACAAAGCGTGAAGGAAAACCGCCACCAGATAATAAGGCAACCAAGCCAAAGGCCTCTCGATGGGGCGGAGTATCTCACATCGGGCCAGGCCATATCCGGTGATGGCGGTGTAGCTGGCATGACCGAGGGCCGCCGAAATGGCGCGCAACCCCAGCAGCATCAGGGCCGATCCCAAGCCCTCGCTGGTGAGCTGTTCGAACCCATAGAGGACGTTCTCCACCGCGGCAAAGCCCAACCCGATGCAGGCCCCGTAGATCAGTCCGCTCTCCAGTCCGGTGAAGCGCTTCTTGAAGAACATCACGCCCACCCCTTTGGTCAGCTCCTCGGCGATGGGCGCGACCAGAACGGCGGCCCAGATGGTGGACCCATCCTCATCCCCTCCCAGGATGACTATGACCACGATGATGGGGATGAGCATCAGGAAACTGAGGACCAGCGCCGCCACAATGGTAAAGGTGGACCCCACCCCCAGCGCCTTGATTAGGTCCGATGACCTTCTCACGATGGGACCTGCTTGCCTGCCTTATCAAGAAAAGATAAAGGATGGAGACGCCAAAAGCGCCTGCGATCAGCAAGGCCAGTCCGAACAGGTCTATGTCCATCTGAAACGTTCAAGGCATTGGTCTCATGCTATTAACAATTAATCGCACTCATTGCCTCTCCAGATAACATCGGGCGCCAAAGGTTCAACCGTCCAATTTGGATAGGACCTCCGGTCCGAACGGGTCGAACAGCGCCCCGCCCGCCCCCATATCCAACAGTGATTCCTGATCGGCCAAACTCACTCCGCCCCCGATAAGGGGCGACTCGGCATAGGTGCACATGTTGCCCGCCCAATAGCGGTCCGGTCCCTGGCCCCGACCGATCCGCTTCAGGTCCAGGAAGGCGATCCTCTGGTAGCCCATCGACACCAAGGCATCGGCCACCCTCCTCGGTTCGGTGACCGGTTCCCTCTGGCGACGCCACACCACCTCAGGCCCGCAGCAGATGCAGGGCACCACCCGGTCCGAAAGGTCTATGGCCTTGCGGAAATGCTCAAGCGATGAAGTACCGATGGTGCAGACCAGCATGTGGTCCGCCCCCATGAGGAAGGCGTCGAACACGTCCTGTTCGCCGCGCAGCCCGATGTCGAGCCATATCTGGTTCTTCCTCTTCATGGCCCTCCTCATGCCCTCGATGTCGGCCTCCCCCTGATTTATACCGTCCAGGTCCAGGAAGGCGCCATCCTTGCCGTCATAGGCCTCTTTGGTGATCTTCTGCCAATAAGGCCCCAGCAGCATTTTTCGCCCCACTGATTGCAGGGACCCCCCTTCCCAGACCACCTCGGTCACCCGGGTCACCGGTCGCGAGGTCTCGCCGTTCATGCGTTGGAACTTTCTACCCCCGGTCTCGAGGGGGAGGAGCGGGAGTCGGACGAACTCCGGACCCGCCTGGATCGAGAAGGCGCCCCGCTCCGAAATGAAGCGCTGGTATTCCTCCACGGTGGCGAACTCCATGGGGACCGCGGTCTTGCCGCAGTTGAAGCACCTGAAGCTACCATCATCATTGTCCAGATGGGCCATCGGCCCCCCGACCAGGGTCCTCTCCTCCAGGTCGGTGCTGTAGCGATGGGGGCACACCTTGAAACCTATGTCTTTCTCATCCATCGTAACGTCCCCTGAGCGGAGAAACTAGGTTATATGGTTATCCGACACCCCGTTCATCGTTGAGGGCAGGACGTCGCCGCCCCCTCGCCCTCGGGATGCACTTCGTTCTCGTAGTCCAGCCCGTGTCCTGGGCGCATCACCAAGGCCACGACGAAACCGATCAACGAGAACGCCATGCCAGCGATCCAGGCCCACACGAAACCCTGGTCCGAGGTGAGCTCGAGCATCACGTCCGCTGGGGCCCCTGGAGGGTTATAGGCTACCAAGTAGCCCGCCATGATCACCGAGGCCAGGACCGGACCGATCGAACCTCCGATGATGCGGAACAAGGTGTTCATGCCCGAGGCGATCCCGAAGTCCCGCTGGGGGGAGGCCATGGCCACCACGTTGATTAGGGAGACCATGGAGAAGCCCAGTCCCATGCCCATGACGAACATGGCTACCATGATCTGGTTCACGTCGGAGTGGAACAGGATGACCAACAGATAGCCGATGGCGGTGAAGAGCAGTCCGGCGGCCAGGATCCGGTCCGCCCCCACCCGCTTGGACCATTTCCCGGCCAAGGGGGCGAAGATCAGCTGGGCGATGGCGCTGGGGAAAAGCTACACGCCCACGTCGAACGCGCTCTCCACCCCCAGCCCGCCCACCTCCTCCGGCGACATCAGGAAGAAAGGCAGCGTCTGGAAGATGAGGAACATGCTTATGCCCACGAAGAACCCGCATATGTCGCTCCAGCTATGCCCCGGTTGGACATCAGCCTCATCGAGACTATGGGGTCGACGGTCCGCCTCTCCCAGAAGGACGAAACCGATGAGCATGGTAGCGGAGAGGGCGAATAGCGCGACGACCTCGATACGGTGCCAGCCCCACTCGTCGCCCTGGGTCAGGCCTAGCAGCAAACAGAAGACCCCCAGTCCCAGCAGGGCCGCCCCGGCCACATCGATCTTGCATCTGATGGTGGTGTCCGTCGTCTTGATCACGAAGTAGACCACCACCGTCAGTAGGGCCATGAGGGGCCAGACGATGTCGAACGCCGTGCGCCAATCGAAATATTCCACGATGAGGCCACCAGCGAGCAGGCCAATGCTCACCCCTATCGAGAACATGGCGCTCACCACCCCCATGGCCGCGGGGATGAGGCGTTTGGGGAAATTGTCCCGGATGATGCCAAAGGCCAGAGGGAACATGCCCATACCTATTCCTTGAACCGCCCGGAAGGCGATGAGCATCATCATGGAGGTGGAGAAGGCGCAACCCATCAGACCGATGGTGTAGCCGACCATGGAGAGAATCATCACCTTCTTCTTGCCATAGATATCGCCGAGTCGCCCCAGCAGTGGGGTGGCCACCGCACCGGTCAGAAGATAGGCGGAAAGCACCCAAGAGACCCATTGCGACTCATCCGGGAACTCCAGGGCGATGGTGGGCAAAGCCGGCACCAGCATGATCTCTATGAACATGACCATCATGGCGATGAAGGCCAAAATGATGAGGATGACCCCCGGCCCCTTCAGGGTGAGCCTCTCCACCCCATTGCTAGCGTTCGCAGGAACGGTCTCGGTCATGTAAGTATGCCTCTACCTAGGCAGCCGGATTCAGAAATACGATATTTAATCATTGTCATTTCGGACCTAGTGGACCTTGCTGCACCTGGATGAGATGCTTCCTTCGGCCATGGGCAAGTATGTACGATGCTTCGGCAACGGTCATCGATGCAACGAATGGAATATATACCAGCTGCTTGGTCGATTCCGATATAACTTCTAACATCTATAATGGAGGAGAAACATAATGTCCGTTGGACCGAAGGAGCCCCGTGTGGGCGTTTTCATATGCAGATGCGGAGGTCAGATCGACCTAAGCATTGACACCGAAAGATTGGCATCGTCCGCCCATGATGAGCAGGACGTCGTATCGACCCATACCCTGCCCTATCTGTGCCACCCATCCGGAATGGACGAGATCGCCGAACGGATCAAGGAGGAGGGTCTGGACCGGGTGGTGATCGCAGCCTGCTCCCCCCGCCTCTACCTGCAATCGTTCCAGGAGACCATCGAGGGCGCGGGATTGAACCGCCTCATGATCGATATGGCCAACATCAGGGAGCAGGTGGCATGGGTGCACTTCCGGGACAAGGAGGCCGCCACCAACAAGGCAGAGGACATGGTGGGCATGGCCATCGCCAAGGTGCGGAACCAGCTTCCCGACGAGCATGGCAACGTCTCCATGGTCAACAAGTCCCGATGCGTCGGATGTGGGGTGTGCGAGAGCGTCTGCAACGTCAACGCCATCACCCTGGCCCCCGACCAGGCTTACAACGACAAGCGCAAGGCGACGGTGAACCCGAAGGCCTGCGTCGGTTGCGGCGCATGCGTCTCCGCCTGCCCCACCGCGGCCATGGACCAGACGTTCTTCTCCAACCGACAGATATTGGCACAGATAGAGAGGTCGCTCAGCACAACAAGGACGAGGAGTCCGCCTTCCCGCACATTCTGGTGTTCTCATGCCATTGGTGCTCCTACTCCTCCGCCGACCAGGCGGGCCTGATGCGCATGGAGATCGACCCCCACTTCCGTACGGTTAGGACCATGTGCTCCGCCCGGGTCGACCCCGAATGGGTGCTGAAGGCCATAGCCTCCGGTGCTGACGGCATAATGATCCTGGCGGGCGTTCCGGGACGTTGCCATTACGAGATCGGGAACCTTCGCACCCGGAAACGAATGACCTTGCTGCAGATGGTGCTCAAGCAATACGGCTTCGACGAGAACCGGTTCCAGGTGAAATACGTCGACTCGGACCAACCCGAGGCCTACGTGCGGAGCGTGCAGGAGTTCATGGACAAGATAAAACAGCTGGGCCCCAACCCCATCGAGGCCACGACCGTCGTGGACCCGCAACGGGTCGAGCTGCCCTACCTGAAACTCTGAAAACGCCTTAATTATTTTTTTATAAAAAAATATAAATCTGGAAAGGGTTTGATAAGGACCTTCAAGCCTGGACCGGTTTCGCCACCTCCACCGCCTTCTTCTGGGTGAGCAAGGACACCACTATCATGGTCAGGAAGCCTAACACGATGCTCACTATGCCCGGGTTGGTCAGCGGGAAGATGTAGTCCGTGGGCATGAACGTCGGGACTGATCAATATCAGCACCAGGGACGAGGTGAGCCCGACCGCGATGCTGGATATTATCCCCCATTCCGTCGCCCTCTTCCAGAAGAGCACTCAGATCAACGCCGGGATGTTGGCCGAGGCGGCTATGGCGAACGCCAGACCCACCAGGAAGGCCACGTTCTGACCTTCCATCGGATGCCCAGCAGTATGGCCACAGACCCCACCGCCACCGCGGTGAGCTTGGATACCCGCAGCGCCGATTTCTCGGTCTTCTTCTTCCCCAGGATCTCCGTGTAGATGTCGTGGGCTATCGCGCCGGCCGCGGCCATGATCAGGCCCGGACACCGTCCCCAGGATGGTGGCGAAGGCTATCGACGAGATGATGGCGAAGAACAGCCTCCCCTCCGATGTAGTTGGCCAGCGTCGGCGCGGACAGGTTGCTGTCGTTGACCAGGAACTCCCCCTGCCCGGCGAAGTAGTTCGCACCCAGGCCGAGGAACAGCGTCAGGATGTAGAACATCCCGATGGCGATGATGGCCACCACCGTCGATTTCCTGGCGTCGGACGGCTTCGGCACGGTGTAGTACCGTATCAGGATGTGCGGCAGCGCGGCCGTTCCCAGGATGAGCGCCAGCACAGCGAGGCGAAGTCCAGCGGGTTCGTGTACTTAGTACCCGGGGCCATGAACACCTCCCCGGTGAATGCGGCAGACCCCGTCTGAGGGAAAGGCCGAACCGTTCTGGATGAAGTGGGTTGATGAACTCCAGCGGACCGAAGCCGCGATCACACAGCACGCCGATGGTCAGACGCCAAGCCGGCGATCAGCAGCAGCAGGCCCTTGATGAACTGCACCCAGGTGGTGGATACCATTCCGGCGGTGGCGACGATGAGGATCACGATGCCGCCGACGATGACCACTCCGGCCCAATAGTCCAGTCCGATCAGCGGCTGCACGATCGTCCCGGCGCCCACCATCTGAGGGATGAGGTAGAACACGCTCACCACCAGCGTGGATATCGCTGCAGCCAGGCGCACCCTCTTGCTCTTGAACTTCTGCACCAGCGCGTCGGCGAAGGTGTACTTGCCCATGACCCGCAGCGGTTCGGCGATGAGGAACAGCGCCACGATCCAGCCGGCCAGGAAGCCTATGCCGTACATGAAGCCGTCGTACCCGCAGAAGGCGATCAGACCGGCCACGCCCAGGAACGACGCGGCGCTAAGGTAGTCACCGGCGAAGGCGATGCCGTTCACGAACCATTTGACCCCGCCGCCGGCCACGTAGTAGTGACCGGCCGTCCTGACCCGCCGCGAGAAATAGACCGATATGGCCAGGGTGAAGAGCACGATCAGCACGAACAGCGCGAAGGCCAATGGCTTGAAGTCGTTGGTCAACGCTTCGGCCATGTTACAAGGCCTCCTTCTTTCCCGCGTACCAGTTGAACACCACGGCCATGATGATGGCGAGGATGATCACCGTCAGTCCGAGCACCATTCCCACGTTCAATTTCCCGACCGTCTCGCTCATCACGTCCCGGCTGAAGCTGCCGAAGTATAGCAGAACACCGTAGATCGCGATGTAGATGGTGAACAGTACCAGGCCCACCTTGAACTGCTTGCTCGAGGTGATGGACTTGACCGTGACCTCCTTTGGTCGGGAGGCGATCTTCCTGGCCATTGCCAGGGCCTCCTTGCCCTGAGCCTCGGTGGGGTTGATGGCGACGACCTCGCACTGTGCCAGTTTGGTCACCGCCCGAGCGACATCCCCAAGATAAAGTTCGGTGATGCCGTGAGGTTTCGGAGCAACCCATGATGATGGCCTCGACCTTGAACTCCTCCGCCACGCGGACGATGGTCCCTGCCACCGGCCCTTCCTGGGTGATCTCCTCGATCTCGACCCCCTTTTGTTTGGCCAGTTCCCTGGCGAACTTCATGCCGTCGATGTCGGGGCAGCGTCTCAGGCCGACGTTCTCGGCGGTCTGCTCCACTTCCATCGTGGGGGTCATTTCCACCACGCTCAGGACTATGAGGGTGGCGTTCTCCGTCTTCGCCCGGTCGACAGCGACGATCGTCGCGGCCAAGGCCGGCAACGAACTGTCTGTCGGCAATAGGATCCTCCTCAAGGGACCCGCCCCCGTTCTCCCTGGCAGTGTCTTCCAGCTGGATCGGACCGCGAGACCGAAGCCCTTTATTGGCCAAGGCGTCGAGTCGCTGAACCGATCAGTGACGAGGCGCTCCTCAGCGCCTTGACGTGGCTTGCCAGTCAGGCTTCGCCTATGACGTTTGCTCGGATCGGTTGCGTTCATCCCGCATAAGGGAGGGCAGGCAAAGGTCTATGCTTCTGATGTACTACCGAATATAATTGACAAAATTATCCGTGTTTGTACTGATTTCGAATAATGAATAATTGATACTGAAAAATACAAGGTTAACAATTTTCGAAATCGTCTGTCGACGTAGGGCTTGATCGACCATATTCATGAATGCCACGCCAGCACATCACCCAATAATCCAGGCGAGCGCAGAATATCATCTTTAGGTTTCATTCAATCATCCAGACTCACTTGATGGACCAAGGTGATTGAAGTCAGAACTTAAAGTTATTTCAAACAGCTTATTACAGAGAAATAGAAGTTATCAACTACAAAAATCGCTATAAACCGAAGATGAAGTAGTTTAACCTCTTTGCCGACGACGGTTGAAGGCCTCCAAGAGCTTGCTCAACCATGCCCCTCTTCATGGAGTGATCAAGCTTGATGTTTCCCTTCGACCTCCAGTTTCTTTTCCATGCGGTCCGACGAAACCGGTTATGACCGTCTCCGCTTTGAGATCGATGATGTTTCTAGCAGTTTCGATCCCATAGCCAATATCATGTCCACCAGCGCGTTGTTCGAAGACCTCAAACTCCATCATATCAGGGTCCCACAATGAGGCGAGGGGGGCGTCTGACCGATTCCCTCGGCCGCCAGGCGTCCAGGTCCTTCCCTTCCGCGGTGACGCACACCCTCATTTTCTTGCCCCCGTACTTCGAACAGCTTCACTTTCCGCTTCGAGCGCTCCCCACGGTCCTTATCGGACCTTCTCGGCCGATTCCTTCGAACGCCTTAGCCCCCGGGGAGTCGGCTTGGAAAGGACGATCGAGGCTCCCCATCGTCCCCGCTCGGGACCATCTCCACGTCAAGATGAGATCTCCCCCAGGAAGGGCCTCATGACTATGATCTTATGTTGATCTTGGCCAGATGTTTCATCAGTTTGACATCTTCCTCTTGCACGGTCATTATGTCTATGTCGTTTTCTCCCTGCACGTCATCACCCGGTCGGACCGTCTGGTATATGTAGGCAACTGATATAAAGCTCGGTCAGTTTTTCATTTGCTCTCGCGAAGGTGCCTCTCGATGATGTTGCGCTCCCGCGCTGCAATATCTCGGTGAGGGTGGACGGGGCCACCTTCATCTGGGCCGCCATCTCCCGGACCGTCGTCCTTCTCGGATAATCGTAATAGCCCATCTCGAAGGCCTTGCGCACTATCTCCTCCTGCCTCATGGTCATGGCAGTATCGTCCTCCACTGTGGCCAGGCGAAGGACCTTCACCCGACAACCGATGCTCTGAAGCTTTTCGGAGAGGAGGGCCAGCGCCCCTTCGGAGGTCAGGACGATGTCCCATTCCACAGTGCCATCCTCTTTGGTCTGGGCTCCGCGGAGGAAGCAGTCCGATTCCATGATGGTGCGGCAGGCGAAGCATTTCTTCGTCACCAGGGATCCTTTGGCCCGACCTCCGCCGAGCGAGGTCAGTTGCACATTCTGCACGTCGGGATGGGCCTTGATCTGCTCGGTGACTGCATCGGACGGGGAGAGGGTGCAGTGGGTCCAGGCGAGGGAGATCACCGCCCTGAGGGACCTGAACATCTACAGCGACACGTTCTCCAAGGAAGTTCCTTCCCGGCATGATCAAGCCCTTGGTCTGGACCGTGAACACCCCGCTGGTGAACGGCGCCTGGGCCAGATTGTTCGGCAAGCTCACCGGTATGAAGGACCTTGACCCCTCCAATTTCTCCAAGCAGTTCTATTACCGGGCATATTTCAACATGAGCGTGGTCGGAAGGGTCTGGGAGAGGATGGGCATGCCCCGCGACTTGATGGAGAGGTCGACGGTGGTGGGCGGGGAGAGGCCGAAGGGGTCGTTCCGCCCCACCCCCAAGATGATGCCACGCACGCCTTGGGTGGCGCTCTTCATGATCGATATGGCGCGTTTGCACTGGGACCTGGACCGACTGTTGCATGAAGTCCCGGGGGACCTGGAGCGTTTTGAAAGGCTGGACTTGCGGTCCATGGACGGCGAGTCCCTCCTGGCCGAGGTGGACCGACTTTTGCAGGTGGACCAAGAGCTCGCTTACCACAACATCCTCGCCTACCTGCAATTGGCGATCTCCAACCGCATGCTCCGGTCCGCCCTGGGCAAGGCGGGGTACGATCTGGGCGATGTCAAGTTAGTATTGGAGAGGAACGGGGATGTGGCCCGTTACCCCGACCAGGCCTTGGACCAGTTGGGCCGGACCTATCAGGACCTCAGTCCCGAGGTCCGGGCCGAGGTGGACCAGGCATCGTACGGAACGTTGCGAGGCCTAGCCGGGGCCGAGCATCTGTCCCAGCGGCCTCGAAGGGTTCCTGGCACAGTATGGGTATCTGAGCGACAGCGGTAACGACATATCCGTCAAACAGTGGCGCGATGTCACCCTGACACCATATTGCGCACGGTCATAGGTACCAGGGCCAATCCGGTGCAAACCGGTCCAGCAGGCAGCTACCAATTGGACCTGCCGCGGAGCTCGCGCTTCCGTATTGGAACCATCTGACGCGCGCACCTGCCAGGACTCCAGGAAAGGGTGGGAGAACTCTACGGCCGCGGGTACGGCCTGCTCCGTCCATTGTTCCTGTCGTTAGCGGACCGAATGGTGGAAAAAGGTCTCATCCAATCCCGCGACGATAGATCCGATCTCGACACGCACCAGGTACGCCAGACCGTGGAAGGTGGTTGCGCCGATAACACCTGCAATCGACCTTCGGATCAGGGTTCATGAGGCGGAGGGAGATGGAAGGTCTTAGAGACGCCGTCCTTCCCCCAACCATATATGGTGAGAGGGCGCCGCCGATGGAAAAGGCTGGCTCGCAACTGATGAAGGGCGTGGCCACCTCCGGAGGTTATCATCAAGGCCCGGCCCGAGTGGTCAAAGGACTGGCCGACCTAGGCAAGGTTGGACCCGGCGATGTTCTGGTGATCCCCTACTCCGAACGCCGTTCACGCCGCTCTTCGCTAGGCTGGGGCGGCGGTTTCCGAGGCCGGAGGGATGTTGTCCCATTCGTCCATAATCGCCAGGGAGTACGGCATTCCGGCCGTGGTATCGGTGCCAGGGGCCATGGCCATCGAGGATGGGGTACAGCTGTTGGTGGACGGATACAAAGGCGAGGTGCGTCGGGTTCTCGGACGGGGCTTAATGGGATAGGACGATGTCGAGGATCCTCTCGGCGGCCTGGCCGTCCCCCAGGGGCAGGTCCAATCCCGGTCATGGCCGAACATGTTCCTCGCCCCCTCCAAGATCCTCTCCGGATCGGCCCCGACCAGGCGACGTCGCCCTCCCACCGTGACCGTCTCCGGTCTCTCTGTGGAATCCCTCAGGGTCACACAGGGCACATGGAGTATGCACGCTTCCTCCTGGACCTCTGCTGGAATCGGTGAGCATGAGGGCGGCGTTAGCTTCCAGCTGCAGGAAGTCCAGGTAGCCCACCGGTTCGACGATCCTCACCTCGTCGGGTACGATTATGTTGAAATTGGAGAGGTTCTTCCTGGTCCGGGGGTGCAGGGGCAGGACGACCGGCATATGGAATTCCCTGAGGCGCAGGATACCAGTCCCTCCACCAGACCTCGCAGTCTCAGAGGGTCGTCAACGTTCTCCTGACGGTGCAGGTGGCCCCAAGAGGTAGCCTTGGGGCCTCAGACCTAGCTCTTTCAAGGCCTTGCCTTGCCTTTTAGAAATGTCCATGTTCTGCAACAAGGCGTCGACCACGGTGTTCCCTACCACGTGGACCTTGTTCGGGTCTATGCCCTCCTTGAGCAGGTTCTTCCTCGCGAGTTCGGTGCGGGCGAAAAGCATGTCCGAGAGGTGGTCCGCCAGGACCCGGTTCGACCTCCTCAGGCATCTGGCGGTCATAGGAGCGAAGTCCTGCCTCCACATGCCCTATCGGGACGTTCAGCTTGGCCGCGGCCAGTGCCCCGGCCAAGACGGTGTTGGTGTCCCCTTGCACCAGTATGACGTCCGGCCTTTCGTCCATCAGGACCTTCTCGGTGGCCGCCATATCGCGCCGGTCTGTCTTCCATGCGTGCCCGAGCCCACGTTCAGGTTGTAACGCGGTTCCGGTAGCTCCAGGTCTTGGAAGAATACCCGGTCCATCTCGTACGAATAGTGTTGACCGGTATGGATCAGGAAGAACTCAACGCCCCGCCTCTGGCAGGCGCGGACCAGGGGGGCCATCTTCACGATCTCCGGTCTGGTGCCCAATACTATGCACAGTTTCATGCTGGACCAGGAATTGGGCAGGTTCGATATAACATTATTCTGGCTCAGACGAAGAGGCTTTTGGCCTGGGCTATCAAGCGCTCCCCGTTCTGCCGGGGCAAGAGGCTGAGCACCCTTTCCGGTTGGCAGAGGACGTCCTTGACCAGGATGATATCGTTCTCCAGCAGGGTCCGGACCTCCGCCCTCCTCAGTTCCAAGATGGTCACCGGGTAGAGCCGGTGCCGTTCCACCAAGATCTTCCAACCCCTCCCCCTCTGGGTATCTCCATCCGAGAAGGCCCATGCCAACGCATTCGCCATATTGCACCACGTCGCTGGAGAAACGGGTATTGGTGACCAACCAAGGCTTGCTGAGCTTCAGCTTCTCTTGCAGGTCCAGGAATCGACCGTAGGTGTAAAGGGCGGTCTGGATGGTGCACTTGATGCCCAGGGAGTTGTGGAACTTGCATTCCACCATAAATCTGTGGTCGGCATTTTCGGCCAGCACGTCCAGTTCATGCTGTACGCATCTTCCTTGCACGACCTCCCTCACCTTTACCTTGTGTCCCATCTCCTGGAAGAGCAGGCCGATGTAGCTCTCGAAATGGTGCCCCTCCGGGCCAAGGTTCATGATCGCCTTCTTCAGACCAAATCGGGTCTTGGTATCTGCCGCCAGCAGGGCGCGCACCCGACGATAGACCTCTTCAGTGGTGATGCCGTCATAGAGCTGTCCCTGCAGACGGTCCAGAATATCGTCCGCCTCGCCAGCCGAGACCCCCGAGCGCATGATGGCCAAACGGGTCTTCTCCGGATTCGAACTCCTCCTTCTCGCCGGACCTCTTGATGACATACATCGGGAACACGACCGGATGACCTGGACGGATAGAAAATCATTGTCCTTCCATGTGGGGGACGCCTCAGCTTCTCAGCGTGGGGGAGAGGTCCATCTCCTCTATGTTCTCAGGAAGGTTTTCTATGTGCTCCGGAGGGGCCACGACCAATTCCGCCTCACGGAAGCTGTCGCATACCGCCGCCGTGGGGGCCAGGGCGTTCAGGTCCTTCTTGAAGAGCATGCATTGACCGTTCTTGAACAGGAGGTTCAGGGTGATGAACCCGTTCCTGAGCTCCAGCTCCATGGTCTTGATGACCGATGTATAGACGGCCGCCTTGCCCCGACCGGAGGTACGAGAGGTGCCACACTTGGTGATAAGCCCCATGTTCTCCATCTGGTAGACCATCTTGTAACAGGTAGCGATGGGGAGCTTCATGGCCGGGGAGATCTCGCTGACCGTCATGCACTTCCTGGACGTCATTCCTAAAATGAACACGGCGCAGGGGTCTATGACGAAGTGAGCTATCTCCATCTTGTCCTGCTGGTTCAATTTAATGATAGCCTCGTGAATGGCGCTCTCCGTATCGTGCGCCTCGACATCGCAGAAATTCACCTATACTCCCCCTATAAAAATCGCATTGTGTTGTCATTAATTAATCCTTTTGGCAGATAGGTATCATATTCTTTCATATGTTAACAAGTGTTGATTATTTTGAAATAATCACATAAAATGTGTTGTCGGAGACATCGCCCTCTGTCATTTTGAACAAAGGGTTAGTTCGTTGATCGGCGATCCCTCCCACGAGGGATCATTCCGGGAGCTTCGGGCGACCCATGGCGGTGAAGCGCAGATCGACCCAATTGAGGAACTTCATCTCCTTCCCATAGCCGTCCGGGAACTTCTTCTCCAGCACCTCCACCCTCACCTTCAGGTCCTCCAAGTTGTCCCGGGCCAGGCGCTCCTTCACCACCCTTGTGCCATAGGACCGGGCAGAGGACATGGCCTCCTCGAAATGCGAGTACTGCGAGGGCGAGGACATGGGGGCGAGGACCATGTACTTGTCTCCGTAGGAGGTCACCTGGACCATGAACGTCTCGGAGACGTAGCTTGAGACCGCCCCCACCGCGTTCCCTACCTCGTGGCCCTCAGGTACTATGACCGGGCTCGTCAAGCGACCCTCCAAGGGTTTGATGAAGTCGATCGCTGGTGCACCGATGCCCACGATGGGCCTGCCCAGGTCCATGCGGAATCGCAAGCCCTCGATGGAACCGTGACCGCTCGCCGACCTCAGCAGTCGCTGGAACGCATCACCCTCGTTGGGGGCCGCGCCCGCGTCCATGACGGCCTTCTTGATGACCTCCTCACCCACCCGGGTCACCATCATCTGCATGATCTGCATGGCCAGCTCGTCCGGGCTCTCTCCGGCCTTCTCCGCCAGGAAGCGTATGCCGAAGGTCGCCGCCTCCTTGTCCCCGACCTCGTAGCGGCCAAGGTGATGCAGGGTGTCGGTCGGGGTCAGGCCGGTCTTCAGGAGGAAGCCGCGCGATTTCATCGATTCCAGCGTCTCCTGCAGCACCACGTACTCGTTCTCGACGCCCTTGATGACGTCGTAATAGGTGCTGGGTCCGTTCTTTTCGATGAACTCGTGGATGCGGCGCTCCTTGTCGGTGAGCTTACCCCTCTCGTGTTTCAGGGTCAGGTAGAGCTGAAGTTCGCCCTCGTGGGCTATCTTATCGCGAAAGCCGGGGTAGCGGGCGGAGGCCATGGCCAGAGGGAGCACGCGCTCTGGCCCTATCAGCATCCCCTCCTTCTTGTCCAGTCGGACCAGGGAATCCCCTCCCAGGCCGCAGGTCCAGATGTCGATGCCCTTGACCCGGGTGCGCCATTGCCCCACCACCGCCCCTTCGACGTTCAGTCGGGGGAAGCCCTCGTCCAGGTAGGCGATGTCAGTGGAAGTGCCGCCCATGTCTATGACCAGACAGTCATCCAACCCTGCCAGGGCCTTTCCGCCCATGAGGCTGGCCGCCGGGCCGGAAAGCACCATCTCCACCGGTCTCTCCCGGGCCGTCTGCAGGCTCATCAGCCCTCCATCGCCCTTGAGCACGAAGATCCGCCCCTTGACCTCCCTGGCATCGAGCGACCGTTCCATGCTGTCCAGGAAATCCGCGATGACGTTGAGGAGCTTGGAGTTTAGGACCGCGGTCACGGTCCGTTCGAATATCCCCAGTTCAGCGGTGAAGCTCTGCCCCATGATGATCGGCAACTGGGTGAGGCGTCTCATCTCCTCGGCCGCCTGGATCTCCTGCCAACCGTTGCAAACGCTGAACAGGCCAGAGACCACCAGGGCGTCCACATCCTCCGAAACCTCCAGGATGGCCCTCTCCAGCTCCTGGGGGTCCATGGGCTCCGACTGCCTGCCGATGGAGTCGTAACCGCCCTTGATGAAGCGTTGATGCTTGACCCCGAAGTTCCACTCCGGGTCCGGCTTCCAACCTATGCCGACCAGTCCCACCTCGCCTCCCTTCCCCTGTAAAAGGGAGTTGGTGGCCAGGGTGGTGGAGATGCCCACCATCTTGATGGTAGCCACCTCGACCTCGCCCCCTTGCAGGACCAGGTCTATGGCCGAGCTTATGCCTAAGGCCAGGTCGTCATAGGTGGTCGGGCTCTTGGCCTTGGCGACGATCCTTCCTCCGTCCAGGTCCCAGAGGACCGCGTCCGTGAAAGTGCCACCAGTGTCTATCCCTAGACCAACCTTGCTCAGCCCGTCCATGGGGAAACGAATTCCGCAAGCCTTATAAATCGTTCGTCCCAGAACCTCGCCCCCACCTTTCTGGGACAAGGTTCAGGAGGCGTTGACCGATATTGGTCAACGAGATGCGACAAGAGGGAAGAGGCGGCATCGCCCTCGGACGAGAGAACGCCACTGATAAGTTTTATCTGGCCGCCACCCATTGGGATGGCGGGTGTCCGGGCGGTATGTCTTCCCTGAACGCAAACGGAGGGGTGTGAGCCATGGAGGACCGGTCCAAGGTCTTTATGAGCCTCGAACGCGCCGTCATCGCTGGCAATAAGGAGCTGGCGGTGAAGAATGCCAGACGCGTCATCAAGGATGGGCTGGGCCCCATCGATGCCATCGAGCAAGGCCTGGTCAAGGGAATGAACATCATCGGCGACCGGTACGCCAACCGGGAGATCTTCCTGCCCCAGGTGCTCCTCGCCTCCGATGCCATGTACGGGGCGTTGGACGTTCTTTTCCCTTATATACCCAAGGACGGCCAGAAGGTGAGCGGTCGCATTGTCATTGGGGTGGTGGAGGGGGACGTCCATGACATCGGCAAGAACCTGGTCAAGACCATGCTGGTGGCCGCTGGCTTCTGGGTCCACGACCTGGGTAAGGACCAGGCCGAGGACTCTTTCGTGAAAGGGGTGCGGCGCTACCGCGCCAACATCGTGGCCTTGTCCACTCTTATGACGCCGACCATGGACAGCATGAGGACGGTGGTGGAGGCGTTGGTGGAGGCGGGCATTCGCCAGGAGGTCAAGGTCATCATCGGAGGGGCTCCGACGTCAACAGAGTTCGCCGAGGAGATAGGGGCCGACCTTCATGCCTTGAACGCCCAAGAGGCGGTGCGGAAGCTGAAGTGACTCAACGGTCCTGGAGGTACCTCTCCAGCAGGTTGCGCTCCCCGCGCTTGATGATCTCGTCCACGGTGGCCGGGTTCATGCCGCACAGCTCTGCCAGCTCCTTCAACTTGATGCGCCGGGGGTAATCGAAGTAGCCCCTTTGGAAGGCCAGGCGCAGTACCGATTCCTGCTTGGTGGTGATCGGGCTCTGGTTGTCCAACCGGTTGATCTTGCATATGTCCACGGTCACCCCCCTTTCGCTCAGGTTCTTGATGAGACGGGGCAGCGAGCCCTCGCCACCGGAGAGGACCTTGATGACGAGACGCCCGTCCCCGTTGCACCAGGCCTTGTTCAGGTAGCAGCCGCAGTCCACGATGTTCCAGATCCAGGGGCATTCGGCCATGGCTATGGAGCCGACATAATGGGTGGGCGAGGTGGAGACGTTCTCCACGCTCACGATGTCCGGTCTGGAGCGGATGCGTTCGATGAGCGTCTCGAAGTCCATCTTGCCCAATTCGATGGAGAAGAGGGCTTGCCCACCCTTCTTCTTCCAGGGGATGCACTCGGTGATGGTTATCGGGGTCCCGAAAAGGCCAGCCACCTCGACCATCCAGAACTTCGATCCATTCAGGGAGAAGGTGGCCTCCATCATGGGATACGAGGGCTTATCGGTTCACCTGTCTGAAATAATTATTGGGCTCCCTCTGCCGGACATTGAACATCTTCGTGTCCACCTCGGGAAGACTGGGGGAGGCAAATCTGGCCATAGGTCAGGTCGCCTACCAGGTCCCATAGGTGCCGTGGTCCCTGGCCGCCTGCACCAGGGCGTGGACGTTCATGGGGTGGGCGTCAGGAGGCAGTTCGCAGGCCGTGCCGAGGATATATCCGCACTTGCTCTCCCTGCCTCTGATGAGCTGCTCCTTGGCCTGCTCGTAGACCTTCTTGGGGTTGGGCAGGATCATGATCTTGGTGTCCACCGAGCCCATGATGGTGGCCCGGTCCCCGAACTCCTTCATGAGGACGTCGGACGGGAACACCTCCCGGCCCATGTAGCCGATGTGGAATGATGGTCATCATGGTGTAGGGGACCGCGTCCCGGAACAGCTTGTAGTCGGTCTCGTGGTTACCGCACAGATGGTACAGGACCTGGGGGCCCGCCCCCTTGCGCAGCGCGGAGTTGACGAAGCTGTTCAGGTACTTTATGGAGAGCTCGTTCACCGTGGCATCGGAGAAGATGTCGTTGTTCGCCAGCACCGAGCCGGTCGATATCATGGCCATGCCATAGCGGTTCGCCATGAGCTCCGCGCCGTTGACGGCCACCTCCGTGTACTTGGAGACCAGCTTTTTGCAGGCGTCCGGCTCAGTCAGGGTCCACATGATGAAATCGGCGATGCCGCAGAGCTGGGCCCCGCCCCCGGTCAGGTCGGAGGTGTAGGTCATGGGTATGAACATCTTGGGCAGATGGTTCTGGACGTAGTCCTGAGCCTCGATCATCCTGCTACCGGTCCATCCGTTCTCCATCTCCTTGAGGTCGGGGACCTCCAACTTGTCGACCCCCTCCGGGTCCTTGATGGTGGCCTCCTTGACCACCGGCGGCAGGAAGGGTTTGAACTCGATCTCCGCCCCCAGCTCCGCCACCCAAGGCAGCGAGAAGTACCAGTGGGTCACGGGGAGGAGGTCGTACATCTCCGAGGCGTTGGCAACGCAGCTTGCGCCCAACGCCGGGTTGGTGTAGAAGTCGTTGATGGTGTAACCGGTGATCAGGGCGGCGTGGGAGAGCATCATCGGATCGACGTCTATCCGATCGAAGTTAGAGCCAGTGAAAGGGCTGGCGAACCTCTTCTCAGCATGCTTGCGCCATTTCTCGTTGACCGATGGGAAGACCGCTTCCGGGTTCGGCTGCATGAGGAGCCATCTCATTCCTCCACCTTAATAGGTGTCCCAGAAAGAACCCACTCAACACAATATCGGGGGCGTTCCGATCGGCCGCGCCTTTCCGTTCCTATTCGTCGAGGCATGTCCGATTCTAGACGCTCAATTCTGGGATTACCTTGAATTTTCTGGAAGACGCTGGCCGCTTCACCCCCATCTCGATGTCGCTTGGGTCAGAACAAGGTCCAGGCAGACGAGCTGCGGGCATGTGGGTTTCAAAGGAGGGAGCAAGGTTGCAGCACAACGGGAACGGAAATGGAGACCTGGGCTGGGGATCGATACCGGTGGCACATACACCGATGCCGCCATCCTGCGCATGGCGGACGGAAAGGTTCTGAGCAAGTCCAAAGCCCTCACCACCCGCCACGATCTGGCCGAGGGCATCGGCAACGCGATCGAGATGCTGGACCACGAGCTCTTCAAGCAGATCCGCCTGGTGGCGATTTCCTCCACCTTGGCCACCAACTCGGTGGTGGAGGGCAAGGGCTGCCGGGTCGGCCTCATCGTGATCGGCAACGACCCCCCGGCCAACATCCCGGTGGACGAGATGCTCCTGGTGCGCGGGGGACACAACCTCCAGGGGGATGAGAAGGCCCCATTGGACGTGGACATGGTCCGCACTTTCATCGAGGCGGTCAAGAACAAGGTGGATGGCTTCGCGGTCTCCTCCTACCTGAGCGTGCGCAACCCGGAGCACGAGGTGGCGGTCAAGGCCATGGTGCAGTCGATGACCAAGCACCCTGTGGTCTGCGGGCACGAGCTCTCCTCCGCCCTCGGTTTCAACGAGCGCACCATCACGGCGGTGCTCAACGCCCGCCTCATCCCCATCATCGCCGACCTGATCGCCTCGCTGAAGCGGGTGCAGGACCGGATGGACATCAGGGCCCCGTTGATGATCGTGAAGGGCGACGGTTCGTTGATGGACGAGTCGGTGGCGAAGGAGCGACCGGTCGAGACCATATTATCCGGGCCGGCCGCCTCCATCATCGGGGCCAAGGCCCTCACCGGATTGCAGGACGCCATCATCATCGACGTCGGTGGCACCACCACCGACATCGGCATCCTCCGCGACGGCAGGCCCAGGCTGGACCCGGAAGGGGCGGTGCTCGGCGGTTGGAGGACCCGGGTCAAGGCGGTCGACGCCTTCACCTCAGGCATCGGCGGGGACTCGCGCATCGTGGTGGCCAGGAACCGCGTCCACCTCACCTCGCTTCGCGTCATCCCGCTCTGCATCGCCTCCACCACCTATCCTACGATCAAGAAGAAGCTGGAGGCCATGCGCGGCGACAGCAAGTGGGTGCCGCCCTACATGGAGATAGAGGCGGTGCCGCAGATGACCGAGTTCTACATCTTCTGCAAGGATGTCGTCGGCCCAGAGGTCAGCCCGGACCAGGAGCGCATCCTGAACATGGTCAGGGAAGAGCCGATGACCATCTATGAGATCGCGGAGAAGCTGGACACCCACCCCCTATCCTTGAACCTGAGGAAGATGGAGGACCTGGGCATGGTGCTGCGCATCGGCCTGACCCCCACCGACATATTGCACGCCGAGGGTTCCTATGTCCATTACGACGCCGCCGCGTCCAAGCTCGGTGTGGAGATCCAGTCCAGCCTATTGGAGATGCCTGAGTCGGAGCTCATCGCCCAGGTGAAGGACATGGTCATGGAGAAGATCGCCACCGAGGTGCTCAAGAAGCTGGTCATGGAGAACATCGGCGATTCCAAGCTGGACCAGGTCGGCTCCGCTCTGGTCAACGACGTGGTCAAGGGCGCTTCCAGGCGCGACTTCACCTGCAAGCTGGCCGTCAACAAGCCCTTGATCGGCATCGGTGCGCCGGTCGCAGCATACCTGCCCTTGGTCGCGGAGAGGTTCCAGACAAGGCTCGTCCTGCCCGAGCACTCCGAGGTCGGGAACGCGGCGGGGGCGATATCGGGCAACATCATGGAGACCGTGGAGATGCTCATCAAGCCCAAGAAGGGGATGGGCGTCATGGACAACC
Source organism: Methanomassiliicoccaceae archaeon (assembly GCA_963827905.1). GTDB lineage: Archaea > Thermoplasmatota > Thermoplasmata > Methanomassiliicoccales > UBA472 > JACXTP01. The sequence continues at coordinate 167,093 of CAWHCB010000011.1, forward strand.
CTCCCTGCACGCTGTTCTGGATGGCGGAGCGGCGGGACTTCGAGACGCTGACCGAGGCCCTGGACTATGCCAAGGGCCACGGTGCATCCATCGCCAGGGAGAAGGCCCTGGCCTCCGGTGCGGACACGGTGGAGGTCGTAGTGGAGAACCACCGCAAGGAGGCCAAGATGGAGAAGGGTTGGGGCGAGGCCATACTGCTCGAGGTGAACCTGACCATCACCGGTGTGGGGAAGCCCCGTCTCTATTACGAAGGAAAACACTAAAGGAAATATTTCTGGGGGACGCGATGTCCCCCTACCTCCCTTTTAATCGAAGGCACCGAGCGAATCGTTCGGCCGATCACATCTTGGCCAGGTTCACCTGTTCGAGCGTCTGCTCGATCTCCGCCGCCAGTTGCGGGGGCAGCCCGCGGATGCCCACGTCCAGGAAGCCCTTGACGATGATGCCGACCGCCTCATCCTCTGTCAGTCCACGGGACATGAGGTACTCCACCTGGTCCTGGGCGATCTTGCCCACGGCCGCCTCGTGGGTCATCTCCACGTCGGGCACCCTTGCCTCCAGCTCCGGAATGGCGATCTGGATCCCCTTGTCGCTCAGGATGAGGCCCTTGCATTCCAAGTGCCCTTTGACGCCCGACGCGGCACCGACCATCTGGCCGCGGGCGATGACCACGCCGCCGGTGGTGATGGTGCGGGAGGTGATCTCGGCCCGGCAGCCAGGGGCGTTCATCAATACCCTGGAGCCCATGTCCATCTCGCTGCCCGGATGGGCGATGGCAACCGTGTTGAAGACGCAGACCCCGTTCTTGCCCTCCATCTTGCAGGTGGGATAGGTCTGGATGCTCTTCACCGGTCTCAGTGCCACATAGTTGTTGATGAAGGTGGCGCCCTCGTCCATGATGATCACGGTGCGCGGTCGTACCCCTATGGTCTCGGACCAGTTGTGCACCATGGTGAACGTCAGCTTGGCGTTCTTCTTGAGGTAGAACTCGCTGATGCCCAGGTGCAACGACGCGTCCACATGCTTGCTGGTGCTGCATCCGGTGATGACCTCCAGCTCCGCGCCCTCCTCCACGATGATGATGTTATGCACCGTCTGCGCGGAGCCCTTGCTCTTGAGCATGAGGCAGGTCTGCACGGGCATGCTGACCTTCTGTCCGGGCAGGGCATGGATGAAGTATCCGTCCGCCTCCTCCAGGAACGCCCTGGCGGTGTACTTGTCCGCGTCCGGCGCGACCGCCTTCCAGCTGTACTGCTCCAACCAGTCGTGGACCTTGAGCGCCTTCAGCACGCTCATGACCTCCACGCCGGAACCGAGCTGGGAGGAATGCACCATGGTGTTGTCCATGAGCACGAAGCTGCCGGAACGTCCTTCCTGGCTCGGCACCACGCCGACCCTCAGCAAGGGTCTTTTGGTCCTCTTCGCCCAGTTGTGCCAGGTCGGAGACCTTCTCCAGGTCCTGCCTCGCCTTGCCATACTTCCCCAGGTCGATGTCAGATCCGAATGCTGCCTTCTTCTCGACCGCCGCCTCCGCCTTCTTCTTCGTCTCGGACTGGCTCATCTCAGGCCTCCGTTACGCTGATGGGCTCGGCCTTCTTCCGCTTCAATTTGCAGCTGATGCACTCGTCGTATCCTTTGGACCGGATCTCGTGCAGCAGCTCGCGTGGGTTGCCCATACAGGCGATGGTGCCCTTGCACATGACGTAACCGCGGTCCGCCTCCACATAGTCCAATATCTGGCCGGTGTGGGTGATGACCAGGGCGGCCTTGCCGGTCTGGCCCCTGCCCCCGGCGCATGAGGTGCCCCGGATAAGGTCGTGTATCTTGTGCCCCACCTTTTGGATGGAGACCATGTCCACCCCGGACTCGGGCTCGTCGAGCATCACCAGGCAGGGGTTCTGCGCCTCCAGCTGCATCAGCTCCGAACGCTTGATCTCCCCGCCGCTGAAACCGACGTTGACGTCGCGCTGCAGGAACGTGGTCAGGTCCAGGTCCTTGGCCAGGGCCTGCGGGTCCACCTGGTCGTGGCTCATGACCTTGACCAAGTTGCCCAACTTGACGCCGACCAGGTTGGGCGGGCGCTGCATCATCAGACCGATGCCCTTCTTGGCCCGGTCGGAGACGGGGACATTGGTTATGTCCTCGCCGTTGAACAGGATGCGGCCTTTGGTGATCTTGTAACCGCTGAAACCCATGATGGTCATGAGCAAGGTGGACTTGCCTGAGCCGTTCGGTCCGAAGAGAACGTTGGTATATCCCGCCATCACGGAGAGGTTCACATCATGCAGAACCTCCCTTCCCCCCACCTCAACGGATGAGGTCCTCGATCTCCAGCATCTGAAAGCACCTGGTGGCCCATTCAATCCGAACCAATATAACCTTTCGCCCCGCGTGCGGGTAAAGGCAGATATCCGATGAGCCCCATCCTGGAACATCGTGGTGTGCTTGAGGGGCTGCGACGTTCTTGTGGTCGGGAGGCGGGCCGGCCGGCCTGACGGTGGCCGAGAGGCTGGGCAAAGAGGGCAGACAGGTCGTCCTGGTGGAGAGGTCAGGGCAATTGGGCGGGAGACTGAGGCACCTGGGCAAGGTCTACCCGGACCTGATGCCCGGGCCCGAGCTGTCGGAACGATTGGCCCATTCGCTAGGGCAGACGGCGAACGTGACTGTTGCTGAATGGATGCGACGTCACGGACCTTTCCAATGCGGAGGGGGGTTTCACCGCCATCGTCGATGGAGCGGAAACGGTGAAGATATCTGCCAAGGCGGTCGTGCTCGCCACCGGTCTGGACCCCATCGACGTCGGTATGATCCCCGAGTTCGGCCATGGGCGCTATCCCGATGTCATCACCTCTCTGGAACTGGAGGAGATGTTCAAGGACTTCGACCCGGTGGGAGTGAGACGACCCAGCGACGGCAAGGTGCCCAAGAACGTGGTCTTCATCCAATGCGTCGGCTCCAGGGTGGAGACGCGCGGGGTGAGCTATTGCAGCACCATCTGCTGCCTCAACGCCATCAAGAACGCCACCTTGATACGGAAGGCGCTGCCCCAGGTCCAGTGCTACGTCCTTTACATCGATGTCCGAACCCATGGGCGCGGTTACGAGCGGGCATACAAGGAGGCCAGGGCGAACGGCGTCCGATTCATCCGGGGTCAACCCTCTCTCGTCCGGGCCACGCCTGACGGAAAGCTGCTGGTGGGCGGGGAGAACACCCTGCTGCAGGAGCTGTACGAGATCGATGCCGGCCTGGTGGTCCTAAGCGTCGGCCTGCAGGTCCCTAACTCCACCAGGAAGCTATTGGAGATGATGGGCATCGGAACGGACATGGAATCATTGGTCCCGGTCCTGGACCGAGCGCTCCATCCCTGCGAGACGATGAAGAAGGGGGTTTTCCTGGCCGGGTCGGTGGAGTCCCCCAAGGACATCCGGGATTCGCTGCTCCATGCCAATGCTTGCGCCACCGCGGTGGGCGAATTTCTGGACGGTCAAGGTTGAGTTGGAACGAAGCGGATGGTGACGCCGCTCCCCCTCTCCTTCGCCTCTTTCTCCTTGGTGACGTTCTCTCCCGCATATCGATGGGGGTCATCGACCGCCCGGAAGATGTTGCCGTAGCGGTCCTGGAATATGACCATGACCCCGCCCCAAGGCTGCCTCTCCGGTTTGAGCAGGAACTCCACCCCCTCGTCCACCAGGCGCCGGTGCAGCTCGAACACGCTGTCCGTCGCGAAGACCACGCCCGTGTCCCCGCCGGGCTGTCTTTTCTCGCTCGGTCCTGGGACATAAAGCTCCACTCTTCCCAGCGGGTCGTCCGCCCCCAGGACGGCCCGGCCGTTCCTGCGGTCATCCACCTGTAATGCCAGACCGAACGAATCCTGGTAGAAATCGATGGCATCATCAAGGTCCTTGACCGGTACCCGGGTGGTCCAGACTCGTTTCAGCGTTCCCCGGCCCAGGTCATAGAGCTCGCTCCCCATCGGGTCCCCGATCGGCATGCGGGAAAGGGATGCCTTTGTCCGCTATTAATGGATTCCAGCGCTCACAGGAGTTCCAGCAGGTCGTCCAGAGGCGCATATGTTATCCTCGGCCCTCTCCCGCTCATGCAGTTGCATAGCCTTGGGCCGTTCGTGAGGACCTTGGCCGACCGGTCCATGCCTAACAACGGGCAAGCGTCGCAGCATGCCTCGCCGAACTTCTCCAGTACCATCGCGGGTCGGGGGGATTTGTCCCAAGCGAGTTGAGAGGTGAGGAAAAGGACCCGGGCTTGGCCTCGCGGTCTTCTTCCCTTCGATGGCTCGGGCGATACGGATCAATTCCTTCTCAGAAAGATGAGGGCAGCCGATGACTATGGTGTCCGGGTCGTCCTGGGTAGGGAGGGAATCCTTCCAGTCCATCGATGATCTCGTCGTTCACCTCGATCCTCTCTGAGATACTGCTCCTATCGATGCCTTTCACATCAAGGTGGAACCGTTCGGTGGTTGATGCTATCGCGGCACTTATGGACTTGGCCCCGGAGAGGTCCGGCCTTATCCCGGACAATAACGGCGGCCTACCTTTGCACAGATCGGCCACCAATCCGCCGAGCAAGGACGGTTCGACCTTGCATCCCGGTTCGAACGCTAGCTCGACCGAGGGATGCTGGTCGCACATATCCTCGAACAAACTCTCATGGGCCATACCGGTGCGGGCCGCCTCCAAAGCGGTCGCCGCATCGACGTGTCTCGCTTGGCATCCGACGATCGAATTGAGATAGCATGCGACGCTGGCACTTCCACATACCACCTTTTCTCCCCGCTGGAAGACCATCCCGCTCAGGTAGGGGGTGCAGGTCCGTATCGGGAATGGGACCAACGAACTTGCTCCCGTTCCTTTCCCTAATTGGACAAGCATCCTTCGGTGGGATTGATGGACACAGGGACCGCGTACTTGGTCTCCTTCAGCGAGCGACGGACCTAGCAACGGGAGGGCCGAACTGGGCAGATGGACCCGGGCCACACGGACCATCATGGAATCCATCGCTTCTCACCTGACTGTTCAATGACGAGGTCTCAGACCTTCGGCTTGCGCAGGACGACCTCGTACAACTTCTTCGTGAAGGGGGGCGAGGTGTCTTCGAACTCCCTGATCGATCTCGACCTGGTATCCCTTGGCCAGCCTCCTCACCTTCTCTTCGGAGAAGAAATGGACCACGAAGCCCATGGGGTTCTGCCACATGTCCTCCCCCTTATGCGGGCCTTTACCGAAGTGGGGGTCGTGGTCGTTGCGCACGGAATAGATGTTGATGCCACCTGGACGAAGCACCCGGAGACATTCGGCCAATATCGCCGCGATATCCTTCTCGGTCAGCTCCATGGTGAAGAACATATGCGAATAAACGGCATCGAAGCAAGCGTCTGGGAAGGGGAACGGTTGCCTTCCGTCCAATATCAATAGGTTCACATCGTCGGAGCAACCGACCGAGTCCGCCACACCCTGCATCTGGCAGATGCCCGAACGGGAATAATCCACCGCGGTCACCTTGAGCCCGTCCTTCACGAAGAGCCAGGTGTCCCTGCCCTGACCGCAGCCGAGCTCCAGGACCTTCCTCGTCCCTTCCTTATGGAACAATTTCAAGGCCCTCTCACCCAGCTCGCTAGGCGCTGCCCCGAAGAAGTCTCGGTTCGTCTCATAGACGGCATTCCACTGCGTCAACTGGTCCTTCTCAGGCGGTTTTTGGTCCATTCAGCCCACGTGATACTATCGCCTTCTCGATAGAAATATCAATGCCCGAACGATGCAAAGTCAAAATGGGCATGGCGGATAGGCCTCCAGTTCTTAGAGCCTAATTATCCTTTTCAGTCTCAGCCGCCATGGACTTTGCCTTCAGCCAGGCCTCTTGGATCAGGTCGAGGCTGCCTTCGGTGCACTCGTGCTTGAGCTTCAGAGTCTGCGCGAAATGTTCCGAGTTCTTCTGGCACTGGTCCCTGCATTCGATGCCAGTGTCGATGAAAAGGCATCGGGAGAATCCATCGAACATCATGTTCAGGAAATATTGTGGGGTATAGCCCTCATCGTTCTTGCAATCCAAGTTGAAGAGACGGATGATGCCTGGCATCCCATTGACGGCCCATCCTGCTGGATAGAACCACGTGATGCCCCCGTTCTTCTTCTCATGATGATATCTCTCAGTGGTAAGCATGGCCGCGATGCAGTCCTCATGTTCGATCATGACCAAAGGGACATCGACCATCTCTGGTAGACCTTTGAGGCTCTGGCAATATGCGTAGCCTAAGAATAGCACGTCCACGTCGACAGGCAACGACCTTATCTTCTCCAGGATGGTCCTCTTCAGGTCATCTGGTCGAAGGTGCAGTCCGAACTCGAGATATTCTTTGTAAACGACCTCGGGATCGTTGGCGATGATGATATCCAGTTCGTTGCGGATAGCGTCGCAGCCTAACACACCAATTCTCATCGGACAGCACCTGGATCGACGACCATCACCTTCAAAATATTTACCAATGTCGTGACCTTTCAAACGATCGAGGAGACCCAGGTTCAATCGAAGTTCACTGACACCTTCCTCTTGAGAGCCAGCCCGGACGCGGCCTCGAACCCCTTGAGCACCGCCATGGGGACAGGGCACGTCGAATGCTTCAGTTTCTCCCCGCCGATGATATAGACCTGGTTCTCGGAGAACGGCATCCTCAATGCCGCCATCATATCGCAGGGCCCAAGGGCCTTGGCGAAATCGTTGACGTGCGGACAACGGGAACTGATGGAGCATCTGAGCATCCCATCCTCCATCCAACACACGATCTTGGCATCGAAACGACAGACCCCGGAATCGACATGGAGGGATACTTTCCCCTGGTCCAGAAAGAAATCGTTGCTTGAGCTCTCCTCGGGCTTCTGTTCCATATGCTCTCACATATCGGACAGATCGGTAATAAACCCTGCTTCATTTCAGCATCTAAACAGGGGATGAGGGAGAGGACGATGTCATTCATTTCCTGGGAACAATCTAATACACATGTACTGCCATTTCAAACCTAGATGCCCGCCCTCGAAGTACGCAACCTGAGGAAGAGATTCGGTGATGTCCAGGCGGTCAAGGACATTTCGTTCTCCATCGAACCGCAGGAGTTCTTCGGACTGCTGGGTCCGAACGGTGCGGGCAAGACCACCACCATAAGGATGATCACCGGGGTGCTCAGACCGGATTCCGGTTCGGTGATGATCGAAGGCATCGACCTTAAGAGCAACTTCCTGGACGCCAAGATGAGGATGGGAGTGATCCCGGAGGTCGGCAACATCTATCCTGACCTCAGCGCCAGGGAGAACATCGAGCTGGTGGGCAGGTTCTATGGCCTACCGAAAGCGGTGCGGCAGGAGAGGACCGATAAGCTGCTGGCTGACTTCGGCCTCAAGGACCGAGCCGATGATTATATCCGCAAATTCTCCAAAGGGATGAGGCAGCGGGTGAGCATCGCCTGTGCGATGGTCCATGAACCCCCGATACTGATCCTGGATGAACCGACGGAGGGTTTGGACGTTATGAGCCGTCGGCTCATAGTGGACAAGGTCAAGGAGATGAACCGGAACGGTTCCACAGTGATCCTGACCACCCACAACATCGAGGAGGCCAACCGCCTCTGCCAGAGGGTGTGCATCGTCAATAAGGGCAGCATCGTGGCCATCGACACCCCCGAGCATCTGCGGCGGACCACCGAGAGCATGCAGATCGTGGAGGTCGCCTTCGTTGGCAAGGTGGAAGCTTCCTGGTTCCTGTCCGAGCACATCAACCGTGCCGAGCAATGCCAGGAAAAATGGCAGTTCTATACTGAGGACCCGGACCAGGCCATTGAGCACATCGTGAGGGTGAAGGAGCGACAGGGTCTGAAGATACTCAGCATGGGCACCACCGGACCGACACTGGAGGACGTCTTCGTCCGGCTGTGCGAGGTGAGCGAATGAACTGGAATGTGTATTTCCGCAACGTTTCGGTGGTGGCGCGCAAGGATATGCGCATCTACTATCGCAAAGCTCCGGTCTTCATCTTCGGTCTCATCTTGCCCACCTTCCTCTTCTTCGCCTTCTTCGTCGGTCGGGAGCTTGACATCGACAAGTATTTCCCCGGGTTCTTGGCCATGTCCCTCTTCTTCACTTCCTCATCGGTCGGTCCGTTGATTGTCCCATGGGAGAAACAGCAGGGGACGTTCGAGAGGCTGCTTTCGTATCCGGTGAGCATAAGCACCATCGTCCTCGGCGACGTCATCGCTGGAGCACTCTTCGGACTGCTGATAAGCGCCATAGTGGGCACCTTCGGGATCGTCCTGATACCTATCACCGTGACCAATGTGCTGCTGATCGTTTTCGCCTTCGTGCTCGGTAACCTTTGCTTCTCGGGACTGGGGGTACTGCTGTCCTCCCCAGGTGGCAAGGCCCCTGCGAACATCATGATGTTGGCCGCTCTGGTGCGCTTCCCCTTGATCTTCATCTCTGGCATATTCATCCCTTTGAGCGAGATGACCGGGGCGGCGAAGTACATCACCTATTGTTCACCACTGACCTATCTGGTCGACGTCCTGAACCAATCCATGGGTCAGGACCATGCCTTCGATTGGTGGTTAAACCTGCTCGTATTGCTTGGTTTCATGGTCTTGTTCGTGGTGGGGGCCATCGTCGTATTGAGGCGGAAGAGCTTGAAAGGGCTATAGATTGAGATTAAATGCCCGATTTCAAAAATGGACTCAGCGACCAGTGGTACCTATCGGAGGCTCGTCCATTCTCGATTAATATTTTTTATGTTTTATTGAAACCATCTCGATATCGTTCATCCCGATCCATATGGCTAATCAATCAAGCTCAGGTCTTTCCTTCGGATGCCACTTTCACGAACCGTTCTCCCCAGTTCTTCGTGGCGAGAGCGTGCTGGTGCATGTACGAACCGATCGAGCGACCAGCCATGAGGCCATCATGTCGACCGTCTATCCCTGTGCCCCTCATCACGTCATAGGCGAACGGACCGGACGGTGTCGGAAAGAGCCTGGAATAATGGAACTCATGGGCCACGATTTCTTGGTCTGGGAACAGCAGGTTGTCCGCGGTCCCCTTGGCCCTGACGTAGGATAGGCCTTGGCGGTCCTGGGTCAGGTCCGAACCGCAATCAAAGACGCCGGCCATGCGGTGCTCCGCCGCGACGATGAGGTTCGATCGAGGATGTCCGTCAGAGGTAGCCCTCCTTAGTGCACCAGAGCACGACCTTGTGCATGTTCCACACATCGTATGCGCTCTGGATGTGGGGCACCTCCTTCCATCGGTCCTCCTTGCCCTTACGCTGGAACAGGTAGACCTGCTTGACCGAAGGGTGGGACCTGGCGACCTCTAGGATGGCCTTCATGTCCAGCTTCTCGCAGACCTTGAGGTCCACTGGATCGATGACCAGCCCGATGTCCTTGACGCGATAGTACGTCTCGATGGCTTCCAAGTTCCAATCGATGGAGCGGGCGCTCACCCCGGGGTTGCGCTCCCTCACCAAATACCAGTTGCCCTCACGGGACACCTCGCCCCGACCAGGGACGCCGTTGAAGCCCTCGAAGGCGGAACGGACCTGTTCCAGATCGAACCCCAACCCGACCATGATGGCCGTGGCGCATTGGAACGAGGTGAGGTAGGATGGCGCAAGGAATGTGCTGGGAAGGTCGACGACCGCTTTCTCCTCCAGATGTCTAAGTCTTAATGCGAGCGGGACCCCCAGCTGCAGGTGCTCGTCCAGCTCCGCGTCCACGTCCCCGTTCTCGCCGAAGCAGATGGACCTGACGTTGGGAGCGATGTCCTGTTGCCACATCGCCTCCTCCTCCCGTGGTATGACCACGGTCCCCTTGGCCAGGCGGACCATCTGCACCTTTCCGTCGTAGGCGTGCCGGGTGCCTGCGGCGATCGGGTAGTTGTCCCCCAAGGTGGTTATGGCGCAGACCTCACCTAGGCCGCAGCCTCCCAGGCTCTCCTCCAGTATGGCGATGTCATGTCCCTCCATCCGGGACAATGGGATGAGCGAGGCGGGTGCGATGCTAGCCTTGTCGTTGATGGTTATCGTTTCCTGCGAGGAGACCAGGTAGTCGCCTTGGCCGGTGTGCAGAAGCACCTTCCTGCCCAGTTTCGACAGCAGGTGCGCCATCACGAAACAGGTGGTGGTCTTGGCACCAGCCCCCGTCACCTCGACGACCGGGACGGCGAACCTTACCAGCTCGCCCACCGCATGATGATGGGTAATGCGCCGCTCGAAGTGCGCCTGACCCAGGAATCTGTCGGGGCAGTGCACGGGCACGACCGCCAGGTCGAACATCTCCGGTGGCGTCGCCTCGAGGACCCGGAAACCTTCCAGTTCGAGGGAGTGGCGCCCTTCCTTGCCGGAGGTGCGGTACACATCGACCAAGGTGACTTCGTGACCGAGCGCAAGGTACTCTCGCCCGATCTTTTCGCCGCCATGGGTCAGGTCTATTATCAGGATCTTCAATTTCAGCCCTTCTTCATCCTTGGATATGGGAGCGTCAGGATACTCATGGATGGCACTTCTCTATATCTTTTCCGAATGTCGGCCCAACGTTCCAAAATCGGTCAAGATCTTCGTGGGATTGGTCCGACCTACGACCGGGAGTATGACCAGCACTTATTGACGAAATTGACGGCCAATCTCGGGTCTGTGCCAAAGTGAAGATGGGTATAGGACGCTAGGCAATTGTCCTCCACCATCCCGTCCAAGGAATGGGCGATGCCCTTGTCCTTATCCAGCACATAGGCGAACTCCTCGTGGTCGCACTCGGTGATGTGGGAGAAGTGGAACACATGCCCGCGGGTCCTGGCGCCCTTCGAAGTGAGGATGTTGTCCTGGGTGGTCTTGGCCTCGATATATCCCAATGCCTGCAGCTTCCCAGTCATCTCCACCTTTGCCTTGAAAATAGATGACATGATGTGCTCCTTGCCCTCCAAGTCGGTGAGGGAACGGCACAGGAACATCAGTCCTCCGCACTCTGCGTAAACCGGCATCCCTTCCCCTGCGGTCTTCTTCAAAGAGGTGAGGAGGCTGCGATTCTCAGCCAGATCGGTGGCGAACATCTCTGGGTAACCGCCCCCCAGGTACACACCGTCCACATCCGGAAGGGGGTCGCGCATCGGCGAGAAGGGCACGACCTCCGCACCCGCCGCCCTTAACAGGTCCAGATTGTCCGCATAATAGAAGTTGAAGGCGGCGTCCAGGGCCACCCCGATCCGGCAATTGGTCTCTTCCATAGGTAAAGAGATGGGGCAATCGTAACGCAACGGGGAGGCCTCACGGGCCATTTGCACCAGCCGGTCCACGTCAAGGCTCTCCTCCACCATCTTGCGGGCCTCTTCGTAGCGGGAGGTGTTGTCATCCTCCTGTGCCGGAACCAGTCCGAGGTGTCTGCTCTTGAGCCCGACCTCCGCCTTCTTAGGTAACCCACCTAGGGAGCTTACATCACGGAGTGAGTCCTCCAGCATCTCCAGGTGTCGTTCTCCTCCCACCTTGTTGAAGATGATCCCCCGATATTGACATCCGGGTCGAAGTCGACGAAACCCTTGGCCACCGCTCCCAGGCTGCGTGCCGATGATGAGGCGTTCAGCACCAGTGCCACCGGGCATTTTAGGACCTTGGAAAGGTGGGCACTGCTACCTAGCTCCGAACGCCCATCATATCCGTCGTAGAAGCCCATCACTCCCTCGATCACCGAGATGTCCGCCCCTTCGGAGTTGCGCAGGAAGGATTCCTCCACATAGTGAGGGAACATCCAGGTGTCCAGGTTGCGCGATAAGCGCTCTGATACGGCATTGTGGTGCATCGGGTCCAGGAAGTCCGGGCCGACCTTGAACGGTTGAACGTCGAGGCCTCTAGCCCGCAGCGCCGCGATGATGCCGATGGTGATGGTGGACTTGCCCACTCCGCTACGCTCGCCTGCCACCATGATCCTCGGCCTATCGAACAACGTCACGCTCTCACCATCTCTCCACGAAGCACCCAGTGATGTGTTATACTTGTTGGATGCATAATCCAATTGGATATTAATACCTATAGATGCCGACAGAAGTGTCAGAACCCCATCCTGAATTGCGGTTTCGGTCCCAGTCATCAATTTGTATGTGGATGGCATTGGTGGGATGGACAAGGAGGCATGACCCTGTTACCTTTATTCTTTAGGAGGATGCTGACATCATCTTCACCTATCACGTCGGGGGCGCGGCCCTCTCGCTGGAGGAGGGCAGGGCATGAGGGAGACGTTCCGCTCCGGCGCCCTGTTCTTCGAGGCGAAGAAGATGCTTACCTGGAGGGGTATCCAGCCCGGGGCAGGCCTTCGACCCTTATCCGATATACATTCGTTCGGGCAAGGGGGCCTCATCACCGATGTGGACGGAAATGATTACATCGACTACTGCTTGGCCAATGGGTCCCTGATCCTTGGTCATGCCCGCGGGAGGTGATGGAGGTGTTGAGGATGCAGTTGGATCGCGGGACGCTATTCGGCACCCCGATAGACATCGAGGTGGAGATGGCCCGCCTCATAACCAAGCACTATCCCAGTATGGAGATGATGCGCTTCATGAGCTCTGATACCGAGGCCTCAATGCAAGCCATCCGCGCCGCTCGCAGGCACACTGGTCGCAAGAAGTTTATCAAGATCGAGGGTGCCTTCATCGCGCCCAAGACTCCGTCCAGGTGCTGGTATGGTTCCGTTCAGGCCACCACCATGGCGTTCCTGACTCCCTGGCATCCCGGAGGAGGTCACCTCCAACACCCTGCTGGTGCCCTATCAACGACCTCAAGGCCATTGAGAGATCGTTCTTAGAGAACCAAGGTCAGGTGGCGGCGGTCTTGCTGGAACCGGTCATCGGCAACGCCGGTCCGATACTCCCGGACGAGGGCTATCTTGCAGGATTGAGGGACGCTCACCCCCGTACACGGCGCGCTGCTCATCTTCGACGAGGTCATGACTGGCTTCCGCCTGGCCATGGGAGGGGCGCAGGAATACTACGGCGTACGTCCGGACATGACCGTGCTGGGCAAGATCGCCGGGGGCGGGCTGCCCATTGGCATCTACGGGGCCAGTCGGGAGATCATGTCCGATGTATCACCGACCGAGGAGGTCTACCAGGCCGGGACCCTTTCAAGCAACCCTCTCAGCCTTACCGCTGGGATCGAGACCATCAGGGTGCTCGGGAGAGAAGGCCATGATGAACTGGCCGAAGGGGGAGCATATTCGCCAAGGGCTGTCCTCCATCGTGAACGAGATGCACCAAGGTTTCCAGGTGGTAAGCTTAGGCTCGATGTTCCAGCTCTTCTTGACCGATTGTGCCGTGCGGAACCATGAGGATGCCAAGCGTTGTGAACTCCATCCTGTTCATGGACCTGTTCCACAAACTGCTGGAGAAGGGCATCTACCTGCCCCCTCCCAGTACGAGACCAACTTCCTATCCACGGCGCATAGCTACGCTCAGATCGATCGTACCGTCGACGCCTTCGCCGAGGCCTTGAGCGAGGTTTTAGAATGATTGTAGGCATCACATCGCTGAGGAAGACCAGGGAGGGCCTACCTTGACCAAGCTGGCCATATTGCGCACCAAGGACAAGAAGGAGGAATCGGTTCAGCTGGCCCAGGAGATGGGCTTCGAGGTCATCTTCGCCTCGCCGTTGGAGCTCGCCGAGGTCGACTCTGCCAAGTTCTGGCAGTTCGTTGATGAGCTGGAGTCAGGCAAGGTGGACCTGGTCATCCTCACCAGCTCCACCGCGGTCAAGTTCATGCTCCAGCTGCTCAACAAGAAAGGCCTGGCCGAAGGAGCGGTGCGCAAGCTCAACCAAAAGGGCATCATCGCCATAGGCCCCATCACAGCCGAGGCGGCGAAACGGGAATGGATCAAGGTCACGGCCATCCCGGAGAAGTTCACCTCTGAAGGGCTGGTGCAGCACCTCAGTGCCATGCTCCGTCCGGGTGACCGGGTCTGGGTGTTGCGCTCGGACAAAGGCGTCGAGGTCATAACCAAAGGGTTGAAGCAACTCGGTGCCATCATCGAGGAGGTGGCCGTCTACTCGTTGGAGCGAACGGAGCCTGACCGAGCACTGCTGGACATATGGTACCAGACGTTGGATGGGCGCATCGATGCCTACGCTTTCACCAGCCCCATGTCTGCCGAGACCTTCGTCCAAGGGGGGAGGAAAGATATGGTATGAGGAAGTTCGGCATCGCCCTGAACGGTCAGTCATCGCCGCCATCGGGGAGCCGACGCGCAAGACGCTGCAGGACATGGGCTTCGACGTCGACGTCATGCCGGAGAAGGCCACCTTCAAGGACCTGCTCTTGGCCAAAGGCTATCTGGACAAGAAGTGAATCAACGCTGACGGAGCAGTTCCGCCAGCGCCTCCTCCACCGTCAACGGTGGTACGAAGCTGCGTTTGGTGGCGTCGCGCCATTTCGTCATGAGACGCGAGAACGAGGGAAGCTCAAGGTTGGCCTCTTTGAGCACCGCCTGGTCGTTCACCAGGGCGCGGAAGTCGCCGTCGAAGATGATCTTCTTCTTGAGCACGATGACCCGGTCGGTGAGCTCGAACGCCACGGAGAGGTCGTGCGTTGCCAATACGAACCCCTGGTCCAATGATCCAAGATGTTGACCAGGTCCCTCCTTCCCTGCGGGTCCAGGTTGGCGGTGGGTTCGTCCAGCAAGCAGCATCGGCGGCGACATGGCCAGGAGGCCGGCGATGGCCACCCGCTTCTTCTCCCCGATGGAGAGGCGGTGAGGCACCCGGTCCTTGAAGTCCGCTATCCCCGCCAGGCCCATGGCCTTCTCCACCCGTTCCCTGACGTCCGCTTCGGTCAGGCCCATGTTGATCGGGCCGAACGCCACGTCCTCCCAGACGGTGGGCATGAATATCTGGTCGTCCGGGTCCTGGAAGAGGAACCCGACCTTCTGGCGGACCGACCGGGCCTCCTTCTTGGTGAGCTGGGTCCCCTCCACCTCCAGCTTGCCCTTGGTGGGGTAATAGAGTCCGGCCATGAGGTGCAGCAAGGTGCTCTTGCCGGCACCGTTCGGACCCACCAGGGAGACCCGCTCCCCTTTGGCGATGGTCAGGCTGATGTCCTCCAGTGCGAAGGGGCTCTCCGGGTAACGGTACGACACGTCCTGCAGCTTCATGACGTCCATGGGACCACTCCTTGCTGTGAGGCGATCAGATAGGCGCTCAAGGTAACGTACACCAGCCCAATGGCCGCGTCCCGCGCCCTGACCTTCAGCAAGGTGAGGGTCTTGATCTCTCCACTGTAACCGCGGGAGAGCAGGGCATCATAGATCCTCCCCGCCCGCACATTGGACCGGACGAAGACCATGCCGATGGTGTAGGATATGGTCTTGAAGGCCTCCTTGTCCAAAAGGCTCCTTCCCCCGGTGAACCCTCGGGACTTACGCGCCAGGCGCATGCGTCCCATCTCGTCCAGGAGCACGAAGATGAACCGATAGGTGAACATGATCAGGTTGCAGATGAGCGGGGGCACCTTGAACCAGCGCAGCGCCCTGAGGGTATCGAAGAAGGGCGTGGTGGCGATCATCAGCAACAGCGCCAGCACCGAGGTGGTGATGCGCATGGCGATGGCCAGGGCGCTCTCCGGCCCAGAGGTGAAGAACATGGTCAGGGCGGCGAACACGATGAACGGGAAGGCGATGGCATAGTTCTCGGCGATGTGTAACAACGGCACTCCCGACACCTCGATGAGAAGGATTATGAAGAGCAAAGCCCAGAACAGGATGGCGATGTCCCGCAACAGGGCCACCGCGATGACGAAAATGATGGTGCTCGCCAACTTCACCCGGGGGTCGAAGGTGTAGAACCGGGAGGCCTTGGCATATTTGTCGATCTCATCATGCCCGAACGCCATGCTCAACCTCCCTTTCAACCGCGTATTCAGGTGCCAGGCCAACACGCGTCACGATTGCTCCACGGAGTTGGAAATGGAACCCTGTCGCGGGTATTTATCGCTTATTACTTTTTTGAAAAAATTATGCAGGGAAGGGGTTCAGGCCCGACCCAATCCGATCCAGGTTCATTGGGAATGGTCCGCTCTCTTCCGAGACCTGACCAGGAGATAGAGGCCAACGAACACCAGCATGACCACGAAGAAGCCGATGATGCCCATCACCAGGCTCCCTCCGTAACCGTCGCCGTAATCGAGGGGCGCGGTCCAGACCGGTTCGCCCTCGCTCACCCCGTTGTCCTGCATCACCTTCTCCAGTCCATCACCGTACATGGCAGAAAAGGCGTAGAAGCCCACCAGACCGATGGCGAAGACGATGAAGAGGATGGCGATGGCCTTGAGGTATTTCCTCCCCATCATGCCGCCACCTCCTTGCCGCTGGTATCGATCTCATGCTTTCTTCCGATCTGCATCTTCAATGACTCAGGGGAGACCTTGCTCAGGAAGGCCACGATCCCGGTGGTTATGATCCCCTCACCGATACCGATGAGCGCGTGCCAGGCCATCATGGACGGTATCGCGATGATGCCCTCGATCCCATAGTCGCCCCCGGAAAGGTCGTAGCTGAACGCCAATTGCAAGGCGCAGGCGGTGGCGGTGAGGAAGACCGCCATCCACGATGCCGTGAAGGTGGCGGTATACTGCCTTCGTCCCTTAAGGGCCCAGAGCACCGCTGCCGTCACGAAGGGGGCGATGACCGCCATGTTGAGCAGGTTGAGGCCCAGGGCGGTCAGGCCGCCGTCGCCGAAGACCAGGCATTGGATGACCAGTATGACCGTCATCACCACCACCGATCCGTAGACCCCAAGCAGAATGCACGCCAAGGTAGCGCCGATCAGGTGACCGGTGGTCCCTCCACCGACCGGGAAGTTCAACATCTGGGCGATGAAGATCCCGGCGGCGAGGACCGCCATGAACGGGACGGTCTTCTCGTCGATGGTCTTAGAGACCTTGTAGACAGCGTAGGCCACCACCGGCAGGGCGATAAGCCATCCGATGACCAGCACCGTTGGGTCCATCAATCCGTCCGGAATGTGCACTTTATTCCTCCCAGTAGCAAAATATTTTCTTCCGTGCTACTCAAGAGAGTCTGCGGTATTTAGACGTTATTACGATTCAATTAAAGGTGTTACGAAGGAATTGCCAGCGTAGCACTTTTCAACGACATTCGTCCTTGAGGGACCGCACATAGGCGCACACCTTTCGAGCCCCCTCGCCCTCCATGATGCGTTTCAATATGGCGCTCCCGACGATCGCCCCGTCCGCTCCGTGGCCGCGCAGTTGCCCCACCTGCTCTAGGCGTGGATATGCCGAAGCCGACGGCCACGGGCAGGGCGCCGGCACATGCCTTGGTGCGTCGCACCAGCTCGGCCAGGTCGTCATCTGAGCCCGTCCCGGTTCCGGTGATGCCCATCCGGCTCACGAGATAGAGATAGCCGGAGGAGCTTGAGGCGATTCGCCTCATCCTTTCGTCAGGCGTGGTGGGTGCCACCAGTTGCACCAGGTCCATACCGTCGCGGAGGCAGCACTGCCTCAAGTGGTGCGACTCCTCCAAGGGCAGGTCGGGCACGATCAGGCCGTCCGCGCCCTTCTGGGCCGCCAATGCGGTGAACTCCGATTCGCCCATGCGGAAGATGGGGTTGTAGTAGCCCATCAGGACGATGGGCGCCTCGGTGCGGGAGCGGACCTCCGCCACCAGGTCGAGCACGCCCTTCGGTCTCATGCCCCCGCGAAGGGCGGCGTCCGAGGTGGCCTGGATGACCGGCCCGTCCGCCACCGGGTCCGAGAACGGTATGCCCATCTCGATCATGTCCGCGCCCCCTTCCAGGCAGGCCATCATGTACTCGATGCTCCTGTCCCGGTCCGGGTAGCCGGCGGTGAGGTAGCAGATCAACGCCATCTCGCCCCTCTTCGCAACGAGGCGAATCCATCTCGATATCCTGCTCATCAGATCATCCCCAGCGCGTAGACGGTCTCCAGGTCCTTGTCCCCCCGGCCCGAGATGGTGATCACCACGGTCTCGTCCTGGGCCATGGCCTTGGCCCGCTCCATGCCCGCGTGCACCGCGTGGGCCGATTCCAAGGCCGGGATTATGCCCTCCACCTGGGACAGGGTCCGGAACGCCTCCAGCGCCTCGGTCGTCGGTGACGGCGCAATACTCCGCCCGCTTGATGTCCTTGAGCAGGGCGTGCTGCGGACCGACCCCAGGATAGTCGAGCCCAGGGGCGATGCTGTGCGCCTCCTTGACCATGCCGTCCTCGTCCTGGAGGAGATAGGACTTGCAGCCCTGCAGCACCCCGACCTCGCCGGCGGTGAGGGTGGCCGAGTGCATGCCCGTTTCCAGACCTTTCCCGGCCGCCTCCGCCCCTAGCAGGGCCGACCTTCTCGTCCCTCAGGAACGGGTAGAAGGTGCCGATGGCGTTGCTGCCGCCGCCCACGCAGGCCACCAGCAGGTCCGGCAGAGCACCCTTCCTGTTTCCTCATCTGGACCTTTATCTCCTTGCCGATGACGCTCTGGAAGTCCCGCACCATGGTCGGGTAGGGGTGCGGCCCGGCCGCCGTGCCCAGCAGGTAATGGGTGTGACCTACGCTGGCGGTCCAGTCGCGGAACGCCTCGTTGATGGCGTCCTTGAGGGTGCGCGTGCCGATCTTCACCTCGTTCACCTTCGCCCCCATCAGGCGCATGCGGAAGACGTTCATGCGCTGACGCCTCACGTCCTCCTCGCCCATGTAGATCTCCGCCTCCAGGCCCAGCACCGCCGCCGCCATGGCCGTGGCCGTGCCGTGCTGCCCCGCGCCGGTCTCGGCGATGAGCCTGGTCTTGCCCATGCGCTTGGCCAGCAGCGCCTGTCCCATGACGTTGTTGAACTTGTGCGCGCCGCCATGGCAGAGGTCCTCCCGCTTGAGGAAGATCCTCGCCCCGCCGCAGCGCTCCGTGAGGTTGCGGGCGAAGTATAGCGGGGTCGGTCGACCGCCGTAATGCTGATTGTACCAGGCCAGCTCCCTCTGGAAATCCCGGTCCTTCTTGCTGCGGCGATATGCCGTCTCCAGCTCCTGCAATGCCGGCATCAGCGTCTCCGGGACGAACTGTCCTCCATACTCACCGAACCTTCCCTTCCTCATCATCTCACGCTCCATGCCCTCATCACGAACCGCTCTATCTCCGGAGCGGATTTCCATCCGTCCCGCTCCACGCCGGTGGACACGTCCACCACCTCCGGGACCACCGTGCGGATGGCCTCCACCACGTTGCTCGGGCTCAGACCGCCGGCCAGCACGCATCCTTGCGGAGCGGCCTTGTCCCGGATGCTGCGGCTGAGCTTCCAGTCATGCACCTTGCCCGTGCCTCCCCCTCTCTCGCTGGGGGTGTCCAGCACTATCCGGTCGCAGAGCTCGCCGATGCGGGACAGCAGTCCCAGGTCCAGCGGTTCCAGCCACTGGGAAAAGCGCCCACAGGTCCGAGCCCAGCTCCGTCCGCAACCGATGCATCTCCGCCTCTGGCAGAACGGTGTTCAGCTGCACCACGTTCGGTTCCAGCATCCCCGCCAACCGCAGCAGGCGATCCACGTCCTTGCAGGTCGTCACCATCACCTTGCGGTTGCAGGTGAGGGCCATCAGCTCCTTGGCCCGGTCCGGCCGCAATCGTCCTTTTGAATCGGCCTCCACCACGAAGCCGAGGAAGTCGGCGCAGCTGGCCGCCTCCAGTTCCGATTCCGAGCGCAGGCCGCAGATCTTCACCAAGGTCATCGCTCGACCTCCAGCGTCCTTCAACGCGGCGGCCGGGTCCGGCTCACCTGAGAGGCCCTTCCCCACCAGCACCGCGCTCGCCCCTGCCGACCTCAAGTTGGCCACCTCCTCCCGTTCGGAGATGCCGCTCATCACTATGACCGGTCGTCCGGACGTCTGTCGCCAAGGGCAGCAGGCGCAGCCCCGTCCCCCGGTCCACCCGCATGGTGCGCAGGTCGCGCTGATTGATGCCCAACAGGTCGGCCTCGCTCTCCATGGCCAGATCGCATTTCCGGTTCGGAATGTGCCTCCAGGACCACCTCCAGACCGAGGAAGTGGGCCAGGTCGATGAGGCCGTCCCGGTCCAGCTCCGGTCGGTCGGAGAAGATCTCCTGGATGAGGAGCACGGCATCGGCCTTGAAGCGCGAGGCCGCCCTCACCTGCCTCTCGTCCACCACGAAGTCCTTCATCAGGACGGGGATGTCTGCCGCCTCGCAGGCCAGGAGATGACGCAGGTCACCGGCGAACCGGGTGGGCTCGGTGAGCACGGAAAGGGCGGCCGCCCCCCCGGCCAGGTAGGAACTGACCAGATCGGAAGGTGAGGCGGAGGAGATCCTGCCGTCCACCGGGGTGGAGAGCTTGACCTCGGCGATGATGGGGAAGGTGGGGTGTGACGCCAATGCCCGCTCGAAGGAGGACCGGCGCCCCGCGCCACCCTCCTTGGGGCAGGCGTTGTAATAGCCTTGCTCGATGAGATGGAAGGCGTTGTCCACCAGGTCGTCCAATGTGATAGCGCTGTTCATCGTCCTCCCTCCCTGCTGCCTTCTGATCAGCGACACGCAGCTTCTCCAGGGCGGCACCGGACGAGAGGCTCTCCCTTGCCAGTTCCAAACCGTGCCCCAGGTCCTTGGCCCGGCCGAACACCTTCAAGGCGGCGGCGGAATTAAATGCCACCATGTCGGAGAGGGGGGAGGGGTTGCCCGAGAGCACATCCAGGGCCATGGCCGCCGCATGGTCAGGCGGCATCTCCCTCACTGAATCCTGTGGTGGGATCGGGATCGAATAGGTGGCGGGGTCTATCGTCGATTCCATGTTCCTGACCGCACCTGACCTCCACCATGACGGATGTCCCTAGGGTGGACAGCTCGTCCATGCCGGGATGACCGTGGACCAGCGCCGCCCTCTCCACGCCGATGCATGGCAGCAATGACGGGATGATCTCGAGCAGACGGGGGTCGGCCACGCCGAGAAGCTGCCTGCGCTCGGTGCGGACCGGATTGAGGAGGGGCCCAAGGACATTGAACAACGTGCGGCGGCGCAGCTCCTTCCTCACTGGAGCGACATGCCTCAGCGCAGGATGGTAGTTCGGCGCGTACAGGAAGGTGATGCCGTGCCGGTCGAGGAGACGGCCGGCGGTCTGCGGGGACATCATGATGTCCACCCCGAGCTGGGCCATCAGGTCGGCGCTGCCGCAGATGCCATTGGCGGAACGGTTGCCGTGCTTGGCCACCGGGACGCCGCAGCCGGCCACCACGAAGGAGGCGACGGTGGAGACGTTGAAGGTGCGGAAGGACGCCCCGCCAGTGCCGCAGAGGTCCATGACCGCCGCGTGCCTGGTGTAGACCGGGACGGAGCGGGCGCGGAAGGCCTGGGCGAAGGCGAGCAGGTCGGGGCCGCTCTCGCCCGTCTCCGCCAGTCGCAACAATGTGCTGCGCATCGATTCTGCCGAGGCCGTGCCATCCGCCATATGCTCGGCGATGATGGACATGTCCTCGTTAGCTTGCAGGCATGATACGGACATGGCGCTCACCTCAATGTGCCCGAGGAAATTGGCCAAGAGAGCGCTTCCCAGAGGGCGTGAGCACCGATTCGGGATGGAACTGCACCCCGTCTATGGGATAGCGACGATGCCGAACGGCCATGATGGTGCCGTCCTCGCATCTCGCTGAGATCTGCAGCTCGGATTCCGGCACGTCCTTCGCCACCAAGGAGTGGTACCGACCCACCACCATCGGGTCCTCCAGTCCGGAGAATATGCCCTTGCCGTCATGGTGGATGAGGCTGGTCTTCCCATGGACCGGGACCTCGCCCTTGACCACCTTGCCGCCGAAGCAGGTGGCTATGCCTTGATGGCCCAGGCAGACGCCGAGCGTAGGCGTGCTGGGGGACAGCTCCACCAGGACCTCGCGGCACACCCCGAAGTCGCGGGGGTTGCTCGGATGGCCCGGGCCGGGGGAGAGCACGATGCCGTCCACATCCATCTTCCTGATGGCGTCCAGGGAGATCGCGTCGTTTCGGATCACCTGGCAATGTGCGCCCAGCTCGCCCAGGTACTGCTTCAGGTTGTAGACGAACGAGTCGTAGTTGTCGATGATGAGGACCTTCATACCCTCGCCCCCGTGGCGGGGCATCTGCCCAGCGCCGCCTTCAGCGCGCCGAGCTTGCCCTCGGTCTCATGGTATTCCTTGGTCGGATCGGAATCGTAGACGATGCCGGCGCCGGCCTGGAAGCGGATATGGCCCGGACTGACGAAGGCGGAGCGGATGGCGATGGCCGAGTCCAGGTCGCCATTGAGGGAGAGGTAGCCGACCGATCCGGCGTAAGGGCCTCTGCGCCCTGCCCTCCAGCTCGGCGATTATCTCCATGGCGCGCGGTTTCGGCGCCCCGGACACGGTGCCGGCCGGGAAGCAGGCGCAGAAGGCGTCCAAGGCGTCCTTGTCATGGTCCAGGGTGCCCTGCACCTTGGAGACCAGATGCTGCACGTGGCTGAACTCCTCCACCTGCATGTACTCCGCCACGTGCACGCTGCCCTCCTCGCACACCTTGCCCAGGTCGTTGCGGGCCAGGTCGACGAGCATGGCATGCTCCGCGCGCTCCTTCTCGTCCCCCTGCATCTCCTCCTTCAAGGCCCTGCGCTCCCGCATGGTGGCGCCGATGGGCCTGGTGCCGGCGATGGGGTAGGTGATGACCTCGTCCCTCTTCACGGTGACCAAGGTCTCCGGGCTGGAGCCCAGCACCTTGCGCTCGCCGAAATCGAGATAGAACATGTAGGGGGAGGGATTGACCTGGCGGAGGGCCTCGTACAGGGAAAGGGGGTCGCCGGCGAACTCCATCTCCTTCTGGCGGGACACGACCACCTGGAACGCCTCGCCGTCGGAGATCCTCTGCTTGGCCATCAGGACGTTCCGTTCGTAATCGTGGCGCGGGTCCAGGTCCTTGGTCTTGCCGGCCAGGAAGTCCTTTCCCTCCTCTGGGGCGACCTCCTTGTCCAGGATGCGGCGCAGGTTGTCGCAGCCGTCCACCGACAGGTAGTGGCATTGGAAGCGGGAGTGGTCATAGACCACCGCCTCCTTGTAGAACCCCAGCTCATAGTCTGGGAACGAATCGTCGCGGAGGAAGGGCGTCTTCTTTTCCAGGTAGCGCGCGAACTCGAAGGAGAAGTAACCGACCAGTCCGCCCATGAACGGGAAGCGGCGGTCATCGATGCGGTTCTGCTTGATGACCTCTCGCATGGCCTCCACCGGGTCGTCGCAGCGCGAGGGCGCGCCCGAGACACGGCCATCCTCGCAACGGAGCACGAACTTGGGGCAGCAGCCGATGAAGGAGTATGAGACGGTCCGCTCCGCTCCCACCGCGCTCTCCAGCAAGAAGGAGGAACGGGCCTGCTTGGAGATGCGTCGGTAGAGCTCCATGGGCGGGGAGGTGATGGGGAGCGATTCGACGGTGATCCTTGAAGAGTTATCTTTCATATGATAAGGAGTACATTATTGACTATATTTAATCATTATTGTATTTTTTTATACAATTATATTAGAATGACGAATGTGACTTGTAGAGATTTGATGCCATCGAAGAGGCTAGCAACTAGAAGAAAAGGACCTGAACGCCCAAGGCGATCACCACCAGATTGCCCAGGACGATCGTCGCCACCAGGAACCGGTGGGAGAAGAAGCGCTTGGCGGTCGCCCGAGGTAGACCAGGAAGATCTGCCAGCTCACCGATGCCAGTCCCGCTCCGAGCACGAAGGCAGGCCATGTCCTGCCAGGTGTAATCCCAACTGCGATCCGTTGCCGGCGATCAGCGCGATGAAATAGACGATGGTGAAAGGGTTCAGAGCGGTGAGGACGAAGAACTGCAGATAGATGCGCCCCTCGCTCAGTTCGGGATCGGCGCGGTTCTCCTGCCTTTTCCTAAGTCTTCATCAACCCATAGACGCCCAGCCCGATGAGGGTGGCGCCGCTCACGATGCGCAGCACCTCCTCGTAAGGCGAGAGGAAGGCGAGGATGGCCGATCCGGCCACCACCGCCATGGTCGCGAAGGAGATGTCGACGCTGGCCACGGCTATGCCGGCGATGAGGCCCTGTCGCAGACCCCTTCTCCATCGCCAGGCTGACCAGCAGCACCGAGATGGCCCCGATCGGGATGGCGATGCCATATCCTGCCACCATGCCGTCCACCAGGGCGCTCATCCACACCTCCTCCGGCGGCATGGTCCGCGTTCGGCATAAATCCATCGCCCGACCTCGGGCAAGTTTAACATATGGCCCAAGGACATGCCGCCCCCAGAGGAAGGACCATGAAAGTGGTGGCGTTCAACGGAAGCCCGCGCAACAACGGGAACACGCATCAGGCATTGCAGATCGTATTGGACGAGCTGAAGGCGGATGGCATCGAGGTCGAGCTGGTCAACATCGCCGACAAGCACCTCGAGCCCTGCCATGCCTGCGGCGCCTGCGGCCGGAACAAGGACCAGAGGTGCGTCTACGACAAGGACCGGTTGAACGAATGGGTGCAGCTCATGGCCAAGGCCGACGGCATCCTGCTCGGCTCGCCGGTCTACTTCGGCTCCATGTCCGCGCAGATGAAGGCGTTGATCGACCGGGCCGGTTATCGTGGCCCGGGCCAACGGGGACATGTTCCAGCGCAAGGTCGGGGCCGCGGTCGCCGTGAACCGCCGCGCTGGCGCGTCTGACCACCTTCGACCACATGAACCACTTCTTCCTCATCGGACAGATGATCGTTCCGGGCTCCAACTATTGGAACGTCGTCAACGCCCTCAAACCGGGCGAGGTCCTGGCGGACGAGGAAGGCATCCGCACCCTGAAGACCCTGGGAAAGAACATGGCCTGGTTGCTGCGGAAGGTAAGGCAGTGAGGGAGGTCGGCGACGGGCCTGGTCTGGTCCAGGTCTACACTGGCGACGGCAAGGGCAAGACCACCGCCGCCCTCGGCCTGGCGCTTCGGGCGGTAGGTCATGGTTATCGCGTGCTGATCGTGCAGTTCATGAAGACCGGGGAGCCATATGGAGAGAGCCGCTCCTTCCATCACCTTCCCGGCCTGGAGCTGCGCTCCTTCGCCCGGTCCTGCCTCATCAACGCGGACCACCCGGAACCGGAGGACTTCCGGTTCGCCGAGGAGGCTTTGCAGTTCGTCAAGGAGAGGACCATGTCGGGGGAGTATGACGTGGTCATACTGGACGAGGTGAGCATCGCGGTCAAGTGGGGGCTGGTCGACCCGAAGCGCGTGGTGGACCTGGTAAAGGAAAGGCCACCCGGCGTGGAGATGGTGTTGACGGGCCGCTACGCCCCGCCCGAGTTCCTGGAGATGGCCGACCTCATCACGGAGATGCGCAACGTGCGGCATCCCTACGAGAAGGGCGTGCTCTCGCGGAAGGGCATCGACAGATGAACGCCTCCTCCGGTAGCATTCTGACATCAATTTCAAATAGCGCCGCCTGCGTGATTCGTCGGGTAAGATGGTCGAGGTCAAGAAGGAGTCCAAGTGCCAGATCTGTGACAGCTACAACATGAAGGGCATGTGGCAGTGCGAGTGCGGCGTGATGAACGTCTCCAAGAACGTCAAGTGCTGGAAGTGCGGACTGCCGCGCGATGACGCCGACCCTCCTGAGCATCGCCTGACCGTTCAGAGTGCCAGCTGTTTCCTCAGCTCGGCCATGTCGATGTTCAGCTGAGCAACGTCGGCCAATGTCGAGACCAGGTTGGTCTGCACGGTTATCTGCGCCCCGCGGAAGAGGCGCTTCTTTATCTCCAGCTCCCGGGCGATCCCCTTCTCCACCTCGACGATCAAGGAATTGATCTTCCAGGTACCAGGGTCCAAGTTGCAGGCCGAGACCACCCCGATGTCCTTGCCGTCCTTGGTTATGACCCTTTTAATGTCCACTAGGTCCAACTCTACTGTCATCTATGCATCCCATCCTATCCCTCGGTCCGGAACTCCATCCCGAAGGCCCGAGATAGATAATGACGCACTAGATAAAATTGATTTCGATTTTTCTCTCACCCTGCATAATAATCGTTAATAATCCATCTGGGGATATTGCCCTGAGATGAGCGAAGGAAACGGGGACTGGCGGGAACAGTACAAGCACAAGCGGTGCACCGCCCAGGAGGCCGTCCAGCACATACGACGGGGCAACACCGTGTTCATCGGCACCGCCTGCGGTGAGCCCCAGGCCCTGGTCAAGGCCATGATCGACGACGCTGATTACCTGGCGGACAACGAGATCGTCCAGGTCCTCTCATTGGGACTGACGCCATACACCGAGAGGCGCTTCACCGAGCAGTTCCGGCTCAATGCCCTTTTCATCGGTCCGAACGTGAGGGAGGCGGTGAACGAGGGTCGGGCGGATTACACCCCGATCTACCTTTCGGAGATCGAACGCCTCTTCCAGGACGGCAACATCACCATCGAGGTGGCCTTGGTCCAGGTCGCACCCCCGGACGCGCATGGCTATTGCTCCCTGGGGGTGAGCGTGGACGTCACCAAGAGCGCCGCGGAGAACGCGGACATCGTCATCGCCGAGGTGAACCCCAACATGCCGCGCACCAAAGGGGACGCCTTGCTCCATGTCAGCGAGATCGATTATCTGGTGGAGTGCGACGAGCCCATCCTGGAATGGATCCAGGAGCGGGAGGAGGACCCGGAGGTGCTGACCCGCATCGGCCGGCACCTGAGCGAGCTGGTGGAGGACGGCTCGACCTTGCAGGTGGGATATGGCACCACCCCCAACGCCGTACTTCGCTATCTGGGGAACAAGAAGGACCTGGGCGTGCACACCGAGATGTTCTCCGACAGCATCATGGACCTGGTCGACGCCGGTGTCATCACCGGCAAGCGCAAGACCCTGCATCGGGGCAAGATCGTGGCCTCCTTCATCATCGGCTCGCGCCGCCTCTACGACTGGGTCAACGACAACGACATGATCGAGATGCACCCGTCCGCCTACACCAACGACCCATATGTCATCAGTCGGAACGATGACATGATCGCCATCAATTCCGCCCTGGAGGTCGACCTCACCGGGCAGGTCTGCGCCGACCAGCTCGGCCACCGCTTCTTCTCCGGTCTGGGCGGGCAGGTGGACTTCATGCGCGGTTCCGCGCGCTCCCGCGGCGGCAAGCCGATCATCGCCCTCCCGTCCACGGCGCAGAACGGCACCATCTCCCGCATATCCCCCCACTTGGAGGAGGGGGCGGGCGTGACCACGCCGCGAGGCGACACCCACTATGTGGTGACGGAGTACGGCGTGGCCGAGCTGCATGGCAAGAGCATAATGCAGCGCGCCTTGGCCCTGATCAACATCGCCCATCCCAAGTTCCGCGACGAGCTGCTCGCCCACGCCAAGGCGTTGCGCCTCATCTACCAGGACGTCTCGGACACCGCCTTCAAGGTCACATATCCGGAGCAGTATGAGAGCGTGGCCCGCTTGGGTGAGCTGGTGGTGTACTTCCGCCCGGCCCGCGCCACCGACGAACCGCTGCTCCACGAGCTGTTCTACTCCTTCAGCGACCTCACCGTCTACCAGCGCTACATGGCCCCGAAGAAACGATTCTCCCATCTGGAGCTGCAGTCCGTGGTCAACGTGGACTATTACACCCGGATGACCCTCATCGCCTTCATCAAGGAGAAGGACGTCTGGCGCGCCATCGGCCTGTGCACCTGGGACCTGGACAAGGAAAGCAACAGCGCCGAGGTGGCCTTCATCGTGGGGGACCGCTGGCAGGGCCGAGGGCGTGGGCAGCCATCTGATGGAGCAGATGGTGCGCATCGGGCGCGACAAATCGTTGAAGTACTTCACCGCCGAGACGTTGGTCGAGAACAACCGCATGCTCGAGCTGTTCTACCGCACCGGGCACAAGGTGGAGACCCGCCTGGTCGAGGACACCTACCTGGTCAAGATGGACATCTGGTCCAAGTGAGATCAGGCACTGTGTGCCTTTCCTCCTTTTCGAGATCCAGTACCAGCCCAATATGGCGACCAGAGCGACCGTCCCTAGGACCCATGCGTTGCGGTCCAGGAACACCATGAGGAACAGGCATGTCGCCAGGCCCAACCAGGGAAAGGCCCGGGCGTACAACGGGGCCTTCATGCGGATGGCGGACCAGTTCACCAGCGCGTAATAGATCAGCGAGGCGAAGTTGGACACCGCCGCGGCGAAAAGGATGCTGGACGATAGGGAGAGCAAGGTCATGAGGGCGCCGAAGATGAGGACGGCGATGTATGGGGAGCCGGTGCGGGGATGCACCGCCACCAGCCGCGAGGGCAGGTCCCCGTTCCGGGCCATGGCGAAGGAGATCCTCGAGACCCCCAGGAGGGTGGTGAGCAGGACGCTCAATGTCGCGGCCAAGGCGGCGACCGTCACCAGCCTCCCCATGAACTGTCCCTCCACCAATGCCGCCTCCGTCAATGGCGAGTCGGAGGCGCCCAGGGCATCGGTGCCGATCAGACCGATGGCGGTGGCCGCCACCAGGAGATAGATGACCGTCGAGGCGACCAGCGAGAGGATGATGGCCTTGGGGACGGTGCGCTGCGGGTCCTTGACCTCCTCGCTCAACATGGCCACCCGGCCGAACCCGGAGAAGGCGAAGAATATCAGAGCCGCCCCTTCCATCACTCCCAAGGGGCCATTCGGAGCGAACGGGGAGAAATTGCCCAGGTCGATCAGGAACAGACCGCCCAGGACGAATAGCACCAGCACGCCGACCTTGAACATTACCAAAATATCATTGAACCGGGCCGATCCCTTCAGGCCCCAAAGGTTCAACCCGGTCACCCCGATGCAGGACATGGCCGCCAAGGCATTGAGTGGCAAGGGGATGAACAGCGCCAGATATCCCGCCAGTCCGATGGCGACCGCCGCCCCCGAGGCGATGTTGGAGATCAGCCACATCCAGCCGGAGACGAAACCCCCCAGGGGCGAGACGAGCTCATGGGCGAACTCATAGCCCCCACCCTCCTTCGGTATACGAGTGGCGAGCTCGGCGAAGCTCATGGCGGTGAGGGCGGAGACCAGTGCCCCTATCAGCAGGGATACGAGCAGCGCCGGCCCGGACAGGCTGGCCGATACCCCGATGACCACGAAGATGCCGGCCCCCACGATGGCCCCCACCCCGATGGCGAAGGCATCGAACAGGCCGAGCGAGCGCCTCAGCTCCACCATGGGACGAATATTGTAAATGGACCCTTTATTTCCATTTCACCGTTCGATTTGGAGGACCTCAGCGCAGCATCATCAGGCGTTGGTCGATGGGGTCCTGGAACGATGACTCGGACATGAGCTTCTCGGAGAAGCGGAACTTGCCCACCGGGGCGAATATCTCGAAACGGGCGCCACAGCCCGGCGCCCCTGTCTCCTTGATGTCCAGGCCGGTTATGTGCAGTATCTCGCGGATGAAGTGCAGGCCATGCCCCGACCGGCCCTTGTGGCCCCAATCGAAGATGCGCTCCTTCTCCAGCTCGGAGATGCCATTGCCGTCGTCCTCGTAGATGATGCGAACGCCCTCGTCCGTCATCTCGTAGGTCAATGAGACGAATGTCACGTGCCCGCCGTGCTTGACCGAGTTCTCGATGAGGTTCTTGACCACCGAGCCGATCATGGGGTCGGCGAACAGCTCCAGGCCGCCCAGCTCGCTCCCTTGCTTGGCGCCCTTCAGGTCCGCCTCGTCCACCGCCGTCTCCCAGATGTCCCGCACATGGAACCAGGACGGTTCGGCGGTCCCGAGCGCCTGGTATTGGCGGGTGAAGACCATCTGCTCCTGGATGTGGTTCATGGCGTGGTGCGCCTTCTTGAGATAGTCGGCCACCTTCGGGTCCACGTTGTACTTCTCGGCGAACTGCATGTAGCTGGAGAGGACCGTCACCATGTTGAGCACGTCGTGCCTGGTGACATCGCCGAGCAGCGATATCTTCCGGTTCGCCAACCGCATCGACTCCTCGGCCTTCTTCCTCTCGCGTCACGTCGCGGGCGATTATCTGCACGCCCATGACCCGACCGTTCTCGCGCATGATGGCGCTGTTCACGTCCAGGACGCGGCTCTCGCCGTCGCGGCGCCGCACCTCGATCTCATAGTTGGTGCGGTCGGTCTCGCCCATCATCTTGGCCATCATGGCCTTGCGGCCGATCGGGGCGGACTCGGGCGGCAGATAGTCGAAGATGTTGGTGGACATGACCTCGTCCTCCGACCAGCCCAGGAACGATTCGGTGGCCTTGTTCATGGAGGTGATGCGCCCGCCCACGTCTATGGTCAGGACCAGCTCCGCCGCGCTCTCGATGATGTGCCGGCTGCGCTGTTCCGCCCGCCATATGGCCTCCTGCGCCTCCATCTGGGGCGTGATGTCCTCCACCATGCGCAGGAACATCCTCTCCCCGCTCGGGTCGTTCTTGACCACGGAGACCTTGAGGCGGCCATGGAACATGGACCCGTCCTTGCGGATGTAGCGCTTGGTGACCTCGTAGTTGTCCGTCTCCCCCCGCAGAAGGCTCTCGTGCATGCTCTGGTCGTTCCATACGTCCTCGGGATGGACGAACTCCGGTGGACGGAGCTGCCTCAGCTCCTCGTTGCTGTACCCGTACATGCGCTGGGCCGCCTGGTTGGTGAAGACCACCCGTCCCTCCGCGTCGCACAGCGCCATGCCCATGGTGCTCGCCTCGATGATGGAGCGCATCAGGCTCTGGTTCTCGCGCAGGTACTGCTCCTGCCTCTTCGATTCGGTGAGATCGGTAAGGATGCCCTGGAAATGACTGACGCTGCCGTCCGAGGCCTTGCGCACATAGGTCTCGTCGCGTATGTATCTCAGGTCGCCCGACCTGGTGACGATCCGGTACTCCTGGATGAACATGGGGGTGTCACAGGAGAGGAACCGCCTCAGTTCGCATCGGACCCGCTCCCGGTCTTCCGGGTGGACCAGGTCCGTGAATGACATTTTGCCGGAGGTCAGCTCCGCCGCCTTGTACCCATAGCGCTCCACGTTGTCCGAGACGTAGGCCACCGACCATTGCGGGTCCGCCCGCCAGACTATGGCCACCGTGCCGCTGTGGTCCAATATGGACTCCAGCTCGTCCGGTCCCACCGAGGTGGGTGGCAAGGTCTTCTGGGGGATGTGCCGGAAGGCCATCACCCGACCGATGAGCTTGCCCTCCTGTATCAATGGGTTCGAGGAGACGGCGATGATCTGCCCGTCCCTCATGATGATGGAGCCCATGTCCGGCCTCATGGGGTCGGTGCGCACCTCCATGAAGAAGGAGAACAGCGCCTCGGGCTTGGTCACCTTGGTGAGCATGGGTTGAAGATAGGTCATCTGACCGACCTTCATCTGGGCCTCCTCCAGGCCCCAGAGCTCGAGCAGGCGATGGTTGTGCATGACCAGTCCGCCGTCCAGGCCTGATGGCTATGACCCCGATGGGGAGGCTCTCTATGGTGGACCGGAGCACGGTCATGGGGTCGCGGTTCCTTAGACCGCTGTCCCGGGCGCAGGCCAGGTTGGCCACGGCCTCGCGCAGCTCCACGAACACCGCGCGGGACCCTGCCTTCTTCTGGATGTAGGCGTTGGCGCCGGCCTGGAGCGGGTCGGACTCGACCTCCTCCTTGCCCCTGGCGGTGAACATGATGAAAGGGGTGGTGTTGCCATGGCCTCGGAGCTCGCGCAGCACCTCGATGCCGTTCTTCCTCGGCATCTGGTAATCGCAGATGATGACGTCGAAGCTCTCCTTCTCCAGGCGCTCGACGGCCTTGACGCTGTTGGCCTCCGTCACCACCTCGATGTCCCCGCCGTCCTCCAGGATCTCCTTGATGAGGTCCAGCATCGATTCCTCGTCGTCAATGAAGATGACCTTGGCTGGCATGACCGTTCGTACCTGATTGCATTGAGAGCGCTCCAGATTATAAACGGTGCCTGCCTGGATACCGTTTTTGATAAGCAGGGTCGAATTAATGTCGGCCTCAGACGAAGAGGGACTTGGTCATCAGCTGCACCACATAACCGGCCGCCGCGCCCACCCAGACCATGACCACGAAGTGGATGCCGGCGGTGGCCAGGTGGCCGCCCTTGACCAATGGCAACATGATCGAGGAGACATAAGGCATGGATGAGGATGACGCCCACCACCATGTTGGTCAGCAGATCGATGTTGTAGGAGGCGTTGAAGATGTTGTTCAGGAACCCGCCGGTGGCGATGCTGCGAGGTGTCTCCGGCCAGGTTGCCCACCACCTCGCTCATGTACTCGGTGATGCCCACGGTGATCCACATGGTGAACGCCAAGGCGATCATGACGCCGTAGAGCACGCCGACGAAGCTCGAGCTTATGGAGATGCGCTTCTTGCGGATGGCCAGGATCTTGAAGAGGTTGTTGCTGATGAACAGGCTGGTCTCCTCCGGCTTGGAACCGGAGAGGACGCACTGGGTGTACATGCCGCTGAACTTCTTGATCATGTTGCTGCTGGTCTCGGCGGAGAAATGGCCCCAGGAATCGGTGGGACTGATGTGCATGGCCAGCCGCTTCGACAGGTTCTGCACCGCCGAGGTCAATGGCCCGAACTTGTGTATGGCCAGGTTCTTCACCGCGCCAGGCATGGTCTGGCCGCTGACCGAGCAGGAACGGCCCAAGGAACGGATGAACGCCCCGAATATCTCGTCGCGCTTCTCGATCTTCTTCTCCTCGCGCATGATCATGATGCCGGGGATGAGCACTGGCAGGCAGACCGTGGCGGCGAACAGCATCAAAGGTATGTCCAGCGGGCTGAGCAGGTAGTACAGGCCCACCATGCCCAGGACGGCGATGACCACCGCCACTATCATCATGCGGTCCCTCTCGGTGAGCAGCCCCGCCTTATATTTCTGGCGGAGGGGGTACCATATATCGTCCTTGGGCACCTTAGATAGGATCAGATATACGAATGCCCCCTCCATTATCATAAAGCCGATCACGATGCCGTAGATCAGCGTGTCCGCCGTCTGGGAGCCCAGCAGCGGGATGATGGACACGAAGACGCAGATGAAGATCAGGGCGGTGATGGCGCCGGTGAAGATCTCCTTGATGAAGTCCACGTCCTTCAGGCTGCCCTCGCACTTGAGCACGTACTCGTCCATCATGACGTCGTGCTCGTTCTTCATGAAACGGTCCAGCTTCTCCCCGATGTCCACCGCGTGCCCTAGCCTGGAGAAGAAGTCGTTCTCCATGCGGCTCGGCGTGTGCGAGGCGATGAAGCGGCAGGCCTCCGCCACCGAGACGTTGTAGTACTTCATCAGGCGGAAGATCTTCATGGAGTCCTTGGCCAGCGGGCCGTACTCCTTCTTCTGGGCCATGATGAAGAACACCTTGTCGAAGGGCATGTCCGAGGTGGACAAGCGCCGCCAGCTCGGTGACGTACAGCGGCATGCTGCGGTCGATCTTGATGCGCCGGCTCGATGCCGAGACCCAAGGCCAGATGATGACGACCGCCACCAGGAAGTAGAACATGGCGAACATGGCGATGAGGGTGAGCTGGTCCAGCAGCGGCCCGATGGTGAACCACATCAGCGCTGGCAACGCGATGCCGCACATGGCGATGGTCAGCACCAGAAGCATCAGGTACTTCTTCCGGGGCATGTCCATGGTCTGCAGAGCCTGTCCGAACTTCATCCTCACACCTCAGTACACGAAGGGCAGCGAGTCCGGGCCCTTCTCATAGTAGTCGTTGAACACCTTGACCACTTCCTTGTAGCCCACGATGTTCAGGTCCACCATCTTCTGGATGATGCGTTCCCTCTTCTTCAGGTCCTTGTAGATGTCCTTCTTGTCCGAGTAGCCGTGCTCCAGCGCGATCTTGTTCTCCAATATGTGCGAGTTGTTCATGCCCCGGAAGTTGTGACGGTCCTTGTTGGGGTCCCACTTGAACACCACGCGGGTCATGATGCCGCCGGCCTCCCGGTT
Source organism: Methanomassiliicoccaceae archaeon (assembly GCA_963827905.1). Classification (GTDB taxonomy): domain Archaea; phylum Thermoplasmatota; class Thermoplasmata; order Methanomassiliicoccales; family UBA472; genus JACXTP01. Next base: position 201,039 of record CAWHCB010000011.1, read on the forward strand.
GAAGCCGACGAACTCCTCCACGTGGGTGACGCGGCGGAGGAATCGTCCGTTGACGCTCACCGCCGATTGGAATATGATGACGTTGACGTTGTCGATGAAAGAGAGGGGGATGTTGACCGGCTGGCCGGTCATCCTCTGGATGAACTTGGTGGAGGTGGAGGCGTGGAAGGTGGCGATGACCGGGATACCGGTCTGCATGCATTGGTAGGCGGTCCTGGCCTCCTCACCACGTATCTCACCGATGATGATGTAGTCGGGACGGGAACGCAGCGCGGCGCGGAGCAGGTCGAACATGGTGACCCTCGCCTCCTCGGGACCGGCCTCGCGGGTGACGCAGCGCTGCCAGGAGCGCTGGCACGGCTTCACCTCCGGCGTATCTTCCACGGAGTAGATCTTGCCGCGGTGGTCGATGAGGGTGAGGATGCCGTTCAGGGTGGAGGTCTTACCGGAGGCGGTCTCACCGCAGATCATGATGTTGATCTTGTTCTCCAGGCAGAGCCATAGATAGGCTCCGAGCTCGGCGCTGAACGTGCCCCACTTGATGAGCTGGATGGGCGAGATCGGTTCCGGCGCGAACTTACGGATGGTGAAGCTGCTGCCCCGGGCGGAGATCTCGTTGGAATAGATCATGTTGATACGGCTGCCGTCCGGGAGCACGCCGTCCACGATGGGCTTGGAGGCGGACACGGGCCGCCCCATGCGCTCTGACATGGAGATGAAGAACTCGTTCAGGGCGAGCTCGTCGTCGAAGCGGATGTTCGTCTCCAACGCGTACTGGAAGGCCTTGTGGGAAACGCGTATGCGCGATGTGCCCACCAGGTGGATATCCTCGATGTATTGGTCTAGGATGAGCGGCTCGATGACCCCGAAGCCGACGATGTCCCTCTGGATGAAATATTTGAAAAGGTCGTACTCCTCTTGGCTGACCCGGACCCGCTCGCCGGTGGTGAAGATCTTGGAGCCTGGGATCTTCTTCAGGATGTTGCTGCCCTCCTCGCCCTCCGCCACCTCGACCACCTGGTCGAAGAGCTTGCCGAGGATGCGCTCCAGGTCCTCCTTCGTCTCCGAGGAGTCCTCGCCCGAGGCCCGGGTCAGGATGGAATGCTTGATGGCGCGGAGCTTCTCCTTCTCCATGTCGTCCAGCTGCTTCTCTATGCTGGCGTACTGGTTCTTGTTGGCGTTGATGTGGATGAAGCTCGATCCGACCTTGTAGATGAAGTTGCACGCCTTGGGGTCGTTCTGCGCCTCCTTGCGTATGTCCGCAAGGTCACGGATGGTAAGAGTCTCGTAGTAGCGCGGCAGCTTAGAGGTGGCCCTAGAAAGCTCCTCGACGTACTGCTTCAGATACCAGTTGTGCTCTGTCTGTCTTATCAGTTCCTCATCCATATCTATCAGGTGCCCGTTGATAGGTCTGGATCACGCGCTTGTGTCTCTCAAGTCGGTCCTTTCGTTCCTCGTCTCCCGAACCTCAGCCCGACACGTCGGTGATCTCGATCACCATGCCGGACCGCGGCTCGATGCGGTATCTCATCTGCTCCTCCACTTGTCCCCTGGCCCTCAAGAACCTTTTGACCTGAATCTCGCGGCTGATTCCACCTTTGTTCCTCATCTCGAGGTTCAGGTAGACGTCCGCCGACAGGCGCACGGGTTCCAAGCTGGCTATGCCAGCCTCGGCGGTCAGGATGACCGTCTTGCCCGATCGGGCCACCTTCTTCAGGAAGCCCATCAGGCTCTGCGCCTGGTTGTTGTCCAACCGGCGGTTGATAAGGGAGGAGAAGGAATCGACGATCAGCACGTCGCGCTCGTAGAGCTGCGGCGAGCCGATCAGCTTGTCCAGGAAGTCGTCCCGGACCATGGTCTGCCCCAACAGGGGGTAGACCGGAAGGTAGAGCAGCTTCTGGCTGAGCAGGTGCGGCCCTACCTTGTACTCGATGGAGTACATCTGATCGATGAAGTCCTTGATGGTCATCTCCGTGGAGACGAATGTGACGGAGGCCCCATTGGCCAGCAGCCCGTAGCATAACCGTTGGCTGATGACGCTGCGCCCTGAGCCCTCCACGCCCTCGATGAGCATGACCGCTCCCTTGGGCAGTCCGCCTCCAAGCTTGGCATGCAGCTCGTCGGACTTGATGAAGATGGGATAGAGACCGCGGTCCTTGGGCTTCTCCTCTGGTGCCGGTCCTGCCATGTTTCTTCACCTCTCGTCCTTGCTTCATGCCCGAAATCGTTTCAGATGCGGAACGTCAGGCTGTCCGCCTCGCCGTCCCCCGTGATCACCTTTATGACGTGATCCCCCGGGGCCAGTGAAATGTTGATCGTGATCTGCAGCACCGCCGAAGGCACCCATTGCGCTCCGTCCGAGCCCAGCACCTGCAGGGCGGTGTCATTGGTGTAGCTCCCGTCCATCATGACGAAGAGCCCTTGCGTGTTCAATGTGGAGGACCCGGTGTTCTCCACGTAGATGGTCAGGCTGGTGCCGTCGTAGGGCACCATGGCCGGGTCGTTGATGATGGCGATCTCCGATTGCATCGCCTCGGTCATGGCCTCGGACTCGACGTCGATCTTCTGGGCCATCTCGTAACCGACGCTGATGAAGACGCCGGCCATCGAGGCGGCCACCACCACTGCGGCGATGAAGAAGATCATGTGCGTTACTGACGCGTCGGATGCCATTTTCTCACCTCATGTGTGGTAGGCCGAGGCCCACTCCTTCACGGTCACCTTGAGGCGGGCGCCGTCGATCTCCATCGGGAAATCGATCACCATCTGCTCGCCTGGGGCCCAGAGCTTGCTCCCTGGGTGTCCTTGCACCGTCAATGTGATCAAGGTCTGGTCTGCCAGAGCGCCGTTCACCAGGATGTCCACGTCGTCGAGGTCGATCACGGCCTCGCCGTCGTTCACCAGGGTGACGGTGTCGTTGGCATCGTCCACCTCCATTATGGAGATGGACGTGTCCATCATTCTCTCGTACCTTTCCGTCTGTTCGTTCTGGGAGTTTATGAGCGAGTCCTGGAAGTGGTCGAACGATCCGAAGACGATACCGAACAGGATCACGAACGTCGTGAACAGTATCGCCGAGGCGGCCGACACACTGAGACCCATCTCAGTTCACTTCCAGGCGCCTCAGCTCTTTGAACCAGTGTTCGATCTCCTCGTACTCCTGGTCCGAGACCTTCTGTCCCTTCTGCTTCTTGCCGTAGAACCGGTCCATCTGGAACTCCACGATCTTGACGACCTGGTTCATGATGTAAGGGTCCGACACGGCCACAGGGTGGGTGAAGGTGTCCTCATGCTTGCTCGGTGCCTTGGTCTCGGGCTTGGGCTCCGGGACGAATGGCAGCACCTCTCTTGGCGCTGGTATCGGCTTGACCGGTTCCAGCTTGATCGGCGTCTTCGGCTTTATGGCGCTGACCGGCACCGCCTCGAAGTTGTCCTCGGGGCGGAGCAACATGTCCGCTGCATCGTCGTCCAGCTCAGGCAACGTCTCGATCTTGGGCACGGCCTTCGTCTCCACCTTGGCCTCGGCCTTCGCCTCGTTGGCCTTCTTGGTGGTGCTGTTGTCCACGAACGGGTTGTACTCCCGGCTCACGGCCTCGTACACCTGGAGCAGGCTCCTCATGGAATCGTTTATGGAGCCGAGGTCTCCTTTGATCTGCTCAATGTCGCTTTTCAGGCTCTTCCCCTGCATCTGCAAGGTCTCCACCTGTCCCTTCATGTCCTCCACGGTGGCGCCCAGAGCGGTGACCTTCTCATCGCTCGCATCGGGCTGGGCCACTGCGAAGTCGGGACGTCCCAGCTCCGAGCCGAGGCCCGAGCCGAGCGTACCGAGGGAACCGCCCATCGACCCGCCCATGCCTTCGTTCGGCATGACCAGCGTGTCGCCGTTCGGTGCTTCCATCTCGCCCATCATCCCTGAGAGATCCTCGCCTCCCTTCTTCTTTCTAAACGATAGTATTGCTAGAAATGGAAGAAAGGAAGGAAGAGGACATCCACGGTTAGTTTCCGTAACATCACTCTCCTTTGGTTCTTAAATTTAAGAGGTTTAAGGTGTTTGGACGCCTCTCAACCTGATTAGGCCAGGTTGATCATGTCGGTGTCGAACACCTCAGGGGTGTAGAACTGCACCAGGCTGGTCTGACCGTAGGCCGGCATGATCTTGATCTCTACGTTCTGGGAGTTGCATCGATCAGCGAACTGCGGTCAGGTCGATGGTGAATCTTGATCAGGTCGCCCTGACCGACCATGTCAACTGCGCTGGTGCCCATCGCCGACGCCGGAGACGATCAGGACTGCTCAGCGGCGTAATAGGTGGCACAGTTGCAGAGTCACCCTTCGCGAATACAGTTGTGTCTCCACCATCGGTGACGCGATATGACCACGTTGTCCATGTTGATGGACGGGCTACCGGCGGCGAGCCTGACGTAGATGTCAACAGCGTCCAGCTCGTCGTAGTTCGTCGGACAATGGTCACCGACGACATCGTAGGTGATGAAACCAGAAGCGACGTTCTGGATCGCCTGCTCACCGGTGTTCTGAGCCTGTTCCCTCACGCTGTTGGCGGTGCTGATCAGTACAGATGCGGCAACCGCGGCAACGAGCACCATCGCGATGAAGATGATCATCGTTCCGACGCCCATCTCCGCGCGCTTGTCGAACTTCTTCCATGCTTTTCTTCATGTTATTGATCCCCTTTGCATTTAGGGGCCAGCCGTTTCACTATCCTAGTGAAGCTGCGCTAACCCTTTGGGCCCCTTGCGGTCGGACCTGTTTTACTCGCAGGATCCTACGCTTAGGACCCGCGGTCCCTGCAAGAGTATGAAAGAAACTTGGTTTTAGGGTATATAAACCTCCTAATTCAGGAATCAGCCATGATAACCAAAGATGATAATCACTCAAATCGTGAAATCATCTGGCTATGCTCTAGCGTCGAAAAATAAAGTGAAAAAGTGGATTTTCGGGGTTCGACGGACGGCGACATCGGCCACCGGTCCGAGGTCGGACCGATCGGACCACCTGGCCATCCTCAGGTCATCGATGCCGAGGAGGGCCCCGAACACCGGGTATTCGTGACCATCGCTGATGGAGACGAAGGGTATGGCGAAGGCATCGATCCCTTCCCCCTTGACAACATGTCCAGAGGGGATCAGGGAGGTCATGGCAACACCGTAACGATGTTTAGAATAGGGTAGGGCTCAGAGCAGCAGGCAGTCCCGGGGGATGAAGATCTCGAAGCGGGCGCCGCGTCCGAACACACCGTTCTCGATTATCTCCAGGCATGTGATGCCGAGCATCTTCCGGATGAAGTAGAGGTCATGGATGGTGGTGCTTCCAGGCACCGGTTCGAATATCTCATGCTTCTTGCTGTCCGGTATCCCAGGACCATCGTCCTGCACCACCAGATGACCGCCGTACTCGCCCATGAAGAACTTGACCTCGATGTTCTCCGCCCCCTTGGCGTGCTTCAAGGCGTTCTCCAAGAGCTTCGGCAGCACCTTCACGATCAGGGGGTCGGCGTAGAAGCTGACCTGGTCGATCTCGCCGAAGTCGTCGTAGCCGTCGGAGTGCATCTCCTCCGCGGCGATGCGGCAGAGCTCAGGCAGCGAGAACCATCCCGGTTCCGCCTGCCCGATCATAGCGTAATCGATCACCAGCTGGGCATGCTTGTCCAACGGCGTGGCCATCGGAGCGGACATGACCATCTCCTCCGCCACCGCCATGGTCTCGCAGGGTGCTGAGGCCGAACCGCCGGTCCCGGCGACGTCCTCCGCACCTTCTTGTGAACAGGACATCCCTTCCAAGGGCTCTGTCCCGTCGATGTCCTCCATGGAACGGACATGCACCACGAAGGCCATGGGCGCGCCCTTGCCATTGAGCAGGGTGCGCAGGTCCAGGGTGGCGTTCTCCAGGCCGCCGTCGAGCTTGTTGAGATGGATGTTGACGCCTTCCAACCGGTAGCGTCGCCTCGCCTCCACCAGCATCTCCTTGCAGAGGTCCTGGTCGTAATCTGGCACCGCCTTGGCCCAGAGCTCCTCGCCGACCTGGGCCGGCAGGAGCTCCTTGGCCTTGTTGTTGGACATGCGCACCACGCCCACATCGTCGATGACGAAACAAGGGTGTTCGAACTCCTCCAACAGCTGTTCGGCCAGCACCGTTCCTGACCCGTTCTCGCCGTTCTCGCTCGGCGCCGCCTCGGCGCCATGGAACAGGTAGCATATCGGGGGTCCGGGCAGACGGATCATGCTCAGACCGTAGCGTCGGTCGTTGCCGTCCCGGTCCTTCAGGTAGAGGGCGTTCCCTTCCGGCAGCTCGGCCTTGAACCAGTCCGGAAGCAGTTCCACGATGTTCTTGCCCAGGATGTTGGCGGTCCCATTGGAGAGCAGCTCCTGCGCCTTGTCGGAGCGATAGATGACCAGGCCCTGATGGTCCGTGACCAACAGCAGGTCCCTCTCGTTCTCCACCAGGCCATGGCAGGAGAGCTGGGCGTCCTCGGCCCTCTCCTCACGACGTTCGCGTGAGCAGCGACATATGACCATTCGCCCCTTGCTCGTGGAGACGGGATAGGTCCAGACCGTCAGGTCCACTTCCTTGGGGTCGTTGAACCACAACCTCACATTGAGCGCCTCCTCGGGCGCGAGCAGGTCCAGTCCCAGCTGGGTCCTGCGCATCTCGGCCTCAAGGTAGGCCATGCCTGGTATGCGGTCGTCCAGGTCCATCAGCCCCGTCCCTAACGTCTCCTGCGAGGGCAGCCCGGTGATCTTCTCCATGGAATGGTTCCATTGGATCACCTCGCCCTTCTCGTTTAGTATGAACATGCCCTGGTCCTGCAGGTCGAGGAGCGAATGCAGCACATGGACCAGGTCCATGATGGTGCGCAGCTCGAAGGTCTGCTCGGAGGCGTTCATCCCTGGCATGCCTTCGGCCTCGGCTCCGGTGCGTTCGTCCTTCTGCAGCAGCACCAACAAGCCCGGTTCCTCGATGTCCAGGTCCAGATTGAAGAAGGTGCAGCGATAGCGGTCCCCGGTCCAGAGCTCTATGGGGACGTTATCCAGCTCCGCTTCCTTTCGCGGGCGGATGACGCGTTCCATGAACTGATGGTGATCGGAGACCCCGGCCAACATCGAGCTCAGCAGAGATTCCGGCGTGACGACGGTCTGATCATGATTGATCGTGAACGCATCCAACCAGAGCCGGTTCCAGGCCAGGATGTGGCCGTCCTGGGCCAACAGCATGGCCGGCAAGGGCAAGGCCTCCACCAGCGGACCGATGGTGCGTTCCGGCAATGGCTTGGCGCTGTTCAGCACCCCTTCCGAAACGTCCCTCCCGCTCCACTTGGTGCCGTTCATGGTCCCGGCATCGTCGAACGTGGGCTCGACGCTGAAATTGATCCAGATGGGGCGATGCTCCACGTCCTCCGTCTCCACGATGAGGCTATGGTAGCGGTCCATGCCCGCGCTCAGGCGGTGGCGCCACAGGTCCAGCTTGGCAGCGGTCTCCACCGTCAAGGGCAGGACGGAGCCGATGAGCGATTTGCCCACCACCTCGTCGCCCATGCCCAGGACCGTCTTGACCTCGTCGCTCAGGGATATGACCCTAAGATCCTTGTCGGTGCGAATGGACAGCAGACCGTTGCGGTCGGTGAGATCGACATAATCGTGCGAGGGGTCCGAACCCTCCTTCTCGGTGGATACCAGGTTGCGAATGGCGTGATAGAAGTCCTTGAAGACGCCCTTCTCGGCGTCGGGCCGGTCGGCCGGTTCGGCCTGTCCCGTGCCAATATCATCTGAACCGGTCGCATCGTAAGCCTCCGCCGGGCGGGGCTCGCCTTCGTCCTCAGACCACCTCAAAGTAGGTTCCCCCAGGAGGCAGAGAGCCCGTACAGGCGGAGGGGGGGTTTTGCTCGAATGGTGCAGGTGAGCATATTGATCGCCACACGCACTGTCCGGGATTCTCTGCTCATTGATTCTCACCCTCGAGCGCTTTTAAAAAGGTCTTCTCCCAGTTACCAATGGTGATAATTACATCATTAATGGGTCCAGATCTCCTTGCAGGCGAGGTCGGATAATTCGTTAGGGGCAACCTACTTTCATAATCGCGATGATGAATCCGTGCTCTCAATCACACAAAACATTTTACTAATTAATCCTCAATTATTGTGAAAATATCACAAATTTTTATATCTAATAAGACCAATCAATATATTGTGCTTATCGAATTCACCGTGGAGAACTTCCGGTCCTTTAGAGATCCAGCAACATTGTCGATGGTAGCATCATCTGACAAAGAGCTTGGGGACCACCTATCCATCTCCGATGATTTGGGCGATTTGCGTCTCCTTAGGAGTGCTGTCGTTTACGGCCCAAACGCGGCGGGGAAGTCAAACCTGATGATAGCGTTCGCGCTGTTGAGGAACCTTGTACTACAATCCCATGGGCACCAAAAAGGCATCAAATTGAACCACCAGCCATTCGCATTCGATGAAAGGGCATTGGGCATGCCATCCGTGTTCGAGATCATGTTCTTGGCCGATGGGGTGAGATATCGATATCGACTTGCATTCGATGCCGAGAAGATCGTAGAGGAATCCCTTCACTATTACCCAAAGGGGAGGAAGGCGATGTTATTCTCCAGGAAGAGGCAGGTCTTCGATTTCAATAAGGATGTGGTGGAACAGGAGGTGATCTCAAGAAGGACCTCGGAGAATGTCCTTTATCTTTCCAGTTCGGTCCAGTTCAATTATAAAAGCACCCTCCCCGCTTTCAATTGGTTCCGGGAGTCTTTGTTCATCATCGAGATGTCAGGGAATGATGCTTTGACTGATGATGCGATAGAAAAGATGAACAAGAACAGAAAATTCAAGGGAAGGGTCATCGAGGCTCTGAAGATCGCGGACATGGGGGTGGTCGACCTGAAGGGAAAGAACCGAAGGGTACCGCTCGATGAGGCTCGGAAGAAATTGCCGCCTCAGATCATCGGCATGATGACCATGTCTGGGGCCGATTTCATAGAAAGGAATGTTCTTCTTATCCACGAGGTGAAGGACCTGAATGGGAATCTGAGCAGGCTACCCATGCGACTGGAGAACGAATCAGAAGGTACACGGAAACTTTTGGCCATAATTGGACCGATCATTAATAAATTGGAAGAGGGCGGGGTGATCGTGATCGACGAGCTTGAGACCAAATTGCATCATTCGATCACAGAATGGCTCTTATCACTTTTCCACGATCCTACCCAGAACAAAAAAGGTGCGCAGTTGATATTCAACACGCACGACCAACTGTTGTTGAACTTGGACACATTTCGTCGAGACCAGATATGGTTCGTGGAGAGGGACCCATTAGACCATTCGTCGTCCCTCTTCTCATTGGCCGAGTTCCGTGTGCGTAAGGACAAGGATGTGATGAAAGCTTATGGTTCTGGCCGATATGGTGCTGTGCCATTCGTTTCAGAAGCCAAGGTGATCCGCTGAACGATTGGAAGCAGAGGAAGATCTCGAACCGTGAACCAAGGAACTTGGCCATAATCGTTTCAGAGGGCAGGACCGAGAGGGAATATTTCAGTGGTTTCAGGACAAGGGGGTCAGATCTCAGGGTCCATGTGCCAAAAAATCACGTGACCGATCCAATCGGTCTTATCGAACATTGTATCGATGAGATGCAAAAACGCAATATCGATCCAAATTCAGGTGACTTAGCGATTTGTGCCTTTGACATGGATTCGAACGACCCGAGGGTGATATCGCAGGTCATGACCATAGCCATGCAAAACGGTATTATTGTGGCAATGTCCCGGCCTTGCTTTGAGCTTTGGTTCCTCCTTCATTTCCAACCATTGGACCGATATGTCGGATGTTCGGAATTATTACACGACCTAAGGAAGCATATGCCCAACTATCGTAAGGGGCAGGATTTTCATGGCGAACTTGCTCCAAATCTGGAGTCAGCGATGGAAAGATCGAGGCGGGTGCACCGGAACAGATCTCCCTTATTATTGCTGACCGAGGAATCCCGTCCTTGGACGACAGTTGATATTGCCATCAACGCCATTCGGGGCTTATCGGTCCATCGTAAATATGAGGAATAATGAGAGTGGAGGGGGCGAAATGGGGGAGGGCCCCCTCCTAAGCGGTTTCCCCCCAGGATCGTGAAAGAGTTCCTGGAGTCTTTAGGGGTGTCCAACATAGAGTTGAACGGGCCGCGATTACAGGACCACTATATTATCCTGACGCGACCTCGTTCTGTTGGTTCGAACCATCACTTCTTGCGCAGCTTCTTGTGGTCCGCCACCAGCTTGTCGACCACGCTCGGGTCGGCGAGGGTGGTGACATCCCCCAGCTCCTCCTCTTGGTCCGAGGCGATCTTCCTCAGGATGCGCCTCATGATCTTGCCGCTGCGGGTCTTCGGGAGTCCGGGCGCGAACTGGATGACGTCGGGCACGGCGATCGGTCCGACCATGCGCCGGACGTGCATCACCAGCTCCTTCTTCAGCTCGTCGCTGTCCTCGATGCCCGTCTTCAAGGTGACGTAGGCGTAGATGGCCTCGCCCTTGATCTCGTGCGGCATCGGGACCACGGCGGCCTCGGCCACCTTGGGGTGCGAGACCAACGCGGACTCGACCTCGGCGGCGCCGATGCGGTGACCGGACACCTTGATGACATCGTCCACCCGGCCCATGATCCAGACGTAGCCGTCATGGTCCATGCGCGCCGAGTCGCCGGTGAAGTACAGGCCGCGCCAGCGGGACCAGTAGGTCTCGATGAAGCGCTCGTGCTGACCGTAGACGGTCCTCATGATGCCGGGCCAGGGCTTCTTTATGACCAGATAGCCTCCCTCGTTGGGACCGGCGGGCGTGCCGTCCTCCTTCATGACCGCCGGCTCGATGCCGAAGAACGGCAAGGTGGCGGAACCGGGCTTGGTGGTGGTGGCGCCAGGCAGCGGCGTGATCAGTATCCCACCGGTCTCGGTCTGCCACCAGGTGTCCACGATGGGGCAGTGGCCGTGGCCGATGTTGGTGTGGTACCAGATCCAGGCCTCGGGGTTGATGGGCTCACCGACGGTGCCGAGCAGGCGGAGCGAGGACAGGTCGTGCATGTTGGGCCACTTCTCGCCCTCCCTCATCAACGAGCGGATGGCGGTGGGCGCGGTGTAGAAGATGTTGACCTTGAACTTCTCCACCACCTTCCAGAACCGGTCCATCTGCGGGTAGGTGGGAATGCCCTCGAAGACGATCTGGGTGGCGCCATTGGACAACGGTCCGTAGGTGATGTAGCTGTGCCCGGTGATCCAGCCGCAGTCGGCGGTGCACCAGTACACGTCCTCGTCGCGCAGGTCGAAGATGTACTTGGTGGTCAGCGTGGTGAAGACCATGTAGCCGCCGGTGGTGTGCAGCACTCCCTTGGGCTTGCCGGTCGAGCCGGAGGTGTAGAGGATGAACAACGGGTCCTCTGCGTCCACCCATACCGGGTCGCACTGGGGCGAGGCCTTGGCCATCTCATCATGGTACCAGAAGTCGCGGCCCTCTTCCATGACGCACTCGTTGCCGGCGCGCTTTATCACTATGACGCTCTTGATGGTGGTGCCGCGCTCCAAGGCGACGTCCACGTTCTGCTTCAGCGTGACCAGTTTGCCGCCGCGGTGGTTGCCGTCGGCGGTGATGAGCACCTTGCAGTCGCTGTCGTTGATCCTGTCCCGGAGCGACTCGGAGGAGAATCCCCCGAACACCACGCTGTGCACCGCCCCGATGCGGGCGCAGGCGAGCATGGCGAAGACCAGCTCAGGGATCATGGGCATGTAGATGGAGACGCGGTCGCCCTTCTGCACACCCTTGGACTTGAGCACGTTGGCGAACTTGCTGACCTCGTGGAGGAGCTGTTGGTAGGTGAAGGTGCGGACCTCGTCCTCGCCCTCTCCCTGCCAGATGATGGCCGCCTTGTTCTTCCTGGGGCCCAGGGCATGACGGTCCACGCAGTTGTAGCAGGCGTTGAGCTTGCCGCCCTCGTACCACTTTATCTTGGCCTCGTCCACGTCCCAGCTGAACGACTTGTGCCAGTGGGCGAACCAGTGCAGCACCTCGGCGTTCTTCTCCCAGAATGCGACCGGGTCCTTGATGGACTCATCGTACAATCGCTTGTACTGTTCCATGCTCTTGATGTGGGCGCGCTCGCTGAACTCCTTGGGAGGCTCGAACCTGCGGTCCTCCTCCATAACCGACTCAATCGTCTTTTCGCTCATCCGTGGTATTCCTCCTCAACCCCTGGTCCATGCTGAATTGGTTTTGATATGATGTCTGAGCAGCATGCATATTGGGTATTATTTATAAGAGTTTCGAAAAGCGCATCACAATAGCCATATTAATTAAACTTTTCGCAGATATATGACGATAATTGTCGATATATTTCGAAATCTGTATGGAAAATCCGAAAAATAAGAATGAGAACGTCCCCGTCCCCCCATTTTGTTGCGAATGGGGACGGTCTCGCTACGAAATCTGTCGATGAGGATGAACGTCAATATCCTAAGTCAGAGGATGCTGGTCGCTTCAGATGCGGCCGAGCAGCTCCTTCTTCTTCTGTTCGTACTCCTCGGCGGTGATGAGGCCCTTGTCCTTCAGCTCGCCGAGCTTGGCGATCTCCGAGTAGACGTCGGACTGCACGGGACGGGCTGCGCCATCGCGCATCCTTTCGATCTCCATCTTCACGATGGAGATACATGCGCCGGACGTTTCCACGGCTGGTGGCGAACATCTCGTAGATCTTGACCTCTGATCGTGAACTCGAAGGGGTGTCCGGTGTAGCCACCGCCCTCCTCCACCTTGTGCAGTTCGGAGTATGGGAAGGAGATGACCTCGTCCTTTTTCTCCCTCTCTTGGAAGATCAGACGCCGGTCGGTGGCCGCCAGCATGCCCTGACGTTCCGGCTCGTTGCCAGGGACGGTGTTCTTCAGGTACCCGGAGAGCGAGTCCAATATCTTCTCTTCCTTGCCTAGGTACGGAAGCATCGCGGAATAGTCCACCTTCAAAAGCCCCATAGTTTCCTAGAGGTTACCAGCCTGGGTGCTCTTAATGGTTGCCTCCAGCTTCGCCAAAGGGAGATCAAGTTCGGTCCTTGATGAAGGTCCCTTGGTCGATCTCCTCGAACGCCTGCTCCAGCTCCGCCTCGGTGTTCATGACGATCGGCCCGCCCCAGGCCACCGGTTCCCTCAACGGTTCGCCGGAGACAAGCAGAAAACGCACCCCGTTCTGCCTGCTCTTGACCATGACCGAGTCACCCTCGCCGAACATCACCAGATGCTCAGGGCCGAACTGTTCGCTGCTGTTGTCGAAGGAGCCCTTGCCTTGGAAGACATAGGCGAAGGCGGATTGGCCCTCAGGCACCTCCAGCTCCCATTGCCGCTCCGGCGCCAGCTCCACGTCGAGGTAGCGCACCTTGACGACCAGGTCCTTGACCGGTCCGACGACGCCTTCGACCTTCCCGGCGACGACCTTCACCTCCACCCCGATCCTTGGCTCGATGACCGGGATGTCCTCCCTCTTGACCTCTCGGTAGCGGGGCGGCATCATCTTGTGCGCCCGGGGCAGGTTCACCCAGAGCTGGAAGCCCTGCATCATCCCCTCGGTCCGCCTGGGCATCTCCTCGTGCATGATCCCGCTCCCGGCGGTCATCCACTGCACGTCGCCCGGTCCGATCACACCCTGGTTGCCGATGTTGTCCCGGTGCTCCACCTCGCCTTTGATCATGTAGGTGACAGTCTCGATCCCCCGGTGCGGATGCAGGGGGAACCCGGCCATGTAGTCCTTGGGGTCGTCGGAGTGGAAGTCGTCCATCATCAGAAAGGGGTCCAACCTCTCCACGTCCCGGAACCCGAAGGCGCGGTGCACCTTCACCCCGGCCCCTTCCAGGAGGGGCTTGCTGCGGTTGACCTTGACCACCGGACGGAGGCTCATGCCCTGAACTAGCGAGGCGGGGTTATTTATTGCTGATGCCGGGCCCGTAGACCAGGCGGAACCTTTCGCACACCAGCATCATGTCCTTCATCGAATCCCAGGCCGATCCTGGCCAAGGACCGGGAGAAGAAGAACCGGTGCACCTCCCTCCAATGTTCCAGGGACCGGTCCCCCTCCCCCTCCTCCCAGGCGAAGTCGGCGTCGACCTGGTTGAATCTTTGGAGCCGCACCTCGGCGATCTCTATGATGCACAGAGGTTCCCCGGTTCCGCTCAGCACCATGGTCAGATCGCCCACCTGGGGCAATGCATCGCCATCCGCCTCCCACTCCGCCAGCGCCGAGCAGGTGGCGGTCTTGGTCCCCTTGGCGATCAGACCACCGAGCTCGTCCGCCATGGCAGCCCCCTCCCCCCATCTCTCCTCGGTGCGCTTCCTCATTGGATAGGGGGAGCTCTCTGGCAACGATGAAAAGAAAGAGGTCCAATAGGCTTCGATAGGTGTCACGTCGCCCCTCCTCTCCATGGTAACCCGCTCAGAATATTTCAAGATGAAGTCCATCGGAAGGCAACCAGGACATCGATCATCGCAAACGACCAATGAAAACATCGACAACATATTCTATCCATGGGGCTATTCCACACTGGTGGGTGAATGAGGAAGCTCCTGGTCGTTGCGGTCGTTCTAATGCTATCGTTCTCGGCCATCGTCGGTGTTCTCCTCATCTACCAACCGGGGCCGGAGGATGGGAATGAAGGTGAGGACCCCATCCCGGTGGATCCACATATGCTGTCGGTCCACTTCATCGACGTGGGCCAAGGTGACGCCACCTTGATCATGGCCCCCAGCGGGGCCTGCGTCCTCATCGATGCCGGGACCGCTTGATTCTGAGGATGTGGTGCTGTCATACCTGACATCCTACAACGTCACCCACTTGGACGCCTTGGTGGTGAGCCATTCCGACTCCGACCATTGCGGCTCGGCCGACGATGTGCTGCGTGCCTTGGACGTCGACCTGGTGGTCCATTCCGGTTTCTACAAGGACACTCCCGCCTACGCTGATTTCCTGGAGGCGGTAGAGGAGGAGGGATGCCCGGTGCTCACCCGGGATACGCTGGATGAGGGCCAATACCTGGACCTGGCAGACGACCTCACGGTCCAGGTGCTGAGCGCCTACCGCGAGGCGGACGACTCCAACAGCGCCAGCATAGTGCTCAAAATCACCTATGGGGACGAGGACCTTCTTTTCATGGGGGACGCCCCCTCCGGAGTGGAGGACTGGACCATGCGCAATTACGACATCGATGCCGAGGTCCTCAAGGTGGCCCACCATGGCTCCTATTCGTCCACCTCGCAGGACTTCCTGGCCGAGGCGACCCCTCGCTACGCCGTCATCTTCTGCGCCGCTGGCAACGACTACGGGTATCCTCACGACGAGGTCATGGAAAGGCTAGGGACAGTCGGGGCCGAAGTGTGTCGCACCGACATTTCAGGGACCATCATACTGCAGACCAATGGCACGGCCATGGAAAGGCTCAGCTGAGTTCTCGGATCATTAAAACGGCTCGGGCCAAGGTCCCATCTTTCCTAGGCGCATGGCCATCGGTTCGTTCAGTCATTCCTTGTCCAACCTGCGCAAACCGATGAGCGAGATCCGCCCGACCGGGGTGAGCGAGTATATCCTCCAGTTCCCGCTCTGCCTCCAGGTGACCAGTTCCGCCTCTTCCAGGAGCTTGAGGTGGTAGGAGAGCTTGGAATTGGTGAGACCGGCGACCTCGCGGAGGACACAGGGGCAAAGGTCGCAATATTGCAGCGATTCCAGCAAGGAAAGGCGGATGGGATCGGAGAGGGCGGCATGTTGGGCCGCCACCTTCCTCCGCGACCCCTCTGACGAAAGAGCGCTCCTCAGACCCTCGAGGCCGCCACAGGCCCGCAGCGACGCAGACACATCATCGGGCAGGTTCATCTCGCCCTCGCCGCAGCATTTCTTGCGCATGGACCGATATCCCCCTCGGAACCTTTAACACTTACCAGTTCGGAAGCTCCAGGTCGATCTTGGCGATTATCTCGTCCCGGATGTAACGAAAGGTCCCCAGGACATGCTCCTCAGTGCCGCTCGCGGCGGATGGGTCGGGGAAGTCCATGTGGATGATCGTGTCCCCCGGGAAGAACGGGCAATTATCGGCGGCATCGCTGCACACCGTGACGACATAATCGAAATGTTGACCTCGGAACTCGTTCATTGATTTGGACCGATGGGAGGAGATGTCGATGCCTATCTCCGCCATCGCCCTCACGGCGTACGGGTTCAAATCTCCCGGTTTCACACCAGCGCTATGCGCCTCCCATTTATCGGAGTACCTGGAGTTGACGTAACCCTCCGCCATCTGGGATCGGGCGGCGTTGTGGGTGCAGAGGAACAACACTCTTCTCCTTTCTGACATGGATCACCTTGGTTTGATGGCAACTATCCTGTCGTTGGCAATACATTTGTATGCCTGGTATAAGACCTCGACGTCCGGGACCGAACCACGTGCCCGTTTCTCCTCTGCCATGCTCTGCGCGAACTCCATCGCCTCCTCATCGGAATAGAGGCGTCTTTCCTCCACTGCCACATGGGTGAAGCCAGCCTCTCGGAGCAAAGCGAGGTAGCTCCCTCAAGCATGGCGCCGGCCACGCAGCCTCCCCACAGCTCGGGATCGTTCCTTGAGCTTTCTGGCAGCTCCTTCACCAACACCCGGTCCGATATTGCCAGTCGTCCATTGGGCTTGAGCACGCGGAACGCCTCCCGGAACACCAGGGATTTGTCAGGAGCCAGGTTGATGACGCAATTGCTGATGATCACGTCCGCCGTTGCGTCGGGCAGGGGCATGTGCTCGATCTCCCCCAGGCGGAACTCCACGTTCTCCAGCCCCATCCTCTTGGCCGACGCCCTCGCCTTCCACACCATCTCCGGGGTGGCGTCGATGCCGAATGCCCTTCCCCTTCGGACCGACCTTCTTGCTCGCCAGGAACACATCCATGCCTGCGCCGCTGCCCAGGTCCACCACCACCTGGCCCGACGTCAGACGCGCGAGGGCGACAGGGTTGCCGCAGGAACAATTGGAGGAAAGGACATCCACAGGGATATCGCTCAGGTCCTCGTCTGAATAGACCTTGATCATCTCCGATTGCTTTGGGCTGTCGCAGCAGGAGCGGGACTCGGTCGCCAGTCTTCCATAGGTATCCTTGACGGCCTTTCTCATGTCCTCATTATCCTTATTCATTTAAGCACCTTTAGTTTCAATTAAATTTGAAATGAATCATCCTGTATTATTAACTTTTGTTTGAGTATGAAATTAAATAATATAAATAATGCTGGAATACAAAAAATAATGGATAATATTCTCTCTCGTGCACAATAGTTAAATATTATTAAAAGCTCTTTAGGTATTTCAAAACTAATTGAAATAAGGGGAATTCAAATGAGCGAAGCCGTCCACGTGTCCCAAAAGTTGTCCTTCCTGACCCGATATCTCACCGTCTGGATATTCGCCGCCATGTTCCTCGGCGTGGCCTTGGGCGTCCTCGATACCCGGCCTGGCGGACTATCTCGACTCGCTCAGCGTCGGTACCACCTCGATACCGTTGGCCATCGGCCTCATCCTGATGATGTACCCTCCCCTGGCCCGGGTCAAGTACGAGGAGCTCCACAAGCTGAAGGAGCGACCCGAGACCAAGCAGATGGTGCTCGTCTCCCTCTTCCTGAACTATCTCGTCGGCCCCATCCTCATGTTCTTCCTGGCCTGGATATTCCTGCCCGACCAGCCGGAATACCGCATCGGGGTCATCCTCACCGGCCTGGCGCGCTGCATCGCCATGGTCATCGTCTGGAACCAGCTGGCCGAGGGCGATAACGACTACGCCGCGATACTGGTCGCCTTCAACTCCATCTTCCAGATACTGACCTACTCGTTCTATGCCTACTTCCTCATCTCCGTGGCCTCGGAGTGGATATCGCCCGGTTCAGGCGTGGACGTGGACATATCCATCGCCTCCATCGCCATCAGCGTCGTCATCTACCTGGGCATACCTTTCCTGGCCGGCATCATGACCCGCTATACTCTGAGGCCGAGGAAGGGAGCGGACTGGTACGACAACAAGTTCATGCCGGTCATGGGCAAGATATCGCTGCTGGCGTTGCTCTTCACCATCGTGGTCATGTTCTCCCTCAAGGGCGAGTACATCGTGGAGCTGCCTGGTGACGTGTCCGCATCGCCATCCCCCTGCTGATCTACTTCGTCATCATGTTCACCTTCTCGTTCTACCTCTCCATGAGGCTGAAGTACCCTTATGGGAACGCCACTGCCCAGTCGTTCACGGCGGCGAGCAACAACTTCGAGCTGGCCATCGCGGTTGCGATAGGCGTGTTCGGCATCGGCTCCGGCGTGGCCTTCGCCGCGGTGATCGGTCCGCTGGTGGAGGTGCCGGTGATGATCGGACTGGTCAACCTGGCCTTCTGGTTCCGCGCCAGGTACTATGGACCAGATGGACGGTTGAAGGTCGCAGCGGGTGGGGGATAGTCCATGGACCCCCTGACCAAGGAGCTGGTGGCCATCGCCGCCTCGGTGGCAGCCCGGTGCCAACCCTGTTTCGACCACCATCTCAAGAGGCGAGAGAGCTTGGCGGAACGGACTCCGACATCAAGGACGTAATTTCATTGGCCGATAGGATCGGCCAGGTCGGAGGCCAGCGCATGATGGAATTCATCGAGGTAAGGACTAAGGGAGAAAGATGACATCAAAGGTCCGCGTCAATATGCGCCTGTGCGACAAGGTGAGCATGATAATGGCGACAACGAACCCGGATGGAACGTTCGACATCGAGGTTCAGACCACGTGCGATAACGTCCGCGAGTTCTCTAGGGGGCTGGAATCGCTCACCATCATCGATCTCACCGACAAGGTGAACGGCAAGGTCTTCGACAGGATGAGGCAATGTAAGATGAGCGCCAACTGCCTGGTGCCGGCCGGTCTGATCAGCGCCGGATGGGTGGAGGCAGGCATGATAGCCGCCTCGAACGCCAAGAAGAACAAGTGCAACGAGGTCGAGTTCGTTTTCGATTGAAAGAACAATAAAAGGGAAAAGGTTTGAAGGGGGGGGTCAATGAGGTCAGCTCAGGCCTTTCCAGCACAGACCTGGGACATGGTGCCGGCCCGGTACTGGGTTTGGGCCATGGACTGTTCCTGGCTCTGCACCTGGGCATAGGTCATCTGTCCAGAGCATTGACCGTCCTGCAGCTGGAGGCGCTCCCTCACCTGGTCACAGGCAGGGTCGCACACCCCATCCGGGCAGCGCACTCCATCGCAGCTACCGTCCTGTGCTTTGATGCGGTCCTGCTCCATGAGCATCACCTGCTCCCCTGAGCTTAGTTCACAGCTACCGTCCTGTGCTTTGACGCGGTCCTGCTTCCGCAGCATGTCCTGGTCCCCGGTGCATTGATCGCACGTACCGTCCTTGGCTTGGTCCATGACACAGTCTCCGTTCGCGCTGCTCGTCCCATTCTCGGACGTTCCATCGTTGGTCGCGAGGGACATCGGCACAAGGAGGACCGCTCCTATGAGCACCGCGCCCACGACCATTAACGCTGTTAATGCTTTCATTTTCTTCATCTCCGCTCCCGACCCGGGGGCCGGGAACGGTCTATCTCATTTCGGTGAAAACGTTTATCAAACCTTTCTTGAAAACAGTGAAAAGTGGCGTGAAAAGTGAAAACTGGCTAAGAAAGTCTACTTATCGACGGTGACCTTGACCTTGTTCGTGGAGCCGTGCCTCTCCTTGCTCACGACACCTTTCTCGATGAGCCGGTCGATGACCCTCGACACCTTCGCATCGGACCATTTGAGCTTGACGATGAGGTCCTTCTGCAAGGCCTCCCCCCCGTTGTCGACGACGGCTCGGAACATCGTCCTCTCGTCGCCGGTGAGGAGCCGAAGCACCAAGTAGTCCTCCTCGGTCGGACCCGGTTGCTTCTTGACCTCGACGGTAGGCACCGACGAACTTGCGGTCCTTCTTCGTGTGGGACGACCTCAACTTCGTTCAAAGGTTGGTATTCCTCCTTCAGGAAGAAGAGCATCATACCCGCGGCAAGCAGAAAACCACCAATTGCAGCCAAAACGACATTGATGAATGCGTAGGCGACCTGGTCATTGGAGTGCATACCACTGCCTCCCAGCTCCTCTGGCATGGCCAGACCGATCACCACCATGATGGCCCCGATAACCATCAGGACGATCGCCAAGACACGGACCGCTTTGATCATATCGTTCGGTCATGAGATGTCCATGATATGTATAAAATGAGCCCACCTAGTAACGATGAAAATTATGAATCGATGCCATTTTCACGAAAACAAGGATATGGATTCAATGATCGACGAGGGTGGACCATGCTTCCACCACTCACGTTCCAGATAAAGTGCCGGATGTTTCTATAAATCTATCCTTTTCATGGTATTGAAGAGGCGCGATATCGCCAGCCTTATTTTTATAAAGGTTCGGACCAGGGATTTCCAAAATCACGATACTTGTGAGGGAGCCATATGACGGACGAAAGGGTTACCGAGATCATCTCCGTGGAATGCCTGCGGGTCCCCGCTGAGGAGCTCACACCGGAGAAGATCAAGAAGAAGACCGAAGAGAGGACCATGGACGAATCGTCCAAGCAGGTCCTGAAGAAGACCATGGAGGAGGGCGTCGAGACGGCCTGGGACCGTTTCGAGAAGCAACAGCCCATGTGCAAGTTCTGTTCCACCGGCGTATCCTGTCAGCGTTGCGCCATGGGGCCTTGCCGATTGATGGGCGGGGACCGGGTGCGGGGCGTTTGTGGCGCCGACGCGGACCTCATCGTGGCCAGGAACCTTCTGGACCAGATAGCGACCGGGGCGGCATCGCACTCCGACCACGGGCGCGAGGTGGTCGACACTCTTGTTGAAGACATCACGAGGTGAGGCGCCCTCCTACACCATCACCGATGTGCCGAAGTTGAAGCGACTCGCAAAGGAGTACGGGATCGACATCGAGCGACCCCTGGAGAAGGTGGGCGAGGACCTGGCGAAGGCCATGCTGGAGGAGTTCGGGACATTGAAGGGGGAGCTGCAGATGCCCAAGCGGGCGCCCGAGGAAAGCGTCAAGATCTGGAAGGAGGCGAACATCCTGCCCCGCAGCATCGACCGGGAGATCGTGGAATCGATGCACCGGGTGCACATGGGCGTAGGGGCGGAGTTCAGCGACATGCTGGTCCAAGGCATGCGCGCCTCCATGGGCGACGGTTGGGGCGGTTCGATGATGGGCACGGAGATATCGGACGTTCTGTTCGGTACCCCGACCATTACGCAGGTCCAAGGTGAACCTGGGCGTCCTGAAGCACGACCACGTCAACATATCGCTGCACGGGCACAACCCGGTCCTTTCGGAGATGGTGGTGAAGGCGGCGGGCCTCCCGGAGATGCAGGAGAAGGCCAAGGGGCTGGGGGCGAAAGGCATCAACCTGGTGGGCCTGTGCTGCACCGGCAACGAGCTGCTCATGCGGAAGGGCATCCATCAGGCGGGGAACCACATGGACCAGGAATTGGTCATCACCACCGGGGCCTTGGAGATGATGATAGTCGACTACCAGTGCATCTTCCCCACCCTCACGAACACGGCGGCGTGCTTCCACACCAAGGTGGTATCGACCTCGCCCAAGTCGAAGATACCCGGCAGCCTCTACTTCGAGATAACCCCGGAGAACGCCCTGGAGCAATCGAAACTGATGATCAAGATGGCCATCGAGAACTATCCGAACCGGGAGCCGAAGCGGGTCCTCATACCCGACCACCCCATGGACGCCATGGTCGGCTTCTCCGTCGAGGCCATCCGGGACGCCCTCGGGGGCAGCCTGAAACCATTGCTCGACGTGGTCCTCTCCGGCAAGGTCAGGGGGTGCGCGGCCATCGTCGGTTGCAACAACCCTCACATCAAACACGACTTCGGCCACATCACCCTGGCGAAGGAGCTCATCAAGCGTGACATACTGGTGGTGGAGACCGGCTGCGCCAGCATAGCCTGCGCCAAGGCCGGTCTGATGCTCCCGGAGTCGATCAAGGACGCGGGCAAGGGCCTGAAGGAGGTGTGCGGGTCGCTGAAGATCCCTCCGGTGTTGCACATGGGCTCATGCGTGGACTGCAGCCGCATACTCAACCTCGTCGCGGAACTGGCTCGTCTTGCGGGCGTGCGCATCGACCAATTGCCTGTGGCCGGAGCGGCCCCGGAATGGTACTCGCCCAAGGCCGTCGCCATCGCCAGCTATTACGTCGGAAGCGGGGTGAGCGTGTGCCTCGGGGTCATGCCCAAGATAGCCGGCAGCCCCAACGTGGTGCAGTTCCTCACTCAGGATGTGGAAGCGGCGGTCAATGCGAAGTTCTGGGTGGAACCGGACCCGAGGAAGGCGGCCGCGCTCATGTCCGACCACATCGAGATGAAGCGCAAGGACCTGGACCTATAGGACCCTAACGGTGGGGGATCGCAGACGCCCCCATTCATTTCCTTTTTTCATGCGGAGCCTAGGAATTTGCCGAAAGCCCTATTCATTCAATCCTCATCCTTGCGATAGGTCACTTCCTGGGGCAGATGGTGGTATGGACCTTCCTTCTCCATGAGCGAGCCCGCATAGGCGCCCAGATAGGCGCTGCGTTGGTCCCGGACGTACTTGGACCGCATGCAGGTGTGGTCGTAAGCTATCTTCATGAGGTAGAGGAACCAGGCCACGTAGGCCGAGGCAATGACGATGACCGACTCCCAGAGGATGGGGAACATGAAGGCCACGCAGGAGCACATCACCAAGCCCAGGGAGATGGCCGAGGCCACGAAGCTGGTGATGCGCAGGCTGCTGCCTGGCGCGGCGCCGAGGTTGGAGTAATCGATGCGGCGCACCACCTCATGCAGCTCCCGGACCAGGATGAAGAAGGTCAGGGCGCTGATGACTATGGCGCCGACGAAGGCGGCCACATGCATCCATTCCGTGGTGGAGACGGTGATGACCAACGCCGCCACGAAAGAGAAGAGCAGGGCCATGAATTTCTTGGAGGCATGGAAGGGCTTGAAGCTCTTCGGGAACACGAGCTTGCCCAGGGTGCGCTGGAAGACGGCGGCCCCGTACTTGATGGACTCCGGGAAGCGCACGCCGCACCAGTCGGCGATCTGATAGCTGCGCTTTATGAACACCGGGCAGAGGCTGGACATGAAGAAGGTGATGGCGCCGGCGATGGGGTTGAGGTAGGCCGCCTTGGTGACCAAGGGCACCTGGGAGGCGACCGACGCGTACATTATGGACTCGCCGCCGCGGGCGGTGAAGGCGGAACCGATGGTGACCGAGGCGCGGCGGTTGAAGCCCACCAGGTAGGCCACGCAGGACATCACTATCACCTCGGCGAAGATGATGAGCATCACCGCCGCAGCTATGGCCACCCAGACGGATGGAGAACATGGCCGGGTCGATGAGCATGCCGAACGAAACGAAGAAGATGGCGGCGAAGGCGTCGCGCAACGGTGAGATCTTCTTCTCCATGCGCTCCATGACCTTGGTCTCGGCGAACACCATTCCTATGAAGAAGGCCCCGATGAGGGGCGGGACGCCGCAGAAGACGGCGAAGGCGGCGGAAAGGAAGACCACCCCGAGCATGAACAGGACGAAGAGCTCATCGCTCTCCATCTTCACCAGGTACTTGACCACCCGGGGGATGACGAAGACCGCCAATATGATGAAGAAGAGGAAGAAGCCGATCATGCCCAGCGCCAACGCGCCGATGCTGAAGTTCGCGTCCGTGTTGATGACCAGGCCGCCCACCACGGTCAGGATGATCATGGAGATGAACTCCTCCATGATGACCATGCCGATGATGTAGTCGGTCTCTGGCTTGTCCAGGCGCCCCAGGTCCATGAGCGTCTTCATGGCCACGGCGGAACAGGACATGGCGATGATGGCGGCGAGGAAGATGGCATCGATGAGGTCCCAGCCCAGTGCGAAGGCCAGTAGGAAGCCGACGAAGAGGTTGATGCCCACGTCTATGAGGGCGAGGATGGCGGCCGGTCCCTTCACCTTCTTAATCTTCTCCATGCTGAACTCCAGTCCCACGAAGAAGATGAGGAGCAGCAGTCCGAACTCGGCCAGGGCGGTGACGAAATCTATGTTCTCCACCAGGCCATCGTACTCGAAGTCCCCGATCTTGAAGTACATGAAGGGGCCGATGAGTATGCCCACGATGATGTAGGCCAGGATGGCGCTCTGCTTGAAACGGTAAGCGATGGCCGCGCCTATGAAGGCTATGAGCATGATCGCTCCGAACTCCAGCAGCAGTTTGCTTGACTCCGATTCCATTGCCCGGTCCCATCCCACGCCGGGAGGCCCGCCGCCGGAACGTCAACCCTCTGGACGAGGGGTCCCCTGCCGTTCGGTGGCGAACGAGAGGCCTAGCTCAGAAGAGTCAGGCCTAGTGCATCCCGCAAAAGAGAAGGCCATGTTTGTTATAAATTACTTTTTATAAAAAAGGGGGACGGACTTTTACGTCCGTTCATTCCCCTCTCCTCGATCTTGTCGGCCTGGGTCTGGGCTATCGACTGCATCCAGGTCGTGTAGGTGTGGATAGGTTCGTCCTCCGGGGTGAACTCGGTCACGAACTGTACCATCACGAAATAGATCTCTTCCACAAAGGTGACGGTGGTCAGCACGGAACTAAGATAGGATCGGTCGGTGCCGGGGATGGTCAGATAATTGTCCACAAAATAGATCAAGCTGGCATCCCCCAGCTCCCCGTCCTCGTCCTCCTCCTCGTCCCCATTGAAATGTCCGAACTTAGCCTGGGCCCATTCCTCCTTCTGGAACGCCACCACGTAGACGATCAGTTGCCTCCCGTAGGGGGCGCTGGCAGTTGAAGAAGGCGTTCTTCGCCTCCCATTCCGCCCCGGGGTCGCTCAGTTGGGCCAGGTCGGTGTGGGCATAGGATGCGTCCGGCAGATAATCCCAGCCGGCGGGAAGGTCGGCCTGGTTCAGGATGATTTCCTCCGGGTCCTGGTCCGAACCTTGCGGACGGGTCACGACGTAACCTAACCAGGCCAATAGTGAAGCGGCGAGGATGACCGCCACCAGCATGATCAGGACCGAACGTCTCATGGTTCCATGGTAAATGATATCTAAATGGCCACATAATCAAATTTGTGACAAGGAACAATTGGATGTGCCAACCGATTGAAAATGCTTCCTTCCGCTCACATGATAATCTTCCCATTCGGTTTATATCTGGACGGAGATGTTCATGATGATATGGTCGAAGGGCAACCTCCATCGTTCTGCAACACCTGCGGAAAGCAGCTGAGCTCGGTGGACCGTTTCTGTCCCCAATGCGGCAAAGTGGTCGCGTGGGAACAAACACCCCCGCCCCAGACGATCGGGACCTCAGCCGATGGCCGCCACCGTTGCCGCCGCCCCCGGTCAAGAAGAAGAGCGTGCTCGTCCCATTGTTGGCAGTGATCATGGTGGTGATCATCGTGGCGGCATCCTTGAGCTTCTTCATGGGCGACGAGTTCGGACTGACCCCGTCGACCTACACGGTGGGGGAGGGCAACCAGCTCTACCGATGGAACTATGATGGCACCGATTGCTGGCTCTACACCAACATCACCTATTCCGATTATACTCGATTACCAGTCGGTTCCCATCGATCGAAGGTTGACCAGCTACGATTATTCATTGTGCGTCAGCTATGTCACCTCCGACGACCCGATCATCGAGGACATCGCAGCGAAGTTGCTGAAGATCGCCGACCACCTCGGACTGGACGACGTCGGGACCATCAACCTGGCATTGGCCTTCTCCCAGGCGATCACCTACAAGTACGACAACGAGTCGGCCGGTCCGGAGGACTACTGGCGCTTCCCGGTGGAGACCTTGTGGGTGCGCTGCGGAGACTGCGAGGACAAGTCCTTCCTGTTCGCCTCATTGGTGGAGGAGATGGGCTACGACGCGGTCTGCCTGGTGTTCGACGACCACCTGGCCGTAGGGGTGGCATGCGCTGACGCCTATGGCACCTACTATGACAAGTTCGGTTCCCAGTACTATTACTGCGAGACCACCGCCATCGGTTGGGAGATGGGCGACATACCGGACAGCTACGGGGCGGCGAACATCGTGCAGGTGGAGTGACCTGATCACAGATCACAACGCGGACTGGACACTCAATAATCGCTCGTCGGTTCTTTCATCCAATCGAATAAAGTTTGACAAATCCCTCATTGGATGGTCAGGGGGACGGTCTTCCCCACCCCTTTCTTGGCGATCGCCCTCTCGATGAACGGTTTATAATTCCTCGAGCAACATCTTCCAGCAGGGTTGGTGATCTTGCAGTGCCCCCCTCCTCCGATGTCGGTGACCTTAACCACATCATCGAAGCTCTTGGCGCCCTGCTCTATCGCCGCCAGCACATCCTCCTCCGTCACCTGCTTGCAGTAGCAAAGCGGCCGGGGCGATGTCCTCTCCTTGAAAGTGACCCTGGTCTTGACATCCTCCCTGCTCAGCTCTCTGTTGCCAGAGCTGGTGAAGTAGACCACCTCGCAGGAGGGGTTGTCACAATGGGAATAGGCCTCGTCGCCCAATGGCCAACACGATTCCTTGGCGTGGGCGGCCACGGTGATCTTCTCCACATCCACACCGGCCCTCTTGCATCGCGGACAGACAACCATGTTCTGAGATTGATGATACGCCATAAAATTATGTCTACATCGAACATCGTTAAATGGAGATCATGTTTGTGTTCATGACGAACCATGGCCTCTATCTTCGGCTAAGATGGGCGATTGTAGGATCATGGGACAAAAGCGGTTTCAGCAAGGAAGCCCGCATCTGGCTAGGTTGTAGCCAGGAATACTTTTCTGTTCTATCCATTTCGCCCTATTTCTTCCAATACTCGTTGATAAGAACAATATATCGGCCCTCACGATATATTGATATCCGACCATGAGCGACAAAATCGATGGTGGGGTCGCATATAGGGAAGGGCAGACCGAACATCCCTTGATCGGCCGTCACCAACAAATGAAGGTGGCAACTGGCCACATCGAGAAGGCCATGGCCGGGCGGGGCTCCATCTTGATGATATCAGGTGATGCTGGCATCGGGAAGACCCGTTTACTGCAGGAGGTCATCCATCAAGCATCCACCTATGATTTTGGTTGCCTTCATTCCAGGTGCATCGGGGATGACCCCGACCCTTTTTCGGTGATAAAAGAGATCATCGTCCAGTTGAAGAAGATGGGAGAAAAGATCGAGGATTTGGAAATATCGGATCTTTCCTGGGATGAATTGAAAGGCAGGCTCATCCAAAGAATCCTCTTCCTTGCTCATTCCCGTCCCTTCCTCATTGCCATAGAGGATCTGCACTGGGCCGACACCATGACCTTGAACTTACTGCATACCCTCGGCAGGAGGGTTAGCGACTCCCGGATCCTCGTCATAGGGACATATCGAAAAGACGAGGTAGATGATCAGTTGTCTCAGGGAGCGTCCTCCCTAGTAGAGGTCATGAACGTCCTTAGAAAACAGACCGATCTTATCGACCTATCCTTGGACCAGCTCTCCAAGAAAGATGTCGATCTCTTGATCGATGAGAGGCTTGGGTCAGATAGTGTTGAAGATGTCAAGGAAATAGTGGTCGAACAGAGCCTCGGAAATCCGCTCTTCGTTTTGGAGAACCTAAAATTGATGAAGGAGACGAGGGCCATCTATAAACGCGGTTCCAAATGGCATCTTGATGAGACTAAGTATGTCCCTTTAGCTACTGGAATCCACAATGTGATCGCAAAGCGTCTAGACCATATTCACGCGGACAATAAGGAGATATTAGGACTGTTCTCGGTGCTCGGAAGCCCTTTCTCAGATCAATTGGCACATGCTATGTTATCTAGCTATTCATCACTGCGAAGCAAACCAAACATTCGGCAGGTCCCGACCGATCTGGCCATGGTTAGGTATGATGGGGGCAGCTATAGTTTCGAGCACGAGGTCGTGCGAAGGGCCATATATGATGGTTTGGTCGAAAGGGAGAGGAGGGAGTACCATCACATAGCCGCCATCGCCTTGACCTCAATAAGGGATGAAGAGGTTGGCCATCCAATATTATCTTACCATTACTATCAGGCCAACGTTTGGGACGATGCGTTGGTCCATTCCCTCGAGGCGTCTCGGGAGGCGCGAAAAAAACAGGCGAATCGGGAAGCCGAGATTTTTTTAGAACGGGCCCTTCGATCCTTTGAGAACTCATCGCCCACATCCGAACCGGAACAGCAGATCGAGATCTTTGAGGGACTGGGGGACCTTCATTACTATTTTGCGAGATTTGATACATCCATCGCATTCTTCAATCAAGCCCTCGAGGTCGCGGTTGACAACGAAACCAAGGCGCGCCTACTGCGAAAGCTCAGCTCCGATTGGGGCAACAAGGACGACTTTGTCCATTTGGACAAAGCCCAGCAATTGATCGAGCAAGCCTCGGAGGTTGAGGGCATAAGCTATGCAGAGACCTTGGAAATATTATGTGCTAGTTCCATTCTCTTTTTCTATCAGCGGGATTTCGAGAGAGCTATCGAATACGCATCCCAAGCAAGAGATGGATATATGCGATGTGGGCTTTCGAGCGAGGCTTTCTGGGAGACCGTGCATATCGCCATGTTCAAGCAACAGATGGGAATGACCAGGGAAGCCTGGAACGATTTAGAGGAGGCCAGCCTTCAAATCGGTTCAGTGACGATAAAGGAGGCACTGATGGAATATTATGGCCAGAGGGTCGAGCTTAGTATGGCCCATGGGGACTATGATGACAGCATCAGGGCAATGGACAAGCTGATCCCCCTGCATGATGAACTCGGTTTTTACGCTGACATGAGCTATGATCATTGGATGCGAGGACTGATATGGAGCCTGAGAGAGGAGCATGAAAAAGCCCTAGAGGACGCTTTATTGGCGGTAAAATTCGCAACCATTGATGAGATGCGCAGAGCAGTGATCCGTTCCAATGTATTGCTGGCTCATCAGCAATTGATGGTCGGGGACATTAGGTCAGCTGAAGAAGCATTGGATAGGAACTCGCTCATGGCCGAGGAGGAGGGTTTGAGCTCCAAAGCTATTGGTACCGGTCTTTATTGGGTCGTTTTGGCCGAGCTGCATTTGATGAAGGGCAGTGATGGCATATCATCGACTGAGATCAATGATGGGCTCACCATCATCGATAAGAATGAGATCACCCCGTTGTTCGGGGCGATAGCACGATTTTGGTATGGGGTGACATTATTCAGGATGGGGGATCGGGTCCGATCCCAAAAGACCCTTGGTGAGGCGGTTGAAAGCTTCCGGGCTCTTTCAAACACCACTCAGGAAAAATTAATAATAAATAAATATTTATATAATTAAATTTAAAATATATTTTAATAAATAAAAAAAATTCAGGTCAGGTTGAAAACCTGAACCTTCAAACACACCCACCAGGGCACGCGATGATCTTTGGTTTCACCGCGGCCCCACCCGGTCCAATGGCGAATAACATTATGCTCGGGTCACATTGTGTTCTGATCGTTATCAATCTCATGAGCACGTTCTGGCCGTCCCTGACGCTTAACAATCTCGAACGCATGATTCTTCGCAGGACCTCTTGCGGGTCCATGGAGCAGATCCATTGGGTCGAGTACGGATGGTCCGGATCGAAGTGATCGACGAACTCGCGCCTTGAGTCAAAGATCAGTATGGCCAAGTTCAGGTCCACCCCCCAATTTTTTTGCAGCTCAACGATTGCGGTTTGCTTCAGAACAATGGCATTGACGACGGTGTTATCCGCATCCCGAATGAAGGACTGGTCCCTCGAGATAAAGGTCAGAATACTATTCAAACAATTCAATAATAAACCTTTATCGCTCGGAGATAGCCCGCCCTCGAACATTTGGAAGGCTTTGAACACAGTGACAAACCCTTCCTCGTCCATTAGCTGTACGGCATTCGTGATGTTTCGGGTTCTTAAAAAAGTCTCCTCAAACTCCCCTATGCCAGGGAACCTATACCCCGAATCATCACTATAGATGATATCGTTCTGCATCATTTCGTAACCTCCCCCTTGTTAAAAAATTACATATTTCGATTATCGAATGGACTATTTGATATCTTTTCAAATAACATGTGAATAATGCAAGGGTAGATAGACTAATGAAATGAAATAGAAAAAGAAATAGGGGACAGGGGCAAGGTGTCCGGTGTCAACGAGGGGAGGAAAGATGTTTTGCTTGCCCCTGGATGCATCGTCAATAGGATTTGGCCACGAACGGCAGGATCGCGGGCAGGTCCACTGGGGTGCCCAGGTCTATATCGTAGCAGGCCTGCTCGCTTGAGCCGTCCATCATCTCGATCCTTGCGGTCAGCTTGTTCTTCTCGAAGACGATCTGAGCGTTCTTGACCTTGCTCTTGTACATGCTGATGCGCTTACCAGCCTGTGTCAGTCTCCGTTCGCAGCAGTAGATGAGGCCCGCGGACTCGAGCAGTTTGATCTTCCGGTAGCATGCGGCTATCGGGATCCCGAGCTTCTCGCTGAGGTCGAAGGCGCTCTTCGGCTTGCCCATGGTG
This sequence comes from Methanomassiliicoccaceae archaeon, assembly GCA_963827905.1. Classification (GTDB taxonomy): domain Archaea; phylum Thermoplasmatota; class Thermoplasmata; order Methanomassiliicoccales; family UBA472; genus JACXTP01. The sequence continues at coordinate 231,647 of CAWHCB010000011.1, forward strand.
GCGAGAAGTATCTTAGCCGCGTACTCCTCGGTGAGCAGTTGTGATGTTTCGAGTGCGTGCATTTCACCAACTCTTATGAGTTATCATTTTTGTATAGGATATTTATACCGCGCTTTCCGGCAATCAATTTTGATTTCATTATTTATCATGAGCCAGATGTATTATCGGACCCGGTAGGGCCTCAATAATGACACAATATCAATAACGACGATTGGAACGTGAGGTCATGTTATTGAGAATGAGAAACCGCATAAGATTATCAAATAAATGGTCCAGGGGTGTTACCATTTCTCAAAATAATATTATTCTTTGAATTGAATGTAAATCACAAGTTTGATATAGTCCAGATATCAATCGATGCAATCAGTTGGGCATAGGCCCGATCGGAGGCGAAAACATCATGTCATGCGGAAAGTGCGGCAAGGATAAGAAGGACAAGGACAAGAAGAAGAAGTAACGTCTTCGTCCTGATCCGGCCTCGATTGAAAAACGGACCAAAACCCTTCCTTCCTTCATTTTTTCATTCTTCACACCTTTTGTCATGTCCAGATGTAATGTATTATATAGCCGGTGAACCAAATGCTGCCCCAATCGGCGTGGACCGGCGGAGGTGAGAAGGAAATGACTGGTGGATGCGGATGCGGTGGAAAGAAGAAGGATGAGAAGGACAAGAAGAAGTAATGCCCTTTCCAAATCTCTTATTATTTTCTATTACTCATACCCACGGAATGGTGTTCTCTTCGTGGATCATTTCAGCCTGTTCAATGACGATGGCATCCATCCAATCATACCTGGGCTCGAACACCTCGTCCCCGAGCTGGAACTCAGTCTCGAACTGGACGAAAGCTAGGACGTTCGCCTCCCTGAAGATGTAGGTGGTGGTGATGCTGCTCACATACATGCCGGTGCCGTTGGGGTTGCTCTTCCAGGCGTAGAAGAAGCCGACGCTGCCCTCCTCGCCCAGGCCATCCATCTTGACCATGTACTCGCCCCAGTCGTCCATCATGTCGTCGTAGCGTTGCTCCGACCAGACCACCAGTTCGTAGGACCAGACGCGCATCAGCAGCTCGTCCCCCGCCTCCAAGGTCGGGTCCTCATAGGAGTTCTGCTCCTGCCATATGGCGTGGAACTCGCATCCCTCCTGTCCTTCGTAGTAAAGATAGGAGTGGTCGGGGATGAAGGTCCAGTTGGTCGGCATCTGTTCGGGCTGCATCACCACATCGTCCGCGTCGGCCTTGATAGGGCGCTGGAGCACGAAGTAATTGAAGGCCGGTATGACCACGATGACCAGGAGGATGATCACCAGGACGATGATGATGGTAGAACGCTTCATTTTCCCCTATCAATCGAGGCGTTCATGCTATAAAAAATTGGCTGGGGGCAAAGCTCCCCGAGTCAGACCTCATCCTTACCGGTCATGCGGTAATAAGGCCTTGGCGGCGACGGGGAGAAGCAATCGTCCTCGCTCTGCTCCAGGTTCAGATGCACCGAGGCCATGGCGAACTCCACCGCTTCGCGTATGGCCTCCCGGAGCCGTTCCGGTGCCGATACGATGCGGGCGTTCACGATGAGCTCCGTCGACCCGTTCCCGTAGCGCGAGCCGCCCACCGCGTCCACCGTGATGTTGCCCATCACCAGGCTCATCTTCACGGCGTTGGTCTCCGATTTCACCATGACCTTGGCATGGGCGATGTCCCCCAGTGTCGAACTGGGTGGCGATCTGGCGAAGTATCTGGTTCGCCAGCGCGTACGAGTCGTACCGCTCCTTGGCGCCGAAGAGGTACCTGCCGTTGTACCAGCCCAGCTCCGCCTCGGCCCGGGCATAGGTGTCGTAATCGATGGGTTTCGGCGCCCTGGCGCTGTCCTTCTTGGCGGTAATGACCTTGGATATCCGGTCCAGGCCCTCACCGGTAACAGAGCTATAGGTGATGATCCCGCAGTCCGGGTTGATGGTCTTGATGGCCTTTCGCAGCATGACCAGGTCCTTCTTCGGGACCAGGTCCACCTTCGATAGGACGACGTACTCCGCCTCCTCGATCTGGTGGGTGCGCAGCACACCGCCGATGCTGTTGGACTCGATTCCATCCTTGAGGACGCGGACGCTGTCGACCATTATCATCAATGGCGCCACGGAGAACTCCTTCGGATAAACGATCTTCAGCGGGGCCACGACGGTGGCAAGCAGGTCGGTGCACGAGCCCACCGGCTCGGCCAGTATGACCTCCGGCCCTTTCCTGTCCACCAAGGTCCGGGCGGAGTGCATGAAGTCGGGGAAACGGCAGCAGAAGCAACCGCGAAGCACTTCCTCCACCTCTAGACCAAGACCGCAGCTGTAGTTCGTGTCAACCAGCGCCTCACCTTGGTCGTTCATGATGAGGCCCACCCTCTTACCGTCCTCGGTCAGCCGCTTCGCCAAGGTGGTGATGAGAGTGGTCTTTCCCGCTCCCAGGAACCCACCGATTATCGCAATCCGTGTCGTCATTCATCATGCCCCTTGTACTCCAGATCCGGGCAGACTTAGAGGCCAGTCCTGCTCCGTTGGTGCTCATCCTTTGCATCGAGACGGCTATCTCGAATAAATACTTTACTTTAAAATCAAATATTAAAGTAAAAAATTCAAAAGGTACTCGTAAGGCTGATCAGACATTAATTGACTCAAATATTTGAGTTTTATATCGATTATTTATAGTTCAACTCAATCAAAGGTCTGGAAGGCCTTTCGGGGCCGATTCAGGGGGATAATCCATGCCGACGTTGAAGCAGAACCTGGTCGCCGAGTTCATCGGTTCGATGTTCTTGGTGGTCGTTGCCATAGGGTCGACCATTTTGCCCATCGAGGTCTTCGACCTGCCCATCGGGATAGCGGTGTTCATGAACGCCATGGCGGTGGCCTTCGTGCTGTTCGCGCTCATAGAGACCTTCGCGCCCATATCCGGTGCCCATTTCAACCCGGCGGTCACGTTCGCCCTGTGGATCACCAAGGAGATAGAGTCCCGCAAGGCCATACTTGTATGTCATCGTCCAGTTCGCCGGTGGATTCATCGGCGTCATCGTCACCCATCTCATGTTCTGGGACGTGAACCCCACCCTGATCTATATCTCGGACAATACCAAGACCACGCCCTTGTACTTCGCCGAGGTCGTCGGCACCTTCGCTCTCCTCGCTGTGATTTACGGTTGCACCCGAGGCCGCTCCAAGCAGACCGGTCTGGCGGTGGCGTTCGTGGTGGGCGGCCTGCTCATCACCACCTCCAGCACCATGTTCGCCAACCCCATGGTCACCTTCGCCCGCATGTTCACGTACGCCATCTGCGGCATCACCCCCATCGATGGCCTGGCGTTCATGGCCATGGAGCTCATCGGGGCGGCCGCGGCGGCGCTGGTGTTCGGCTATGTGCTCTATCCCACCAAGCTGAAGGAGAAGTGCGACCCGTACGAGTGCCCACCGACGAAGCCCATCGAGATCAAATGAGAAAAATAGGTAGCTATTATGGTCGCCTTTGATCAGCAAAAAGTCAATGGACTGTTCGATCCCATATAACATTCTCTGATGGTAGTGTGCATCCAACAAACTAATATATCTAATTCAGGATATAGAATTAGAAATAATATCATTTATTATTAAGAATAAAAGGTGGGGGATTCGAAATGAGTGGATCAGCGAAGATGTTGTTCGGATGGATTCTGATTGCGATGTTCGTCACTTCCGCAATAATGGTGGCAGTCCAGAGTGCCGAAGGGGAAACGACGACGGATGGTTTCACCTATAGCCTGATCAAAGGTGATACCGAGGTCGAGATCACCGGATATGTAGGAACAAACGTTGATGTGACCATACCTGATCATATTGAAGGAAAGCCTGTTACGTCCATTGGCTCTGGAGCTTTCGCCTTCACGAATGTCGTGTCGGTCATCGTCCCAGGAACAGTGCTCAACTTGAACGATTCAGCCTTCGCATACTGCGATAAGCTAACATCCATCGAGATCGGCCCGAACGTCACGACCATCGGTCCGAGCACATTCTCCTACAGCAACCATCTGCACTCTGTGCTCATCCCAGCTAGCGTAGAGAGCATCGGAGAATTTGCCTTCTATCCCGCTGGAGGTTTGGTAAGGATCGATGTGGACCCTTCCAATCAGTACTACCATAGCATTGATGGCATCCTATACGACAAGGACGAGAGACACTTGATCCAATGCCCCAATGGCAGGGTGGAATCTGTCCAGATTTCAGGAGGGACCCTCTATGTCGATAACTACTCCTTCAGCAACTGTCTGTATCTGACCTCGGTCAGCATGACCGAGAGCGTCACTTCCATCGGAAGTTACGCCTTCTCCAGTTGTGCTGAGCTGGTCCGCATCACCTTGACGGACACAGTCACCAGCATCGGGGAGGGAGCCTTCCAGAACAGCGATGTCGCCTCCATATACTTCGAAAGTTTTAACGCCCCTACATGTGGGGATCTCTGGCTGGAGGGGACCAACCCTACGCTCTTTTATTACAAAGGCGCCACTGGGTTCACTACCCCGATGTGGGAGGGGCATGATTGTGTCGAGCTGACCGTGGCCTCCGCCCCCCTGAACCTGAACCTTGAGCCTGCGGGGACCAACGTCGAGCTCAGCTGGACCGGTCCGATCCATTACACCCCCGATGTCCTCTCCTTCAACGTTTATAGAGGGGTTAACCAGTACGGCACAGAGCTCATCGGGTCCGTGCCAAGCACCATGACCACCACCAACTATCTGGATAACGATGTTCTCGAGGTGGGCGCCACTTACTTCTATCAGGTCAGTGCGGTTGACGCCCAAGGAGAAGGCTCTAAGAGCGACATGGTGTCCTTCACCGTCCCCGTTCCTGTCATATTGGCCGTAACAGGCAAAGTGGTGGACTCTAATGGTTCCGGTCTTGAAGGGATCATGGTCGCCCTCGAGAACGAGAGCTCGGTCATAACCAGCGCACAAGGCGATTTCTCCATCTTAGCTTCCGAGGGGAACCACACTCTCACCTTCAGCGGCAATGGGATAGAAACGATGAACATGGACATCATGGTCGAAGGCTCTAGTCTAGATGTCGGAAATTTGACCATGACCGAGGCCACGGGCAGCTCCGACGATGGTCTGGACACAATATGGGTCGTTGCCATTATCGCCGGGGTAGCTATCGTAGCTGTCCTGGGCGTTCTCATGTGGCGGCGATCAAAGAGCAAGAAGGGGTAGGCCCTTCCTTTTCAAATATCAATATGGCCGGCCCGGCCATTCTTCTCCTTTTTCTTTTCAAAAATCACCGAACGCACATCTCGCTCCAAAATATGAGCCGAGGAAATGACCGGCCCTAGGCCTCAGGTCCAAGAGGAAATTCCAATGTGTGACCAAGTCCACCGACACCTGGTCAACAAATCCTCCCGGCGGGATGACCTTCCCGAGGAAAAGCAATGTTACCGCTCGAGGAAAGCTACATCAAGGCGGTGGAGATGGCACTGGCCGGGACGGTGCGCGTCCATGTCCCAGGACCAAGCCATCATCACTGCTGTCCAAATGTGAGAGGGATGGGCTCCGGCATCGTGATGGACGATCAAGGGCACATCCTCACGAACGCCCACGTGGTGAGGGATGCAAATGACCTGATGGTCACATTACCCGATGGGAGGTCGGTCGACGCCAAGGTCATCGGTCTGGACAACGAGACCGACATCGCCGTGGTCAAGGTGGAGGCAGATATTGGTCCATTGGAGTTCGGCGACTCCGACGCCCTACGATTGGGACAGCCGGTCCTGGCCATCGGCAACCCCCTCGGTCTGCCCGGCGGACCGACGGTCACGTCCGGAGTGGTCAGCTCATCGCAGCGCCGGCTGCCCTTCGGACCGAACGCTGGGCTCGAGGTGATACAGACCGACGCGGCCATGAACCCAGGAAGCAGCGGCGGTCCGATCATCGACCTGCGTGGCCGAGTGGTCGCAGTCACCACCGCGCTGATACCCTTCGCCGCCGCCATCGGGTTCGCCATACCTGCCAATATGGCGCTGAAGCTGGCCCGGCAGATCATAGCCGACGGCAGGGTGGAGAGGCCCTGGCTGGGCATAGTGGGCATGGAGCTGGACCGGCGCATCGCCTATCACTTCGGCCTGCACCGCCGTGACGGAATATTCATCACCGAGGTGGTGGAGGACGGTCCCGTGGCGGCGGTCGGTCTGCGCCCTGGGGATGTCATCGTGAGCATGGACGGCAAAGTGGTCCGGGAGATGGAGGACCTCAAGGAGGCCCTGTCCGGAAAGGACTGCGGCAACGAGATGAGACTGGAGGTGGAACGCTATGGTAAGCAGATGGATGTCTCTGTCACCCTCGGGACCCGGCCCTTCTAGGCCAGCTCCCGCACCTGGACCGATACAACCGGACTTCGGGGTACCTCCCCCCGGGTTCGGTTGAAAACCTATTCCCACCTTTTCACGTTCGAACCGTGGGAAGGCTTTAAATCCTCTTTACTGGGTGGGACGGACGAAGATGCAGTTCACCAAGGAGCCATTGGCCAAGTACGATGATATGGAAGATGCCTTAGCGGAGCTTCCGGAACTCGACATGGAGGTGCTCCGTCAGCTGTACTCCGAGGCCGGCATCGTAGCCTTCCAAGGCCTGCGGCATAGATTGCATGTCCACCAGGAAAGGCTGTCCCGATCGCTGCAGCGCCTGGAGTCGGATGGCCTGGTGCGCCGGTCAGGGAAGGGATACGAGATCACCATCAAGGGAAGCTGGTTGGCATTGCAGGGATCGGAGCTGCAGCGACCCACCCCGACGCAGATCATGTCATCGTTCCTGCCAGGAGAGGTGAACCCGCGTTCCATCGCCGCCACCTTGGAGGGCAGATGGTTCGGCCACCTGCGATGGCTCGGCATACGCGAGGGGCCCGAGATCACAGAACTGCGCTGGTTCACCGACAAGAGCGGGGTGGAGGTCATACTTGGCATCGGCCGGGGGCAATTGACCATCAGCACCAACGCCAAGGACCACTATGGTATGGTGGAGGCCTTCATCGCGGCGCAGCAATTGTTCTCCATGGTGAGCGGACCTTGGTGCCAGGATTGGGACCGGGGAAGACTTCCGGTATCCACCTGATCGATCTCCCCTTGGAAGGGCAATCGAATTTAGGGGTGTTTGGTCCGGAGCTCCCTCTCGCTGCCCCTCAAACAGTACAATTGTCTCTTCAGGTCGTAGTCCATCGTGACCACGCAGGAGGGGCAGAGGCAACCCTTATCGATCTCCAGGCATCTGCTCTTTCCCTCGAAGCAGAACAACAGCTCGTCCATGTCCCTGGCGCACTGTCCATATGATGGGCAGGTGGTGCAGTCACAGCTCGGTCGGATCTCCTGCAGCTTGGCCTTCACCTCGTCAGGCCCCATCTTCGCCATCGCATCCATTATCTTGTCGAAATCGTCCATTCAATGACCTCCAACGGTCCTTCGGTATCGGTTCTGTAAGGACCACAATATCATTCTATCCATCAAATCGAAGACGGACAGGTCCCCACTAGGCCTGACCCTTTCAAGAAAAGTGAGGCGGAAGACATTCGGCCTCCAGCCTCGAATGCGTTTGGAACGTCCACCTCATCCCTGCCTTAACGAAAGCTCAGTGCCGCGCACGCAGTAGTAACGGTTCCTGAGCTCCAACTGCTCTGCCACCGAGCAATTGGGGCATTCGCACCCCTTCTGTACCGCTATGCACCCGCTCTTGCCCTTGTTGCAGAACAGACCTTCCGTCAGCTCCTTGGCGCAAGCGTTGTGGCTGGGGCAGCCCGGGCAGGAGCAGTCGACCATCAACCGCTCCAAAGCCTGGGCCGTCTCGTCCTCGGACATGGTGGACATCTGTTCCATGGTCTCCTCGAACTTGTCCATGGCGATGTCATCCCTGTACGTTATGACGTACGGTCGTTGTTTGTCGCACCCTCTCTATTAGGTTTTGCTTTTGTGTAATATTGAATTGTCATCTTTGATAAATGAGGTTAAAAAAATGGACGATGAGTCACCAATATGGACGGTTGTTTTTCGCCTCGAAATATATATTTTCATTTCTGACATTGAAGATGTGGAGCGATCGGGTTTGCGCTCATATTGACGTAGGTATCCTACCAGCCTGAACAAGGATTCTGACAATACCCATTAGATGAATATGGGGCCAAAGACCATAATCATCAGGGTGAGCTTGGAAAACGATGAGGGACCGCCCACCCATGGATCGTTCTGCATGTCGGACGGGCCAACATTCATGAACATCCTTTGACAAATCGTAACATCGTCGCTGATGAGATTTCCATGAGTCAATCAACGGATCCCGAGGTCGAAGGTATCGGACGCTCCCCTCCGAACAAGTTAAAGGCGGCCTTCCTGCTCCTCAGGGTCCAGTTCACCATCGCCAGCTTCATTCCTTTCGCCATAGGCACCTGGTGGGCGCAAGCTGAGGCAGGGCCGCTCGACGCCCCGATTGCGATCTTGGGGTTGATGGCCGTGTTCCTATGCAACCTCACGGCCAATGTGCTCAACGATTACTTCGACCGCGACACCGACCGCCTCGTTCGGCCCACCCCGTTCTCTGGAGGGAGCGGCATGATCGGGATTGGAGCCCTCTCCCCGAAATTCGTGCTCAGATTCGCTATCGGGCTGGCAGCAACGGCGTTGCTCTTGGCGATGGTCTTACAATTCTATCTGGGGACGGGCCCATGGACCATCCCGTTCATCCTCCTGGGCCTCTTCATCTCCTGGGCCTATTCCGCCCGCCCGATAAGGCTGGTGGCCCGTGGACTGGGCGAGCTCACTGTGGCGTTGACGGTCAGCTTCCTGGTGCCCTTGACAGCCTATTATGTCCAGACCGGGACGGCGACGTGGAGCCTTATCGCCATCTGTCTCACCATTCTTCCGTTCATATTCCTGGTGATGCTCTCGGTGCACCTACCTGACTACGAAGGTGATGTGGTGGCCAGCAAGACGAACCTCGTGGTGCGCCTGGGCATGGACCCTATAAAGCATCTCTTCTTCGTGGTCCTGGTGCTGCCCTATCTGGCCATCATATTGCTTTCGCTAACTGGCTTGTTGGAGACGATGCAGTTCATCCTGTTCGCATCTTTGCCCCTGGCGATCCTCCTGGTGATAAAGGTAAGGGAGCTCCGGGCGTCTGATGTACGTACCTCCATCTCCGTCAACGCCATGACCATGCTGCTCGCGATAGTAGCTGGTTTGTTGGAGTTATCTTACGTCCTCATGGCAAATTGATCCCGAGACCGTGAAAGGTCGGAGGGGCAAATTTCTCGCTACCAGCATGTTTAATTATTGCCCCTTCCCATGGTTTGGCTCACATTGACAGAGAAGGATGGACCTCCTGAGCTGACCGGCCAGTACGCAATAGAGGCGACGAACCTATCGAAAAGATTCGATGAGCTCCAAGCGCTCTCCGGGGTGAGCTTCAATGTCAAGGTGGGAGAGACCTTCGGGTTCCTAGGGCCCAACGGGGCGGGGAAGACCACCACCATCCGGATATTGACCGGCATCACCGCCCCCACGGAAGGGACGGCCACCATCTTCGGCAAGGACATCAAGAGGGAGAAGATAGCGGCCCGCAAGCTCCTGGGCATAGTCCACGAGACATCCAACATCTATGACGACCTGACCGCCTGGCAGAACCTGATGTTCAGCGCCGAGCTGTACACCATACCTCGGAACGTGCGGGAAAGGAAGGGGAGAGAGCTCCTCGAACTTTTCGGGCTGTGGGAGAGGCGCAACGACAAGGTCCGTGGGTTCTCCAAGGGGATGAAGCGCCGTCTGACGTTGGCCATGGGTCTGGTGAACAGCCCCCGCCTCCTCTTCCTGGACGAACCCACCTCCGGTCTGGACGTCCAGAGCAACCTCATCATCCGCGATGTGATCCGAGACCTGAACTCCCAGGGCGTCACCGTCTTCCTCACCACGCATAACATCGAGGAGGCCAATCTCACCTGCGACCGGGTCGCCATCATCAACCGGGGAAGGGTGGCGGCGATCGATTCGCCGGAGAGGCTCAAGGAGACCATCCAGAGCGTGCAGTCCATCGAGGTCGCTTTCGAGGCAGCCTCACCGGACCTTGTAGAAGGGCTGAGGCGGATCCCCCAGGTCAGCGAGGTCCGCAAGGAAGGGGACAAGTTCCGGCTCATCACCGAGGACCCACCGGCGGTGATCGAAGCGGTCATGGAGTATGCAAGGACGCACCAGGACCGGGTTATCAGCCTGAACACCTATGGGCCGAGCCTCGAGGACGTGTTCATCAAACTGACCGGCCTCGAGGTCCGGAACAAAGGGGTGAGGACCGTTGACTGAGGGCGGCTTCAGGGACAGCCAGCTCTTTTCCGAGCTTACCGCGGCCTGGGCCATCGCGAAGAAGGACATGAGGATTTACTACCTCAAGCCGAACATCATAGTCTCCGGGATGCTGTTCCCGCTGTTCATGTTCCTGGCCTTCTCGGTCTCGAACACCGCCGGGCCGGCTGCCATGGTGCCAGGGCTCATCGCCATCACCGTACTCTTCTCAGCATCGTCCATAGAACCGGTTTCGATCCCGATAGAGCGCAGGGTGAAGACCTTCGACCGACTCCTCTCGGCGCCCATCTCCTTGAACGCAGTCGTCCTCGGCGAGAGCATGAGCGGTTTCTTGTACAGTGTGGGGATTGCCCTGGTGGTTTTGTTCGTTGGGCTGGCCTTCTTAGGGATGTCGTTCGTCGCCATCGCCCCTTTCATATTCGGGCTCCTGCTCACCTCGTTCTGCTTCGCCACCATGGGCACGCTCTTCGCCGCCTACCCGACGGAGAGCCCCGGGGACATAATGTCCATGCTGAACGTCGTACGGCTCCCCCTGGTCTTCATATCCGGGATATTCATCCCCCTGAGCTCCATCCCCCCTGCGGCCCAGTTCGTAGTCTACCTGTCGCCTCTCACCTATGGATACGACCTGATCCAGCTAGGGTTCGAGGGGACGTCTCATTTCAACCCGATCTTGGACGTCGCGATGCTGATCGTGTTCATCCTGCTCTTCCAGTTCGCGGCAGACCGACTATATAGGAGGTTCAACGCTTGACCGGACCGATCTGGAACTCGGTTGGTGGATGTAACAGGGAACGACCATCGTCCAAATCATGGTGGCAATCACCTGGTTATATAGTGCGAGGTCCAATGGTCAGGCGATGGAGCAGAGAAAGGTAGGTAAGGTCGAAAGGGCCGAGATCAAGAGCAAGAAGGCCGCGGAGGAGGCCGAATCGAATCCCCGGAAGGTTCCCCCAGAAGAGAAGATCGAGGTCCTGGGCGAGACCAGAGCGCCCATCACCATAAGAAGATAACCGTGGTCGAGCCGGAGCAATCCAGAGGTAGGTGAAGGTTGTATCCTTCAAATCGCCTACCATATGATCGGTCAAGAGATGGGCTACGTTGTACATCTCCATCGAAACGATTTAGACGAGCGGGAGGCAGAGGCGTCCCACATACCCTAGTGATGATAGATTTTTAATTTTATACCGATATTTTTATTATCCTACCACCAAGTATATTCCAGTGTAACTCCGGTTTTGGAGGTGAAACATGGGGGATAAGAAGAAGAAGGATGATAAGAAAAAGAAGAAATGAGTTCCTTTGATATTGCCTGGGATAATCGTCCTGGAACGTTCCATGCCGATTATCCCCTCCTTTTGCTCATCTCATCTAATGTGAAATATTCAAACGATCAATTCTATAAAAATTGATGACGGTCCATCGACCATGCGATGAGACCTCCAAGAGTCCATCATCAGGGATGCTTGGCCTGCAATTGTTTGGTGCTACCGCCGATGCAATAGTACTGATGTTTCAGGTTGTTCTCATGGGCGATCCGGCAGGCGTGGCAGACGCACTTCCGGTTCACTCGTATGCAAGCGCTCTTGCTCGTGAAGCAGAACAACCGCTCATCCTTCACAGTGGCGCATTGCACATAGGTGGGACAGCTAGGGCAATCGCACTTGGCCCTCATGGCCTCCATCTTCAGATCGACGTCGGCAGGCTCCAGTGTTCGACGTTGATTCGACGGTCTTCTCAGGATCGTTCATATTCGTTACTCCCTAGGTCGTCCTTGCTTAATAACTATGTTAAAAACCGCCCTCACATCATCATGACAGGCCCGATGCCTATCTCCCATCTTTATTTTCAATGATGATAATTCAAAATGCTGGTTGGGATTTAAGATGTCCAATATGGGTCAGTCCTCTTGTCGCCCCTATCATGAATTATCACACATGATAAAATATTCGACCCGGGTTGGAATCCAAAAAGGAAGCTCTTGGGATCAATGATGGGATACGAGTGAAAAGGCGGAACGTGCTCAGACCAAGATCAGGACCACGCCCTCTTCCTCGGCGAAGATGTTGGCGAAGGTCTCCTCCAGCTCGCTCAGCACCTCGGGGTGGTCAAGACCGGCGAGGATGCCAATGCAGCAATCGTACTGGTCGTTGATCCAGACCATGCGGCCGAGCAGCTCGAAGATGTCCCGGTCGGAATGGTAGCGCACCAACTCTATGGGGTATTTGGCCTGTACGAGTATGGAAGGGATGCAACCGGTCTTGGCCTTGAGATCGTTCTCGTTGAGGTGCTTGGTGAGCCGATAGACCAGCTCGTTCCTGGTGGGGTTGGAGCTGATGTAGTTCCATGCATAGATGGTATCTGTCAGCGAGTCGAGCGAGGCCTTCCGCTGCTTCGTTGCCGGCTTCTTGGTCTTGTCCTTGCCGTTGATGGCAAGATCGCTGTATGCCGTGAAGATCTCGTTCTTGGCGACATCTAACATGTTCGCTCACCTACCTAGGAGGTTGATTTTGCCGTTTATATACCTAGTCTCGAGATTATCAAAACGGATTTCATTATCTGGATATATAATTGAGAATCAGGATTGTTATGGTATATTGCTGAGTCGGTGTCAGAGATAGGGATATTATGGCAAACGACCATAGTGAATGTTCAGTCACGAAAACGGCATGGTGGCTAGGTTGGACGATCAGACTACGATTGACTTGAAGAAGGGATCAGAGCGAGCTTGACATTGAGCTATTGAAGAACTTCACCTTCATGACCTTCCAGGCCTTGCTGGATGTAGCCGGTCCCATCCTCACTAGGGAGCTGAGCCGCAATTATTTCAAGAACCATGGAGAGGCAGGTGCATTGAACATGCAGAAACGGCTTGGTGCACCCTCGGACCTTCCCGGAGCTTTCCAAATGGGTAAGCTGGTCCTTCTATGGCAGCGACGGGATTTTGTCAAGACGGTCCATCCAGACATCATCTATTGGCAAAATACAAGATGTCTTTTCGAACAAGCCCCACCGGAGTTCTGTCAATTATTTGAGAACGTGGCCACCCCGGCGGCGAACAAGGTCATCTGCCCGGATTATGAATATGTCTGCGACAAAATGGTCACTCAGGGGGATCCTGTTTGTTCAGGTAGGGGATTTCGTCAAGCCCGGCAATCCTTACTATGGTCATTTGGACCAATTGCCTGAGCTCGAACTGCCGAACATATCGAAGGAGGAGGTCGATTTCTGGACCATCCAGGTCTTGGGGGAGGAATGGGTCTTCTGCACCAAGGCCCTCTTGGACTACGACGAGGCGGAGAAGGCCATCGCCCTTCTCTATCAGCGACTGGAGCGATACGGTCGCCTCAAAGCCCTGGAGCTTAAGAAAGAGTTCGCAGCCGCTGAAAGTGATCTTGCGATCGGGAGCGTGATGGAGGGGTTGAACGCTCTATTCCACCAGGTCGGCGTGATCAAGTGCAGCACACCTCAATATTTGGAGAAGGAGATATCCGAATGTCCTTTTAGCAACGCCCCCAAGGAGATGTGCCGCCAGTTCGAGGCTTTTAGCAAAGGCATCTGCGAGGGGATCGACCCCAGTTGGGAGGTTGTGCACACCGAGGCGATGTGCGATGGGGATGACCGATGCCTGAGGGTTATTCGCAAAAGAGCAAAGGGCCTAAGGGATTGAGATTTAAGAAATGGGTCGAATATTATTCTCCAAGACCTATTAATGATATTCAGCGCCGAACCATTATAAAATCATCGATCCTAGTTCCAATGCCCAAGGGGGTCGCAGTTCGGCCATGCGTCATGATAAGGTACGCTCCCGATTCCATCACTGGTGTTTCCTCGTCGCCCTGATATTGTTAGGCGGAGCGATATCTGGTCTGATGCCAGGAAAGGCCTTGGCCGAGAGCAGCGGCGACTTCGATTACCGTCTTATCAACAACGGGACGGAGGTGGAGATAACCGGGTATCATGGCGCGGGCGGAGCGGTCATCGTACCATCGACCATCGCCTCCCTACCGGTCTCCTCCATCGGGGACTCCGCCTTCTATGGAGACGATGGCATCACCTCGCTGGTTGCCCCAACGAGCGTTAAGATGGTGGGGTGGTCGGCCTTCTTCCATTGCTCCTCGCTGAGCTCCGTCGCCATGCCCGGGGCGCTTTCGATAGGGGCCGATGCCTTCGGGGACTGCGCCGCACTGAGCTCGGTGCCGTTAGGCACTGGTCTCATCTCCATTGGTGACGGTGCCTTCCGTTCCTGCCCCTCCCTCACATCCATCTCCATCCCTGCCAGCGTGACCTCCATTGGGGAGATGACCTTCTCCGATTGCGGCTCGCTGACATCCATCTCCGTGGCGTCAGGGAACCCTCAGTACTCCAGTGTACGGCGGGGTGCTCTACGACAAGGAAGCAACTGTGATGGTCCGTTGTCCCGGCGGACGTTCCGGGACGATCACGATCCCGGACACGACCTCGACGGTGCGGCCGCAGGCATTGGCCGGATGCCATCTCCTCACCTCCATCGTGGTCGGCCCGGCCAATCCCTGGTATTCGAGCCTGGACGGCGTCCTATACGAAAAGGACATGGGCACATTGGTCCGCTGTCCCGGCGGCAAGGTCGGCCAGTTCACCGTTCCGGAAGGTGTCAACGAAATCCTTGCCGATGCCTTCGCCGGCTGCCGTCTGACCTCGTTGGGACTGCCGGAAAGCGTGACCAGCATCGGTGCAATCGGCGTTCTCCCTCTGCACCGATCTGACCTCGGTAGAACTACCCGCCCTGTCATCATCGATACCGGACTGGGCCTTCTACGGGTGCACCGGCCTTACTTCCATCCAGGTCCCGTCCTCCGTTGCCTCCATCGGCCAGTACGCCTTCTCCGGATGCTCTGGCCTGGAGTGGATGCGTTTCCTGGGGGACGCACCGTCCTGTGGCGAGGGGTGGGTCGAAGGTCACGGCCCGAACCTTACCGTGCGCTATTACCTGGGCGCATCCGGGTTCACCATGCCTTTCTGGCAGGGGGTCAGTGCCATCGGCACGCCCCCGCCCCAGGTGCCTGGCGCTCCCACAGACCTCGCCGCCAACATACTCTCCGACCGGGTCATGCTGGCCTGGAAGGAACCCACAGGTCCCGTGACGGATTACCGGATCTATCGCGGTCCTGAGGTCGGATCTTTGGTGCCCATAGGCGAAAGCCAAACCCCCTCCTACCTCGACGATGAGGTGGAACGGGGGCAGACCTATTGTTATGCCATCATCGCCAGGAACGACGTGGGCGAGAGCAGCATGAGCCCAACGGTTAACGTCACCGTTCCCTTGCTCCCGGTCCAGGTCACGGGCAGGGTGGTGGACGGGGACGGGGAAGGAGTGGAAGGCATCAACATCACATTAGGAGGCTCAGTGGTCCGGACGGATAGGGACGGCCGTTTCCTATTCACAACGACCTCGGGCAACCACACCCTGAGCCTTTCCGGCCAAGGGATAGAGGGGTGCAACATCACCTTCACGGCGGAAGGGTCGGACCAAGACCTTGGGGCGATAACCGTGCGGTCGATCCAGGATCCGACCGACGAGAGCGAGGACCCTTTGGCGATGTACATGATGCTAGGAGCGGCCACGGTGCTTCTGGCGACGCTGTCCTTGCTCCTTCTCTACTTCATCAAGAGGAGAGCGGGACGCAGGCACTGATCGCTCGCCTGAGAAAGGATTATCGACCATGTGGCCTATGGCTGCCGGTCATGTACTTCAACCTCAAGCGACCGTACGACTACCTCTATCCCCACGAGCGGCTGATAGAGCTGATCTACGGGCTGGTCATCGCCTTGGCCATCACCAACTCGGTGCGCTTGGTCGGTCAATCCGGCACGGTCGACGTCAATCTCATGGCGGAGACGGCGCTGGGGGCGGGCATCGCCTGGGGCATCATCGACGCCTTGCTCTACCTGGTGGTGATCGTCTACGAGAGGAACCGGTACATCCATGTCGCCGACGACCTGCAGAACAGCAAGGACGAGAAGGCGGCCTTGGGCATAATCCAGGAGGACCTGGAGGACTCCATCATCGGGACATTGGACGCCGAGGACCAGGAGCGCATCTACAAGGACGTGCTGGGAGCGCAGCGCCGCGTCGGGTACGCCGACAAGGCCAGGGGCGTCAGCTCCTTGGGCAGGGAGGACTATCTGGGGGCATTCCAGGTCTTCCTCGCCATGCTGGTGGCCACCCTGGTGGTGGTGGTGCCGTTGTACGTGGTCGAACCGCCCCATGTGGCGGTCATCGTCTCCAATCTGGTGGCGCTCGTCAGCCTTGTTCGTGGTCGGCTACCTCTGGGCCAGGCACACCCGGATCAACAAGGTCAAGTTCGGGCTGCTGCTGGCGGTCATGGGGGCGGGCATAGTGGTGATCACCTTCTTCCTGGGTGGATGAGGAGCTTTTCATCAGGATATACCAAGATGAGCGAGCGAGCCGCACGAGATGCGGACCGGAGTCGATGCTAATGCATCGCGATCGACGACGCATGAAGGGAGGAGAGAGGGGCGGGAGAGAAGGAATGATGACGACGCGACTGGAAGGGATGAGAATATGCAGGGACGCGAATGAATGAATGCCGCGAGAGGCGAAAAGAGCACTGCGAGAGAGATAGGCAGCGGATACGGAGATCAGGATGATGGGCGTGTGTGACAGAGCGACAAGGCCGCGTGTAGTATATATCAGAGAACTGGACGACAACGATCTCTGGTGATCGATGGGAGATCGAATGACGAACACTGGGAATAATGAGAAATAATTCAGATCTCAGTCACGGATCTATCGGCATCCTCGGACGATGTCGATGTCGACCCCTCGATCGTGTTCCTGCGCTGAGTTGTAATACTCGAATGGTGACCAAGGGACGTTGGTCCCAACGACCAACCTCCCCGGTCTTGATGGTGTCAGGGCCGTCGGTCGATAATCGATGCCTGCGATCTGGGCATCAGCGGGACGATATACCAGCTTATCGTGTAATTGACCCTGGCCGCAGCCATCCTATAGCGAAATTGTCACCGGGCACCAAGACCTGGCTTAGGCGGTCATTCACCTACGTGCGTCGATGCTCGGCTCGACCACGACGTCCACCGATCCTTGTCGACGTTGCTTTCCGAGATGGAGGTGATGGTGATGGTGAAATTCCCGGGGGATGTCCTCAGGTAGGAGATGGAGCCGGTCGGAGATCGGTGCGGACAGGGTCACCATGGCCTCATTGAGGACGGACCCGCCCCGAGGTCGTTATAGGCACTGACGATGAGTAGTAGGTGAGGATCGCGACGAGTCTGGTGATTCGCTCACGCACATCGATCATCGGCTCGGGACGTAGGAACCGGAGTGTTCGACTATAGATCTGATACCGGTTATCGACGACGTTCGTCGGGGTATCAAGATAGGTCGATGTCGTGGTTCACAGTGGCTGTAAGACGGTCGGTGCCGGGCGCTGCCCTATCATCTCTTCATCGTTCTGAAACAAGACACATGCCGCCGATCACGATGATCACCACCGCGACGCTAAGGCTATCACGAGACTCTTCATCTCTCACTATGACTGTAAATATCACATCGGGAAAACAATATTAACATGTGTAGGGGCCGGCATCCGGATGAATATCGAAGAGCGGGGAAATCACCATTAAATAATCCGCTTGGCCATTCAACGCCAGTTCGAAATTGTCGGGGGGAGACGCACACGTCGCACCAGGTCATCATCTCATCCCTTGGGGGTGAGGCTCTTTGAGAAAGGCAGCGGCGTTGCTCTTCTTCATTTCGCTATCATTGCTCATGCTCATGCCCGATTTGATGGCGCAGGGTTCCCCAGCCGAGGAAGGGACCTTCGTGGAGGCGATAGATGGATATCCCCCGTCATTGGACCCGGCGGTGCCCATCTACCCCTATCCCCAAGAGGTCGTCCAGAACGTCTACGAGACGCTGGTATGGTACAATGGGCCGAGCGCTACGGTGCTAAGGCCCATGCTCGCAGTCCAGGTGCCGAGCGTGGAGAACGGAGGCATCAGCGTCGATGGCAGGACCTATGTCTACGAACTGCGCGACGATGTCCGATTCCACAACGGTGACCAACTGACCGCCGCGGACGTGGTCTATTCGATCGAGCGCTCTGTTGGTCATCAACGATCATTCTGGAAGAGCAGAGAACATCGGCCCGTTGCTCATCCCCGGTTATGAGGAGATGGCATACGTACAATGAGACCGATCTGTGCCAAGGCCATCTGGGCGAACGGACCGCTCACCGTGCAGTTCAACCTCACCCGGCCCTGCCCCTACTTCAACCAGATCATGGCCACCCCCGCCGCTTCGATCGTCTCGAAGCGCTTCGTGGAGGAGAATGGCGGGACCGTGGCAGGGATGCCTAACCCATACCTGCAGAACCACACCTGCGGCACCGGTCCATATCAGCTCTCCCAGTTCCGACCGGGCGAGTACGTCGCCCTGGACCGCTTCGATGCCTACTGGGGCAAGCGGGCGGAGATCGCCCGGGTCAACATCACCCACGTGGATGATGTCACCGACCGCCTGAACATGATCAACAGCGGCGCGGCGGACTCGGCGCAGATACCGCGGGAGTGGGAGGCGGAGCTGAGCGCCAACGATCAGGTGAGGGTGGTCAAGGGGGACCCCACCTTCGACATCCACCTGCTCGGCCTGAACCAGGACATGAACCTGAGCGCCAACCCGGCCAACGGGACGGACACCATACCTTCCGACTTCTTCGCCGACCGCGAGGTGCGCTTGGCGTTCGCATATGCCTACAACCTGCAGTCATCCATCGATGAGCTGTACCAGGACGGCGTGGTGCCGCTGAACGGCATCATCCCCCGGGGGATGGCCTACTATGACGCCTCGATCCCGTACCAGTCGTTCAACCTGTTCGACGCGGCCGAGCACCTGAACCGGGCGGAGACCGGCGATGGCGACACCTGGGGCGATAGAGGGTTCCGCATCACGCTCTACTATATCGCCGAGAACCCCTGCGCACCGACCAGTACGCCTGCACCCTCTAAAGGAGGGGTTGGAGGCGCTTAGCAGGCTGGACCTGGTCCAAGGGGAGATCAACGTCACCGTGATGCCACTGCAACCTGGGGAATACTTTGATATGATGGATGCACACGCCCTGCCCATGATCTGCACGGGCTGGTGGGCGAGATTCGCGGACCCTCAGGAATACATGAGCTATTTCGTTGACAGCGAAGGGACCATTTCTGAGATGTTCGGCATCAAGAACCTCACCCTGGACGCCATGGTCCATGAGGCGGCCGAGGAGATGAACGGGACGGTGCGATGGCAGATGTACCATGACATCTCCATGGCGCTGCAGGAGAACTGCTATTACATCAGCGCCGTGCAGGAGACCAGCTTCCACGTGGAACGGGTCGATGTATCTGGATATTATCACAATCCCATGCATGCCGGGCTATATTTCTCGGACCTCTCCTACGCGGAGGAGGGCAATGAGGGCGTGGACCGCACCTACGCCATCCTGGGGATATTGGGGCTGATCGCGGTGGTCATTGTGGTCTCGGTGCTGGTGAACCGGAGACTGAAGCGATAAGACCTCTGTCTTTCAGCAGATCCTTCGCGGACCGGACCGCATCGAAGGGCATCGGTCTAGCGCGCCGAGGCATCCATTCCCGCCTCGTGTTCTGACCTCGGCCCAAGGTGAAAACAATTGGCACGATCGTACAATTTTTGCCCAAGCTCATTCTTTTTTTCCATGATTTTTACGGGCGTAAATTAGCTTTAAATATTGCACTGATTAATGAAACATCAACGGGTTAAAATCCGGGGAAATGGGGAAGAGAGATGTTCGAGAGATCTCATGTTGCACCAGTGGTAACCAGGTCGGCGCTCGTCGGAGCGGTGGGCCTGTTGACGCTTGTATTGTTGATGTTCTTGTTCAGCGGGGGAGCGCAGGCCGCAGGGACGGCCACCATCCATCCGCTCTCCACCTATACGATCGACGATGACGGGGATGGTATGAACGAGTACCTCGTCGTCCGCGAAGGGGTGCAGGTGGACCGGGAGGCGGAGTTCCATGCCTCCGTCGAGGTGTTCTCTGACGGGGCGTCGATCACGACCGCATCGCTGGACGTGTGGCTCAGTCCTTACTAGTAACAGCTTCGAGGTGCGGGTGCCGGGCAACGCCCTGATGGGCATCGATAGCGCCAGCGAGCTCACGGTCACCGTCACATTGATGGATGACGCCTTCCAGCCACTTGCGGATGAGACCCATGCATTACCTGGCGTCACGGAAGGCGGTGTTCGAGGCGCCCGCTTCACATATCGACCGCCCCGAGCGAGACTGCGGTGGACGCCAACGGCGATGGGACCTTTGAATGCATCGCGGTGGACCTGACGGTCTCCTCCGATTGCAACCAGAGCTATTGGGTGCGGGGGACGCTCAGTGACGCCTCCGGTGGAAAGGTCCTCTCCACCACATTCTACCAGTTCGTCGCTTCCGGGAGCGAGCAAACATTCACGCTGCGTTTCGTCGGGCCGAACATCACGGCACTGGCGAATGATGGTCCATATGCGGTCGACCTCGAGCTCTGCGACCAGGACGGGAACGTCATTGAATCCGCCTCGTTGTCCACCTCGCCTTACGCGAGGGCGCAGTTCCAAGGCTCCGCAGAACTAGGCGATGACAGGTCGGTCCTGGCCCTGGACACCGACGGCGATGGGAGCTTTGACGAGATCAAGGCCCGGACCGACCTCCAGGTCCTGGTTGCGGGCAAATACACATTAGACGTGCTTCTCTTGGACGGGACAGGAGGCACAGGTCGACCGTATCCAAGTGAACAAGCACCTCCAGGCCGGCACCTCCAGCGTGGAAGTGGACTTCCCAGGCACCAATATCGCGAACCATGCCGAGGACGGGGTCTTCACGGTCGAATTCGCCCTCAAGGACGCTTATGGGGACCTCCTCGATAGCGGAGAAGCATCATCGGCCTCATATATGGCCGATGATTTCGAGTCCCTGCTCTACCTAATGTCGGCATCCGCCTTCAGCGGCAGCGATGGCGATGGGGACGGCGCCTACGAGACGGTGAGCGTCGATGTGGCCTTCCATAGCACCGGGGACGAGTACTGCGACCTCTT
>CAWHCB010000012.1:0-30001 GCA_963827905.1 Methanomassiliicoccaceae archaeon
TGCGGACCATGTCGACGTCCAATGGGGCTTTCTCATCCCCCTGGAGATTGTGTCCCCCGCGCACCAGGAGCATCTCGTCCACCGGGATGTTGGCCGGGGGGTCGTTGCCGATCACGATGAGGCCGACCCGGCAGCCCTTGCCCTCCACCACGGAGTTGGTGGCCAAGGTGGAGGATATCGCCACCAAGCGGATCTGCTTGAAGAGCTCGTGGTCCAGCATCTCGATCGCGTTGCCGATGCCCTCGGCCAGATCGTGGCGGGTGGTGAGGGCTTTGGACTTGCTCAGAACCTTTCCGTCCGCCATACGTAGAATCGCGGCATCGGTGTATGTGCCACCAGTATCGATCCCCAAGCCCAGGTCTCCATTTCCGTCCATGCTCGGCCTCAACCGTCCTCCCTCCATAATATTTGTTTGATATCCCGCCCCCGACCGGCATGGTCCATCATTGGAACGCTTTCCATTCCAAGGTCGATGCCCGTGCGCCGGTCCCATTGTGAGATGGCGATACGAGGCTCATTGACTCGGATCATCATCAAATTGGCTTTTCAAAGGGGTGGGTTTGGCGGTCCAGAGAGTTCTGTTCAATTCAAACTAATCCCAGAAATACATGTCGTAAATCAGACAATCGAAAAACTACCCAGCATGATTAACGGCATTGAACCAAGCCCAATAGTTATTTCAAAGGGATGCCCCGATAAGCCCTTGCATTGTCATGATGGAGGCTGCCTTCTCCCTGCAAGGTTCCAACTTCTGGTTGGTGGAGATCGCTGGTCGTTACGAAACGGCGATCACCATCACCGAGTGCATACCTTGGAAGAAGAATGGCGGTCAGGCACTGTTCAGCATCGAGTTGGGTGATGTGAACATAGATGAAATGGTCGAGAGCATCCGCTCCCGGACGGACATCGTCAGCGTAGAGAAGGTCTCCGACACTCCGACCCAATATTTGGGCTCCATCGCCATGAAGGAATGCTCCTGGATATGGAAGATCGTGGATTGCGGCTGCTACCTCAGCAAGGCTTGGTGCAATGGCGATGGCAGGCTCATCATCAAGGTCCTGTCTGGAAGCGAGGGGTCCCTGCCCCGTCTTATCAAGTCCCTGAGCGAAAAAGGCATCACCGTGGACATCTGCAAGATCAACCGGCTGGACAACCAGAGCGCCATGACGGCCAAGCAGGAGATGGTGCTGAGGTTGGCGCTGCAACGAGGTTATTTCGATTATCCCCGCCGTATCAAACTGAAGGACCTGGCCGAGCTCTGTGGCATGAACCCTGCCACGGTGGACGAGATCGTCAAGCGGGGCGAGCGCAACCTCTTGGAGAACTATTTCAAGGACCGTTGATCATTTCAGCTTCTTGACCGCCTCTTGGGCGTTCATGCCATGCAGGTCCGCTCCGATCTCCAGAGCGAACTCCTGCGACGTCGGCGCGCCTCCGATTATGACCGTGACATCTTGACGCAAACCTTCCTCGACCAATGTATCGACCACCGTCTTCATGCTGTCCATGGTGGGCGTCATTAGCGTCGACATGGCCACGATGTCCGCCTTGTATCGTCTTACCCCCTTGGCGAAGGCGTCCTCCGGTTGGTCCCGGCCCAGGTCGTATACCCTGAAGCCAGCGGCGACAAGCATGGTCTTGACCAGGTTCTTGCCGATATCATGCACATCGCCCTCGACCACCCCGATCAAGACCCGACCGGCCGCCTTGTGGTTGTCCTTGGGGATCAATGGCAAGAGCATGTCCAGAGCCCCGTACATGGAGTCAGAGGCCAGAAGCACCTGGGGCAAGAATATCTCGCGGTGGGCATACCGGTCTCCGATGACGTTCATGCCCTTGACCAGGCCTTGCTCGATCGCCTCCACCGGATCCAGACCATCCTTGATGACCCGCTTGGCATGCTTGATGGCCAGGTCCTTCCTGCCTGAGATCACGGCACGTTCCAGTCCTCGGAATATGGCGGCCTTATCCTCCACCATTCAGGGACCTCCTGTCAACAATCGGGTCATAGCAATGCCTGGGCATCCATGCGATGAATGTCGAGAGGGTTCAAAATAATTATTGGTGCCGCTCTCCGATTGGCGAACCGAAATGGTGAGGCATCTGGGCCGCATGGCAAGGATGGTAACCCCTCAACCATACTGAACCTTGTCCCAGATTTGATCAATGATTCTTCTGGGACGAATCATATATAGGAATGGCAGTTTACTTTGCCAGCATGGCGATGGCAAGGAAGGTCGGCCTGGGCATCGATACCGGCGGGACGTTCACCGATGCGGTGCTGTTGGACCTGGACAGTAACGGAATAATTGCCAAAGGGAAGAGCCCGACCACCTATGACGACCTTGCGGAAGGGATCAGCTCCGCCATCGATCTTGTGCTGCAACAGGGCGGGATCGAGCCCTCCACCATCAAGATGGTCGGCATCTCCACCACCTTGGCCACCAACTCCCTTTTGCAGGGCAAGGGAGGCGAGGTCGGGCTCGTCGGCATAGGCTGGAAGCCGGACCCGGAATGGAGCTTCGGGGTCAAGCATCAACGCTTCATCAAAGGCGGTTACGATTCCATCGGCAGGCAGTCGGAGCCCATGGACCCACAGGAGCTGGAGAGGGCCATCCTCGAGGTCTCGGAGGATGTGGACGCGCTGGTGGTCTCTGGCCTGTTCAGCGTGTGCAACGGTTGGCAGGAGATCCAGGCGGCGGAGGAGATGAGGCGCCTCACCCGGCTGCCCATAATCATGGGGCAGAGCTTCACCGCCGAGCTGGGCATATTCGAGCGGACCGTGACCGCAGTTCTCAACTCCAAGCTCCTCAACGTCATCGCGGATTTCTTGGACAGCGTGGAGCGGTCGCTTGAAGCGCGGGAGATCAAGGCTAGGATGTTCGTCCTCAAGGGCGACGGGGGGCTGATGAGCCTGGAGACGGCCCGAGAGAAGCCGGTGGAGATGGTGCTTTCCGGTCCGGCGGCCAGCCTCATGGGCGGAAAGGCCCTGGCAGGGATGGAGGACTGCCTGGTCATAGACATGGGGGGCACTTCCACCGACATCGCCTACCTTGACGAGGGGTTCCCCCGCCTCAACGTCGAAGGGGCGGTGGTGGGACAATGGCGCACCCGGGTCAAGGGCATCGACATCTGGACCTGCGGCCTGGGAGGGGATTCGTTGGTCCGACTGGACAAGAGGGAGGGTCTGCTCATAGGGCCGGAGCGCGTGCTGCCTCTGGCCATGGCTTCCGCCCGTTACCCCGGCTTTCGTGATAAGATAGCCCATGAGGGTGAGCTGCAGCTCTACCTGACCCTTAAGCACGAGCGGGGGAAGCTCACCGACAAGGAGCGCCGCATCTACGAGTTCATCGAAAAGAACGGACCAAGCACCTATTACGATGTCATCAAGGGAGTGGAGAATGAGTACGTGGTGCTCCAGGAAACGCTGGAATCGATGAAGTCGCGCGGTTTCCTCTTGAAGACCGGCCTGACGCCGACCGACACCCTGCATTACCTGGGCCGCTATGAGGCCGGGGACAAGGAGGCGGCGAACTTCGGCATACGGTTCTGGGCGGAGAAGGCGGGAGAGAGCCCTGACGAGCTGGCCATGCAGATCATGCAGATGATGGTGACCCGGGTGGGTGAGGAGGTCATCAAGAAGGCCATCATGGACGCGGGTGCATTCCCCAACGATGGCCAGGCGTTCCAGCGACTGCTGAGGGCGGCGAGCGGCCACGGTTCCATCGAGGGCTTGGGATTCCGCATGGACCTGGGCCGGCCCATCGTAGGCATCGGCGCGCCAGCGATAGACTTCATCAAACCCTTGGAAAAACGCTTGGCCAGCCCGGTCATGGTACCGGAGGGCCATGAGGTCGGCAACGCGGTGGGAGCGGTCTCAAGCTACGTCTCCGAGACCTTCATGGTCCAGGTCACCTCCTACGGCGACAAGTACGTGGTCCTTGCCCCCATGTCCTCGCCCTCGCAGTACTCGCATTTCGAGGAGGCCATGTCCTCGGCCCGCTCCTATGGCAACAGGGTGGTGAGGGAACGTCTGGCCCGGGATAACCTGGAGGACCTGAAGGTAAGGGTGGAGGTGCTGGAGAAAAAGTTCCCGGACGGATATGGCAAGGAGATGAAGTTCGTCAATTGGGTCGATCTGCGCTTCACCGCCATGGGACGCCCTAAGCTCCCAGAATGATCGGGGATTGACAAAGGAAAATGATGATTAATCGAAATAGGCTTGGTTTGATAGAAGCACATGTCATTGATTGACAGATTTATACAATTAATTAGAAAAAATCAATCCGTGTTAACGTATGAAAGAATATGATACCTAGGTTCCAAAAGGATTAATTAATGACAACACATTGCATTTTTCATAGGGGGAGTATAGATGAATTTCTGCGATGTCGAGGCGCACGATACAGAAAGCGCCATTCACGAGGCAATCATTAAATTGAACCAGCAGGACAAGATGGAGATAGCCCATTTCGTCATAGACCCCTGCGCTGTGTTCATTTTAGGAATGACATCCAGGAAATGCATGACGGTCAGCGAGATCTCCCCGGCTATGAAGCTCCCCATCGCGACCTGTTACAAGATGGTCTACCAGATGGAGAACATGGGGCTCATCACCAAGTGTGGTACCTCCCGTACCTCCGGTCGGGGCAAGGCGGCCGTATATACCTCTGTCATCAAGTCCATGGAACTGGAGCTCAGGAACGGTTTAATCACCCTTAACCTACTGTTCAAGAACGGTCAGTGCATGCTCTTCAAGAAGGACCTGAACGCCCTGGCCCCCACAGCGGCGGTCTGCGACAGTTTCCGTGAAGCGGAGATGGAGATGGCCCCTCCAGAGCATATTGACAATCTTACCGAAAACATTGAGGAAATGGACCTCTCCCCCACGCTGAGAAGCTAAGGTACTCCCCAGTAAGGGCAATTATTTTCTATCCACCCAGGCCATCTGGTCGTGTTCTCGATGTATGTCATCAAGAGGTCCGGTGAGAGGCAGGAGTTCGATCCGGAGAAGACCCGATTGGCAATTATGCGCTCTGGTGTCCCGACGGATGAGGCGGACGATGTGCTGGACCGACTACAAGGACAGCTCTATGATGGAATCACCACGGAAGAGGTGTACCGTCGAGTGCGAGCTCTGCTGGCGTCAGATTCGAAAACGCGCTTCGGGCTGAAGAAGGCGATCATGAACCTCGGCCCGGAGGGACATCACTTCGAGACCTTCATCGGCCTGTTGTTCCAAGAGATGGGGTATAAGATAAAGGTGCGGGAGGTCGTGTCTGGACGTTGCGTGCAGCATGAGCTGGACGTGCTGGCCGAAAACGAGGAGAACAGATATATGGTGGAATGCAAGTTCCATAACTCCCTGGGCATAAAGTGCACCATACAGACCGCCCTTTACACCTACGGTCGATTCCTGGATCTACAGGAGAGATTGAAGCTCAGCAAACCTTGGCTGGTCACCAATACCCGTTTCTCGAGCGATGTGGTCCATTACGGCGAATGCGTTGGCATGGGCCTATCTAGGCTGGAGGTACCCGGAGGACGCCGGCCTGGAGATCTTGGTGGAGCGACACCGTCTCTACCCGGTGACCATCCTGGAGTTGAGGAGGGGCGATATCCGGACCCTGCTGGAAAACAACATCGTCCTGGTCAAGGACGTGCTCTGTCAACAGGAGAAGGTGCTCAGCCTCCTGCCCCGGCAGAACGCGGAGCGCTTGATGACCCAGGCCAAGGGCCTGTTCGTCTGACATCCGAATAGTGTTATATCGAGCCTGCCCATATCCTGGTCCCGCATGAAGGTGTGCATAGTACTGGGCACCAGACCGGAGATCGTGAAGATGGCCCCTCTGGTGCGCGCTTGCCAGAGGCGGGGCGTTGAATTCTTCCTCATCCATACCGGCCAGCATTATTCATACGAGATGGACCGGATATTCTTCCGGGACCTGGAGCTACCGGACCCGCGATACAACCTGAACGTGGGCTCGGGCGCGCATGGAAGACAGACCGGCGCGATACTGGCGGCCATCGAGAAGGTCCTTATGGACGAAAGACCGGACGCTATCCTGGTGCAGGGGGACACCAACACCGTTTTGGCCGGGGCACTGGCCGCGGTCAAGCTGAACATCCCGATAGGGCATGTCGAGGCAGGCCTTCGCTCCTATGACCGCCAGATGCCCGAGGAGGTCAACCGGGTCCTGGCGGACCATATTTCCGACATGCTCTTCGCCCCCACTGAGGTCTCGAGGCAGAACCTGCTTAAGGAGGGCATCGACCCGGCCAAGGTCCATGTCGTAGGGAACACCGTGGTGGACGCCCTGTTGCAGAACATGGACATTTCCAAAGGCGAGGCAAGGCTTTGAACGAGCTAGGTCTGAGGCCCAGGGGCTATCTCCTTGGTACCTTGCACCGCCAGGAGAACGTCGACGACCCCGCGAGATTGCGCGGTCTTGTGGACGGACTGGTATCCTGCGCGAAGGAGTTCCAACTGCCGGTCATCCTGCCCCTGCACCCCCGGACCAGGAAGAACCTTTCCAACTTCGCCATCGTCGTACCCGACGAGGTGCGGGTCATTGAACCCGTTGGCTACCTGGACTTCCTGCAGCTGGAGGCAAACGCCGCCCTGTTGCTGACCGATTCCGGAGGGGTGCAGGAGGAGGCGTGCATCCTCCATGTGCCCTGTGTCACCTTGAGGGACTCGACGGAAAGACCAGAGACGGTCATGGTGGGCGGAAACGTTCTGGTCGGGGCCGATCCGAAGAGGATCCTGGACGGTGCGAAGCAAATGTTCGGCCGGGGCCGGGACTGGACCTGCCCGCTGGGAGACGGCAGCGCTGCCGAACGCATCCTCGACATCGTTCTATCCCATTAAGGCGCGTCCAAGACCCGCCGCACCTCGCCTTTGTATCCGTCCACCAGCAGCTGCGTCCCATCCTCGATGGAGGTGGCGCCGGGCACTGACACCACGGCCGGAATGCCGTACTCCCTGGCGATGATGGATGAATGGGACAGCATCCCCCCGGCCTCGGACACGACCGCCCCGGCCTTGGCGAAGAGTGGCGTCCAACCGACGTCGGAGTAGGGGATGACCAGGACATCACCAGGTTCGACCTTGCTTCAGGTCGGCCAGTCCCTTGACCACTCGGGCCGGGCCTTGATGATAACCTCCAGAGGTGGCTACGCCCTTCATCAGATTGGAACCGACCCTTTCCATGGGTGGCGCCCTTTCCCCATATATGATGGAGGGAAGGACCGCGTCTCTGAGACCCTCCATCTCCTTCCTCCGCATCGACACTCTGATCTGGAGGTCGTTGCAAGTGTTGTCCGCGCAACCGCCTTCCACGGTCTGGCGTACCTCATGCAGGTAAAGAAAGAAAATGTCCTCACGGGAACGGATGACATTCTTCTCCACCAAAAGGTCCCCTATCGACAGGAACAAAGGGCGGAGCAGGCTGTAACCTTGACCATACAGCTCCCCCACCTTTTCCTTGAAGTAGGCATCTTGGCAGGTGCGCCCATAGATGGATCTGATACGGAAACGCCTGTTCCATGGCAGGACCATTTGGGATATCTCCTTCTGCGTCCCTGATTTCAAGTGAGCTCCCGACACGATGACCGTGCGCAATATTGTGTCGGGGTCCTCTCGCCATGGTCTGACAGAGATGTCGTTGCCGCTGTCGCTCAGATATCCGAATTGTGACAGGAACCCCTCGAGCCCTTGGATCAGTTGCTCGGCACCAGCAATGCCCCGCAGTCCATCATAGGACGATTGGTCCACCTTGGCCCGAACTTCAGGGGGAAGGTCCCTGGTAGGTCATGACCAACCGCTCCAAGGCCTGGTCAGGGTAACGCGCCACATCCCCATTTCTCTCCAGGACCAACCTGACATCCCCCAGATCGTATCCTGCCTTGCTCAGGGCGGACCGAAGCATGCGATTGGAGATCGCCAATTGAAGGTAGGTGAGGATGTTGAAGTAGGCGAGCTCTTGGTCCACATGGAAAAGCCGGTCCACTTCGGCCAGGAGAGCCTCACCGTCCATGGACCTAAGGTCTAGCTTCTCAAAATGCTCCAGGTCCTCCGGGACGCTCTGCAACAAACGGTCCAGGTCCCAGTGCAAACGCACCATGTCGATCATGAAGAGCGAGACCCTGGGCATGGTGAGCATCATCTTCGGGGTGGGACGAAACGTCCCCTTCGGCCTCTCTCCGCCCACCACCATCAACCTTTCCAAGGAGTCACGGGGCATGCCCATCCTCTCCCATACCCGCCCGACCACGCTCATGTTGAAATATGCTCGGTAATGGAACTGCTTGGAGAATGTGGAGGGGTCGAGGTCCCTCATGCCAGTGAGCTTGCCGAACAACCTGGCCCATGCACCGTTCACCAGCGGCGTGTTCACGGTCCAAACCAAGGGCTTGATCATACCAGGAAGGAACTCTTTGGAGAACGAGTCGCTGTAAATGTTCAGGTCCCTCAGCGCGGTGATCTCCCTCGCCTGGACCCATTGCACCTTCTCCCCATCATAGACCCATTCCAGGTCCAATGGATGACCCAGGGTTTCGTCCATCCTTCGAGTTAGGGTGGCGACCCGCATCGCCAATGATTCGCTCATCTGGGTCCCATCGCCACTACGCTCGACGCTATCGCCATGGAACACCCATCGGTCCGGGGTCACGCCTTCCTGGACGAGGCGCTCACCGGACCCTTCCACCGCCTCCAATATGACCTCCGAGGCGCCGGTGATCGGGTTCCGGCTGAATGACACCCCGGATATGACCGTCGGCACCATCTCTTGGATAAGGACGGCCATCTTGAGGGATCCCTCCGAGGCACCGGTCTTTCTTAGATAGGTAAGCACCGATGGGTCCCGGGTCGAGCCCCAGACATCAAGGATGGCCGCGCAGATGCCGTCGACCCCTTGGACGTTCAGCACGGACCGGAACCGACCTGCATAGGAATGCTGCTCCGAATCCTCCAGGTTAGCTGAGGACCGGACGGCGTAACGCTTGCCAGGAACAATGGAGCGAGCGAGGTCCGCCCTCACCTTGGCCATGGTCCCAGGCTCGTCCCTGATGGAGTCCAAATAGGCGTCCCACACCAAAACCATCGTTTTCGGGACGACCAGCCACCGCCTTCCCTGGAGGTGAATGAGGTTCTCCCCCTTCCCTCCCACGTTCTTCACGCCTTTGCGGAGTTCCACCAGGTATGTCAACTCGCATTCACCCTGCCATCGGTATCAGGCTCTATTGACGCCGACCATAATTCTTACTTTCTGTGGCCCGGCGAACCGGGCCAGGTAAAGATAATAACCCAGATGGGCATAGGACGTCCCGCCATGATGGAAGCGATCATCTCGGTGGATATGAAGGACGGTTGGGTCAAGGCCGTCTGCGAAGGAACTGGAAGGCCCATCCGCATCTTGGACTGCATGCCCCACCCCGAAGGGGGTGGCCACAGCCTTTTTGAGATAGAGGCGAAGGAGGCTGAGATCGAGTCCGTCACGGAGCAGATCATGGCGCATCCTGACGTAACAAACGTGCAACTGACCTCGCTCGGGGGAGGAAGGGCCAAAGGCTCCCTGGTCACGAAGAAATGCTTCGCCTGCCGCACCATCATGGAATCGGACTGCTTCCTTCGCGGCGCCCAGACTCATGACGATGGCACCGTCGAATGGGACGTCGTTCTGACCTCCGAAGGGGCGCTGGCCCGCCTCACCGATAAGCTGCAGAGGATGGGTTGCAGAGGTCAAGGTGCTGCGCTTGGCCCAGGTGGAGGACGATGCCGCCCTGACCATGAGGCAGGAGGAGATCGTGCGCAAGGCCTTCGAGATGGGATACTATGATTATCCGAAGAGGACGACGGTCCGCGAGATGGCGGCCCTGATGAAAGTGGCCCCTTCCACCCTCACCGAGATATTACAACGCGGGGAGCGAAACATCATCGAGAGGCACCTTCGCGAGAACAAATGAAACATTGACCGAATTTTATATCAGTTGCCTACATATACCAGATAATCCCACCGGGTGTTAACATGCAGGGAGATAACGACATAGACATAATGACCGTGCAAGAGGAAGATGTCAAACTGATGAAGCATCTGGCCAAGATAAAGCATAAGATCATCGTTATGAGCGGCAAGGGAGGGGTGGGGAAGTCCACCGTGGCCACCAATCTCGCCACCGCCCTGGCCATGCGCGGAATGGACACGGGCATCCTTGACGCTGACATCACTGGTCCCAACATACCCAAGATGTTGGGCGTGGAGGAGGCCCAGATCACCGGCGACGAGGATGGTCTGTTCCCGGTGGAGGTCACCCCTCACCTGAAGGTCATGTCCATGGCCTTCCTCATCTCCAGCAAGGACGCGCCAGTGGTATGGCGGGGGCCGATGAAGATGGGCGCCATACGCCAGTTCCTGGAGGATGTGAACTGGGGGACCCTGGACTATCTCATCGTGGATCTCCCCCCAGGCACCGGAGATGAACCGCTGTCCATCGCCCAGCTCATCCCCGAGGCGGACGGGGCCATAATCGTCACCACCCCTCAGGACGTAGCATTGTTGGACTCCCGGAAGTCGGTCACTTTCGCCAAGGCGCTCAACCTGCCAGTACTTGGAATACTGGAGAACATGTCCGGATTGAAGTGCCCCCATTGCGGCGAGGAGATCGACCTGTTCAAGGTGGGCGGGGGCAAGAAAGCGGCGGAAGAGATGGGCGTGCCCTTCCTGGGCAAGATACCCATCGACGTGGAGATGGTTCCGAGCGGGGACGATGGCAAGCCGATCGTCCTGTCCAAGCCCGATTCCCCGGGGGCCAAGGCGTTCGACGAATTGGCCGATAGGGTCCGCAAGACCGTTGAGAGCGCCCCGAAGCGAAAAGTGAAGCCATTCCAGTACGGGGGAAAGAAATGAGGGTGTGCGTCACCGCGGAAGGGGAGGACCTGGACGCCCTGGTGGCCGAGGAGTTCGGCCACGCTCCCTTCCTGCTCATAGTGGACCCGGACACCATGGAGCTCGAGGTCTTCGACAACGTGCTGGTGGACACGGATATTGGGTATGGGATCCAAACCGCCGAGAACATCATCCATCTCAAGGCGGAGGTTGTGATCACCGGTTTCGTAGGACCGCATGGGGTCAAGAAGCTGGAGTCCAAAGGCATCAAGTTGGTGACCGACGAAGAGGGTACGGTCAAGCAAGCCTTGGATGCGTTCAACCGTCGCCGGCATCGAGGGTGAACTACTTCTTTTTTGGTTGATAGCGATTTTCGTAGTTATTAACTTCGATTTCTGCACTCGAAGTTCCGAGTCAGTACGTTCAAATCAAAACTTATTTAATTGATCGAGTTCGATGATTGACGAACATAAAAATGATGATCTGTTCCTGCACCGATCATCTGGGTAATGTGCGGTTCTCATTCGACCCTGACACACTGTGACAAGCCCTACGTCGATAGACGATTTCGAAAATCGTTAACCTTGTATGTTTTTCAGTATTCAAATCATCATTATTCGAAATTAGTAGAAATACTTGATAATTTCGTCAATTATCGTAGTAAAAATAGTATAATTATAAGTAATAGAAATTTGCCTGCCCTCCTTTATGCGGGATGAACTAACCCATCCAAGCAAACGTCCTAGGCGAAGCTGGACTGGCAGCGACGTCAGGGCGCTATGGAGCGCCCCGTCACCGACCGGTTCAGCGACGGGACTGAGGCCGATAAAGGCCTGCGGTCCCGCCCCGAACCAGTTGGAGATATTCCAGGGAGAACAGGGGTGGATCACATGAGGAGGATCCTATTGCCCACCGACAGCTCATTGCCGGCCTTGGCCGCCACAATCGTCGCTGTCGACAGGGCCAAGGCGGACAAGGCCACCCTTATCGTCCTGAGCGTGGTGGAAATGACCCCCACGATGGAGGTGGAGCAGACTGCCGAGAACGTCGGTCTAAGACGCTGCCCCGACATCGACGGGATGAAGTTCGCCAGGGAACTGGCCAAACAGAAGGGGGTCGAGGTCGAGGAGATCACCCAAGAAGGACCCGTGGCAGGGACCATCGTCCGAGTGGCGGAGGAGTTCAAGGTCGAGGCCATCGTCATGGGCTGCTCCAAACCTCACGGCATCACTGAACTCTACCTTGGGGATGTCGCTCGTGCGGTGACCAAAATGGCGCATTGTGAGGTCGTCGCCATCAACCCCACCGAGACGCAAGGGAAGGAGGCCCTGGCATTGGCCAGGAAGATCGCCTCCCGACCAAAGGAGATCACGGTCAAGACCATCACCTCGAGCAAGCAGTTCAAGGTGGGTCTGGTACTGTTCACCATCTATATCGCGGTCTATGGGACGCTGCTGTACTTCGGCAGCTTCGACCGGAGCGTGATGAGCGAGGCGGTCGGGAAACTGAACGTCGGCATGGTGCTCGGACTGACGGTGATCATCCTCGCCATAGTCATGGCCGTGGTGTTCAACTGGTACGCGGGAAAGCAGGAGGCCTTGTAACATGGCCGAAGCATTGACCAATGACTTCAAGCCTCTGGCGTTCGCCCTGTTCGTCATGATCGTGCTCATCACCCTGGCCATCTCGGTATATTTCTCGAGGCGGGTCAGGACGGCGGGCCACTACTACGTGGCCGGCGGTGGTGTGAAATGGTTCGTGAACGGAGTGGCCTTCGCTGGGGACTACCTCAGCGCCGCCTCGTTCCTGGGAGTGGCCGGTCTGATCGCCTTCTGGGGTTATGATGGCTTCATCTACGGCATAGGGTTCCTGGCCGGGTGGATAGTGGCCCTGTTCTTGATAGCGGAACCGCTCCGTGTCATGGGCAAGTACACCTTCGCCGACGCCCTGGTGAGCAAGTTCAAGAGCAAAAGGGTGCGCCTGGCCGCGGCGATAAGCACGTTGATAGTGAGCGTATTCTACCTTATCCCACAGATGGTGGGTGCAGGCACTATCATCCAGCCTTTGATCGGACTGCCTTATTGGGCGGGAGTGGTCCTGGTGGGGGGCATAGTGATCCTCATCGTGGCCACCGCCGGAATGGTGTCCACCACTTGGGTGCAGTTCATCAAAGGTCTTCTGTTGCTCATCGCCGGCGTGGCGCTGGTGATCGGAGTGCTGGTGGTAGCTGGGTATGAACCCCTGGACTTCATCAACTACTTCATCCAGAACGGTTCGGTGTCGCCGAAGACCGGGTTGCCGCAGTTCACAGGAGAAGAGTTCATGGCCCCTGGTACGAAGTACAAGGACCCATGGGACTTCGCCTCGCTGATGCTGGCGCTCATCCTGGGCACGGCTGCGCTGCCGCACATCCTCATCCGGTACTACACGGTGCCGAAACCGTCCGATGCTAGGAAGTCGACAGTGGTGGCCATCATATGTATCGGGATATTCTACATCCTGACGCTGTTCATCGGCCTGGGTACGAACTACTTCGCCGGTCAGGGAGAGTTCATCGTGAACGACTCCAACCTGTCCGCGCCGACGCTGGCATACTTCATCGGAGGGGAGACCTTCTTCGCCGTGATCTCGTCCATCGCTTTCGCCACCATCCTGGGGACGGTGTCCGGCCTGATCATGGCCGCGGCGGGTGCGATCGCCCACGACATATACTCTGAGATACTGGGCAAGAAGAAGTCCGAGAAATCGGCGCTCCGGGTATCGAAGCTCACGGCGGTAGGCGTGGGAGTGGTGGCCATATTGCTAGGCATAGCGATGGAAGGGGAGAACGTGGCCTACCTGGTGGGTCTGGCGTTCGCCATAGCGGCATCGGCCAACATCCCGGCGTTGATCGGAGTGCTCTTCTGGAAGAGGGCCACGGAATGGGGGATAATATCCAGCATCGCGGTCGGGCTTTCCTCGTCCCTGCTGCTGATATTGATCAGCCCCACATTCATGCCCACCAACTACATCTTCCCGTTGACCAACCCGGGCATAGTGAGCATAGCGCTAGGCTTCCTGACCATGATCGTCGTCTCCCTGCTGACGCAGAAGTGGGGTGTGGGGGCAACGAAACCGGCACAAGCCTGATCTTACTTTCCAAACCCTTTCCTGATTTATATTTTTTTAAAAAAAAATAATTAAGGGGTTTTCAGAGTTTTAGGTAGGGGAGCTCGACCCGTTTGCGGGTCCACGATGGTCGTGGCCTCGATGGGGTTGGGGCCGAGCTGCTTTATCTTGTCCATGAACTCCTGCACGGTCCTCACATAGGCTTCAGGTTGGTCCGAGTCGACGTATTTCACTTGGAATCGGTTCTCGTCGAAGCCATATTGCTTGAGCACCATCTGCAGCAAGGTCATCCGCTTCCGGGTGCGTAGGTTCCCGATCTCATAATGGCAACGTCCGGGAACGCCCGCCAGGATCATTATGCCGTCCGCACCGGAGGCGATGGCCTTCAGTACCCACTCTGGGTCGACCCGGGCGGAGCACATGGTCCTCACCGTGCGGAAATGGGGGTCCAGCTCCATGCGCATCAGGCCGGCCTGGTCGGCGGAGGAGTAGGAGCACCAATGGCAGGAGAACACCAAGATATGAGGGAAGGCGGACTCCTCGTCCCTATTGGCCAGACGACCTCTCTATCTGGGCCAATATCTGTCGGTTGGAGAAGAACGTCTGGTCCATGGCCGCGGTGGGGCAGGCGGAGACGCAGGCGCCGCAACCGACGCAGGCCTTCGGGTTCACCGTCGCCTTACGCTTGTCGTTGAAGGCCGGGTCGGGAGCCATGGTGATGGAGTTGACGTTACAGACGCTCTCGCACACCCCACACCCGACGCAACGGGACTTGTTGACGATGGAGACGTTGCCATGCTCGTCGGGAAGCTGGTTCCGCACCTTGGCGATGGCCATGCCCACCATGTCCTCGGCCTTGTCTCGTGGCGGCACTCCTTGTCGCGGAAGTGAACCCAGGCCACTTGCTCCCTGATG
This sequence comes from Methanomassiliicoccaceae archaeon, assembly GCA_963827905.1. Taxonomy (GTDB): domain Archaea; phylum Thermoplasmatota; class Thermoplasmata; order Methanomassiliicoccales; family UBA472; genus JACXTP01. The sequence goes on from CAWHCB010000012.1 coordinate 14,913, forward strand.
TTTGCCATGTCGATCATGAGGCGGTTCAATCCCGCTCCCTCGATGGTCTCCTGGAACGATTGCAGGTAGAGGCGGGGCGAGCAGGCGGCTATCACCACCCGGTCCAAACCCTCGCTCTTGATCCGTTCTGCGATCTCGTCCATTCCGGCTGGGTGGCACAGATATGGCAGGGTGTGAGTGAATACCACGTCCTGCTCCTCTTGGGCGGACGATGCCAGTCGTTCGGTGTCAATGCTGAGGTCGATCTGACCTCCGCATCTGCATATGAAAACGCCCACACGGGGCTCCTTCGGTCCAACGGACATTATGTTTCTCCTCCATTGTAGATGTTAGAAAGTTATGTCGGAATCGACCAAGCAGCTGGTATTTATTCCATTCGTTGCATCGAGAGCCATTGCCGAAGCATCGTATACACACGGAATGGAACCTCCATAGCGAAGGGTAAATACGCGATCCAGTTCCGTCGGCGTCGGTGCGGTCTGAAAAGACAATGATTAAATATCGAATTTCGGCATGCGGCAGCCTAGGTAGAGGCATACTTACATGTCCGAGACCGTTCCCGTTAACTCTAGCAATGGAGTCGAGAAGCTCACCCTGAAGGGGCCTGGAGTCATACTCATCATATTGGCCTTCATCGCCATGATGGTCATGTTCATAGAGATCATGCTGGTGCCGGCCTTGCCGAGCATCGCCATGGAGTTCCCTGATGAGTCGCAATGGGTCTCATGGGTGCTTTCCGCCTATCTTCTCGCCGGTGCGGTGGCCACCCCTTTGTTGGGCCGCCTAGGTGACATATACGGGAAGAAGAAGGTGATGATGCTCTCCATGGTCGGATATACCATCGGTCTGATGGGTTGCGCCTTCTCCACCTCCATGATAATGCTCATCGCATTCCGGGCGGTGCAGGGGATCGGCATGGGCATGTTCCCCCTGGCCTTCGGGATAATCAGGGACAATTTCCCCAAGCGCCTCATCCCCATGGCCATCGGAGTGGTGAGCGCTATGTTCTCCGTCGGGGTGAGCATCGGTCTGCTCGCTGGGGGCCTGATCGTGGAATATTTCGATTGGCGCACGGCGTTCGACATCGTCTGGCCTCTCATGTCCGTCCTCATCGTGGTGGTCTACTTCGTGATCAAGACGACGGACACCACCATCAAATGCAAGATCGACGTGGCCGGGGCGGCCCTCCTGGGACTTGGGGTCTTCTGCCTCTTGCTCGGCCTGACCCAGGGCGATGAATGGGGCTGGACCAGCATAGGAGTAATCGGGCTCTTCGCCCTTTCCTCGTCAATCCTTATCGGTTTCGTCCTCTGGGAGAGGAGGACCACCGACCCTATCGTCTCCATGAGGCTCATGGCCAACCGGGGAATTGCGGGAGCGAACATATGCGGGTTCTTCGTGGGAATAAGCATGTTCCTCATCTTCCAGACGCTGCCTTTCTTCTTGATGTCGCCGGAGGCGGTGGGGGGACTAGGGGTCGAGAGCGCTTTCGATGTGGGCGTGTACCTTTTCCCCAGCGCCATCGCCCAACTGATCTTCGCCCCCTTGGCCGGGAAATGGTCCAAGAAGTTGGGTGCGGACAGGGTCCTGGCCACCGGTCTGCTCTTCATCGCCTTAGGATATCTCTTGGTCATATTGTTCCACTCCAGTGTCAACGAGATCATGATTGCCATGTTCGTGATGGGCATTGGTCTGGGCGTTTCCATGGTCTCCCTCATCAACGTGGTGGCCATGGCCTCCCCCCAACGGGACTTCGGTATCGCCTCTGGCATGAACACCTTGTTCCGCATCGTGGGCGGTTCGATCGGCCCGGTCCTGGCCTCGGTCATCATGGCAGGCTACTTGGTCGCCTACAACCCTCCGGGGGCTCCGCCGGGCGTCATCGTTGAGCTAACCTCGGACCAGGGCTTTGTGTGGGCCTGGATCGCTGGCATGGCATTCTCATTGATCGGTTTCGTTATCGCCTTGGTGATGCGTCCAGGCCATGGGCTGGACTACGAGAACGATGTGCACCCCGAGGGTGAGCCGGGAGCGACGTCCTGCCCTCAACCATGAATCGTGAGGTCGGATAACCATATAACCTAGTTTCTCCGCTCAGGGGACGTTACGATGGACGAAAAGGACATAGGTTTCAAGGTATGCCCCCACTGCTACAGCACCGACCTTGAGGAGATGACCCTGGTCGGAGGGCCGATGGCTCATCTGGACAACGATGATGGTAGCTTCAAGTGCTTCAACTGCGGCAAGATAGGTGTGCCCATGGAGTTCGCCACGGTGGAGGACTATCAGCGCTTCGTTTTGGAGAGAGGTGCGCCTTCATTGGAGAGCGGTCCGGAGTTCGTCCTGGTGCCCCTCCTCCCCCTCGAAACCGGGGGCAGAAAGTTCATGCGCATGAACGGCGAGACCTCGCGACCAGTGACCAGGGTTACTGAGGTAGTCTGGGAGTTAGGGTCACTCCAGACCACAGGGCGAATGGCGCTGCTAGGGCCGTATTGGCAGAAGATCACCAAGGAGGTCTACGGCAGCAAGGAGGCCGCCTTCCTGGACCTGGACGGCATAAACGAGGGGGAGGCCGACATCGAGGGTATGAGGCGAGCCATGAAGAGGAAGAACCGGATTTGGCTTGACATCGGTCTGCGCGGCGAACAGGACGTGTTCGATGCCTTCCTCATGGGGGCGGACCATATGCTGGTCTGCACCATCGGGACCTCCTCGCTCGAGCATTTCCGCAAGGCCATCGACCTCTCGGACCGGGTGGTCCCGTGCATCTGCTGTGCGCCTGAGGTGGTGTGGCGTCGTCAAAGGGAGTCAGAGACCGACCCGAGGAGGGTGGCCGATACCTTGCGGTCGATGGGCTACCAGAAGATGGCCTTCCTCGACCTAAGAAGAATTGGTCGGGGGCAGGGACCAGACCGCTATTGGGCGGGCAACATGTGCTCATATGCCGAGGCGCCATTGATAGGTGGGGGCGTGAGTTTGGCCGATAGGGAGCTCTTGTTGGAGATGGGGGCGGGCGGGGCGCTGCTCGACCCGTTCGGACCAGAGGTCCTTTCCAAGATGGACGGATGAACGCGCTCGAGGTTATCTGGAGAGCCCATCGGTGCGATTAATTGTTAATAGCATGAGACCAATGCCTTGAACGTTTCAGATGGACATCGACCTGTTCGGACTGGCCTTACTGATAGCCGGCGCTTTTGGCGCTTCCATCCTCTATCTTTTCCTGATAAGGCACGCAAGCAGGTTGCACCGTGAAAAGGTCATCGACCTTTTCAAGGCGCTGGGGGTCGGGTCCACCTTCTCCATAATAGCCGCTTTGGTACTCAGCTTCCTGATGCTCCTCCCCATCCTCGTGATCATTATCATCGTGGGAGGAGAGGAGAGCGATTCGACGATCTGGGCTGCTGTGCTGGTGGCGCCCATCGCCGAGGAGCTGACCAAGGGGGTGGGCGTGATGTTCTTCAGGAAGCGCTTCACCGGACTGGAGAGCGGACTGATCTACGGGGCCTGCATCGGGTTGGGCTTCGCCGCGGTGGAGAATGTGCTCTATGGTTTCGAACAGCTCACGAGCGAGGGCTTGGAATCCGCCCTGATGTTGCTTGGGTTGCGGGCCGTCTCGGCGGCCCTCGGGCATGCCAGCTATACCGCCATCACCGGTTATGGTCTGGCACGTTGCGAGATCCTCCGCCCTATCGAGAGACCATTGGCCTGGTTGCCCTACTACCTGGTGGCCGTGTTCCTCCATGCGCTATCGAACTTCATGGCATCCAGCTCCGAGGTTTTCGGGGGCGGCGACGCCATGGTCGTGGGAAGTGTGCTCCTCATCATAATAATGGACGTGGCACTCTTCGTCCTGATATGGACCAAGGTGAGGCACTTGGACAAGGAAGGTGTGCATCGGCAGCTTCGCACTCGGTATGTTGGATATTATCCTGGCTAGGCAACTGTTATCTAGAGCCCTCACAAATCATCACCATGGGAGAGGAAGTTGGCCTTATCGGCGGGGGAGATCCTGGTGGTGCTGTTGGCGGCCATAGTGCCGCCCATCATCTACGTGCTGTGGGTGCGCAGCAAGGAGCTGTGCGACCGGGACCAGTTGCGCCCCCTCCTGTCCGCCTTCGTGGTGGGAGGGACCTTCTCCTTGGGACTGGCATTCGTGATGGAATCGGCGCTGGTCACCCTCCTCTTCGGCGAGGGCGGAGCGCTATCCAGGCCTTTCTGGAACCTCGATCCGGGGGACCCTTCTTTCCAACTGATCGTGATTGGCCTGCGTCATGGCCCCGTTGGTGGAGGAGATGACCAAGGCCTGGGGCATCATGCTCTTCCGGGGTCGGCTGGCAGAGCTGAAGAACGGCCTGGTGTACGGGGCGGCGGTCGGGTTGGGCTTCGCCGCGGTGGAGAACGTCCTCTATGGGGCCAACGCCATCGCCGTGGGTCTGGACGTCTTCGTGGGCACGGCCGTGCTGAGGGCCTTGACCTCGACGCTGTTGCATGCCAGTGCCAGCGCCATCTCCGGATTCGGGATCTCCCGGCAGATGGTGATGAGGGCGAAGGGGCTTAAGGTCAGCTGGCTCCCCTATTATGGTCTGGCGGTGTTGCTGCACGCCTCATTCAACTTCTTCGCCATCGTAGGGCAGGTGTCGGGTTCACAGTTCGCTTACATGCTGGGCCTGGGCTTCGCCGTGCTGCTGGTGGCCACCACCTTCGATCGCATATTGAAGAAGGTGGCGGACCTTGACGCCCTCCTCTGCGCCCAGCCAGGGGGGGACTCAGCCTGAGGCTAACCTGGCCCCGATCTCCATCGCCATGCGCATGGCTTTGCGGTCTGCGATGACCTCGCCCTTGCGGAACACCCCAGGCACGAGGAGCTCCTCCTGGCATGGGTAGCCCACCGAGTTCATGAACGACCGCAGCTCCGTGACGATGGGCCGGAAGTTCTGCTCGGGGTCCGCCGCCACGACCATCAATGCCCCCTTCTTGGCGGGGGGAAGCTTGCGGTTCCACAGGCAGTTGCAACGGTCGATCAACTGCTTGAGCTGACCGGTGGGTCCAGAGAAGTAGACCGGGGAGACCACGATCAAGGCATCCGCCCTCAGCAGGACCTCGTAGACCTGGTTCATGTCATCTTGAACAACGCATTCCCCGCTCTCCTCGCAACTCCAACAGGAGCGGCACCCGGAGATGTCCAGGTCCGAAACGTCGATGCGAATGACGTCCGCGCCGCATTCAGAGGCCGAGCGCAGAGCCTCATCGAGAAGTGTACCGCTGTTGCCGTCCTTCCTCGGGCTCCCATTGATGCCGAGGACCAGTACCATGGTCGAGCACCCCATCACGCCGGCCGGTTCGGAGGGATGTCCTCCTCCACGACCTCGATGCCCAGATTGTCCAGGATACGGTCCCGCAGACGCTCATAGTATTGGAACGATTTGGGTATGTAATCGGAGGCGCCATCCTGCATGACCTGGAAACTTATGTCAGGGTCGTCCATGGCGGTGACGAAAATGATCGGGGTGTCCTTGTTGATGGCCCTGATTCGGCGCAATAGCTCGGAACCGGTCGTGTCCGGGAGGCGGTAATCGAGGACGATGATGTCATACTGGTTGTTCTTGACCTTGTCCAGAGCCTCGCGCCCGTCCAAGGCCGCGTCCAGGAAGAACATGTCGTCAGAAAGGTACTCGCGGCATAGGTCCAGGTGGTCCTGGTTGTCCTCCACCATCAAGACCCTGACCCTCTCCATCGTCTCGTCCATGCTTCGCCACTCCCTGACCTTGTATCTACCTCTGCCCTTTATGAAGGTTGGTTCCTGGTTCGCGGCAATATGACACAAAATACCGATCCCTTGGACCAATCACCTGGGACACGGTTCTCAGCCCAGACGCGGCCTGAGTACCGGTCGCAGAAGGCCTTCACCACGCTGAGCCCCAGTCCATGGCCCTCGGCCGCGGTGACGGAATCCAGGCGATCGAAGCGTTTGAAGAGCGCGGACTTCCTCTCATCGGGGATGCCCTTGCCCTGGTCCTTGACATCCAGGCGCCAATAGTCCTTGCCGTTCTCCTCCCAGGCATATAGGTCCACCTCCACCGGGCGCATGTCGCCGTACTTGCAGGCGTTGCTGATGAGGTTGTAGAGGATGTCCTTGACGAAGACGTCGGCCATAACGAACGCCTGCTCGCTCTCGTATCGGCCCTTGATCTCAATGGCGTTGAACAGGCTGCTCATGTGCAGGCTGTCGATGCATTCCCTCACGAAGGGGGCGAGGTTGATAGGGCCTAGGTCGAGCTCCTGGTCGGTCGTGCGCAGCCACCATAGCTTTCTCACGCTGGCGATCAGGCTGGAGATGTTCTCCGCCTGGACCAGGGCGGAACGCACGTAGCGGCGCTGCCTGTCGTCCAACTTGGGGTCCTTGACCAGCAGCTCCAGGAAACCATGGATGGGGACGTTGTAATTGGCGACGTCATGGGTGAGCAGGACGTTGTACATCTGCTGCATGGCCATGTTGTCCTCCATGTCCTTGTACATGCCTGCGTTCTTGAGCGCGAAGGCGGCCTGGATGGAGAACATCTCCACCAGCTGGTACTCACTGGTGTTGAAGGGGACCCCGGGGGTCTTCTCCAGGGTCATCACGCCGAAGATCTCGTCACCGATGTTGAGGGGGACGCTGATGATGCTAGAGGGCTCGTCTGGGGTGCCGTCCAACAATATCGACCTTCCGTCCATGTCCGCCCGCTCGATGAGCATGCCCTCCCGGTGCTGCGCCACCAGGCCGGATATGCCCTCGCCGATGGCGATCTCCAAACCCTCGGCGCCCACGCCGTCCTTGGTCTTGGAGGCCACACAACGCAGTTTCCTGCCCTTCTTGTCCAGTTCGAATATGAGGCAATTGTCCGATCGAACCAGTTCCGTCGATTTTTCCAATATGAGCTCGAGGACGATCTTATGCTCGATGGTGGACGAGAGCATCTTCGAGGTCTCGTAGAGGGTCTGCAATTCCACATTGCGGTGGGCCACGTCCTCGTGCGTGATCTCGTCCCGCTTCTGCATCGCGATCTGATGCAGAAAGGTCTGAAGGACCGGCGCCTTGCGCTCCAGGTCCTTGTCCTTGGCGGGGGAACCGAACAGCGCCACCCCCAGAGGGAAACCTCGCAGCCCGATGCTGGCGAGGATGAAGCTGCGGGGCATGCCATAGATCTTTGAGAAGAAAGGGTCCAGCTCGCGGTCCGGGCATATGTAGATGCCCCGGGCGTCGATCCAGTCGGACAGGACCAAGTCCTCTACCTCCATGTCGAGGATGTTCCGCGCCTCTTGGAAATCCAGACCTTTGTAGAAGACCTGTTGTTGGCCAGGGTCGTCCGCCATCCGGATGACCGCAAGCTGCATGTGAATGGCCGCCATCATGCGGGATATCATCTGTTCCATGACCTCGTCCGGGTCGAGGGCCGATTCCATCTCGGCCGCCGACACGGACAGGGTCTCGATCTGACTGGAAAGCTCGCTTACCTGGACCTCCAGCACCCGGGCGGCATTGGGGTCCTGGGCCAGGGCGATCACTCCCTTGGAGATCACCACCCTCGTCGTGGACCGACATGGCACGCCATTGGGAATGGAGTATCTTGCCCTCTCTGGTCCTTAGGTCGACATCGACGGTCAGGACCTCACCGGGGCGCATGGCCCGACCTGCATCGCGCATGCGTTGCATCGCCGCTGCGTCCATGGTGGTCATGGTTCCGAGCTGCCTGCCTCGGATCTCGTCCAGGTCGTACCCCAAAAGGTTCTCGAAGGCTCGGTTCACATGGACGATGGCACCGGTCGGGTTCACATAGACGAGCATTATGTTGAGACTGGCCAGCAGGTCGGCGCTCAAAGGCACTGGCTGCCCTTTGAGAATCGGGACCGCCTCTCCCTCGGGATGTCCGGTCACGGCCACGCCAGTTATCTCATCTCGATCGTTGACCGGGCTAAGGGTGAGCAAGTAATGGATGTCGCCCTCCGGTAGATGCATCGGGACCTTGATGGTGTCGGAATCGAGCTCACCAGATAGCACTTGACGTACTCGATCCTCGAATTCGAGCGAGGACTCCTGGTGGATGAGCTCCATCAACCCTTCGATCTTCCTAGGATGGCTGGATTGACGCAACAATCTGAAGGTGAAGGGGTTGGCACTGATGATGTTATCATCAAGGTCCGCGATACAAACGATCTCCCCTCCTTCCAGGGGGAATCCCTGGTCCGATGTCCTTCCTCTCATCCGATCTCCATACTTCCAGTAGACTTCTTTCTCTATCCCGGAACCATATATATCTAGCATCTTGGGCGGGTTGCCGGTTTCGATAATCAGTGGGCATACGCCATTCGTTGGATTCTGAACCTTGCGGAGACGGTGGTGAAAAGGAATTTAAAAACGGCGGTACGATTGGAATCTGACTTTTAAATTTATAAAAAATATTTTGCAACATCCATATATCACTATTATTTCTGATCTATTATTGAAGAATATCAGAGAATTGATTATGATTAGAATCAAATTTTTAATATATGGGTTGTTGCTTTGCTCGCTGCAAGCGCTCGGGACTGGTGGCCTTCCCCCATTCTCCTCCTAGTTAAGATCCAAGTTCCACCTTGGGCCGCCCGCCCGAGCGCCTTATTCTTAAAAAAAAGAACATCGATGCTCATGCCAGTATCCTGCTGGGAATGACGCTTTACCGATAACTACATGAACGAGTAGCCTTATATTGAGGCATTAACGGTGCTTGGATGGAAGAAGGCGACTTCACCAAGGCTCGCTCCATGGTTTTTCCTCGACAAGTTCTTGCGGGCCACGGCGTCATTGAGATGGTCCCCAAGGTCTGTAAGGAGTTCGCTCTCGCTGGCACGGCGATGATCGTCGCCGGGGAGAGGACCCAGAAGGCCGCGGGGGAGGTCATAGAGGACGCTATGCGCAGGGACGGTTACGATGTGCAACAAGTGCTCGTGACCGAGGCCTCGGATGAGAACCTGAAGAAGGTGGTTGAGGCCACCAGGGAAGCGAAGGCGGATTTCCTCCTCGGGGTGGGCGGCGGGAGCAAGATAGACCTGGCCAAGATGACCGCCAAGGAGCTTGGTCTGGAGTTCCTGTCCGTACCCACCTCCGCCTCGCATGATGGCATCGCCTCCGGGCGGGCTTCGATCCGCAACAACAAGGGACCGGTCTCGATGGACGCCAAGGTCCCGTTGGGCGTGGTCGCGGACACCGCCGTCATCGTACAATCACCATACCGTCTGCTGGCCTCTGGCTGCGCGGACGTCATCTCCAACTCAACGGCGCTGATGGACTGGGAGTTCGCCAAGCGCCTGCGCAATGAGAGCTTCAGCCGTTCCGCCTACTCCCTGGCGAGCTATACGGCTGAGACCATAATAGAGAGCGCCGACCTCATCAGGCCGGGATTGGAGGAGAGCGTGTGGATCGCCATACGCCCCATAATAATCTCCGGCATATCGATGAGCGTGGCGGGAAGCTCGAGGCCGACGAGCGGGTCGGAACATATGTTCTCCCACGCGTTGGACCTGATCGCGCCAGGGAAGGCGCTGCACGGCGAGCAGTGCGGCGTCGGTTGCATCATGATGATGTACCTTCACGGCGGGGATTGGCACCGAATAAGGAATGCCTTGCTCCGCATCGGTGCGCCCACTTCCGCACGGGACATGGGCATCACGAAGGAACAGGTCATTCAGGCCTTGGTCACGGCCCATAAGATCCGCAAGGACCGGTTCACGATCCTGGGCATGGGGCTGACGGCTGAGGCAGCGGAGAAGATAGCCACGATCACTCAGGTCATCTGAGGGCTCGGGGCGGAAGGCGATAGCATGGTCATAGTCACACTGATAGGCGAGAGACAGGCCAAGGAAGGCGTGGTGTTCGTATACCGCGGCCCCTTGACCGAATGCAGGGAGTGCAAGCTCAAGGCGGTATGCTTCAACCTTGACAGCGGTGGGAAGTACCGCATCAAGGCGAAGCGGGACGTACATCACGAGTGCAAGATCCACGAGGACGGCGTTCGAGTGGTGGAAGTGGAGAAGGTCCCGTTCCGGGGGGCGGTCTCGAAGAAGGCCGCCTTGGAGGGTTCCACCGTCACCCTGGAGGAGATCCGTTGCCGCAACTTAGGCTGCACCAAGTACCGATTGTGCCATCCGGTCGGCCTGGACAAGGGCATGAAGGGACGGATCGGCAAGGTGTTCCGTGACATCGACTGCCCAGAGGGCATGAGATTGGTGGAAGTGGCCTTCGATTAGCAAGGCCAGCAGGGGCTTGGTCGCCGGGTGACAATGTTGGTGAGCCGGCGGGCATTACCAAGTAATACTGGTAGGCATCCGATTGGCCTGTGACGGCATCGATCATGGTCATGGTCCCGTCCGCCCCAGCCCTCAGGAACTTGACCTCGTCATGATCTGGATGGGACGATATTGGTACGGACATGGTGCCACGGACCGGGACCGAATCGTCCTTTCGCGTCATCTGCCGGACCAAGGACTGGAGCGGTAGCAGTTCGGCTCCTAGGAGTTCCTGGCCATGGGAAGGCAGCAGCATGACCGGCGTGTCGTCGATCAGAAAAAGGGACGTCCCGCCCCCTGGCGAAAACGCTATGCCTTCGAACAGTGACCTGCCTTTCTCCTGACAATAGGACCTTGTGCCCGGATCTGGTCCTCGGACCAGGACCAGGTCCGCGCCGATGTTCCGGCGCACCAAGGCCGACTGGGACCCTGCCCCGCACCTCTCCAACAGCGGGACCGCCCCGAACCTGGCGACATACCTGGCCAGTTGCGAGAGGTCAGGGGAGTCCGTCCTCGCCCTCCGGCCCTTCCACCATCAATGCCTTGGGTTGGCTATAGACCAAGACCTCCTCCGCCCCGATACATTCCATGGCCTGGACCTGGTCCGGCCCTATGGTCAGCCCCTTGCCCAGGTGCGGAAGGCAGGACGTTTGCAGCAGGTCTTCGGCGAGCACCCTGCCCTCCGATAGCCCCAGAGGGATGGCCTCCAACCGCACTATGGCGTCGATGTGCCATTGGATGACCTTCCTCGCCTCCGACCAAGCGGGCATTGGACCCATGCGGAAAAGAACGGATTGCTGGATGAATAATCTTCTTACGACGGTCCTTTCGGACATTTTATTAATAACTCAGTCCAATCGACATGACATGGCCGAGCTGGTGGAGCAGGTCGCAGCGATGCGCATGGAGCGTACCCTGGATGAGTTCCATCGCATATTCCCCCATGCCGTGGCCAAATTCTACCTGGACCAAGAGGGACGGGGCGTAATCAAGGTCCTGGACGACCGATATCTAGTTGGCTTGGAATTCGTGGAAACGGTCGATTCCTGGGGTTCGAAGAAGCGCCTTTGGGAGTATGAGACCGCCTTGCGGAACAAGGTCAGGTTAGTGGTCCTCGCCCCCAAGGAGGTGGCCATGGCCGCCCGCATGCGCCTTTTGGAGCTAAACCAGCAGTGGCTCTTCTACTACCTGGTCTATTCGTACGATGAAGGGTTGAGACTGGAGCACATCGGCCGGCCCCGGGTCATGCCCAAAACCTCCACCTACGGGCCTGCTCAACCTTTGGGCGGGTATCTGTGATCAGAACTTGAGCCCGGTGAGCTTCTCGTACATGCCGATATAGAGCTGGCTGACCTCTTCCACCTTGGCCTGGGGCAATGGTGGTATGTCCGGCTCGGGCTCCTTATGCTTGCGGGCCTTGCTCAGCTGCTCGTGGTAGCCGATGTCCCGATAGTACTGGCGCACGAACTCCTTGGAGAGCTCCACGCACTTGCCCTGGGCGTACATGGCCTGGTCCCACCAGCGGTCCTCGTCCGCGGTGCCGAAGGTATCGACGATCATCAAGCGCCTCCTCTCGTCGTAGGCGAACTCCTTCTTGCCGTCCACATGGACCAGTCCACGTTGCCCGACCTCCTTGGCGATGAGGTCATCGATCCGTCCGATGACCTCGAAGACGTGATGATACTCCTCGGTGCTGAGACTGGATATCTGCAATGCCTCCTCGTCGGTGAGGTTCCGGTCCACCTTCTCCAACTTGGTGGTGGTCTCGAAGAAGGGCCGGGGCAGCCTCTCCCCGTAGGCCGGGGAGTACCCTTTGGCATAGCCTAGCTTGGTGACGTCCACCTCGCCCTCCTTGATCCGGTCGTTCAAGGACCCGGCGTTGTAATGACGGCAGATGAACTCCAAAGGGATGAGGAAATTGGTGGTGGTGCGGTTCAGCCGGTCATATTCGGGGATGACATCGACGCGCTTGACCAGCATGCGGTTCGGTCCGTTGAGGCGCTTGAAGTCGGTGCGTATGCCCTGTTCCTCGCAAAGCTTCAGCCAGTAGGCCGAGGTACGGCACAGCGTCTCTCCCTTGAAAGGGATCTCGGTGGGGATGATCTTGTCAAATACGGAGATGTTGTCCGTGAACTCGAACTCCAAGGAGTCGTCGTCCACCTCCCAGACCTTCTTGACCTTGCCGACGCGGTACAGCTTCATTGAGGCACCGAGTCGGCATATCCACCTCGCCCTAATATTCTTTTTCGGGAGAGATCAGTTGATCTCTGAGCCTTCATGCACCACGATGCCCTTAGAAGTGATCTGGTAAGGCGTGATCTTGCGGGAGTGGCTGGTGCGGCGCATCTTGATTATCCGTATCGACATCTGCAGCTCCGACTTCTCCATGCGCTCCACATAACGCAACGAGATGACACCGTCGGCCACATATTCCACCAGACCGTCCCGGGAGCAGAGCGGGTTCTCATCCTTGACCTCGGCGGTCATGAGGCAGGTGGCCCCGGTCCTCTTGATCATCTGGGACAGGTTGAACAGATTGGCCCGGCGCTCATGTTCGTTGTCGAAGAGCATGTTCAGCAATGAGACCGAATCAATGACGATGCGCGAGGCTCCAGACTGCTTTATGAACTCGGGCAGCTCGCTCTTGATGCGTTGCACCGTGGTCTTGGCATCGTTCGGCTCAAGCTTTACGACGGTCAGCTGCTTGGAGTCGATGAAAGGCTTGAGCTCCCAGCTATGGGAACGGGCGTCCTCCATTATGGAGTCCTGGTCCTCTTCCAGCGAGATGTAGATGCCTTTCTCCCCCAAGGCCAGGCCCTGGTTGAGGAATTGCAGCCCAAAGGTGGTCTTGCCCGTGCCGAATGAGCCCATCACCACGAAGGTATGGTTCTTCGGAACGCCACCGTCCAGCATGATGTCGAGCCCCTCGACCCCCGTCTTCACCCTGTCCATGTTAATCACGCGATCCTTTCCGTATCGATGACGACCAGTCCGCTGCTCGCCGTCACCGTCGTGGCGAAGCGGGCCACCCTTTCCTTCTCCAAGTGCGGCAGTATGCTCATGAACTTCTCCACGTGCATGTAGCGCTGCCGCCGAGACGATATGCCAAGCTTGCTCCACTGGAACATCAGGGCGCCGTCCACCGAGTCCATTATCATGCGCTGCATCTTGTCGTCCACCACGTCCTTGGTGAGGATGAGGTAGACCACGCCGGCCCAGCGCTTGCTGACCCGCTGCAGGCCCTTCAGCACCGCCACCAGGTCGGTGGTCTCGATCTTGGTGCTGAGCAACAGGTCAGTGAGCGAATCTATGACCACCATGCTGTCCTTGGCATTCTCGTCCAGCCAGGAGACCAAGCTCTCCAGCAGGCCCTGGTCCCCGTTGTTGGAGAACAGGGCGGAGGCGCCATCCCCGGCCCAGCTGCGCGGAACCAAGGTCTGGCGGAAGTACTTGTCGGAGAAGTCCTGGAAGATGACGTTGCGTTTGAAGCAGTCGTAGAAGTCCTCGTTGAAGGACATCCGGATCTCCTCCAGGATGTCCTCCTTGGACCGGCTGAATGTGACGTAGAATATGCGCTCGGGCATGTGCCTGTCCCGAACGCTGGTGCCTAGGTAGAACTCCGCGCTCTTGGGGTTCTCGCGCACGAGGCTCAGCTTCGCTGCCGAGGTGATGGCGTACTCGTGCTGCCCCGCCCCTAGGTCGCCCAGGAGAAGGACCACCGACCCCAGCGGCATGCCTCCTTTGACGATGTTGTCGAAATCAGAGACACCTGTCGGTATACGTCTAAGTGAGGCACCCATCCCATAACCCCGTGCGCGGTTTTATCGCTCTTCGACAATAAAGAACTTTTCAGAGAGGGCCCGCGACCTCACTCCTCATGCAATAGCTCCAAGGTCATGGTTATGAGGTGCTCCGCCGCCGCCAGCTTGATCTCCTCCCGTTCCCCGGCGAAGGTCTTGTGATCGGTCATGCGCACCTTGCCGTCATCATAGCCAAAAATGACCAGGCCGACCGGCTTGCCGAAGGTGGCCCCGGAAGGTCCGGCGATGCCCGTCAGCGATATGCCGACATGGGTGTGGAAGCGCTCGCGGACACCGGCCGCCATCTCAAGGGCGCACTGTTCGCTCACCGCCCCATAGATGCGCAAGGTCTCCGGCCGAACGCCCAGAAGCTCCTGTTTGGATAGGTCGGAATAGGTCACGATCCCGCCCTCGAAGTACTTCGAGGAACCGGGCACGTTGGTTATGATGTCGCCTACCAGCCCGCCGGTCATCGACTCGGCCACGGAGATGGTCTTTTGCCTCTCCTTAAGCATCTTCCCCAATTCCTGCTCCGGATTCATCCACTTCCCTCCTCTGGCTCGGGGCCAGGTCCCTAAGCCGACTGACACCGTCGATCTCCTTGATCACGCTGACCACGGCCTTGGGCACCAGTTGCTCCCATTGTCGTTGGAAGCGATGCGCCGGCGGATCTCCGTGCCGGAGTACTGCTCCCGATTGAACATGGGCGAGGAGGAGACCTCGTAGCCCTCTTCCACGAACAGGCGCCTGGTCAGCCCGTTGTTGGTGTACACCCGCGAGAAGGGCGGGACCATGGACACCACATGGGAGACCCAGATGGCATAGCGATTGATGTCTACGATGGGCACGAGGAAGAAGTTGCCGATGCCCTCCTCCTGCAACGCCCGCGAGATCATGAGGTGGCGCTCACCCGCAGTGAAGGGGTTCTCAGCGGTGTGGGAGTATTGGGCGCTGCCGATGCCGATGATGATATCATCGCAGTCCCGG
>CAWHCB010000013.1:0-113559 GCA_963827905.1 Methanomassiliicoccaceae archaeon
GGCCCGGACCCCCTTGACCTTATCGATCGAGTTCGAGATCCCTTCGGAGAGGTCGTGGCGAGTGGTGAGCGACTTCGCCTTGGCCAGGACCTTGCCCTTTTCTAAGTCGATGATCGCCGCGTCAGTGTACGTTCCGCCTGTGTCGATGCCCAGTCCCAAATGCAATTGATCACCTTTCAAGGAATCATGTTCAAGGGGTTTGCCATCAACAATCAAGCAGCCCTTATTAAATCGCATCGCCAGAACGCGGAAGTGGTTTTCGAACGTGATGTGAGGGGATTCATTTTCCCAGCGGTCCTGGAAGGCCTTTTCCATGCTCAGTTCAAAGCCCCCACCGACTCGCCCCGCACGGTCTTCCGATATGAAGCGCTCTGCGCCATCAGCTCGCTCATGTTGGACGGGGTGACATGCCTTACCTCTGGGAAATGCCCCGGGAACACTCGCCTCGCCTCCTTGAGCAGGTACTCGTGCACCAGCCCTGACCGCTTCAAACGCTCGAAGGACCAGTCCTCCGCCAGTTCCAGCACCGCGTCCTTTCCGGTCCGGTAGAACGCCTCGGCCAGGATGGAGGTGATGATGGTATGGGGCGACATGACCGCCAGGTCCGACTCGCGCACGGCGTTGCTGTTGCCATTGAAGGCCACGGCCAGACCGCCTCCCTTGCGCACGATCCCCAATGCCCTGGTGTCGTTGCTGTCATCGCCGACGTACATGCAGTCCTCCAGCGCCACGCCGATCTTCTTGCACACCTCGACCACCGCGGCCGCCTTCTCCGAGTCCCCCACGGGCACGGTCTCCATGATCAGGTGGTAGCTGTCAAGGTCGGTCATCTCGTTCCAGAAGACCTGGTCCAGACGCTGGACGCTCTTACGGTCGTCGGGACGGAGGTCCTTGATGGTGCGGGTGCTGAAAGGCATATCGATGAGGGGCATGGCGGCGATCTCGTGGGCCAGGTCCCGCAGGGTATGTGCCTCCCAATCATCCATCTTCACGCCGTCCAGGCTGCATTTGGTACAATAGGAGTTCTCGATAGGGAACCCGATATGGTCGCACACCGCCCCGACATAGTGCTCATAGGAGGAGGAGACGATGAAAGGTGATGTTATCTCCTGCACATAGCGCATGGTCTTATCGCCACCGGGGATCATCATGATGGCGTGGCGGTAGAACTCGACCATGGCCATGTCCGTCACGCCGAAGGCCTTGAGGAAGGGCAGGACCAATTTCATGGAATCCCCCGCCTTATAGCCCTCCTTGCGCACCACATCGGTAAGCACGGAATCGTAACGGGAGAGGACCGCGAAGAACCGCTCGCCGTTGGGTATGAACTTGGAGCACAGCTCGACGGTGCTGGCATTCTTGGTGATAGGTCCCTCGCAATCGCTGATGAAGACCTTGCCCTCGTAGGGCATCATATCATCCAATCCGTCGAACTCCAATCCCTCACCTCTCCTTCCCCGTCCCCGGAGGACCGATATCGGGAGGCCCCAAAGCCTCTGCCGGCGGGGAACGTCTCTCCTGCCTCATAAAGGTGGTTCCCATCTATCTCTATCTTGCCTTCCTACCTCGGGCCTGGGGGTTGCTGTCCTTTCCCATGGGTCGCCCAAAATGGACCAGAAGGTCCTTGTCCGGGTATGCTTCCCGCCCTATGCCCCCGATGCTCTTCGAGGCCACCATGGAGGCGAAGTCCCCACAACGGCGCAAGCCCCACCCCTTCAAAAGTCCGGCAAGGAAGCCTGCGGCATAAACGTCCCCGGCCCCGGTCATGTCCACAACCCTCACTGGTACGGGTTCGATCGGGAACAGGCCCTCCTCAGTGATGACCGAGGACCCCTTCGCCCCCGATTTGCACACCACCACGTCCGGTCCGAGACCGAGGAGGCGCTCCCCTCCCTCCCTGGCCCCCATTCCGGTCAGCATCCTCATCTCTCGGTCGTTCAGGAAGAGGACGTCCGTCCTGCGCAGCAATGGCAGGATATCGTCCAGACCCCGCCGGGCATAGCGTTCGCCAGGGTCAAATGAGACTATGACATCATCAACCAGGCCATCGGCCAGGGCCACCTGTTGGTCCAATGCGGCGCTGGAGGCGAAGGACGACATATGCACCACTTTGCAGCGGTTCGCCAATGCCACATCGCCCTCGGTCAAACGGATCCGGTCGTTGGCATTGGGCAGGACCAGCAAGGCGCGCTCTCCGTCCTTGAGCAGGGACAGGCATTGACCGCTGCGCCCCGACCTTCCCACATGACTGACGTCCACGCCGCCCATGGCGCCGAGCAGGAAATCGCCTTCCTCGTCCTCGCCCACATTGCCCAGGAACGCGGTGGAGAACCCCATCCTCGACAGGGCGTATATGCAGTTCGCGGCCGATCCGCCCCCGCTCCTACCTAATTGCCTGGCATTCGCCTTGAGTTCGGCAAGTGCGTCATCGAACCGCCCCTCCTCCCCCAGGATCTCCCCCCCGGGAACGAAGCGGAAACCGCCCCATTCGAGACCCTCCACCTCGAAGAAGAGGTCTACGTTGAGGGCCCCCACGCCTAGGACGTCCACCATGCCCAAGGAATCCCAGGGGGCGAAATTAAAGTTTGTCCCTGGCGCGACATATGAGGCAAATACCCGTCCGGGGATGTTCGGGGCATGGTCGCGAGGGTCGAGGTCCTTCCTGCCGCCGAGTCGGACATGGAGGCCATCAATGCCATCTACAACCACTATGTCCCCACCTCCGATTGCACCATGGAGACGGAACCGGTGAGCCTGGAGTCTCGCCTGGTCTGGTTCTATGAGCACCGTGATAGATATCCTATCCTCGTGGCTCGTTTCGAGGGAGAGGTGGTGGGGTGGGCCTCCCTCTCCAAGCACCGGGCGAGGGCCGCATACCGATACACAGCCGAGGACGCGGTCTATGTCCGGGAGGACCACCGTGGAATGGGGATCGGGACCGCCCTGCTCACAGAGCTGGTCAAGGAAGGGCGGGTCATCGGCCTGCACAGCGTGGTGGCGGTGATCAACGCGCAGCACAAGGCCAGCCTGGGTCTGCACCGCAAGGTCGGCTTTGAGGATGTCGCCCTGATCCGAGAGGCTGGCTACAAGTTCGGTCGATGGATCGACATCAGGTTCATGCAACTGATGCTTTGAGATTGGAACCAGATTCCAAACGGCATAATATACCTGCGAAGGGAATCCGATATGCGGTGGGGAAATGGGGGGGCCTTCGTCTTCCGATCTGATATTTGAACAACGGATCAGCACCTTGAGGAAGAGCATATCGATCTTGATCGAATGGGTCATCTTCGGCGTCCTCGTGTTGATCTTTTACATCGTGGACACTAACTCCTCATTGAACGAGGACGATGTTTGGCTGAACGCCGCATACCGAGATCCTGGGGATCGTGGTCTGGTCGTTCCTCTTCTTTTTGGCGATATACACCTATCGAGACCGTCCGGGACCTTCGTTATGTCGCCTGGAGCGATTACCGACTCCGCTGTCTCATCCAACTCGAGGTCTTTCCTGACGTTCAGGGGTCGGTAGCAGGAGCGGGTTATGAACAAGGTCAAGGAGATATATCCCAAGGTCAACCACTTCCCTGTTCGCAAAGGCATCAAATACGACACTAGCGCGACACGGTTGATGAGGGAACGGTGGGACGTCGTCGTCGACCTAAATGCCATGGAGAAACTGGACACCGCCAAATACGTCCTGGTCAAGATCATGGGATCCGGCGAGGTGGGAGTTGAGGATCTGAAAAGGATCGGACGGTCCGTGCTCAAGCTGAGGATCTTAAAGCCCATATCCACCGTGGAGGCGGTGTTCATCGTCTCCCCGACCGGATTCGGAGCAGAGGCGATGGACCTGATCGGGAGGGGGAAGATATGGGGTTTTCCACGACTGGCAACGCGTCTTGTGCTGGTGAACGATAAAGGGTTCAAATTAGAAATGTGAGAGGCGACCCCTTGTCCCGAAGGAGCTATGCCCATAAGCCTTGGAGCGATGAACTGCTCGTCCTGTTCATATTGAGCCAGCTCTACCAAATGCATCAGAGGGGGGAAGGTCCTACTACGGTGCACCACATCAGTACCCTGCCGGGCATGCCATATCAAAGGGACGAGAGGGTGAGGCGGCTCGTGGAGATGCTTGAGTCACAGGGTTTGGTCAACAAGGTCGAGGACCATCCTTACGTCCATTACAGCATAAGCGAGGAGGGACGCCGTTGGTGGGAGGAGCACCGTTCCGTCCTGTGGTTCTTCCAAGGCATCAGATGATCAGAAAAGATGATGGTTGACGATCTTGGCCTCGTCCCCGACATGGCAGCTCAAGGTGTCCATGCCCAAGGCCTCGATCCGCCCCTGCACCTCCTTCAGTTGGTCCAGTGGGCTGTTCACGTAGACCGTGGCGCCGGTGTCGATGCTGAAATGGCAGTTCAATCCCGCCTTGCGCATCTCCTTGACCTCCAATATCACCTTTACCGTCTCCGGGCGCCACAGGAACAATTGGTCGATGCCGGTCATGGTGATCCCGTGCAGAAGGAGCGTGTCCAGTTCCGCCAGCTCCCCGATGCGGAATATGTCCTTCTCGCGTATGGCCGACTCCATCTTAGGGATGGCCTCAGCCACATATTCGATCCTGGCCTTGAAGAAGGGCGAGCTGGTGACCGCGCTGTGGGCCGCCTCGGTGGACTTATAGGCGGGGACGAGCACGGCCAGTATGCCCATGTCCAGGTCCTTGGAGGAGGCGAGCATGCGGGAGTGGCTGCTGCGGTCGTCCTTGCCCTGGTACCAGATGGAGAAGCCACCGGTCACGGACCTCGAGGCCGAACCGGCGCCTCGCCTGGCATAGGTCGAGACCTCTTCCAGGCCCATGTCCAGGCCGAGCGCCTTCACCGTGGCCATGGCCAGAGCGGCGAAGCCGGAGGCGCTGGCCCCCAGGCCGATGTTGGATGTGAAGTTGTTCTTGGAGACCATCCTGAAGCCCGAGCGTTCTTCCGCCCTCTTCCTCAACGGCTCCACCACATGCATGATCCGCTCCAACGCCCTGCCCTGCGCCCTCTTCCCGTCGAACTCCGCCTGGTCGTACTCGTGGCCGAACTCGATGGTGGTGTGGGTGATCAGTGGGGCGGTGCAGACGGAGATGGAATCATGGTAGGGCAACCTCAGGTCCTCGTCCTTCAGTCCGTGGTACTTTATCAGTCCCTGTATCGGGTAAGCGGTGGCGGAGGCTTTCATCGATCTTCCTCAGATGTCGAAGACCACGGTGAGCGACGGCTCATCCGCGTCGACGGACATCATATTGTAGGTGATGGCCTTAACTTCTTTCTTGGGGCCATGCCTTTCCAGGTCGATGCGCTCACCATGGGCCAGACAATGAAGCCTAAGGCCGTCGATGGAAACGTCGAATCGGCCGAACACCAGACGTTCCGTGTCAAGGACGAAGAGGAACTCGGAGAGGAAGTTCAAGAGGAGGGACTCCAGGTCGAACCCCTCCGCGGTGATCTCCCTGACCGTGACGGGCTCGATCCGGTCCGCCTCCACCATCTGGTCGAAAAGGGCGTAGGCGGCGTTGGCGAAGCACTCCTCCAGCGACGCCCCGGTGGTCCTGATCATGACATCGGCGGTATGCTCCAGGACCTCGTAGCGCATGGGCCTGATTATGCGACCGCAATAATAAGGTGTTCGGGCGGGGTCAGTTAGGGTTGCCGGGAGGGCCCATCCGGTATGGGCACTCCCCTAAAGAGCGTCCGCCCATGCCAGGACCGACTCCGCCGCCCGCTCCCACCCCCAATCCAGCATGATGTCGTGGCCTGACCCAGGCACCATGACCTCGCAAACATGGCACTGGTCGGCGCAGCGATGCACGCTCTGGGGCGAGACCATCTCGTCCCCTTCCCGTCCGATCACAAGGACCGGAGGTCCTTGGCACGACGCAGGCACGTCCGACGCCATCGACGCATTGCCGGATCGCCTTCAGGGACTCCCCCTGCAGCTGGCAGTAATAGCGACAGACGTCCTTGTCGGGGACCTTCTCGGATAGGAAGAGGTGCCTCACCAATCCTTCGTCCTCGACCAATCGACCGGCATTCTTGGTCGACCTCGGCAAGGAACGTGACCCAAGGATGGCCTTTGAACAAACGCACGGCATCGTCGTGATATCCCAACATGGGTATGGGGCAGAGCAGAGCCATGCCTACCACCCGATGCTGCGATGCAAATATCTGAGAGACTGTGGCGCCCATGGAATGGCCTACCAGGATGGGGTCCTGCCCCACCTCCTCGACCATCTGGACCAGATCGGCCACGTAGTCCTCCAACTTCCAGTCCTTCAACCTCTCCGCCCCCTCGCTCCCACCGTGCCCCCTGAGGTCCATCGTGACACAAAGGAAGCCATGGCGGCGGAAGAAGGGAACGAACTTCTCCTCCCAGCACCACGCACCATGCCACTCACCGTGGATAAAGACCAAAGGATGCGAGTGCTTCGCGCTCAGCACTCCGAACCTATGGATCTCTAGCTTCATGGGGTTGAACTCCGCTCGCCCCCCTTATGAATGGTTGCCCGCTCTGGATTATTCCATAATGGACTGGAATAATCCCCTTCGTCCTTATCAGGAAGGAACCCTTGTCCATTTTCCCAAAGGGGCCGAACCTGGTCAATGTTGGAGCACCAGGAGGTCGCTATCGTTAAATCCATCCTCGTTGTTTGCATCAACCATGAGGCTGCTCATCATCGGTTGCGGCGCCATCGGACAGACCATGGCCAAGGCCATCGATACCATGGACGAGGTCGACCTCTTCTATATGACGGACAAGAGCGAGGAGAAGGCGCAGCAGGCGGTCAAGCAATATCGCAAGGCCAAATACATCTCGAACACCGATGAGAGCATCCGGGCCCACCTCAAGCACCTGGACCTGGTGGTGGAGGCGGCCGGACAGGACGCGGTGGCCCATTACATCCCCTTCATCCTCGGTTTCGGGAAGGACGTCCTGGTCATGAGCGTCGGGGCCTTCGTGGACGACGTGCTGCGGGAGAAATGCTTCAACCTGGCCAAGAAGAAGGGCGGTCGGCTCTATGTGCCATCCGGCGCGGTCTGCGGCACGGACGGCCTGCACTCGGCCTCGGTGGACAAGATCGATTCGGTGGAGCTCATCAGCACCAAGGGTCCGAAGAGCTTCAAGGAGGTGCCTTACCTAAAGGAGGAGGGCATCGATGTGGACGCCCTCAAGGAACGCACCGTCATCTATGACGGTCCCGCCCGGGAGGCCATCCACCACTTCCCCAAGAACGTCAACGTGTCCGCGACCATCTCGCTGCTCGGCCTGGGCTTGGACAAGACCAGGGTGAAGCTCATCTGCGACCCGTTGTGCGAATGCAACAGCCACCGCTTGGTGGTAAAGGGCGTATTCGGCGAGATCGTGGCTGAGACGGACAACGTGCCGTTCCCTTCGAACCCGGCCACCAGCTACCTTGCGGCGCTCAGCGCCATCGCCGCCATCAGGCGCATCGCTGGCAACGTGTGGATCGGCATCTGAGCGTAAAAATTATCGAAGGAAATTCTATTTAATCGGAAACGCCCTACTCGCTGGCATGGCCCATCCCACCTCCAAGCGCGTGCGTCGCATCTTCGAAGGCTTGGATCAGAAGGTCGACGCCGTTGTGCTCATGAACGATGTGGAACCGAACCTGGACGCCATGTTCCCCTATCTCACCGGGACCACCTCCGGTCTTTTCGAGAGCTGCCTGGTCATCGGTTGGCCCGATGGCAAGGTGGAGCTCATCACGGTCGCCTTGGAAGAGACCAGCGCCCGGTCCTCCTCGGCCGAGGTGAAGGTCTTCAAGAACCGCGCCGACAAGGCAGCGCTGGTCAAGGACACGCTGGGAAAGGCCACTACCATCGGCGTGAACGGCCACGGCATCACGCTCAGCAGCATGAACGAGATCAAGCGCATCCTGCCCAAGGTGAAGATGGTGGACGTCTACCCGGCCTTGGAGAGGGCGAGGGCCATCAAGGACGCGGTCGAGGTGGAGCGGTTGCGCAATGCCTGTCGCATCGCCTCGGAGGTGGCGGAGGAGATCCCCTCCTTCGTTAGGCCAGGGATGGCGGAGTACGAGGCGGCCGCGGAGATCAACTACCTAATGCAGAGGAAGGGCGCCTCGTCACCCAATTTCGAGACCAACGCCTCCTTCGGGCCGAACACGGCCGAGCCGCACCATGAGGCCGGTCCAGCTCGCTGCAGGAAGCGGGACATGGCCCTTTTCGATTTCGGTGCCAGGGCCCTCAAGTACGGTTCCGACATCACCCGAACCTTTTTCGTGGGCAATGCCTGGAAGTGGCAGAAGGAGATGTACCAGGTGGTCCTGGATGCCCAGCTGGCGGCATTGGACATGGTCCGGCCCGGGGTGAACGGCAAGGACGTGGACGCGGTCGCCCGGAGACTGATCGACTCCTCGCCCTTCAAAGGCCTCTTCATCCACACGCTCGGCCACAGCATCGGGCTTTCCGTGCATGACGGCCTGCGCATGGGGCCAGGGGTGGACCTGGTCCTCGAGGAGGGGATGGTGCTCACAGTGGAGCCAGGGGTCTATATCCGCGGCAAGGGCGGGGTGCGCATAGAGGACGACATCGTGGTCACCAAGAAGGGATGCGAACTGCTCACGACCGCGAACAAAGAACTGACAGTGATCTGAATGCAAGACATACTCATCAAGGCGGTGGAGCGCATGCGCTCCTTGGGGGCGGAGTTCTGCGATGCGCGCTGGCAGACCATCGAGAAGACCGTGATCGTGGTGGTGGACGGTGGCGTGAGGACCCTCTCCGACGACCGTTTGGGCGGGGTCTGCCTGAGGGCCAGGGTCAACGGGTCCTGGGGCTACGCATCGGGTGTCG
The DNA here is from genome assembly GCA_963827905.1 of Methanomassiliicoccaceae archaeon. Lineage (GTDB taxonomy): Archaea > Thermoplasmatota > Thermoplasmata > Methanomassiliicoccales > UBA472 > JACXTP01. The sequence continues at coordinate 8,874 of CAWHCB010000013.1, forward strand.
ACCCCGGCAAGGACACGGTGCTGGACGCGGCCAATCGAGCGGTGCGAAGCGCTCACTCTGGCAACGCCACCGGGGCGCCCATACCGGAGCAGGAAGGCCCGCCAAGCGAAGATGAGGGCCAATTTGAAGACTCATCCTTCCCAGGTGGCCTTGGAGGACAAGCTGGCACTGGTGTTCGACGCGGAGCGGTCGCAACGAGTCGGCCCCCAAGTGGTCAACAGCAACGCCATGTACCGGGAGGACGTGCGCAATAACCTGCTGTGCAACAGCCTGGGCGACGAATTGGAATGGGAGGAGGTGCGCATGCGTCTGATAGGCCAGGCCATATCCTCCGACGGATCGAACACCGAGATGTACTATGACGGCGTGGACGGCTCCGGAGGGTTCGAGCTCATAAAGGCGGTGGACGTCAACACCTTCGGCAGGCACATCGGGGAGGAGGCGGTCAAGATGCTGCAGGCTCAGAAGGCCCCCTCCGGACCGGTCACTTGCATCAGCGACCCCATGATCAGCGGGCTTCTGGCCCATGAGGTGATGGGGCATGCCAGCGAGGCTGACGAGATAGTGAAGCGGCGATCGTTCCTGACCGACGCGGTGGGGAAGAAGGTGGCCTCCGCCGGCATCACCATGGTGGACGACGGGACCTATGCCGGCGCTCATGGTTACATCCCGTTCGACGACGAGGGCACGCCCTCCTCCCGGACGGTCATCATCGAGGACGGCGTGTACAAAGGTTACATGCAGAGCCTGGAGACGGCGGCGCAGATGGGCGTCCCGCCGACCGGCAACGGTCGGGCGGAATATTATGGGCGGAGGGTGTGGGTGAGGATGACCAACACCTTCTTCGAAAAGGGCGACATGAAACTGGAGGAGATGTTGGAGGACGTCAAGCATGGCGTCCTCTGCGACAAGATGGTCAGCGGCATGGAGGACCCGGTGGGCGGCGGTTTCGAGGCCAAGGCCCTGCGCGGCTACCTGATCAAGGACGGGGAGGTCGCCGGCATGCTTCGCTCGTTCACCCTCACCGGCAAGGCCTTGGACATCCTCCAGACGGTGGACGCCGTGGGCGACAAGGTGGAGCTGGACGGCGGCACGTGCGGCAAGGGTATAGAGGATTGGATACCGGTATCCTCTGGGGGCCCGTATTGCCGTTCCACCATCGTCCTCGGGGGTGGCTGAATGAGCCTCGAGCCCTTTGTCAAGAAGGCCTTAAGGGCCGCGCTGGCCGAAGGGGCATCGGACGCCGAGGTCTACGGTTCCCGCGCCCGCTCCCTACTGCTTTACGTGGACGACGGCAAGGTCAAGAACGTGGAGGAGCGCATGGACCAGGGGTTGGCGGTGCGCGCCATCAAGTCGAAGAAGGTGGGGCAGTCGTCCATAACGCTGGCCACGGTAAGGGATGCGGAGATATGCGCCCAGACCGCTATAAGGCTGGCCAACGTCTCCGCTCCGGACCCGGTGTTCAAGCGCTTCGCCCCGTCCAATAAGGGCAACCCCACCCCCATCACCTATGATAAGGACCTCGCCTCACTGGGCCAAGAGGGGATCTGCTCCATGGCCAAGGAGATCGTCAACAGCGCCATGGAGGGGGGTGAGGTCAAGGTGCCGAGCGGCATCATCCGGGCCGCTGTCTCGCAAAACATGGTGCTGAACACCTCTGGCGCAGAGACGGAGGGGCGGAGCACCATGCTCTATCTGCACTTCACCGCCATGACCGAGGGGACCGACCCCGGGGAGGGGGTTCGCTTCCATCATTCCAACAAGCTCCCGGACCTGGATGCCGCCTCTTTCGGGGTCGGGCTGAGGACCAGCGCGCAGGACGCTCAGAGGGCCGAACACTTCCGCGGTCAGGAGAGGATGACGGTCATCCTGCCGCCCAACGAGCTGGCCGACCTCTTGCTCAGCTCGGTCGCCTTCTCCCTGAGCGCGGAGAACGTCAACAAGCAGAGGAGCGCCTGGGCGAAGAGGATGGGCGATAGGGTCGGCTCCGTCCAGCTCAACCTGGTGGACGACCCCTTCGATGAGAGGGGGATGTGCAGCAGCGGTTACGATGACGAGGGTGCGCCCACCACCCGCAAGGATCTGGTGGACCGAGGCGTGCTCAAAGGCTTCATGTACGACCAGTACAACGCGTTGCTCTCAGGCAAGGAGAGCACCGGCAACGCCTCGCGCCGCGACCCGACCGACCCGCAGAACGCCTACCGCAGGCCTCTGGACATCGACCCTATCAACCTGGTCTGGGAGCCAGGGAGCAAGCGCCTGGAGGGCATGATCATGGAAGTGGAGCGAGGCATCTTGGTGGACAAACTGGCCTCGGCCGAGGTCAACCCCATCACCGGGGCCTTCGGGCTTGAGGTGCGCTGCGCCAAGGAGATCGTCAAAGGCGAGGTGGTCCGGACCATCGACCATGCGTTATTGGCTGGCAATTTCTACCAGGCTCTCATGGGCATCAGGGACGTGGGCAGGGAGCAGACCGTGGTGCGGAACTGCATCCTGCCCCATGTGGCCTTCGACGATTTGGAAGTGATCGGGGCCTAGTAAACGACCTCTAGCACCACCATGCTCCGGTCGGGCAGGTGCTCCAGCCTCTCCAGGTTGCCGACCACTCTTCCCAAGGGTGTTACTGGAGTATAGGCCTCCGGGGCCTTGCCCTTGCTCACCGGCGTGGGGCCGAAGAAAATGCAGAAAGCGCTGCCCTCCGGCCAGTAGGCCACCTCGCCCCTTTCCATGACCTTCCTTCCATCCTGCAGGGGCTGGTCCACCGGGACCTCGAAGTAGATCTCACCGCCCCAAACGTTAATCTCCCTCTCCAGCGGCAAGGCCAGATAAAGGGCGTTCGCCGTGTCGGAATCGTTCAGCTCGATCTCGAACGCATCGTAGCGGGTGCGCATCACAATCTTGTTCATGCTGCTCGCCCCTCATATGGTCGCCCTTGCAGATAATTGTTCCATGAGGGGACTTGGCCTTTTGGCGACATTACGATCGATCCAATCTTTCCATCTCCACCTGGTACTGCTTACCTATGGCCATGAGGAACCCCTGGTTGTCCAGCGTGTCGAAGAGGACACGGGTCATGCGCCTTCTCTTGCCGTCCCTATGTCTCACCTTGTCCAGCTCCAAAAGGACCAGATCGTTCGTGCGTCCGTTGGCATAGACGGTGTGGCCATCTATGAAGTGCAGGCCATAGGCCCAAGGTCCGTCCATGACATGCTTCACTGCGATGATGTCGACCATGTCTATCCTGTTTCGATAGTACCATCCCTGGCGGACCACCAGGTAGGTATCATGCACCTCGTGGGCAGTGAACCAAGGGGTTATTCCGAATAGGAATGCGATCGTGGTCATGAACCCTACGAAGGGGAGGACCACATAGGTCTCCTCCTCCGATACCGCATACCAGAACATGACGGCGCTCAGGATGGTCAGGCTCAACAGGAGCAGCGTGACCCACTTGAAGGTCTTGGTCTCGTAACGGAATTTGGCCCGAAGCACGGCGCAACCCGTGCAGCAGAAAGCCTTCCTGGCCGATAAAGGGAACGTAGCATCTGTCCAAAGGGGAAATAGAAAATATGAAAAGGGGCGGCTCCATGGCCGCGTTGGATCTAAACTATTACGCCTCACTTCTTCTTGGCAACCGGTTTCTTGGCCGCCGGTTTCTTCGCGGCAGGCTTCGATTTGGGCTTGGCCACGGTCTTCTTTGGCTTTGCCACCGCCTTTTTGACCGGTGCCTTCTTGGCCGCCGGTTTCTTCGCGGCGGGTTTCTTGGCCTTGGGCTTGGCCGTCTTCCTTGGCGCCTGGGTCTCGAACAGGGAGCGGATCTCCTTGCCCACGACCTCGATCTTGCTGCCGGCCTCCTCGTCCTCCATCTTCTGGATCTTCTTCATGCCGGACTTGGCGTCCTTCATCCACTCCTTGGCGAACTTGCCCTCCTGGATCTCCTTGAGCATCTTCGCCATCTCCTTGCGGGTCTCGGCGGTGATGAGGCGGTCCCGGCGGCTCAGGCCACCGTACTCGGCGGTGTTGGACACGGAGGTCCACATGTGCATCATGCCGCCCTTCTGGATGAGGTCGACGATCAGCTTCAGCTCGTGCAGGCACTCGAAGTAAGCGATCTCGGGTTGGTAACCGGCCTTGACCAGAGTGTCGAAGCCGGCCTCTATGAGGGCGGTCACTCCACCGCACAGCACGGCCTGCTCACCGAAAAGGTCCGAGGTGGCCTCCTCCCGGAAGCTGGTCTCGATGACCCCGGCCTTGGTCGCGCCAAGCCCCTTGGCCAGCGCCAAGGCGATCTTCTTGGCTTTGCCGCTGTGGTCCTGCTCCACCGCGATGAGGGCGGGCACGCCGAACCCCTGCAGGAACATCTCCCTCTCCATCGGCCCAGGCGATTTGGGGGCCATCATGATCACGTCCGCATTCTTCGGTGCCTTGATCTCACCGAAGACGATGCTGAAACCGTGAGCGAAGTCCAGGGCCGCGCCCTCCTTCAGGTTGGGCTCGATCTCCGCCTTGTAGACCTTGCCCTGGACCTCGTCCGGGAGCAGGATCATGACCACATCGGCGCCGGACACGGCGTCGGCGATCTCCGCCACCTTCATGCCGTTCTTCTTGGCGTCGTCCCAGGACTTTCCGCCCTTGCGCAGACCCACGACCACGTTAAGGCCGGAGTCGCGCAGGCACATGGACTGGGCCTTGCCCTGCGAGCCGAAACCGATGACTGCGATCTTCTTGCCCTTGAGCACGCCCAAGTCGGCATCTGAATCATGATATATCTTGGCCATAAGCATCCGTCCTTTGCAAGCAAAGACTGTGCACCCAATCAAAAACGCAGTATTTAATTAATGTCCAGTCCGGTACGGACCGGACAAGCTATTATATTCCGAACGGTTCTTCCCTTGCCATGAAGGGTGAGGGAAGGTGGGCCGGTATCGCTATTTTGATGACCATGGCCGTCCTCCTTTCGATGCAGTTCGTCCCCATGGCCCAGGCCGACGAGGGAAATGCATCAACCGTTTCGCCCTCCTACGATTTCCCTCCTGAGCTGGTTCCAGCCGACCACGTGGTCTACTGTCGATCTGGATAATCGACCTATATGGGTATGATTACAAGGGAGGCGATTACATCTTCGATTTCTGGGTCTTCTTCTCCTGGTCCGATGAGAACATCACCACAGTCGATTGGTATCTGATGAACGGATATCCGATCACTCCCGCCAGCAAGCAGCTCGTGTCCGTGACCGAGCAGAACAATATCACGACCGAGGTCTGGAGGGTCAGGGCGGTGTTCGACGTGGACATAATCCCGGAAAGATACCCGTTCGACACCGTGAAATTGCCCATAATGATCGAGGTGCTGAACCATGGCTATTCGACCTACCTGCAGTGGTTGGAATCTGAGAGCGGGATAAGCCCGGACTTCCTCGAGGTGGGATGGACGCTAGACGGTTTGGAATATTCCGTCAGCAACAAAGCTACCCGTATGGGATCACGCTATCGCAGGCCGAGATGGACGTGGTTTTGACCCGGGACACCTACGCCGCCCTTTACCAGACCATCATCCCTCCCATCATATTCTGCATCGTCTCCGCCTTCTCGTTCGCCTTCAAGATCGAGGACGATACCGGTTTCAGCATACGGATCGGTCTCAACACCTCCATGCTCATCACGGCCGTCCTGTTCAACCTGGCGGAGACGGACAAGATACCTCCGATCACCCAGTTCACCTTATACTCGATATTCGAGATATCCGTCCTCGTGTTCATCTCGATGAACCTCATCACCACCATCGTCGGTTATATGGGGTGGAAATACAAGAACGACAGTCGGTTCGTTAAGTCCATCAACAGACTGGGCCTCCTGGCCTCCTTCCTGGTCCCCATCTTGGTCATCGGGATCATCTATCTGGTCAGCGCGGTCTGAGCTTCGGCCCATCCAGCGCAGGCCTGGTTTAAGAAATCATTAAATCACTTCTCCCTGTTTATCATCCAGCATATCTTCCATATGGCGATATCTTTGTCTGACGGGCATCATCTTGTCCTTCGCCCTTTCCATCATGGCATCGGTGCCATCGGGGCAGGCTGCTCCCGCTGATCAGAACGTCTCATTGCCAAGCGTCGCCACGGAAGATATGGTGGAAGTGGAGAACGTAATTTACCTGGGCATCTGGGTCATCAACGTTTACGGCTTCGACCATCCGAACGGTAACTATGTTTTCGACTATTACATCTACTTCCTCTGGTCGGACCCCAACATCACCACGGTGCAGTGGTACATGATGAACGGCAAGCCCTCCAACCCGATAACCAAGGAGATGGTCAGCAATGGCACGTTGGAAGGGTTCAATTTCGAGTTCTGGAGGGTCAGAGCGGACCTGAGCTATCCCTTGGAGGCAGGCAACTATCCTTTCGAACCGGTGACCTTGCCCATTAGCATCGAGGTGGTGAACCCGGAAAGGTCAGGCCAACCGTACCAGCTCCTATGGTTGGAGGACAGCAGCGGTGTCGACCCGGGGTTCAAGATCGTCGGTTGGGATGTGACGGACGTGAATTATTCGATCGTCCTTCATGAGTATCCCTTCGTGGAAAGCTCCCAGGCCGTAATGGACATCGTGATCAAACGGGAAATGATAGTGGCCTTCCCGGAGATCATACTCCCGCCCCTGATCTTCTGTCTTGTGTCCGCCTTCTCGTTCCTTCTGCGCATGGACGATAACGGGGCGTTCGGTCTCCGCGTCGGACTGAACACGTCCATGCTCATCACAGCAGTCCTGTTCAATCTGTCCACGCAGAACCAGATCCCTCCGACGTCCACCATCAACTTCTACATGATATACATCACAGGGGTGTTCATCTTCCTAGCCATCAACCTCATCGTGACCATTATTGGCTATGTGGAGTACAACTACCACAAAGACCCCGAGAGGTTGAAGAGGATAAATCGATACGGGGTCATTATGTCCTCCATAATCCCAGTCATCATCGTGGTGACGATCATATTGGCATTGATCGCGATCTAAAAAAGTGAGGTTGTCGGAGAAGAAAAAGGTAAGATGTGGGAAGTGACCGTTCATGCCACTTCCGCACAATTGGTTCCAATCGAATCCGGGCCTAAGCCCCGGATATGTTCGGCGTGAAGTCCCCCTTGATGGAGTCCACGCCGTTCTTCGCCCAGTGGCAGTAATCGCAGCGTATGATCTCCTTGGACGACTTGCCGCCCGGTTGCATCGGCAGGATGTCCTCCTCCGGGTCCACATGTATGTCCACCAGGAACGGCACCTCGGAGCGGAAGGCGGCCTGGAACGCCTCTCTGAGCTCGGACGGGCGCTCCACCTTGATGCCGTCGGCACCGTATGCCTGGGCCAGCATGACGAAGTCGGGATTGCGCTGCAGGTTCGTGCCGCAGTAGCGCTTGTCGTTGAAGAGCTTCTGCCACTGCTTCACCATGCCCAGCCAGCCGTTGTTGAGCAGGCATACCACCACCGGCAGGTCCTCGTTCACGGCGGTGGCGAACTCCTGGAACACCATCTGGATGCTGCCATCGCCCGCGATGTCGACCACCTGCTTGTCAGGGTGGGCGTACTTCACCCCGATGGAGGCGGGGAAACCGAAGCCCATGGTGCCCAAGCCGCCGGAGGTGATGAACTGCCGGGGGTGCCTATGCGCAGGAAGTGGGCGGCCCACATCTGGTTCTGCCCCACCTCGGTGCACACGAAGCATCGTCTCAGCGAGCGTTGCAGCTCGTAGATGACCTTTGGGGGTGGATGGGCATCACGCCGACGTCGATGTTGCAATCGCACATCTCGAGCAGCTCCTTCATGCGCAGGGTCCATGCGGTCTCGCCCTTGGCCTTGCCCAGGCCTTTGATGATGAGCTGCAGCGCCTTCTTGGCGTCGCCGACCATGCGGACCTGGGTGCGGGCGTTCTTACCGGCCTCCATCGGGATCGATGTCCAGATGGATGATCTTGGTGGACATCGGGCAGCTCCGATGGCAGCCGGACGATGCGGTCGCGAGAACCGGGCGCCGATGGCGAGGATGACGTCCGCCTCCAGGAAGCGCCTTGCGGGAGCATCTCCCGGCCGTGCATGCCCAGCATGCCCAGGGACAGGGGATGGTCCTCGGGGATGATGCCCTTGGCCATGATGGTGGTGGCCACCGGCGCCATGAGCATCTCCGCCAGCTTCAGCACCTCCGGGGTGGCGTTGGACCAGATGGCCCCTCCGCCGACCAGCAGCAGCGGCCTCTCGGCGTCCTTCAGCAGCTTGACCGCCTCGAGCACGCCGGAGAAGTCCTCGTAGGGCGAGGGCACCGGGAACTCCTCGTCCAGCAGCATTGTCCGGCACCTCGCCTTGCAGGACGTCCACCGGGAGGTCGATGTGCACCGGGCCCTTCCGTCCGCTCGTTGGCGATGTTCCAGCCTCGCTTGATCGCCTCCGGTAGGTTCGCTCGGGTCCAGCACCCGGAAGTTGTGCTTGGTGATGGGCATCATCAGGCAGAAGATGTCCGCCTCCTGGAAGGCGTTGTTCCCGATCTGCGATACGGTGGACCTGACCGGTCAGCACGATCATCGGCGACGAGTCCGCGTAGGCCGTGGCCACGCCGGTCACCAGGTTGGTCGCCCCCGGACCGGAGGTGGCCATGCACACCCCGGTCTTGCCGGTGGCCCGGGCGTACCCGTCGGCCATGTGGGCCGCGCACTGCTCGTGCCGGACCAGGACGTGGTGGATGGACGAGTCCAAGAACTCGTCGTAGATCGGCAGAGTATATCCGCCTGGATATCCGAATATCACATCCACGTCATGCTTTTCCAGCAACGTCAGCAAAGCCCTGGAGCCTTTCATCTAACCTTCACCCCTTTCCTCACAATGCTTGAGGACATCCCTCCCAGAGAGATGCCTCATATCAAATAACGACGACCACGCCCGAAACCAAAAGCACACTGTTACCGCGCGTGTGGTTATTTGACACGGGTTAATGGGATGACCGCCATGATATATAAGCATTCCTTGATGCCATTGCATATGCGAGCGGGACCTCGTGGCCCAGCCATGGGAGGGATTATCTCCGTGCAATTCGCTGATAAGTTCCGATGGGCCCGGACCCGCGCGATGTCATCGAGATCGTCGACTACGACCCCGAATGGCCGAATCTGTATCAGAAGGAGCAGGCCATCCTTACCAAGGCGTTCTCCCGGCTCCATCCGCACATCGAACACATCGGGAGCACCGCCGTGCCCGGTCTTTGCGCCAAACCCATAATCGACATCATGGTCGGCCTGCCGGCGCTGGAAGGGGCCGACCGTTATGATCCTTTGGTTCGTCCGTTAGGCTATGTCCACGTGGACCAAGAGGAGGAGGCGAGCAGGGTGTTCTACCGTAAAGGCATGCCGCGTACCCATCACTTGCACATCGTCGCCTTTGGGAGCGAGGAATGGCACAGCCATCTCTCCTTCCGGGAACTGCTCCGTAACGATCCAGACCTGAGGGGGAGGTATGCCGAACTGAAACGCCGCAGTGCCAAAATGCACCGCGAGGACCGAGAGGCATATGTCCGGTCCAAGCAAGGGTTCATCCAGGACGCCATTGGGAAGGCGGGCGGAAACGGCCAATAGGGTTTTATCTTCCAGATTCGGTTCGATGGCCGGAGGGAGAGGTTGAGGTCGGAGGAGATATTGCGGGAGGGACCGAAGAGCGAACTGCTCAAGGACCCCCACGTCAGTAAGGTCTGGGACCTGGTCATGAACGGGGAGAACCTGTTCGCCATGGGGGCGGAAAGGCTCGCCTCTCTGCGCATGGAACTGATGCGGAGCTCTCTGGACTTCTTCCGCCGGCACAGCGACCACTACGCAGACCTCTTCGATCGCCTGGACATCGTCCCCTCCCGCGCCACGGTGCAGGACGTCGCCCGGATGGCCATACCCTCCGACATGCTGCGAGGGGAGGGGCAGAGGCCCCTGACCATAAGGGACCTCGAGCCAGGTGGCGAGACCTTCCAATCCTCCGGAACGACGGGCAAGGACCCGGTTCGCATCTACCGCAGCCCTCTGGACCTGGCATTGATGCTCAAGGCCAACACCGACCTCTTCGAGCATCTCTACGGGGGTGCACTGAAGGACGGGGAAGGCATCGCCCTGTTCATGGCCGCCCCGGAGCTGCGCCACAAGCTCAGCTTCGTGGCCTTCGTGCACCTCACATTGGAGAACAAAGGTATCGAGCTCCTCTACGGCATGGACCTGGAGAACAAGGACCAGGCAGGGACGCCTTGGCAGAAGCTCACTCCGAACCGCGACAACCTCATGAGGTTCCTGAAGAGCAAGAAGGAGCCCAAGTTGTTCTTCACCGCTCCCGCCGGCGTGCATCTGCTCGGTAAGCGCTTCGATGACATGGGCGCCCTGAAGCGCACCATCTCCAAGGCCATGATCGGCGCCCCCCCGATACGCCTAGGCAAAGGGGGCATGGTGGTGACCGGAGGCGGCTCCAAGGGGTTCGTCGACCTCCCTCCCTATGCTCAGATCGTCTCGGACGCCCGAAGGAACTTCCATGCCCAGGACCGATCTGGAAAAGAGGTGCCAGTGCCTTTCATGGACGTGCTGGGCATGACCGAGACCCTCACCGCTCTCATCGACCGGGAGGGGAGGATGGAAAAGGTCCCCCATCCGCTGGCCGAGGTCTTTATCATGGACCCCACGAACTTCGACGTCGTCGACGGCGCAGATTGCGAGGGCATACTAGGCATATTCAACCCCTTCGTCACATCCTGGATGGAATGTTTCTATCCCGGGGACATAATGCTCTCCAAGCCTTCCCCAATTATTACGGGAGGGAGTTCGTCTACCGTCGCAGATTGACCGTCCAGGAAGGGTGGGAGATGCAGCGGGCCTGCGGAGGCACCTTGGAGGAGATGATGGTCAAGGGAGGGGGAGCTTGAAAGGGCCATATCACCACGGCGAACCGTTGGACCAGGTGGAAGGGGCTGCCCCGCACCACATCGCCGAGCTCACCATCAAGGGAGTGGACCAGGTGTTGGCGACCTCCTCCGCGGTGCAGGGCGAGCTGTCATCGCTATCGTTGCAGTCCCGGCTGGACGTCATCGACGCCATGGGTAAGGCCTGGTATCGGGATTACGAGGAGGGTGCCTTCGACGGACTGAGGACCGACCTGGCCAAGAGCACCGGGTATTCGGAGAACCTCATCGACCTGGAGCTGTCCTTGGTGCCCTCGGTGCTGAGCTGCCTCCAATCTGGAACGGAACCTCATGGCCTCGCTCATCGGCGGCCCCGCGGCGTTGGAGCGGTTCAAGGAGGTGGACGCCTTCGAATCCTTCCTGCATCGACCGGCAGGTCCGGTGTTCATAATCAGCTCGGGCAACTCCATCGTTCCCACCCTGATCCCCACCGTCCTATCGTTGGTCACAGGGAACATGACCTTGCTCAAGCCGTCGCTGGCCAATTACGATGGGGTCATGGCCGTGCTCAGGACCATCGAAAGGGTCCCGCCCTCCCTGGCCCAGGAGGCGATGCGGAGAGCGTTGGTGGTCAGTTACCTCTCCCACGACAGCCCCGCCTTGGACCACGTCCTCACCCGCTCCGCTGTCGGCGTGATCAACTTCTGGGGCGGAGAGCCGGCCCGGACCGTCGTCGCGAAGAAGGTGGCGGAGAACCGTCACCGGCCCCGGCTCATCATCAACGGTCCGCTCACCGGGGTGGCCTGGGTGGAGCAGGACGCGGTCACGGAGGATGCGGCCGACGGTCTGGCCCTCAACATGCTGCTCTACGACCAGCAGCTTTGCTCCTCGCCCACGGCATGCGTGTTCATCGGCGATATGGCCAAGGCCAAGGATTTCGCCTCCCGGCTCGCCGAGCATCTTGACCGCATCGGACAGGACTTCCCCATGCCCCTGGACGAGGGACGCCTTTTCGCCTTGAACAACTATCGCCGCGCGTTGCAGCTGGGCGGGGCGTCCGTCCTCTCCTCGAGGCGGGCTGAGAACCCATGGACGGTGGTCATTTCGAAGGGAAGCTCCTCCCTCGCAAAGGCCATGTCCCAATTCCCCGGGATGGGCCTCCACGCCCGCAGGCGCTTCATCGAGATGGTGGTCATGGAGGACGAGGCGAGCGGCCTGCGGTCGATCTCGAGGCTCCCGTCCGATCCGGCATTCCAAGGCATCGACAAGGTGCAGACGGTCGGCCTCGTCGTCACGGACGATCGCCAGGACCCGCTCTCCCGTTCCCTGGCCAGGGCTGGGGTCTATCGCATCGTGCCGGTGGGCGACATGTACATGCGCTCGGCCCTGGAACCTTATGACGGCATCTCCCTGGCGCTTCCCTTCACCTACACCGTTTACCGCCGAGACCGGAACCGCATGACGGAGGATGGGGCTTGAGAGTGCTGGTGACCGGCGCCACCGGCTTCCTGGGAGGATATGTGGTGGAGGAGCTTCGCGCCCACGGCCACGAAGTGATCGCGGCGGCCCGGAAGGGGAGCGATACCTCCCGATTGGAACGTTCTGGGATAATTAGAAGGTCATTCGATCTGGCCCAACCGGAGGGCATGTCGGAGGCAGTGCGCGGCATGGATGCCGTGGTGCATCTGGCCGCCTATTACACCTTTACCGGAAAGAAGGAGCTGTATCGCAAGCTTAACGTCGATGCCACCGAAGCGCTCGTCAAGGCCTGTCGCAGCGAGGGGGTAGGGCATCTCCTCTATTGCAGCAGCACCGAGGCCATCGGACCGGTGCATGGCATCGGCGACGAGGAGAGCGAGCTGCGGCCCCAGTACGATTATGGCCGGTCCAAGGTGGAGGCCGAAAGGATGGTGAGAGAGCTATCTGGACCGATGGGATGGACGGTGCTGCGCCCCTCGGGCATCTATGGGCCGGGCAACGTCGACGACGTCTCCTACTGGACCATAGTCACGTATGGCGACCGTCGGTCCACCCGATACCTCATCGGGAGCGGGAAGAACCTGATCCAGTTCGTCCACGTCAAGGACGTGGCCCTGGCCTTCCGTCTGGCTTTGGACCGGAGGGAGGCCGCCAACGGACGGACCTATATCGTGAGCGACAAGCGCGCCTACACCTACGAGGAGGTCTACCACCTGCTCTCCGAGCTGAAGGGCGTGCCTCCGCCCCAGGGACACATACCGGCGTTCCTGGCCAAGGCGATGTTGGCCCCGGTGCAGTTGGCCAATAAGGTGCGGGGCAAGGACAGCTTCCTGATGAGGACAAGCACCATCGATGCGCTGACCACCGACCGGGCCTACAGCATAGAGAGGGCGAGGCGTGAGCTGGGGTACGAACCACAGCATGACCTGAGGGCTGGATTGGCGGAGACCATCGAATGGTATCGCGACAACGGGTTCCTTCCCCCGCCTAGGCCGTGCTCGGAAACGGTTATATGACCAATCCCCATTTCTGCGGCTAGCCGAGGATGGACCCGTGGCATACGAAGTGAGGACGCGTTGGGACCTGGCCAGGAACGTTTTGAGGCTCTACTACACCATCCCCTTCGTGCTGGCATCGGTGACCGGGGCGGCCTTCGCTCTCACCATTTCGGACGAATGGCTGTTGGCCCTGCTCATACCGCTCGACATCTTCCTCCTCGCCCTGTTCGTCAACCTCTCCAATGACTACTTTGACCATAGGAGCGGGGCCGACCAGAAGCGCTTCCAGACCTTCGACCCATCCTATGAGGCGGAACTGAAGCAGATCTTCAATGACAAGTACTACTGGATGGGCAACACCTTCGACAAGGGGGAGATCACCGAGCGGCAGGGTAAGATCATACTCGCGATCATAGCGGCCGCGGCAGCGCTGATCGCTCTGCCCATCATCTACTACGGCGGTTGGGTGGTGCTGGTGATGGGGGCGGTGGCCTTCTTCCTCAGCTATTTCTACACCGCTCCGCCGCTGAACCTGGGGGCCAGGGGATTCGGGGAGCTGGACGTGTTCCTGTCATTCGCGCTGATGTCGTACTTCACCTTCTATGTCATCGTCCCGGAGCTGAACTGGGAGATGGTCATCATCGCCATCACCGTCGGGATCGCGGTCATGCTCATGCGCGCGGTGGACCAGATGTCCGGATATGATGCCCACAAGGCGGCCGGGGAGAAGGACTTCAGCGTCCGCTTCGGCCAGGAGGGCTCGGCCCGCATCACGGTCTGGCTCCTGGCCGTGATGTACGTCCTGTGCGGGGCGCTGGCGGTCCTTTTCGGCCTCCAGTACCTGGTGCTTTTCCTCACCCTCCCGGTGGCGGTGCGCATGGCCAAGATGTTCCAGGCCAAGGAGGACAAGTTCCGTTGGGTGCGGCCTGTTCCCGAGATGCTCAAGATCGCCACCGGGCATGAGATCCTGGTGGTGATGGCCATCGCCATCGGTTTCGCCGTCGAGACCTATATCACGGGCTGATTGGGTCGTTGCGCCGCATCATCTTGTACAGGAACAAGGCCAATAAGGCGACGATCAGGACCAGCTCGGTCGCGAAAAAATAAACGGTCCAGATAATGTTCACGGTCACCGGGTCAAATGGAAATGAACCGATGATCACGACGGGCAAGGCCAACAAGGCCCCGATCCAAGCAACAGCTTCAGGACCTCGGACCGAAATGCCCTCCTTCATAAGAATAGTTGGGGCTCTGATCGCCTTAGTCTTTTCTCCTCTTCCCGCTCAAGGCGAAGCGCCCTGACATCTGCGAGATGGCGAACGGGTTGCCCCTGACGATGAGCGAGTACTCCCGCACCGCGTCAAAGCCGCATCGCTTGCAGGCCTCGGTGCCGCGCATGGGGCAGCCGTAGAAGTAGGTCGGGCCAGGCAGGACGAAGGCCGAGGCCCAGGCCGGGCATCTCCGCTCATAGTCCTCGATCAGAAGCTCCTTCAGCGCGCTGTTGGTGTTGAGCACCGGAAAGCCCTGCTTCTTCAAGGCCATGGCCTCCTCCACCACCTTCCGCTTCTCCTCCAAGGACAGGGCCTGGGACATCGGCGGCGGGGTGAGGAAGTTGATCATCAGGCCATTTATGCGGCCGCTGGCCTGTACCGCCTCCAGCGTTCCCTTCAGCGCGTCCTTGTTCTCTTGCATGACCACCATGTTGGCGAAGATGTTCGGATGTTCCGTTCGGGCCAGATTGGCCATCAGCCGGTCGAACACGCCCGGCCCCCGGATGCGGTCGTGCACCTCCCTGGGGCCGTCCAACGAGACGGAGATGACGTCGCTCTGCTCGAAAATCACATTGGTGCCGTTGGTGGTATAGCCCGTGACGAAGTAACCGACCTTTTTTGCCGCTTGGATGAGGTCGCCTAGGTCCTTGTCCCCGTCCTTCCATAAGGTGGGCTCCCCGCCTTCGAAGAACGCCACCCGCGCTCCTTCCTCGAACTTCTTTTCGAGCTCCAGCACTGCCATGTCGTAAGGCATGTTGCGGGGGCCAGGCAGCTTGTCCAAGTTCTCTTGGACGCTGCAGTGCTTGCAGCGGAGGTTGCAATCGTAGTTGATCAGCATGGTGGTGACCAAGGGGTCCTTCCGTCCCATCTTGCTGAGCATGAACCATTTGGCATAGTAGCCATACTGACCTGCGGCCTTCAGTTTGGACATCCGTCTCTCCAATCAGCTGCCGCTATTAAAATCTGCGACCTGGACATTGTCAGAGATACAATGATTTTCAAAGTACCAGATAATCACGGAAGGGATGCTGGAAAGCATGGATCCATCTGGTATCGATCGCGCTTCCATCATCCATTTCAGCAATAAAATCTAATATTGGTGGTCATGGATAACTTCATAGGGATTTTTCCCTAAGGAGGAATGATTGAATGGCAAGTTTAAAACACAAGTGATCGAGACCATCGCTGCCCTGATGACAGCGGCGTTCGGTGTGTTGGCCGCATTGGCTTGGAACTCAGGCGATCGTAGCCCTTGTAGAGGAATATCTTGAATCGCGGGTGAAGGTTGGATCGCATTGATGATATACGCGGTCATAGTGACCATAATCGCAGTCATCGCCATCATCGTGATCGCACGGGCCGCTGCCAAGGCTAAGGCCGCTGACATGAAGGTCGATGAGAAATTGAAGAAGTAAACAAATTTTCGAATATGAGGGGGAGGCACCGCCCGCTCTCACATATATTTTTATCAGATCACGGATTTCCCTTTTCCGGTCAGGTCTATGTTAGTGTTCTCCTACATCTTACTGATATTCGGTCTGGGACTGATAGTCTATGGCCTGGTGGTAAGGGCCAGGGGCATCAAGGCGGTCCCGTTCTATAAGGAGGACCCCAACGTGCAGATAAAGGAGGAGGACGTGGTGTCGTTCGCCAGCCGCTGCCTCCTGCTCCTGGGCTTCGTCATCGCCGTCATCTCCATCGCCATGATCTTGATCGGGGAGGACAAGTGGCCCATCATCCTGCTGACGATCGTCTTCGTCCCCTTCATCTTCTACGCCATCAAGATGGCGCCCAAGGTATACATCATCCCCAAGTGATGCCAGTTAGCACGATGCTTTCGTCGGGGCAATCAAAAGGCAGATATTACCCGAGGTAATAACCGGGGATGGAGAGTGCGGTCATGAAGGTGAAGGTAGGCGTCAACGGTTACGGGACCATCGGTAAGAGGGCGGCCTGGGCGGTTTCCAAGCAGGACGATATGGAGATCGTCGGGGTCACCAAGACCAGGCCCAGCTACGAGGCCAAGCAGGCGGTGGCGGAAGGGTTCCCCTTGTACGGGGCTTGCCTGGAGGACGTTGGCGAGTTCGACAAGGCCGGCTACAAGTGCGCTGGCACACTGGACGACCTGCTGAAGAAGGTCGACATCATCATCGACACCACCCCGGGCGGCATTGGCGCGCAGTACAAGGCCAAATATGAGCAGGCGGGGGTCAAGGCGATATTCCAAGGAGGGGAGGAGCACGGCATAACTGGCATCTCTTTCAACGCCCTCGCCAACTACCATGAGTCCTGGGGCGCCCGCTTCGTGCGCGTCGTCTCCTGCAACACCACCGGCTTGGTGCGCACCCTGTTCCCCATCGACAAGGAGTTCGGGGTGGAGAGGGTCATCGCATCGTTGATCCGGCGCGGCGCCGACCCGTCCGACCGGAGGGGCTCGCCGCTCAACTCCATCGAGCCTTCGCTCAAGTTGCCCACCCATCATGGGCCGGACGTGCAGACCATCATGCCGTGGTTGCCCATCCAGACCATGGCGGTGGTGACGCCCACCACCCTGATGCACGTTCATTGCATCGCGGTGGACCTGAAGCGCAAGGTGACCGAGGAGGAGGTCATGAACGTCTGGAAAAAATCCCCACGCGTCCGCTTGGTCTCAGGGAAGGACGGCATCAAGGGCACCGGCCAGGTCATGGAAATGGCCCGGGACATGGGTCGGGCCAGGGGCGACATGATGGAGATCGTGGTCTGGAAGGACGGCACCAAGGTCATGGACAACCACCTCTACTACTACCAGGCGGTGCACCAGGAGTCCGACGTCGTCCCGGAGAACGTGGACTGCATCCGGGCCATGTGCAAGCTGGAGCAGGACCCCACCATATCCATCGCCAAGACTGACAAGGCTATCGGGCTGGCCAAATAAGGCCGCCCTTTTCTTTATAATATTTCGATCACTGGCCTTCCAGCCGGAATATGCCCGGGGGTATGGTGATCACCAGGCGCGTGCCTTTGCCCGGCTCGCCGTTCTCGGCGATGCCGATGCCGGTGATGCCCAGCACCTCCTTGGACACATATAGCCCGAGCCCGGTGTTCTTGCCGTAGCCACGGCGGAAAATGAGCTCCTTCTCGTCCGCCGCTATGCCCACGCCGTCATCCTCGATGTAAAGCAGCCCCGTCCCGTCCGTCTGCTCGAAGCGCACCTTGATGTAGGTGGCCCTCACGCCGTGGCGGAAGGTGTTGTCCAGGAGGTTGTAGAACACCTTCTCCAACATCGGGTCGGCGTAAACGGTCAGCTCGCCGACGTCCAGGTCCAGCGGTATGCGCGGGTCGCTCAGGGCGGAATAGGCGGAACGTACTGCGTTGGCCACATTGATCCAGCACCGGTTTCTTCGCCCCGATCTCCTGATAGGTGCGAGTGAACTCCATCTGCTTGCGTATCGCGTCCGCCGAGGCCTTGGCCTTGCGGACGTACTTCAACAACGTCTCGTCCTTGGTCTTCCCCTCTGCCAGCTCGAGATAGCCGAACAGCCCGGTGAGCGAGTTGAGGACGTCGTGGCGGGTGGCGGAACCCAATATGCTGAGCTTCTTGTTCATCAGCTCCAGCTCCGATTCCGAGTCCTTCCACTCGGTGATATCGATCCCCAGCAGGCAGACCTTATGGCCCAGATCCGTCGTTCACACGGAAGAGCGTGCAACGGAACCATTTCATGCGACCTTCCTTGGTCCAGAACTGCAGGTCCAAGGACCTCCGGTCGTTGTTGTCCAAGACCGTTTGCAGCGGCATCCATCATCTCTGGAAGCCGTTCCTTGTGCACCAACGCCTCCATGGGCCTGCCTTGGAGCTCCGTGTTCTGGAAACCGAGCAACCATTCCGTGCTCGGTCCGACCCCTTCCAGAGCGCCCTCCCTCGTCATCACCAAGGTCAGGTTTTGCTCGCGCAATCGAATCTGTTCATAATAAACGGCGATGCCGTCTCTGTCCGGGTGTGACATCTTAGGGCCGTCATGTTGATTTGCCTATGACGATAAAAAGGTTGGTCATCCCAATATCAATCCAGGAGCAATGATCGGTCGGAACTTCCGGGGACGACCGAAACGATAATTTAACCCCATCCCTTTGCTGGTGCATAACCCGTACCGTACTGGTGTGCATAAGGTGGTCCCGATGAAGGAGTTCAACACATTGGATGATTTCGACCTGGGCGGGATGACCGTCATCCTCCGCGTGGACATCAACTGTCCCTTGAGACAGGAGACCATGACCATCGGTGACGACAACCGCATCAAACAGATCATGCCCACCTTGAAGGAGCTGGTGGAGAAGGAGGCCAAAGTGGTCATCATCGCCCACCAGGGTCGCCCTGGTGACTGGGACTATTGCGCTTTGGACCAGCACGCCAAAATCATCACCCAATACCTAGGCCAGGAGGTCCGCTACGTGGACGACCTCTATGGCGACGAGGCCCTTGCCGCCATCCGGGACATGTCGCCCGGCCAGGCCATCATGCTCAAGAACGTCAGGGAGCTGAGCTGCGAGCAGGACAAGAAGAGCATGGACGAACATTCCCAGGAGGAGATGGTGCAGCGCCTGGCCTCCGTGGCCGACCTCTATGTCTCCGACGCCTTCGGGGCGGCCCACCGTTCCCATTGCTCCCTGGTCGGGTTCCAGGCGGTACTGCCCTCGGCCGCCGGCAGGCTCATGGAGAGGGAGCTGAACGCCCTCAGCTCCGTTTTCGAGGAACCATCCCGGCCTTGCGTCTTCGTCCTCGGGGGGTCGAAGTTCTCCGACTCCATCAAGGTCATCGACCGCGTCCTCACCAAGCAGATCGCCGATTTCGTCATACTGGTGGGCTTGAGCGCCAACGCCTTCCTTAAGGCCCGGGGCGTGGACCTGGGCCAGGACAGCGAGGAGATCCTGAGCAAGGAGTTCACCCCGGAGAACCTGGAGGCGGCCATGAAGCTGATCCGGGAGAAGGGTGAGCGCATCCTCCTGCCATTGGACGTGGCGTTGGACCAGGACGGTGCACGCCTGGAGCTGCTGGTGGGCGACCTTCCCAACGATTATCCCATCTATGACATCGGCCCTCGGTCCATCGATAAGTTCTCCAAGGTCATCGCCAACGCTGGCACCGTGTTCATGTCCGGCCCGGCCGGGGTCTTCGAGCGGGAGGAGTTCGCCACCGGCACCAGGGCGCTGCTCCAGGCGGCGGTCGATTCTGGCGCATATACCGTCATCGGCGGGGGCCACACCGTCTCCGCGGCCGAGCGCTTCGGGCTGTTCTCACGCATCAGCTACGTCAGCACAGGGGGCGGGGCACTGGAGACCTATCTCTTAGGCAGGACCATGCCCGTGGTGGAGGCGCTCAAGACCGCCTACAAGAGGGAGCAGGCCAAGAAGTGATCGGATTATTTTTAATTCGTTCTTGGCCTGATCCAGGGCTGGAGGTCCCGCTCCTCCGGATCATCATAATGTTCCACCTCGATGGTCAGCTCCGATTTGATCCCAGCCAACGCAGGCAGGACATGGTTCAGGACCTGCTCTGCCGTCGCAGGGAATACATTGCCGCGTGAGCTTACCTTCATCCAGCCGTCCTTATCTCGGTAGTACAGCTCGGTGAAGTTCTTGGTGCCGATCCTGATGACGTAGCTCTCATTGGTCAAGTTCATTTCGGGTCGGTCACATCATTTCCGATCTGGACCTTTATGGTTTTTGCCAAACCACGGTAGGGAATGACCGTATCACACCAGTGAAAAATGGAGAGAGGAAGGGGTTTGATCACATCTTGGCCATTCTTTCCAATGCCTCTTCGATGCGCGCCACCGGCTGGGTGGTGGCGAAGCGCACGTAGCCTTCGCCAAACTCGCCGAAGCCGACGCCCGGGGTGCAGACGATGCCGGCGTTGAGCATCCTCTCCGCGAACTTCATGGAAGGCATGTCCACATGGAGCCAGAGATAGAACGTCCCCTTGGGCGGGTCGATCTTGTAGCCCAGGGAGCGCAGTCCCTTCACCAGGACGTTGCGTCGTTCCTGGTAGACCTTGATGTTGTCCTTCACGACCTGGGGCCTTTCCGCCCCATCGTACATCTCCAGCGCCTTGATCATGGCCTTCTGGATGAACATGGGGGCCCCAGAGTCGATCTGGGCCTTCACCTTCTTCAGTCCGGCCACCAACTTGGCGTCCCCCACGGCGAAGCCGATGCGGTAGCCGGTCATGTTGAAGGTCTTCGACAAAGTCCCGAACTCGATCAGTCGGCCCCCCTGGCAACAGCCCAAGGCCGATGGCGCCACGTAGTCGTCGAACGTCATCTCCGAGTAGGCGTTGTCGTAGCAGAATATGGTGTCCGTCTCCGTGCACCAGGTGGTGGCCCGCCACAGGAATTCCTTGGTGACCACGGCTCCGGTGGGGTTGTTGGGATAGTTCAGGTAGAACAGCCTGGCATCGCTGGGCAGGGAGTCCAGGTCCGGCAGGAAGCCTCGCTCCGGACGGATCGGCACCTTGACCGGCACGGCGTCGCTGAGCAGGGTCCCGCCCTGGGAGTAGACTGGATAGCCTGGGTCGGGGCAGAGCACCTTCTCTCCCGGGTTGACGAACGCCCGGCAGATGTTCGCTATGCCCTCCTTGCCGCCGATGAGTATCGCCACCTCCCCGTCCGGGTCCAAGCTCACGTTGAACCGCTTCTTGTACCAGTCGGCCACCGCCCTGCGCACCTCCGGCTCGCCGCTGGAAGATGGATAGCGGTGGTTGGCCGGGTCGTCCAGCTGCCTCTTGACCTCCTCCACGATGGCCGGAGGCGTCGGCAGGTCCGGGTCCCCGATGCCGAAATCGATGATGTCGATCCCCTCGGCGCGCTTCTTCCGCACCTTCTCCTCGATCTCCACGAACAGATACGGTGGGATCTTCTTCAGTCTCGTAGCGTACTCGAATGATGAAATGTGCTCACTCTCCTGTCAGCTCTCCGCGGAACACTCGCACCGCTGGACCCCGCATGGTCACCGAGCCCAGGTCGGACGCGACCGTGATCCAAAGGCTTCCTCCGGGGAGCCTTACCTCGACCTCTTGGTCGTACGGGACCTTGCCCAGCATGGCCGCCGCCACCGCGGTGGCGCACGCCCCGGTGCCGCAGGCCTGGGTCCAACCCGCCCCCCTCTCGAAGACCTTGACCTCCAATAACCCTTTCTTCGATTTAACGAATTCTACGTTGGTCTTGCGCGGGAAGGCGGGATGCCTCTCGAGAGCTGGCCCGAGGCGCAGCACCTCCCGGTCCTCCAGCTCCTGGAAGATGATGAAGTGGGGGTTCCCCATGGAGACCGCCGTGCCGCGCACCTTGACGCCATCGGCCTCCAGCTCCCCTTCCAGGAAGCGGCCGTGACAGTTCATGGGCACATCGGAGCAGTCCAGGCGCGGGGCGCCCATCTCCACCTTGACCGTCGTGACCAGGCCGTCCTTGACCGTGCATTGGATGGGCTTGATCCCCGCCAGCGTGTTGATGCTCATGGACTCCTTGCGCACCGATCCGAAGTCATAGAGGTGCTTGGCCACGCAGCGGATGCCGTTGCCGCACATCTCCGCCTCCGAGCCGTCCGAGTTCATCACCACCATGCGCGCGTCCGCCGCGTCGTCCCTCTCCACATAGAGTATGCCGTCAGCCCCGATGCCGAAGCGCCGGTCGCATAGACCGATGACGAAGTCCGGGTCCTTGCGGGCCCTCCCGTCCATGTTCTCCAGCACGATGAAGTCGTTGCCCAGGCCATGGTATTTCCAGAACCTCACAGCATCAGCCTCGAAGGTATCTTCTGGCCGCGGACCAGGTCGTCGACCGTCTCCGCCTCGCGCACCACCTGGGCCTGTCCTTCGTGGACGAGGACCTCGGCGGGACGGCCGCGGGAGTTGTAGGTGGAGCTCATGGCATATCCGTAGGCGCCAGTGTCGTACACCACCAGCACGTCGCCCTCGGCCAGGCGGGGCAGCTTGCGGTCCTTGGCGATGAAGTCCCCGGACTCGCAGATGGGCCCGACCACATCATAGGTGAGCTCCGGCTCGCGCCCGAACTTGTTGGCCACCGCGATGTGGTGGTATGAGCCGTAGAAGGCCGGCCTGATCAGGGTGTTGAAGCCGGCGTCCGTGCCCGCGAACCTCTTCTCCGGGGTCTCCTTGATGTCATGCACCCGGGCCAGCAGCACGGTGGAGTCGCAGACCAGGTATCGTCCCGGTTCCAATGCCAGGGTCTTGATGGAGCTGTGCTCCTTCACCCGCGAGGTTATGGCATCGGCCAGCAGGTCCACGTCCATCTCGTGCTCGCTCGGCTTGTAAGGGATGCCGATGCCCCCGCCGAGGTCCAGCACCTCCAGCTTCAGGCCGAGCACGTCGCGGATCTCGTTGGCGATCTCGATCATGACGTCGGTCACCTCGATGAAGGGGGCCACCTCCTGCACCCCTGCCCCGATGTGGCAGTGCAACCCGTAGGGCTTGAGGCCTAGGGCCAACGCCTCGGCGTAGGCGTTCACGATGGCGCCCTTGGGGACGCCGAACTTGGTGGTCTTCTTGCCCGTGACCACGTGATGATGGTGGCCCGCCCCCACGTCGGGGTTGACGCGCATGGAGATGCGGTAGCCAGGCGCGATCTGGGCCAGGCGGCGCAGCTGGGACGGCGAGTCCACGTTTATCGGTACCTTGCGCTGCACGAGCTGGCGCATCTCCTCGTTGGAGACGCTCGTCCCCGTGTAGAGTATCCGGTCCGGGGAATAGCCCGCCTTCAAGGCCAGCTCGGCCTCGCCCAGGCTGACCGCGTCGATGCAGCTCCCTTCCTGCTCCAGCACCCTCATGATGGCCAGGTTGGCGTTGGCCTTGCAGGCGATAGTGGATCCGGGTGGGCATGCGCTTGTTGAAGGCGTCGTTTATGCGCCGGAAGTTCTCCCTCAACCTGGCCTCCTCGGTCACGTAGACGGGGGTGCCGAAACGTTCGGCCAGGTCCGTGGCCTTCATGCCTCCGATGATCATCTGCTCATTCGCACTCTGGAACTGCCTCATATCTCTCACCTATGTATCTCTCATGCAATAGCTTGACCACTGCCACCGCCCTCTCGTTGCTGACCACGAAGTTGAGGGCCACGTCCGAGGCCCCCTCCGAGATCAGCTCCACGTTGGCGCCGGCCTCGGCGACGGTGGCGAACACCTTGGCGCTCACTCCGCAGGAGTCGAGCATGCTGTCGCCCACTGCGCATACCAGCGATACGCCCTCCTTGACATGAACCTTCTCCACCTCGTCCTTCAGCTCCCTGAGCCGCTCCACCACCTCGGCCACCTGCTCCTGGGGAACCACCACCGCCAGGGTGGAGAGCGAGGTCGAGACGGCATAGGTGGTGACGCCGTTGGCCGTGATGGAGTCGAGTATCTTGGATATGAGGCCGGGCTGGTACGCTATCTCGCCCGAGTAGACCTTGACGATGGACAGGTCCCTCTTGACCGCCACGCTGCGCAGCATGTTCCTGGCCGGCGACCTGATCTTATGGATCTTGGTGCCCTTCCCATCTGGGTTGAAGGTGTTCTTCACCCACACCTGCACGCCCTTCCTCCTCGCCGGTTCGATGGTGCGGGGATGCAGCACCTTGGCGCCGAAGTAGGCCAGTTCAGCGGCCTCGTTGTAGTCCATCTCCTCGAGGGTGATGGCGTCCGGTACCACCCTCGGGTCGGCGGTCATGAACCCATCGACATCGGTCCAGATCTCCACCATATCGGCGTCCAGACCGTTGCCGACCACCGAGCCGGAGTAGTCGGAACCGCCCCTTCCGAAGGTGAGCGGACGACCGGTGGCGTCCATGCCATAGAATCCGGTTATGATCGGCGTCCTTCCCCTGCCCAGCAGAGGCAACACCCTGGCCTTGAGATTGACGCTGGTGCTGTAAAGGTCGGCCGTGCCGTTGCCCGGGGACCCGGTGGCGACTATGCCCGCCTCCTCCGAGGTCATGGCCAAAGCGTCGCAGCCCTGGGATCGGAGTATGTGGGCCATGGTGAGCGAGCTCAACCTCTCGCCCCAGCTGGAGATGGTGTCGTAAAGTACCTTCTTCTCGTGACCGCGGGGCGCCTGATGATAGGCCTGGAGGCGGTCCCGCAGACCGTCCACCCGCTGCTGCAGCAATGGTGCGTACTTCGACGAACTCCGCCTCGCCCATGGTGGCCCGGGCGGTCTCCAGGTGCCTCTGCGCCAGTTGGCGCAGCGATGCCTCCGCCTTGTGCTCCGATTCCCGCATCATGCCGATTAGGCCGTTGGTGACCCCGGACATGGCGGAGACGACCACGACCTTGCTGGCGGGTTCGCGCCTGATGATGTCGGCGGTCCGTAGCATGGCATCGACCGAGCCTACGCTGGTTCCGCCGAACTTCATGACCTTGATCATATGCCCAGCACCTCGGCCATGCTGTGCACCATGCCGTCCTTGCGGCCGGCCACATAGCGGATGGCCGCCAGGCTGCCCTCGGCGAACGCCTCCCGGGAATGAGCCCTATGCGTGAGCTCGATGCGCTCCTTGTTGCCGGCGAAGATCACGGTGTGCTCGCCGACCACGTCGCCCAGGCGGACCGCATGGATGCCTATCTCCCGGCCCCTGGCCCCGACCAGGCCCTCCCGGCCGTACACCATCTTGTCCACGCCAGTGGCGTCGGAGATGATCTTGGCGGCCTTGACCGCCGTCCCCGAGGGCGCGTCCTTCTTCTTGTCGTGATGCACCTCGATGATCTCCACCTCATAGTCCGGCAAGGCGCGGGCCAGCTGTTCGCACTGTTTCCAGAAGACGTTGACCCCGACGCTGAAATTGGCGGTGATCACGGCCGAGGAGCCCTGTCTCGCCACCATGTCATCGATCTCGCGGACGAACGCCTCGTTCAGTCCGGTCGTCCCGATGACGCAGTTGACCCCGGTGGGGATGGCCAGGCGCAGGTTGCGCTCTGCCGCCCCTGGCGAGGTGACGTCGACATAGACATCGGCGTCCGCCAGCACCTCCGCCATCCGGTCCGGGCCGACGGCGCGCACCCCTCCGCCCAGCTCCTTTCCGATGTGACCGCCTTCCGCCGAGACTATCCCACCCGCAAGCCTCATGTCCTTCTGCCGCTCCACCAGCCCGCACACCAAGGTGCCGAGCTTGCCGGTGGCCCCGGCGACTACCACTTCGATCATGCTATCAGCTCACAGCAGTTTCAGGTCCGCCAAGGTCTTGCGGAGGATCTCCGCGTTGGCGGCCTCCATGTCGCACAGGGGCAGTCTGAACACCCCAGAGGGGCGGTGCATCATGCGCATGGCCGTCTTCACCGGTATGGGGTTGGTCTCCAGGAACAGGTTCTTGAACAGCGGCAGCAGTTTGAAATGCATCTCCCTTGCCCCCACATAGTCGTTGGAGAGGGCGCGGTGCGTCATCTCCGTCACCCAGCGCGGGGCCACGTTCGATGCCACCGATATGCATCCCTTGGCCCCCAGAGCCATCAACGGCATGGTCAGCGAATCGTCCCCGGAGAGCACATCGAAGTCCGGCGGGACCTCGGCCAGTATCTGCATGATCTGGTCCATGTTGCCGCTGGCCTCCTTGATGCCCACGATGTTGGGTATCTCCGCCATCTTCTTGACGGTGAGCGGGGCGATGTTGCTCCCCGTCCGACCGGGCACGTTGTACACTATCAATGGTATGTCCACCGCCTTGGCGATGGCCTCGTAGTGGCGCAATATGCCCTTCTGGGTCGGTTTGTTGTAATACGGCGATATGGACAGAACGGCGTCCACGCCCAGGTCCCTCGCCCCCTTGGTGAGGTGGATGGCCTCGTGGGTGGCGTTGCTGCCCGCTCCGGCGATGACCTTCGACCCTCTTCTTGGTGTCCATGACGATCTGGATGACCCGCAGGTGCTCCTTGTGCGTGAGCGTCGCCGACTCCCCGGTGGTGCCGCAGGGCACGATGGCATCGACGCCCTCCCGCTCCTGGAACTCCACCATTTCCCTCAAACCCTCCTCGTCCAGCTCCCCATTGTCATGGAAAGGGGAGATGATGGCCGTAGCGCATCCTCTTAGCATCTCAGTTCCCTCCAAAATGTTCCTTGAGTATCAACCTGGTCCGGGTGGACTGCACGTTGTCGAAGCGCCGGATCTGCTCTATGATGTCGTTCAGCTGGGGTGAGGATGTGACGTCGATGATGGCGACGATGTCCTCCTCACCGGTGACCTCGTAGACCTCGGAGACGCCCTCGAAACGCGAGATGCGGCTGGCCACGTCAGAGGTGTTGACGTTGACGTCGATCTTCACCTCGATGATGGCCTTGACGTTCTTGCTGCTGGTCTTGATGGTGAAGCTCTGGATGACACCATCCTCGAACAGCTTCTTCACCCGGCTTCGGATCGTCCCCTCGGAGACGTTCAGCTCGTTGGCGATCTCTACGAAAGGTTTGCGTGAGTCCTTCTTCAGGATGTCGATTATCTTGTCGTCAAGGTGGTCTATCATGAACTTCGACCTCCGGAACATGCCCGGATAGGGAAATTTCGTATTAAATGCGTTGTAAATCGCACGAATATATATAAGATTTCCGAAAAATCATTAGTTATTTGGGCAAATACCCAAATTTCTTTACGAAATATGCAGGGGTCCGATCAGGTGACCTCTTTCACGTACCTCAACCATCTCTTCTCGTCCCCGATGTTCTGTATCAACTGCTCCTTGCGGTACTCATCGTGTTGCGTCTGCAGGTCCCGAAGCTCCGCCACCCCTCGCAGCAGGCCACAGATGTCATCGAACAGCGAGTCCGCCTGGGCCTCGGTGAGGTCGTTCTGACGCAGGTCCCCCTCTAGTCGTCCTCAGCCTCTTTCTCCAGGACCTCGGCCAGAGCCCTGGCGGCCTGCAGCTCCTCCAAGGTCACTTCCTCGTCGTTTACCATGCGAAACACCGTGTCCCGGAGCCGGACCTTACGGCCCTCGATCTCCCATTCATCGGGGATCATATGGCCTGCCCAGAAGAACAAGGAGTTGATGCTGCCCATGATCTTGGCCCTCTCCTGCTCGCTCAGGCAGCGCGTGGACCTGTTCGCCGACTCGTGAAGGCAATGGTCCTTCTGCTCATCCGCCATCATTCACCCCTATTCCGTTGATAAGAGCGTTAAGGGTGTTATTATAGTCCACCGGCAGCTTGGACCGCTCCCCAGCTCGTATCAGTGACCCATTGATCGCGTCCACTTCCGTCCTTTTCCCCCTCTCCACGTCCTGTAACATGCTTGAGCGGTTCCAGGCCGTGGCGCGGACCACGTCCAGGACATCATCGAAGCAAACGTCGCCCCGTTCCAGACCGCCCTCAGCGATGGCGATGTCCAACGATTCGTCGAACACTGAACTGCATAGCCCAAGCAACCCCTTCGATTCGAGTATGGCGCCGTTCCTCCTCCTCACCAAGGCGGTTATCGGATTGATGGCCGAGTTGATGACCGCCTTTCGCCACACGTCCTTGGCGATGTCGGAAGAGACGTCGCACACGATGCCCGATTCGCTGAACAGATGCACATACGGGTCGAGGTCCAGCCCGCCTTCGATGGTCCCCAGTCGCAACCCTCCCGAGCCTGCGTGAATGACATGGCCGGGGCCTTGGTGGGTGACGCCGAAGGAGGCCACCCCCAGCAGCAGGGGCGATCCGCCAACACGGGCGGGGAGGTCCAGGACCCTCATCCCGTTCTGGACCACTATAAGCATGGTCCGGTCCCCTAATACGGGGCCAAGGCCTGCCAAGGACACCTCGAGGTCGTAACTTTTCACGGTGAGCAGGACCAGGTCGTACCTTTCCTCCTCCCGGATCTGTTCTAATGCCTTAGGATGGACTGTGAGCTCGGTCAGACCGGTGATGCGCAACCCCCGCTCCGCTATGGCACTCACATGGTCCCTGCGACCCACCATGGTCACATCGTTCTTAGTGGCCAGCATGCCACCGAGATAACTGCCCACCGCCCCGGCGCCGTAGACCAATACCCTCAATCGCCCGCCTCCCTCTTGGCCCTCTCCGCCGCTCTATGCGCCAGTATCAAAGGGCTATGGTCCGCGTCAAGGCAATATCGCCGCACTATCTCCTCCGCCGTGTCCAATGAAACGCGGTGTCCGACGGAGACGTACAGCTTCCTTCTCCCTTCCCCCACCACCCTTCCCCTTTCCTCTCCCTTGTACCTTATGGACCTCGCATCGAAGGGATCGACCTCGCCCACCAGGAGGCTTTTCGCCGCCCCGATGGTCGGCACGTCCAGCACCACCCCCAGGTGGCTGGCGATCCCTAGACCGCGGGGGTGCAGCACCCCCTGTCCATCCACCAGGAAAAGCGTGTCCGATGAGGAGGAGACCAAGGGGGCGAGGGACGCCAGCTCCCGGAAGCTCAGGTATGAGGGGATGTATGGGAACTTGACCTCGGACCGGTCCAACCGGATGTCCACCGAACCCGTGTCGATATCAAGGACCGCCATCGCCGAGAATGCCTGGTCGCCCCGGTAGGCGACGTCCAGTCCCGCCACTTTGCACAATCTTCCCAGGTCGTCCCGCTCCACCACCCGGCGGCTCAACCTCTCCTGCTGTTCCCGCAACCTTGCCAGTCCGGGGTCGATGTGGAAATCGGAGAACCCGACCTTCGCCAGGTCGACCCTGCCATCGCTCATCGGGACGCCCTCCTCGCGCAGGAGGCCTTGCTTGGTGTCGGTGCCCTTGCCCATGCCGCAGTACCAACCCACCTCCCCAGTGCCGTAGACGACGCGATGGCACGGGACCTCGATGGGGCGGGGGTTCCTGGCCAGGATGGACCCCACCACCCGGGAGGCGCTCACGTCCCCCATGGCCTTGGCTATGTCCCCGTAGGTGGTGACCTTCCCCCGAGGCACCTGGCAGGTGGCCTGGAAGACCAACCGTTCGATGTCTGGAAGCTCTAATGTCGGGCGCCATTCATGCTATCATCTCAAAATGGCCCTGCCCGCCTTTAATCATTGTTCCCCACGCCCTTCGGGGCGCCCCGCACCATGAAGACCAAGGCCGCGCTGGAGAGCAATAAAGCGCCGGTCACCACGATGGCCGTGGTCCAGGACCCGCTCATGTCCCGCAATGTCCCGGAGACCACCGGGGCCAGTATGGCCCCGATCTCCGCCACCAGGTTCCACATGCCGAAGGCCTGGCCCTGCATATCCTCTGGCGCCAGGTCGGAGGTGAGGGTCATGTGCACGGTCTGCATGGCCGCGAAGAGCACCCCGATGACGAACAGCAGGGTCCCTAGCAGGAGCACATCGAACTCGCCGGAACGGACCACCAAGGCCAGGACCAGGACCAAAACCCCCACCGCCAGACAAAGCCCGACATAGGTCCGCCTCCTTCCCCATCCCACCTGCATGGCCCGGTCCCCCAACCGACCCCCCAAGGGGTAACCGATGAGGCCGGCCACACCGAACAGCGAGGCATACACCGCGGCCGATGGCAACCCCATCTCGGCCGATTCGGACACCAGCAGCAGGGCCCAAAAACCGAAGAACCAAAGGGTGTAGAGGATGGGAAGGGCGGAGAGGTACATCAGCCAGAGGTTGCGGGAACGGAGCACGGGGGCGCTCACCACCTTGAGCCGCCAGTAGATGATCGCCACCAGGCCTAAGGCGGTAAGCAGGATGGCCGCGGCCTGTTCCAGCCCGCCCCATCCCAGTCGCAGGGTGCCTTCGAACGTGGCCATGACCACCACGAGGAGCACGGCGGAGATGAGCACCAGCCGCGTGGCCGCCTTGAGGAAGGAACCCTTCTCCGCCTTCCTCGCCTCCAAGCGTCTCCAGAGCCCGTATGATATCAGCATGGTGGGGATGGAGAAGAGCACGAAAGGCACCGTCCAGGCCGATTCGCTGCCGATGTATGGTACCGCCAGCTCGATGATCGGGACGGTGACCAAGGTCGCCACGGTGAGGCCGAGCGCCAGTCCCACGAACACCACCCCCATGGCGAACCCCTTCTCCTCCTTGGGCGTGACCTCGTTGATGATGGCCCGGTCGTTGGAGTAATAGGCGCCCTCCCCCAGCCCGGTCAGGACACGCATGGCCACGAAGCCGAAGAGGGAGCGGGACAGGCCAGAGAGAAGCGTGGCGATGCCGGCCCAAGCGGTGCTGATGACCACCATGGTCCTGTGCCCATAGCGGTCACCCAGATAGCCGGCAGGGAACTGGGTCAGCATATAGCCGGCGAAGAACATGGACCCGACGATGCCGGCCATGGCATGCTGCATCGGCACGTCCGCCAAGAAACCGATGTCGTTGGCGATCATCCACGACACCACCGGTCCGGTGATGCTGCGGTCCAGGTAGCAGATGAACCAGGCCATGAAGAGCCAGGCCCAGACCTTTCGATAAGGTCTTTGCCTCACTGCCGCATCGCTCGGACCTGATGGCGCATCCATGCCCCTGCACCACCATTTCCTGGTTCAAGGGCTGGAAACGGCAAAACAATGCCCTCGGCCTGCAATGATGCGGGCCCTATTAATGGTTGGCGGAGCTCAACGTTTCCCATACTGGTCGTAGTGGAAGAGCTCCTCCATCGCCTTACGCGGCCTGGCCTCCGGGCTCTCATCGGGGTATCCTATCGCCATGCAGACGGTGATCACCTTCCCCTTCGGGACGCCCAAGTGCTCGGACAGCTTCTCTTGGTCGAAGGCCCCGATCCAGCACGACCCAAGGCCGAGCTCCAACGCGGCCAGGGACACATGGTCCAAGGCTATGGACACATCGACCCGGGCCCATTTCTGCTGTGGGTCGTCTATCCCGACCAAGAAGAGGTTGCAGTTCTCCAGGAAGGTCTGGTTCTTGCATAGCGGCACCAGGTCCCTGATCCTCTTCGGGTCTGTGACCGCCACCATCTCCCAGGGCTGGCGGTTCGCGCCGGAAGGGGCGAGCCTGGCCGCTTCCAGCAGCATCTCCAGGTCATCGACGGAAAGCTCTTTCGTTCGGTACCTGCGCACGCTCCTCCGCTCGCGTATCGCCTCCATCACCTGCATGTCATCTCACCAGGGACGATATTGGCAACAGCCGACATATGTGCTTTTCCCGTTCAGCTCTCCTTGCGCCCGTCCTTGACATGGACCACCCGTTGCGGGAAGGGTATCTCGATCCCATTCTCGGAGAACCTCTTGTAAAGCCTCTCTCGGAAGTCCGATGCGGCCCTCCAACGGTTGTTGGCATCGTCTATGTCGATGAATATCTTCATGTTGATGGCGGAGTCGGCGAAGTCGTTGAGGCGGATGCGGGGCTGCTTGCTCTTGACCGCGTTGGGGGTCTCCATGGCGGCCTCGTTCATCTGCAGCTTCACCAGCTCGATGTCCGAACCATAGGCCACTCCGACCAACACGGCGATGGTCAGCTCCCGGCCCGGACGCACCACGTTGATGATGGGGTCGTTGGCCATCTTGTCGTTCGGCACGACGATGATGTAATCGTTGGTGTTGTCGTAGATCTCGGTGGCCCTGAGCCCCAGATGCGCGATCTCACCGAAGCCTCCGTCGCTGAGCATGATGGTGTCCCCCACCTTGAAGGGGCGCTCCACCAACAGCTGCATGCCGGCGAAGAAGTTGGCCAGAGTGGATTGGGCGGCGAGACCGACCACTATGCCTAGGAAGCCCGCACCGACCAACAGCACCGTGAGGTCGTATCCCATGATGCTGAATATGGTCATCAGGGCGATGATGGGGATGATTATCATGCCCAACTTCTCCATGATGGGGATGATGGCGTCGTCCATCTCGGTGTTGGTCCTCTTGGCGTACTGCTTCGCCATATAGATGACGACCTCATCATAGACCTTGTAGGCGATCCAGGCGCCCAACAGCACGAACATTATCTGATAGGTCGTCTCGATGTTGGAGATGACGTCCCCGGGCAGGTCCAGTATCTCGATGGAGCTCACCGTGCCGATGAGGATGATGAGCACGAAGACCGGTAGGCGCAGGATGCGCAGTAAAATGTCGTCAAGCTCGCTCTCCGTCCTCCTGGTCAACAGGTGCGCCAAGGGGTCGACCACGAAGTAGAAGATGACCGCAATGCCGATCCAGATCAGCACCGAGAATATGAACGACCAGAAGTTGGTGTCGAAGGGCGGGGGGAAGGGATTGTCGAAGATCTTCAGGATCTTGTTCTCACCGGTGGTCACTCCGAACACCGAGACGACCTCCAAGCTTACCGTGTCCGAATAGCTCTCCATCTGGCTCGGGTCGTCCATCCTGGTGGAGGTGAAGTTGACCTCGAAATCGGTGTCGAAGGTCTTGACGTTCCGACTGGCGCTGAATGTGACCGTGAAGGTGTGGGACTGACCCGGGTCGACGGTGGCGAAGTCATCATCGAACGAGGCGGTGACGCCCTCATCCTCCGCCGGGGTGACGGTGCCCTTGACCAGGAAAGGCGCGGTGCCGTTGTTGAAGATGACATAGCTTATCTTGATGTCCGAATCCCCGTTCAGTTCGGTCGTCCCGGGGTTCATTGGAAAAACAGTGACCTCGGCCGCCTGGGATGCCGGCAAGAGCATCGAAATGAATGCCAGCGACATGAGAAGTGCCATGGCGAACGTGAAGGTCCGCCGCGTCCTGAGTTCCCTATCCATAGTCATCCTACCTCTGTCTGGGTACGGGGACCGCATTGATGTTCGGCATAAAAACATTGCCTTGCCCCTTTCATGATTACCCGACCTGGGAACCAAGCGGAAAACCTTTTTATGGGCATCCTTGATTCCGAAGCATGGACTGGCTGTCAGTGACCCGAGTGGCGATAGCCCTGGCGTTGCTGACCATGGCGGCCATATCCGATTGGGAGACCAGGACCGCCTCGGACAAGTTCTGGGCGGCCATGGGGGCGGCCGGACTGGCGCTTCTGGGGGTGCAGATCCTCATGGACGACCTGGACCCGCTGTACCTGCTCATACTCGTGCCCATCGGCTGGGTGTTCTTCGACATGCTCTGGGACCGCAAGGGCATCTTAGAGGACGGGGTCTACTGGCTCCCGTTGATGCTGTACATCGCCAGCGCCGCTTGCTTGACCGTGCTGGTCGGCCTGTTCTACAACAGTGAGGACCTCTGGGCCCTGTTGAGCATACTGGTCATGTTCGTGGTCTACTATCTCATGTACATATTCGACATCATCAAGGGCGGTGCGGACGCCAAGGCCTTGATCGCGCTCACCGTCCTCATCCCGGTCTATCCGACGGTGGGCGGGTTCCCCCTGGTGCCTGTGCCGGAGGGGGTGGCCCAGTTCGTTATGCCATTCTCCTTGCTGGTGCTGTTCTACGGGGCGCTGATCACTTTGGCCATACCCGTCTATTACGTCTTCTACAACCTCTCCAAGGGCGACCGGAAGTTCCCGGCCATGTTCTTCGGGAGGCGCATGGACATCGAGGAGGCGAAGAAGAGGCACGTCTGGCCCATGGAGCGGGTCGAGGGTCAGGAGGTCACGGTCTCCTCGATACCCCAGTCCAACCCGGTGGAGGACCAGTTCGCTGCCCTGGAGGCCAAGGGCATGAAGACCATCTGGGTGACGCCGAAGATACCTATGCTCATCCCCCTGACCTTCGGTCTGGTCATCGCCGTTGTGGTGGGCAACATCGTTTTCGCCCTGGTGTGAGCGCGAACCGACACTGGTCGGCCATCTTGCACCTTACGCATCGAGGTCCCTTCAAGCAGGTGGTCCGGGCATGGTCGACCAGGACCGCGTAAAGTTCCTGATATGTCACTACGTCAGGGGCGATGGAGCCTTCCACGAACGCCTGCACCTGGTCATAGTCATCCGAGGCGAGGACGCCTGTCCGGCTCAGCACTCGCGAGACATACGCCGCCGCCACGAACCTCGGCCTACGGGCGGCGAAGAGCAGTATCGAGTCCGCCGTCTCCGGCCCTATGCCGGGGAGGCCCAGCAGCTCGTTCCGCAAGTGATCGGTGCCCTGTTCGAGCATGGCCTCCACCCCGCCATGGACCTCGACCGCATGACTGGCCATGGAGATCAGACGCGTCGACTTCTGACGGTAGAACCCGGTGCATCGGACCAGGGGCATGAGCCGCTCGGGCGGACAATCGGCCAGCGCATGGACGTCCAAGAGCCCTTCCTGGCGCAACGCCGCGATGGCCTTGGTCACGTTCTCCCAGGTGGTCTGCTGGGTCAGCACCGCCCCCACCATCACCTCGAAGGGCGTCTCCGCCGGCCACCAACCGGTCATGTCCCGCCCCGCCAGCAGGCGGTCCCTCAGTTCCTCCAGGTCCATCGCGCTCACGGCACCATATGGAGGTCCCGGCCGCATTTGCCGCAGCGGCCATGGTGATAGTTCACCAGCTCCACATCGAACCAGGACCGTCGGATGACCAAGCTGCCGCAGTCTGGGCAGAAGGTGCTCTCCGCGTCAGAGCGCATGTTGCCCACATAGACGAACTTCAGCCCGCTCGCCTTGGCCAGCTGGTGCGCCCTCTCCATGGTCTTGGCGGGGGTGGTCGGGAGGTCCATCATCTTGTAGTCGGGATGGAAACGGGAGAAGTGCACAGGCATCTCATCGTCGATCTCCGCCACCCAGCGACAGAAGCGACCGATCTCCTCCTCCCCATCGTTCTTGGTGGGTATGACCAGGTAGGTGAGCTCCACATGCATGCCCAGCTCGGTCGCCACCCTCACCGTGTCCAGCACCGGTTGCAGCTGCGCCTTGCACACCTTCTTGTAGAAGTCCTCGGTGAAGCCCTTGACATCGATGTTCATGGCATCGATCACCCCCTTGAGCTCGCAGAGCGGGGCCTCCTGGATGTAGCCGTTGGACACGAAGTTGGTGAACATGCCCTCCTTCTTGCAGAGCTTGGAGGCATCGGAGGCGAACTCGATCCACATGGTTGGCTCGTTGTAGGTCCAGGAGACGCCGTTGCATCCTGCCCTCCTCACCATCCCTGGCACCTCCTCCGCCTCGATGCGGTTCAGGAAGGGGGAGTCCGGGGCCGCCTGGGATATGGAATAGTTCTGGCAATGCAGGCATCCCAGGTTGCAGCCCACGCTCCCGAACGATAGCACGGTCTGACCGGGTTTGAAATGGTAGAATGGCTTCTTCTCCATCGGGTCCACATGCATGGATGAGACCATGCCATAGGTCAAGGCCATGAGCTTCCCTTGCACGTTCTGCCTCACCCCGCAGATGCCCGACTTGGCCCGGGGTATCAGACAGCGATGGGGGCAGAGCTCGCATCGGACCACGTCCCCCTTCGCATGCCAGTACATCGCTTCCTTCACATTCTCACCACCGGAAGTGTTCGAAACCCTTGTCCTCCAAGAACGACCTTCCGCCCCCATCCTCCAAGAAGATGCCTTCCCCGGTCGCCTCGCCTATGATCGTGTAGCCCTTTCCCAGCATGGAGCGCAGCCGGGGCTCCCCTTCCGGGCTCATGGTGAAGAGCAGCTGGTAGTCGCCTCCGGAATACAGCGCCCAATCCATCGCGTCCAATCCCAGCCCTTCGCCTATCTCCATCGCCTCGATATGCACTGGCAATGCACTCCTGTCGACCTTGAACCCGACCCCGCTGCGTCGGGCCAGCTCGTGCACGGACATGGCCAGCCCATCCGAGGTGTCCATGCAGGAGGTCACGCAACCCGATGCCGACAGTATCGCCCCCTCCTTCGTCCGAGGGAACGGTTCCAATAGCGCCTTCCGGGCCAGGGGGTGGAAGCCCTCCTCGTCTATCTCCGCCCAACCGGCCCCGGCCAACCCTAGGTTTGCCGGTGACCGCCAGGAGATCGCCTGGGCGAGCCCCCGAGCGGAGCAGGATGCCGTCCGTCCGCACCATGCCCAATGACGTGCCGACCAGGCAGATGTCATCGGTCTCCTTGGTATCGCCACCTAGATAGTCGGCGCTCACCTGTTCCGCGCAGGCCCCTATGCCGTCCGCGATGCCCTCCACGGTCTCCAGCTCCGTTTCCCGGGGCAGTCCCATGGCCACCAACAGGCCGAGGGGCAGGGCGCCCATGGCGGCGATGTCGCTGAAGTTGACCGCAGCCGCCATCCATCCCATCTGGAATGGCGTGGTGGGCCTGGGGAAGTGCGTCCTGCGGGTCACCAGGTCGGTGCTCGCCACCAGGTATCGGGAGCCAAGGCGCACGGCCGCGGCGTCGTCCCCCAGCCCGATATCGCCGGAAGGGCCGATCCTGCCGATGAGGGCCTCCACCACGGACTTCTCGCCGATGTCGCACAATCTGACCATCGTACCTTCATTGTCAAGGCCATCGTTTTAAGGTTGCCATGGTCAGGGACAGTTCTATATCGAGGCGTGCCGTTTCGCATGAACGTATGGTGAAGGTGGAACTGCCCTATGGTGCCAAAGGGCATCAGGACATCGAGCTGGACAGGGAGCGATTCCTCGGCGTCATCCGACCTTTGGAGGTGGAGGTGCACGACGAGGCCCAGGTCATCGACGCGTCCTTGGACGACCCCTGTGGCGGAAAGGACATATCCTCCTTCCTGAAGGGGGGCAAGGACATCGTTTTCATCGTGAACGATGGCACCAGGCCTACCCCGACCGCCAAAGTGCTGGACGCGCTGTCGGCCCGCTTCGACCTGACCAAGGCCCGATATCTGGTGGCCACCGGGACGCACCGCGCCCCCACCGAGGAGGAGCTGCGATTCATCTTCGGCGGTCATCTGGATGAATTGCGGGACCGGGTCCATGCCCACGATTCCAAGAAGGACCGCTGCGTGCCGCTCGGCGTGTCTAAGAACGGCACCGAGATGGAGGTGAACGAGATGGCGGTCCGCGCCGATCGCCTGGTCATCATCACCAGCGTCGAGCCCCACTATTTCGCCGGTTACACCGGAGGGAGGAAGTCCTTCCTGCCGGGGGTGGCGTCCTATCGCTCCGTGGAGCAGAACCACCGTCTGGCCATGAGACCGGAGGCCAAGGTGCTGGCCCTGGAGGGGAACCCCGTGCACGAGGACATGGTGGACGCTCTGAGCGCAGTCAAAGGCCTCAACGTCTTCTCGGTGCAGGTGGTGATGGACCGGCACCAGCGGGTGTACCGGGTGGCGTCCGGAGACCTCTTCCTGGCCTTCGAGCAGGCGGTGGAATGGGCCAACGAGGTGTTCGTGGTCGATGTCGAGGAGAGGGCGGACGTGGTCATCACCGTGGCGTCCTACCCGATGGACGTCGACCTGTACCAGTCGCAGAAGGCCATCGAGAATGCCAAGCTGGCGGTGCGGGACGGCGGGGTGGTCATCCTGGTATCCAAGTGTCGGGAGGGCATCGGGGGCGAGGCGTTCTACCATCAGCTCTCCGCCTCCCGCGACCCCAAGCGCATCATGGAGAACCTGAGGAGGGAGTACAAGCTCGGTCACCACAAGGCGGCCAAGCTGGCCGAGCTCATGGACCGCGCTGAGCTCTACGCGGTAACCGGCCTGAGCTGTGAGGCGCTGGAGAGGATCAACGTCACTCCGTTCCGCAGCGCCCAGGAGGCTTTGGACCATGCCCTGGCCACCCGTCCCGGGGGAAAGGTATTAGTAATGTTGGACGGTAGCGTTACCGTCCCAAGGTTGGTCTAAGATGGCCGATTACATCGAGGCGGAGCATCTCCGCCACGTCAGGAAGGAACTGCTCACCTGCACCTATTGTG
This sequence comes from Methanomassiliicoccaceae archaeon, assembly GCA_963827905.1. Classification (GTDB taxonomy): domain Archaea; phylum Thermoplasmatota; class Thermoplasmata; order Methanomassiliicoccales; family UBA472; genus JACXTP01. Next base: position 47,130 of record CAWHCB010000013.1, read on the forward strand.
GTTTCTGCAAGAGCGTATGCCCGGCCTTCGACGATGTGGGATGGGACCCGAGCGTGGCCCGGGGCAGGATGGTCCTGTCCTACGGACTTCTGAACAAGGAGCTCGAGGCGGACGACTCGGTGCTGGAATATCTCTACCAGTGCACCACCTGCAAGGACTGCGAGAGGCGCTGCCCTTCCAAGGTCCAGGTGGTGGACGTCGTGGAGAGGGCCCGCCGGGACCTGGTGGCCAACGGCCGGATGCTGCCCAAGCACCGGGCCATCGTCGAGAACGTGCTCCGGACCGGCAATCCCTATGGGGAAAGGCGTACCGTCCGAGAGGCACTGGGCGTCGAGGACAAGGGGGCGGAGGTCGGTTATTTCGCCGGGTGCACCGCATCTTATCGTACGCAGAGCATAGCCAGGGCCACCATGTCCGTCATGGACAAGCTGGACATCGACTACGCCCTGGTGGACGAGGTGTGCTGCGGCTCCGTGCTTCAGAGGGTGGGATGGGACGAGGAGGAGGTTGCCGACCTATTCCATCGCAACGTCGAGGCCATCGCCGACCGCGGCGTCTCCGAGGTGGTGTTCAGCTGCTCTGGTTGCTATCGCATGTTCAAGGAGGAGTACCCTCGTTTCGTCAAGGTGCCCTTCAAGGTGCGGCATATCTCGGAGATGCTGGCCGAGAAAGACCTGGACCTTAGGCCATTGAAGGGGAAGGTCACCTATCACGACCCCTGCCATCTGGGCCGGCACTGCGGCGTCTACGACCCGCCGCGCCAGGTGATAGGCAAGGTACCAGGGATAGAATTCAAGGAGATGTCCCGGAGCAGGGAGACGGCGCGTTGCTGCGGCGGAGGGGGCGGGGTCCGTTCCGCCTATCCTGAGATGTCGGCCCGGATCGCGGCCAAGCGGGTGGACGAGGCGGCCTTCGCCGACTACCTGGTCACCGCCTGCCCGTTCTGCGTGAACAACCTCAACCTGGGCAAGGAGCGCCAAGGCGCCAAGCTGGAGGTACTGGACCTCACCGAGCTGGTGGACAGGCAGATGGGGTGATGACATGTCCCGGGTGAGGCACTACTTCTCATACGACGAGGCGCTGGCGGAGTGGCGCCGATTCGGGCTTCCGGAGAACTTCATGGACCGGCGGCGCATGCTCGGGTCCATCTTCGTGGTCCAGGACGGCATGGATCGGGAGGAGGCGGTCATACTGCAGGATGCGATCAAGGCAAAGGGGGGCGAGGCCTTCCTCTGTCGCAAGATTCGCTCTGGCAAGGTGATGATGGTGGGCGCTCCCTTCTTCTTCGAGCAGCTGGCCATGGACGCAGGTGCGGTGGGCCATTATGGTATGGAGATCGCCACCGCCATTCGCAACTACCATTCCGATTACACCGTCCCGGTCCCTCTGGCCAAGCGGGAGCTGCGCTTCGACCGCACCCTGGTCATGGGGGTGCTCAACGTCACACCAGACTCGTTCTCCGATGGCGGTTCCTTTGACAACACTGAAGCCGCCGTGGAGAGGGCGATGCAAATAGTGCAGGAGGGCGCGGACATCATCGACATAGGCGGGGAATCCACCCGGCCAGGCGCGAAGGCGGTGGCCGAGAAGGTAGAGATGGGCCGCATATTGCCCGTCATCGAGGCCTTGGTCGGTAAGATCGCCGTGCCCATCTCCGTGGACACGCGCCACCCGACGGTGGCAGATCTGGCCCTCGAGAGGGGGGCGGAGATCATCAACGACGTTTCTGGATTGAGGGACCCGGAGATGATCAAGGTGGCGGCCAGCCATCAATGTGGCGTGGTCTCCATGCATATGCGCGACGAGCCGGGCACCATGCAGCACAATGTGCATTACGAGGACCTGGTGGGGGACATCTACCACGAGCTGCATCTTTCCATCCAGCGCGCGGTGGAGGGCGGGGTGGCGCCGGAACGGATCATGGTGGACCCGGGCATAGGGTTCGGCAAGACCGCCGATCATAATCTGGAGCTGCTGCACCGTTTGCGCGAGTTCCGCGGGTTGGGGGGGCCATTGCTCGTCGGCACGTCAAGGAAGAGCTTCATCGGAACGATATTGGGAGGTAATCCCGATCAACGTCTGGAAGGCTCCCTGGCGACGGCGGTGGTGGCGGCAATGAACGGAGCCAACATCGTCCGCGTCCATGACGTCGGTCCAACGGTGAAGGCGATGCGCATGACGGATGCGGTGCTGCGCCGGAAGAGCCGACCCTATTAGATGACAAAGAAGGTCGCGGTCACGGCGATGACCACCACACCGACGGCCGCCAGGAAGAGGTAGCTCCTGAGCTTCTCCTTTTTGACCTCCTTCCGGTAGTCCTCCTGGCATTTCTCGGAGCAGAACTTCTGTCCCAGATCTATCGGGTCGTCGCAGATCTGGCAGTGGTCGTGCTCGGGCAGGTTCTCGGTCAAGGCATCACTTCCGCAGCGGAAGGAGGAACGAAGCCGTCCCAATGGCCAGCACGATCTTCAGGGCATCTGCGGCCACGAACGGCGCCGCTCCCAGCGCGACGCCCTCCCACCAGCTTATGCCTAGGACCATCACCAGCTGTCCTACGCCGAACAGGTAGATCAGGCCGACCGCGACCGCCATGGCCAGGGCCACGGTGGCATAGGTCCAGCTCTCCTTCCTCTCCACCAGCTCGCCCAGGAAGGCGGCGGCGGCGACGAACCCGATCAGATAGCCCCCGGTCACGCCCACCAGCGCCATGAGGCCTCCGGCGGCGAACAGTCCGAAAGAACCCCCGATGGCAAGGAACATGACCTGGCTTATCGCCCCGTATCGTCCCAGCACGACGGCGGAAAGGAGGACCACCAGCACTTGTCCGGTGAAGGGCACCGGAGTGAACGGCATATAAAGGCGGACCATCGAGGCCAGGGCGGTGAGCAGGGCGAACAGCAAGGCCACGGTCATCTTCTCGACGAACGTCGCCTCGTTCCTCCAGCCATGGAGGTCGTTGGCCACCTTGTCCTTGTAGTAACGATACCCGCCTGTGCCGTACATGCGGGGATGATGCCGGCATGCCTTGATAAAATTTATCATGGTGCCCCAGCGCGGTCCGGACGGTCCGGTCGGAGATCATGTCGTCGCTCATCCTCAGAGCAGGTTAGGTCATTGGGGACAAGCAAAACCCTCTTATGGCCCAAGGCGTATCCCGGCCTCATGCTGGAATGGAAGGTCCTGGGAAAAGAGACGCTGCCTGTGGCGATACAGGACAACTGGGAGGAGCAGCTACGCGCCCTCTCCGCCCGCAAGAAGGACAAGGAGCGCTTCCTGGCGATGCTCGATTCCGCCGATATATCCTACTTCTTCGACACCATACATGAGATCCACACCTTCCTGATCAAATTGCTCGTCGAGACCACCAATGAGGACCTGGCGTTCTTCGAGGGATTCATGAAGCGGGTCCGCCGCTCCGCCAAGGGACCGATGGTCTCCCTGGAGGGGGAGGAACAGAACAGCGTCATCATCATCACCGCCGACAAGGAGCGGGACGATTATGAGGCCAGGCAGGAGAAGAGGGAAGAGCGGGCGGTGGCCCGCGAGGCCTCCATGAAGGAGATGGAGGAAAGGAGCCGGGAACAATGGGCCAATCCTAGCTCATCAAAGCGCCGGACCTCTCGATGAGGCGGTCCAGCTGTTCCACCTTGACCGTCGAGTCGCCGCTCTGTTGTTCCGCCACCCACTGGCGTAGCTTCTTTATCGCCTTGCCGGAGTCGATGATCCCCTCTGCCTTGCGCACGCCTTCCTCAAGGTCCTTGGCATGACCGGTTATGTAGAGTATGGGGGCGGTGTTCAGACAGACGATGTCACGGCGGGAGTTGTGGTCCTCGCCAGACAGCACGCGTAGCAGCTCGATGGCCTCCTGTTCCTTGTTCAACTTGCAGAGGATGACCTCCTCCTTGGCGGTCGGGAGCCCGAGGTCCTTGTAATTTAGCACGTACTCCTCGATCTCCCCGTCCGGGTGCAGCTCGGCCACATGCGTCGGTCCGAGGGTGGAGAGTTCGTCCAGGCCACGCTTCTCATGTGCGTCCATCCCATGCACCACGAACGCCCGGCGGTAGCCGATCTCGCGCATGGTCTTGGTGATGGGCATGACCATCTCCTTGGCGTACACGCCTCGGACACCATAGGTCGGCAGCGCGGGATTGGCCAGGGACCCGGCCATGTTCAGCACCGTGCCGAAGCGGACCTGGGAGAGGATGCGGTAGAGGGCCTGGGGGTGGACCTTGCCGCTCATGCCGTTGAACATGCCGATCCCGGCGTTCTCGATGCTGCGTTTCACCACCGAGACATCGCACTCCACGTCCACGCCCAGCGCCTCCACGATGTCCACCGTGCCGCATTTGGAGGTTATGGCGCGGGCACCGTGCTTGGCCATGTAGATGCCGTCCGCCGCGGCCACGATGGAGGCGGCGGTGGAGATGTTGAAGGTCTTGATGGTGTCCATGCCGGTGCCGCAATTGTCCACCAATGGGCCAGGGACCTCCGGTCTGACCTTGACGGTATCGATATCGTATATCGCCTCCCAGCTTCCGGCCAGCTCCTCCGGGGTGGCGCCTTTCGCGGTCAGCGCCGCCAAGAACGCGCCCTGCTGCAGGTCCGGCTGTTGGTTCAAAAGCACCTCTCGGAACAGGTCCCTGGCCTCCGCCCGGGTGATGTCCTTTCCCTTGATCAGCGCGTCCACCTTTCCGCCGAAGTACCTCAATTTCTCTTCCATTTTCACACCTCAGAATTTGGTAATGACCGATTTCATACCGATACGGTCGTTGACATGTTGGAACGCCTGTCCGATCCCGTCCAACGTCGCCCGCTCCGTGACCAACCACTCCACGTCCAGCTCCCCGGAGAGCAACGATTCCACCGCCATGCGGTTGTGACGGCTGGAGCAACCGTACGCCCCCACCAGGGCGATCTCCCGGTAGTGCAGGGAGCGCACATCGAACGGCACCTCATGGTTGCCCTTCTTGGGGCCGCTGAAGACGCTGATCCGGCCATGGGGGGCCACCAATTTGAGCACCCAACTGTCCACCCGCACCTCCGGGGTCGACATGAGCACAACGTCCACCCCCTCCCCGCCGGTCTCCTCGGCCACGATCGTGGCGATGTCCTCCGCCGATGGGTCGATGATGCGATCGGCCAGTCCCGAAGGCAATAGCGCCCTGCGCCCCTCCAGGTGCTCGGTCATGAGGACCTTGCCCGCCCCCTTGTGCCTGGCCGCGATGGCATGCAGGCACCCGATGGGCCCGGCACCGAATATCAGCACCACGTCCCCTCTCCTCACCGAGGCCAGCTCCTGCCCGTTGAGGCAGCAGGCCAACGGCTCCGTCAAGGTGACCAGAGCGGCATCGACGGTCGCCGGCAAGCGGACCAGGCCGCCGCCGCGAACGCTCTCCGCCGGCACAGCCATGCGCTGGGCGAACCCCCCGTCCCGGTTGAAGCCGAGGATGCCCATATGGTGGCATTGGTTGTCATGCCCGCGGGAGCAGGGGCGGCAGACGCCACAGGCGATCCCTGGCCAAATCTGGACCAGGTCACCCTGGCGGTATGATCGCACCTTATCGTCTACATCCACGATGCGACCGACCATCTCATGGCCCAGCACCCTGGGGTACACCAGGTCCTTATGGCCATGCTCCAGCATCTTGACGTCAGTGCCGCAGATGGCGCAGGCCACCAGCTCCACCACCACCCCACCCGGGGGGAGTTCCGGCTCATCCATCTCCTCCACGACGAGGGACCCAGGGCCGGTCATCAGGGCTGCTTTCATGCAGCGTTAGGTATGGATTGCCGATATTTAAATTGGATATATCATCCAACTCACATCCAGCTTATCGCCATCGACATAATTGATAGGTTTTCGAGCAGGGTATGCATAAAGTAGATTAACGCCCAGGTTCGTGAGGATAACCACTTGGTATGTCGATCCGCGTTCGCGTCGTCCTGTTAGCGTTTCTGTTGTTGGCCTCCATGTTCGCGCCTCTGGCGTTCATCGAGCCCTCATCGACCAGCCCGGGCGAGGTTGCTACCAGGATGAACATGGAGAGCACATCCTTGGAGACCCAGGGGTTGGCACGCACCGACCTCCCTATGAACGCTGAAGCTACCGCGCCAAGTACCACTGAAATCATCCTCACCGCCCGATTCAACTATTCCTCAGAGAACGGCCTCAGCGTCACTGCCTTGCAAGGGAGGCCTGGTGCAGCTGTGGAGGGTCGGGGCCCACAGCTCCTTCGTGGAAAGGAACGGCACCACGGATGGCGCGGGCAAGGTCACCTTCACCAACCTCACCGCAGGCCAGTTCGAGCTCATCATCAGCACCTCGGACCAACGATTCGTCGAGGTGAGGGACACGACGATATTGTCCAACTCGGTCTACGAGTGGTCCACCGGGTCTTCACCCTGAGCTCGTCCAGCACCATCAACCACCGCATCACCAATGAGGACCGGGGGGCCTGGTCGGCCTTCGAGGCAGCCCGGGCCGGTGCGCTCTGGATCAAGGACCGCACCGGTTTTGAGATGAACGAGGTGACCATCAACTGGCCCTCTGGCACCTGGCCCAGCTCCATCGGGCACGGTCATCGACATCCCGGCCGAGGACGGGCATATCTGGGACCAGGGGACGATCCTCCACGAGTACGGTCATTGCATCCATTATACCGTAAGGGGAGGGAGCTTCCCCTACACCGAGGGACTGGACCCTCATTATATCGATAGCGTTTCCAACGGGCCCTTCGCGCTCACCGAGGGTTGGGCCGAGTTCTTCGAGCGGGCGGTCATCGGGAGACCCGGTCCGCTCCGACGGCAGCAACATGGAATCGACGGTGTACGCCGATGGACCCTTCTTCAACGGGGATTACGGCGACTGGGACGGCAACACGGTGGAGGGCGCCGTGGCCAATGTCCTCTGGGACATCTATGACGGGGTCTCCTCCACCGACAACCCATCCTGGGACCCGGACGGAAACGGGGACCTGATCGACAACGAGTTCGGTACCTTCTGGACCATATTCCGCGATGACAAGCCCCAGAGCATGGTCCAGGTTTACACTGCCTGGCCGGACAAGAACGACTCCTTGCGCACCATCTTCTACCATGCAAGGTTCCAGGTCGATCTGGGCTATCCGCTCAACCCCACCACCTATGACTCCAGCCACAAGATCATGGAGGAATCCGACGACTCGACCGTGGAGGTGACCTGGAGCGGTGCCATCGATTACTCCGGTAACATCGCCGGTTATTCCATCGTCTGGGACGGGGAGCCGGACACCGTGCCCGACGACAGCATCGACACCGTCATGGCCAAGTCCAAGAGCCCGCCTTTGACGCAAGGGCTATGGTACCTACATATCCGCGCGATCAATGTCGACGGCAACGCGGCCAACGGTTCCTACAACATCGGTCCGTTCGTGATCGCTGCCAATGCCACGGCCCAGGACGATGATGGAGGATCTTGGACACTGGAAGGCTGGGAGATAGCATTGCTCGTGGTGTTCGCCATTGTGGTGGCGGCATCGGTCATCGGGGTCAGCAGGATCATCAAGAGACCGGACCAGGACACACTGCCGACGGAGGAGCAGCAATATGGCATGCCGTGGGCCCCGACGACCTACACAATGATGAACACCAGCTATGCCCCGCCACCACCGCCACCACCGGTCGGCGGCGCCCCTGCCCCCGGAGAACCCTGACGGAGCACGATTCTGCCGCAATTGCGGTCGGACGGATGTGGGAGGGGTCTTCTGCCCCTTCTGCGGTTACAAGCTCCGTTGAAGTGATTTACCCGAAGCCCGATACCGACGCCATGAGGCGGGCGGAGAAGGAGATAACGGACCGAGCTCAGATCGATTCCATCATCCAAGCGGCGGGGGTGTGCCGCATCGGACTGGTGGACGGGGATGAGGCGTACATAGTTCCCATGAACTTCGGCTATGCCGACGGTTGCCTTTGGTTCCACTGCGCCAAGGAAGGCCGGAAGATGGACCTGGTGCAACGCAACGGGAAGGCCACCTTCGAGATCGACATCGATGAGGGCCTCGTGCTGGACCGGGACGCTTACAAATGCAGCAACAACTTCAAGTGCGTCATGGGGAAGGGCCGGATCGGTGTGGCGAGCGCGCCCGAGGAAAGGGCAAAAGGGATCGAGGCACTGATGAGGCATTATCATCCCGGCGATTATGTCGTGACCGAAAGGTGCATGGACAAGACCGTCGTGCTCAAGCTCGAGGTGGAGAGTATGAGCTGCAAGGTGAACAAGCGGGACTAGGCCATCTGCTGCACCGCGCCGCCCTCCACCATGACCATGTACTCCTTCATGGGGATCACCTTGCCTGATTTCTCGATGGCCATACGGACAAGCTTCTTGGAGACGCGGCAGCAGGGCACCTCCATATGAAGTAGGGCGACGTCCTGCGGTTCGGCCACTTTGAATATCGCGGCCAGCTTGTCGACGAACTCCTCGTTGTCGTCGAGCTTGGGGCAACCGATGAGCACCACCCGGTCCTTGATGAAGTCGCGCTGGATCCCACCACAGGCGAAGGCGCTGCAGTCGGCGGCGATGAGCAGCTTTGCCTTGCGGAGATAGGGGGCATTGGGCGGGACCAAGCGGATCTGGATGGGCCAGTTGGAGAGTTGCGAGGATACTGCCCCGACATCACCAGTAGGATGGGGCTTGAAGCGTCTCGGACCGGAACCGGGACAGGCCTGCATGGGGATGTCGTCGCAGGATTTCTTGCCCAGGTGCTCCTTTACCGCCTCCTCGTCGAAATCCTCCGAGTCCCTCTCCACGATGGTCAGGGCCCCGGTGGGGCAGCCGCCTATGCACGCTCCCAGTCCGTCGCAGAAGCGGTCGCTGATGACATGTGCCTTGCCATCGCGGAGCTCGATGGCGCCCTCCGCGCAGTCCATGACGCATTGGCCACAGCCGTTGCACAGCCCCCGGTCTATACTGATGATCTTACGTCGCACCATGCCCTTGACCTTGTACCCTGGCATATAAATGTCCTTCCCCGAACGCGACCTAATCCTCCATGACGAATCGCTTCAGGGTGCTTTCCACCAGTTCCCATGTAACCAGGGCGGGCTTCTCGAAAATGGTCACCTCGATCTTGTCGCCCTTGACCTCATATTTGCCCCTGAAGCTGATATGGAAACCGGCCACGTACGGTCCTCCGTTGAAATGCCCCTTCTCCACATCGCCCTCGAACTCCATGTCTATGGTCCTTGGCCAGCTTACGAAACTGTTCGAACTTCGTCTTCGGGTCCCCTTCGTACTTAAGGACATAGATACGACCGGTCATCCATCTGTGAATGGGTCGGTAGGACTTAATAAAATGATGCAAGGCTAAGGATAATGATGGGTTAGCGATTACCCTCCTGTGCTCAAGTTAGCTTGGTAAGGCGGTTGTATGAGGATCGTCGAGGTGAATCCGTTCCATTATCCCTTCCTGGGAGGCATCGAGCACCGAGTGCACCACATCTCGAAGAGGCTGGCGAAGAAGCATGAGATGATCGTGCTGACCAGCCAACTGGAGGGGACGAGCAAGGAGGAGGTCATCGACGGCTATCGTGTGGTGCGTCTGCCCTCACGCTACATCGACATCTACAACCCGCCTTATGTATCGACGAAAGGCCTGACGGAGGCGCTCAAAGGTCTGAAGCCGGACCTGGTGGACTTCCATTACCGCTGGGCTCCGGACTACAACAGGCTGGCACGTCAGTGGACAGGGAAGAAGGTGTTCACGTTCCACAACACCTTCGGGGAGGGCGTGGGGGTGACCAGATTGCCATCGTTGGTCAACGACCAGATGATTAAGAGACACCTGAAGAAGTTCCCCAAGGTCATTTGCGTCAGTGAGTTCGTGAAGAAGGACCTGGACCGCCGAGGCTTCGACCCAACCAGGACGGTCGCCATCCCCAATGGGATCGAGATACCTTGCACCGCGCCGGTCAAGGAGGAGGACTTCATCCTTTTCATGGGCCGTCTGGTGAACACGAAGGGTTTGGAGTATCTGTCAAGGCCATGAGATAAGTGGACTGTAAACTTGATCATCTGCGGTGGTGGTCCACTACAGGACAAATTGACCAGGATGATCGAGAAGGAACGGTCTTCAGAGGAAAAGTTGAGATGACTGGAAGGGTGTGCGAGGAAAGGAAGTGTGAATTGCTCTCCTCTTGCAAGCTATTTCGTCATGCCATCGATATTCGAATCCTATGGCATCGCAGTGGCGGAGGCAATGTCCTATGGGAAAGCGATTGTTGCGACTGATGTGGGGGGCCTTCCCGAGGTGGTTCAAGATGGCGGTCTGCTCTGCAGGCCGAATAATCCAAAAGATCTTGCCATGAAGCTATCTACATTATTATTGGACGAAAACCAAAGGACGGAATGTGCAAAGCGATCAATGATATTGTCCCAATCATACACATGGGACTCCCGGTCTCCTAAGGTCGAGAAGGAATATTTGGATGCTATGGCCTATTAACTTTTCATTCACTTTTAACTATGACATTCGGTAACAAAACTGATCAGGTGGTGTTGATCATCCATTTCACTTTTTCCATCTGGGGGTAATTGAAAATTCTCTCATAGATATGGTATGCTTTTTCGAACTGCTCAAGCGAGGATAATCGATTGCCGACCCTCGCCAACGCCTCTCCATACCAAACTCGAGCCATGGCCTCCAGTAAAAGACCGTTTGGCGTATCCTTCATCAATTCGAACGAATCCTCAAATGCCATCGAGCCATCAACCAATCGATCTTGGGTTGCCAGATATTTTCCTTTAGCTGCTAAATAAAAACAACGAGTAGTAGAATGAAGGCTCCAGTTGATGCCCTTCTCGATTTGAGCCGCCTCATCATAAATCACTTTAGCCTCATCAAAATATTCATTTTTTAGGCACGCATAGAATACTCCAGTCAGACCTAGCAACATTGCATAGGGGGATTGGATCTCTTTTGCCGCTTCAAGACCATTCCTTGCTTCTATTAGGGCAGTTTTATGATCTCCTAGGGCATCGTATACCAATGAACGATTAATGCTCGACCAACAAATATTTGCCAATTGGCCGGTCCTTTCACCGATATCGATGCTCTTGCTCAATCGCTCTACCGCCTCCCTCCAGTCCCCTATATGGAAATAAACCATTCCCGAGTAATAGCACGCTTCCATCTCCCCATAGAAACCTGGTGATTCTTCACTAATCCGCAATGCCTCATCCACCGATGCTAACGCTTTTTCAATCTTCCCCTGAGTCAAATAAACGTCACCGAGATAACAGTACAAGCGTGCAGTAAGATCATCGTTCTCAGCCAACAAAGAAGAGGAGATAGCTTTAGTATAGCACCTCTCAGCCTCATCGAAGTTCCCTTGCCAAAGGAAGACGTTGGCACGAGTTCCCAAAATCTCTGCCAATTCGTTTGGGTTGTTTGAGGCGGCATCCTCAGCCATGTTCAATCTTTCAAGTACATTTTCCATCTCTCCTCTCAACAGGGAGATCTCTGCCAGGTACCTAAGGGCACGGGCATCAATCTTTTCGATGCCGCTGAAATCAATTATTTCTTTGATCTGTGCTTCTGCATCGACAAAATTTCCAATCTGGATGTTCGCATACGCTAGACCCATCTTTGCCCTGCTCCAATAAGCATTTTTTTCGGATTGGTTCTCTGCGATTTTTAAAATATTGATAAAATATGGAACAGCCTGGATGGCCGCCCCTTTGGCAACCAGTTCCTCTCCAGTACAAACCGCATATTTGACGTAACGGGAGTCGTCTTTCGCCTCAAAGAAATGGTAGGCTAGCAGAGCAGCTTTTTCTGGAAATTCTTTTTGTTCTAATGTCTCCCCAATCAAACGATGATACTCTGACCGTCTAGCTTTCGATATTGATTCATAAGTGATCTGACGGAAGATATGATGCCGGAATTGGTAACCATCCGATATTTCAGCTATCAAACCGTACATACTCTCCATCCTGTCCAGTTCCTTAATGAGAATCAATGGTTGTAAATTGGATACCGTTTTAACCGTATCAACCTCAAAACGATAACCAACTACAGATGCTATTTCTAAAATGCGTCTCTGCTCCGGTTTCAATCCTTCCAATCTTCTCAGGATTATCTCTTTTATGGTGGGGGGGATCTCAAGACGTTTCCCTGGAGATATTCTCCACTCCCCTCCCATCATTTCGATTATTCTAGAATTTTTTAATATTTTAATCGTCTCAATTATATATAATGGATTACCTTCACACTCGAAAGCAACTCTCTCAATGACCTCCTTATTTGCATTACATCCTAACACGTCGCTAATTATCTCAGCAGTATCTTGAATTTCCAACCCACCCAACTCGATCTCTTCGACCAATCCCTCCCTTCTCATCAATCTAAGAACATCAAATAACGAGTTGGTGTTCTGTCCTTCCAACGGTAAGATTTCCTCTGTTCGATAGGTTCCAAGAATTAGTATTTTTTCGGATTTCACGTTCCTGGCCAAGAAGTGAAGTAATTGGACGCTTTGAGGATCAGCCCATTGTAGGTCCTCAATTCGAATAATCAAAGGTCTTAACCGACTCCTCTCTTTAACAAATTCCAAGGCTGCAAAAAGAATACGATCTGGGCTCCATGTTGTATCAATTACATGAGTTGATTCCTTATCGCTGCAAACATAGTTCTCTCCAAAAATCGTTTTTGTTTCCTTTACCTTATCTACAGCACCAATTATTTTTGGTAATGGTTCTGATATATTAGCCTTGTTAAACGCCTCTATAAAGGGGAGATAGGGTAAAGGGATACCAGGTAAACAGCTACCCGATATACAAGAGCAATTAGTGCTCATTGCTCTCTCCAGGAATTCGTCAGCCAATCGAGATTTTCCGATACCGGCCTCTCCCGATATCAAAACTAACGTCCCCTTCCTGATCATCGTATTGCTGAGGTATGAAAAAAGGCGATCCCTTTCATCGATTCTTCCCACAAAACGATTAGGGACGTTCGTTTTAGTTAACATCATAAGTAATATCCGGAATACTTTTATTAAACATGTGATGGTAAAATGAGCAAATAGTAACTTAAGGATTAAAAAATTAATTAAAAATTTTTACGAAACACAAAAACATCAAATAATAGGGATGGGTATTTTTCAATAAGAAACTAGGGGGGGTTATACTATGGATAGATTGAGGAAAGAGCTTAAGGATATTATCGATGAGCAAATTAAGTTTCTGCAGGACAAAGGGATCGATGTAACAGGCATCGATTTCTTTGTCGACTATGGAGATTTCGACTCTGAGGATATTTGTCATCTGCTCCATCTTGTGAAGTCATTTGATGAAATGGTACTCAACGGAGTTGATTTTAATCACTGTTTGATATCCTATAAAGGAAAGCGCTTCCTTTTCTACAATGCGCGATTGAATTTGATGAAGTTTTCATCTCCAAGCCCATATGTGTTAACCCTTAGGAAACCCACAAGTCCGGAAACAATTGAAATTCAAGCAGGAATTGTTCCTCTGGCCATCCCAACAAAATGCAACTCAGGACACACCTTGGTCACAGCACCGAACGGGAACAAGGTTTGTCCTTATGCCACCCACGGATCTGATTATTGGTATTGCACAACCTGTGGGACTGTCCGATCAGGCACCAACATCACCCATGATGCTGGCGGAGACAGTGCGACCTGTCGTTGTAACGGTTCTCCGAATAGTTGCACGAAGATTAAGGGAAGATATTGATCGGGAGAGGATTGATTTGGCAACAGCAAAAATGAGGAAAACCATCCTTCCTTCGGTAATTTCTATTCTCATTGTCACACTATTTTTTGCATCTGCGGTTGCCATGGCCATCCCCAACTCACAATATGGTCCGTCCAACGAAGGATCGTATGATGACTCCGGAATGAGCATGCCGATGGACATGGACAACTTGGTTAGATCCAATCATCCTGTTCCTCAGAATTTCACATCTCTTCAAAGTGCAGTCCTCAATTTCTGAAAAAGATATTTCTTTAGACGCTGCTTTAGGGGAAAAGAGGAATTATTATACAGGTTGGTGGGGCAAATGGAGCCTGAATGTGACTGACCCGTCGGATTTCATGACTTTCACAAAGAGGGCCGAGTCATCCACATGCGAAATCTGGGTAGCTGACGATCTGTCATTCATGCCAACAGACCCGAGAAACGATGATCCCCTCAAGATATCGATCTCCGATGACCAGTTAAAACTTCTAATGAAGGAATGGGATAAGAATATCTACCCCCGAATGTCAGATCAGCTCGGGTCGCCATTACCAAGGGATGGAATGGACGGTTCATGGGCAGAATGGGGATATCCAACATTTGAGACGGACGTTCCAGAACGAATCATGATCATGGTCTTTAACATAGTGGACGATTCATTTTGGGACGCATCCCTCCCGTTTTATGGGCAGGGGTTCTTTGATTATTATTGGCTCGAGGGCTACGATAGGAACATTATCCACATCAGTAGCTATGATTGGGCAGATAGACTTGGAGCGGATAAAGGGATTTATTCTTACCAGTATGAATATATTTTGACTCATGAATATGCTCACCTACTGCATAATGATCACAACACCTGGCAAGAATTGTTCATCGATGAAGGATGTGCTGAATATGCCTGGTTGCTGATGGGGCACGGGGTCAATTACGTCCAATATGAGAAGATATCAGATTTCCTTGCCACCCCGGACAACTCACTTACAGTATGGTATGACCAATGGGCGACCATGAATTTGGCCGATTATGGCGCTGCCTACTTGTTCGTTATCTATCTGGCCGATCATTTCGGAAACGAGATCGTGCGCGACCTGATCGATACCAGTGGATCGGGGCATCGTTGCAGTGGACACGGCACTTCAAAAAAATGGCTATCCAGATTGGAGTTTCAATGAGGTCTTTAGATATTGGAGAATTGCCAACCTGATTCACTCTGACGACGTCGGCGATGGTTGGTATAACTATCGCTCGATTGACCTATCATCTTCATCATTGGGAGCTCTTAGGATTTACGATTATTCACACAAATCAATTCCCTGGATGGATTCAGCCGCAGAGGGCTTTGGGAATACGATCTCAAGGGGTGGTCTCGACACCGGGATATCGATTTTAGGTCCTTATGGAACGGATTATATCCACGTGACGAACAGTGGCAAGATATGGTCTACCTCCTTAGATCGAAGGGCGACCTCATTTAAATTCGATGGAGAGGATGTTATGCAGGGTTGGCAACGCCAACCTTGCCCAAAGATGCCCTTGGGTTGGGAAACAAAGAGTAATATGGCTTATTCAGCTCCTTGGCAGATCGATTATGAGGGGGTCCAATATCTAGACGCACACATCAAGGATCACGATTTCAATGCGATCGCTCAATCGAACAACCTTGATGATGAGCCGGTGGACGAGCTATTATTAACACCTCAAATCAACGTGGAAGGAAAGACCGGGATAAGTCTGCAATTCGATTATTGGTATTATAGTGGATGGAGGGAATTCCCTAACGATCATCCAGACAGTTCGGCTGAGATCTTGTTATCTCTGGATGGGGGTGTGAATTTCAATCCAATATATACCTTGGAAAACACCTATGCCGAGTGGTATACTTCCATCATCAGTCTTGATGAATATTCATACCATTCCGATCTAAGAATTGCATTCCGATACTATGACAACAGCGAACCAGGGAATTGGGGGATGCTCTTCGTCGACAACGTAAAATTTCTTGAAACCCCAGACTCCTCATTATTCATCGAGGACTTCGATAATGATATTTTGGACACATGGTGGTCAGATACCGGCGACAGCGTCGATTATTCCCTTTTGGGAGAAGTGAACGTTCCAAGCACCTCTTCTTCACAACTTACCATCGAAACAATATGGAGGATGGAAACTCCATATGACGGCGGCCTCCTCGAAGTCTCTATCGATGGTGGTGTCAATTGGGAAGCATTATCCAATGAATACACTGTTGTTAACGAGGGTGAGGCATTAATGCCCGAAATTAATGACAGGCCAGTTTTAAATGGTGCGTACATGTGGACATCGTCCAATGAATGGGTGCGAATGAGCTACGATCTTACCCCTTACTCGGGCCTTCATGTCCTCTACCGATTCAGGTTGATAACGGACGATGCCTTCACGGATTGTGGATGGTTCATCAGGAATATATGGTTCAATGGTGAATTGGTGGATCCCAGCACCATGACCCCCACGCCACATCCTAAGGATGACTGGATGGTGACGGTATATTTCCCCGCCTATCATGTCCCACACCGTCCCCATCTTCCAGCCAGGATAATAGAAATCGATCCAAAAGAGAGTGTGGAGACAGGGCTATTGAGATTGAGCAAATACTCGCAATATCCTGAAATGTACATCATAATCTCTGACACAATCGGACCGAACGACTATGGGTTTGGAATCATTGAAAAATCCAGTAAGTTAAAAATCGAAGGTCATGAATAGGAATCATTTCCAGTAAGAGAGATATGGTGGGTCTGTCCAGATTTGAACTGGAGTCACCAGCACCCCAAGCTGGAAGGATACCAAGCTACCCCACAGACCCATTGATAAAGGGGTTGAGTTTAAAGGGTTTCAACCGAGGGGTATGAGCTCCTCGAGCAGGTCCGAGTGCGATATGATCATGCGGCGGCAGCAGTAGCGCCTCAGACCGAGGTCGTCCAGCACTTCCTTCGGCGTCCTCTCCCATCTGCACCCTCTTGACGAAGGTCTGATAGGAGGAACCGACCACCTTGCCGCACGTGAAACATCTCACCGGTATTATCATCTGCTCACCTGTAGCTCTTCTGCCTCTTCTTCCGAGCACCACGGCCCAGGGGCTTCTTCGGCAGCTTCCGGCGCACATCAGAGATGAGCATCGACCGGTCGTACTGCTTGAAGGCCCTTGCCAGCTCATCGTCCTCGTAATAATCGACGATGGCCTTAGCGATTGCGGTCCGGGTGGCCTCGGCCTGACCCATGACGCCGCCGCCGGCGACCGACACATCGATGTCCACCTTGGACGCTTTGTCCGGGATAAGAGCCAAGGGCTCCATGATCTTCATGCGGGCCAGCTCCGGCTGCCATGCCTCCACCGGGACCGAGTTGATCCTCAATTTGCCGGATCCCTCGGTGATGGTGGCGCGGGCGACGGCGGTCTTCCGCTTTCCGCTCGTGTTGATGACTTTAACCATTGTATCACCTCACCTTCGAACCAAGGGACTCAGCGATGTCCCCGATGGTGATGTACCTGCCAGTCGTGCTGCGCAACGCGGTCTCCACCTTCATCTTCTCAGAGCCGGTGAACTCCTCGGGTACGCCCACATAGACCTTCAGGCGCTTGTAGGCGGCCCTTCCCATGGGCCGGTCGTAGGGCAGCATGCCCCTGACCATCCTCTTCAGGATGAGGTCCGCGCGCCTGGGGTAGAACGGACCGGAGTGCGAGTAGCCGCGGTCGCGCTTTGCCTTGTAGTTCTCCAGGATGTTGTCCCGGTCGCCAGTGACGATCGCCTTCTCGGCGTTGACTATGACGATGTCCTCTCCCTTGAGCAATTGGTGGGCCACGGTTGTCGCCAGACGACCGGCCACATGTTTCTCAGCATCATATACGATCATCCAATTCACCTCATGATCTTGACGCCGGAGCCGTTGGGGTTCTGCTTGACCAGTTCCATGATGGTCAGGTTGCTCCCGCCGGCCTCCGCGATGCCTTTCTTCGCGGAATCGGAGAAATCGTAAGCGGCCACAGTGATCTTCTTGCTTATGGCCCCTGCTCCCAGCACCTTGCCGGCGACGACCACTACGTCGCCGTCGGAGGTGAATCGCTCCAACTTGCTCAGGTTTACCTCTGCCCAGTTCCTTCTGGGCTTCTCCAAACGCAGAGCAATGTCTCGCCAGATGTCCGCACCGTTCTCCCTCGAGGACCTCTTCAGGTCGTCGACGAGGGTGACCAGGTTCGGATCGGTCTTCTTAAGTGTCATAGTTCTGACTCTCCCGACATTGGTATCCGTCGCTAATGGAGAGGGGTTTAATATACCTTTCCCATCGGGCGGACCGGGCTTTGGGCGAGGCCAGGCCTATTTTCTTTTCAACGCTTCCGGGTCCAGTCCGAAGGCCTTCATGTCCGCCTCGAGCTTCTGCATCACGTGGTCCCGGTCCCGCACCCATTCCTCGGACCAGAGGCGGACCAGCTTCCAGCTCAGATTGCCCAGCACGTCCGAGCGCAGGCGTTCCCGGTCCCGGGCGTTCTTCGCCTGGGCATAGGGCTCGCCGTCGCAGAGGATGCCCAGCACATACTTGTTCTTTACCTTGGGGTCCATGATGGCAAGGTCCACCCGGTAGGCGGAGGCACCCACCCGCCGGGCGACGGTATAGCCTCTCGCCTCCAACGCCTGCTGCACCGACTCCTCCAACCTCTGCCGCGACTTGGCCGCCTTGACGTCCTCGGGGGTGAGGGCCACCCTCTCCCCCTTGGCCCGGGCATAGTCGAGATAATCGCGCAGGAGCCTGAGGCCGCGCGGGCTGGAATCGTCCGTCTGGATGTCCTCCGGCATTATCGAGCTCACCACCTTCACCGCTTTTTTGGCCCGGGTTATGGCCACGTTCAACCTTCGGGCGCCGCCCTCCTGGTTCAAGGGCCCGAAGTTCATGGTCAGCTTGCCGCCCTCGTCCCTCCCGTAGCCGATGGAGAACACCATCACGTCCCGCTCGTCGCCCTGCACGTTCTCCAGGTTCTTCACGAAGAAGGGCTCGACGCCTTCGGTCTCCCAGATCTGCTCGATCTCCGGGCGGTCGCGGGCCACCAGCTTGGTCTTGTACTCCAAGAGGTCGATGATGGCCTCCTGCTGGGCCTCGCTGAACGCCACCACCCCGATGGTGCGCTTCGGGTCCGCCAGGTAGAGCGCTATCACCAGCTCGGCCACCGCCGCCGCCTCGAAGCGGTTGTCCCTCTTCCCGCCCCGGTCATAGCGTCCGTCCGGGACATGGACGAACTCGATCCCGGCGTCCTTGCTGGACGCGTCGGCGTTGGGGAAGGTCTGCAGCCGGTTCTCGTAGAAGTGGTAGTTCGAGAACGATATGAGCGACTCCTGGCGGGAGCGGAAGTGCCACATGAGCATCTTCTGGCGCAGGCCGATGGTGCCGCACTCGTCCAGCACGCTCTCCAGGTCCATCTGCTCCTCCTCGTCGTACTCGCCCTGGGCCAACTTGTCGAAGAACCGAGTCGGGGGCAGTTGTTTGTTGTCACCGACCACCACCACCTGGGCCCCGCGCATGATGCAGCACACCGCGTCCTCCGGCACGATCTGCGAGGCCTCGTCGAACACCACCAGGTCGAAACGCAGCCCGCCGTTCTGCGGCGGCACCAGGAACTGGCTGACCGATATCGGGCTCATGAGGAAACAGGGCTTGAGCGACTGCACCGCCGGACCGCCCTTGATGAGCAGTTCCCGCACTGGCGCCCGGCGCTTGCTGGCATACTGCTTCTTCAGGTACTCCGCCCCTTGGGTCCAGGCCAGGTCTGCCATGCGCATCCTCTCCCTCACCCGGGACTGGAGTATGGCGTTCACCCTCGTCCGCGCCATCTCGAGCTGTTGCCGGTCCATGTCCTGGAAGCGCCGCAGTCGGTCGTTCTGCTCGACCGGGTTGAACCGAGCAAGCAACGACTCCTGCTTGTAGAGCTCGTCCAACCAGAGCTGCCAGAAGCGGCGCAGGAACAAAGGCTCCAGGTCCCCCAGGTCGGCGTTGCGGCGCAAAACCTCATCGTAGAACGGCCCCAGCCCTTCCTCGGCGATCTGCTTGCGCACCGCCAGGTACTCCACCCACTCCCCCAGTCGGTCCCTCTCGCGCAACTTGATGTCGGCCCAGGCGCTCACATCCGTCAACGGCACGCTCTCGGCCGGTCTGCCCGAGAGGCGCAGCTCCCCGGACAGGAGGAACGCCCGCATCACCTTGTGGGAGCCGTCCCAGGTCTGCAGGGAGCGTTGAACGGCCTCGTTCATCTGGGCCAGCAACGGCTGGTGGGGGGAGCCCTCCTCGGCCACCGCCCTCCAGCGATCGTCGTAGCCTTCCAGGTTCATGAAGGCCTCGGCATACTCCAACCCCTCCGACACCTTGGCCAGGTCGGTGGCCCGGCCGGAGTTGTAGCGCCCCAACCAGGGAACGCCCTGCTCCAGCGCCTTGATGCCCCGTTGGCCATCCTGCAGCTCCCGGAGCTTCCTCAGGTCGGTCAAGGCCTGCTCGTAGCTGAACGTCCCGCTGGTGGAGAGCCCCTTCAAAGTGGCGCTGTCCTTGCGGAACCCGGAGTTGATCATGCGGAACGCCCCGGAGTATTGCTTCTCGAAACGGTCCACCCATTCCGTCCCGTTCAGGTCGAACAGCTCCTTCTTGTAGCGTGAGGAGAGGTCCCGTTCCAGCTCGGGGACGCGTACCAGGGCGGACCGCCATCCGGCCACATCGCTCCCGATATCCCTTTATCTTGCCCCGGTCGAACCAGGCCGATGGCGGGGAGGGCGAACGCGCCGCCATCTGCAACAACGGGAGGAAGCGGCGCAGGGCGGTGACGTCCTGAGGGCCGGGCCAGACCGGTCGCCCCGCACAGTTCGGTCAATTCCTTGTCCAGTTGGTCCGAGGAACGGTCCAGGTCCTCCAAGGCGACCAACATCTCTCCCTGCTGGGCCAGGCTGAGCTCCTTCAGGTCCAGGTCGCGCCATGGGTGCTGTTCCCGCTTGGAGACCACCTCCCTCGAGGCGGCCAGTCGGCGCAACGTCGCCACGATCCGGTCCAGACGGGTCTGGTCCACGCCGAAGGGCTCCTTGAAATCGAAAACCAGTTGCTGATGGTCGTACAGCGATGCCAGCTCTCCATGCGCTTGGAAGGCGCTCATTCCCAGCGGCGAGCTCTTGCGATGCAACGCCAGCAGGTAGGAGTTGAGCTCGTTGCGAACGCCCTTGAGCTGGTTCAGGCGGTACTCCTCCGTGCCTTCCAGCTTGGCATCCGTGGCCTGCAGGGGACGGAGCATGCTGCCCAGCACCTCCTGCTTGTTCGGGGCGGTGGAATGCAGTTCCAGGCAATGGTCGCCCAGGCCGCACTGGTCCAGACGGCGCTTCACCACCTCCAGTGCCGCCATCTTCTCGCTGACGAAGAGCACGGTGCGCCCCTGGGCCAGCGTCTCGGCGATGATGTTGGTGATGGTCTGGCTCTTTCCGGTCCCGGGCGGTCCTTGCAGCACCAGGTTGTCTCCGCGCTTCACCGCCTCGATGGCATCCATCTGGCTCGAGTCGGCGTCCAAGACCTGGAAGGTGCGCAGCGGGTCCGGCTCCCCCAGGTCCGCCTCCTGGGATGGCTTCCTGAGCATCGTCGGGTCGCCGGCCATGGCCCTCAGCACCGGGTGCTTGGCGATCTCGCCCTCGTTGAGGAGCATGTCCTCGTAGATCACCACCTTGGCGAAGGTGAAGAGGCCGATGAAGGGCTGCTCCATGGTGACCGACCAACCGTTCCTGCGGGCGAAGAGCGGATGGAGGTTTTGCACATAGGCCTTGACATCAAAGGCGTCCAGGTCCTCGGGCGGTGATGGCAGGTCAAGGCCCAGTTCTTTCTTGGCCTTGAGGACCAGGGCGGGGTTGAGGAAGACCTCGTCCCCCTCCATCTGCAAGGTGTGCGCACCTATGACCCCCTTCTTGACCAGGGATACGGGCACCAGTAGGATCGGGGCGATGTGCATGTCGTCCTTCTCGTCCTCCTTCCAATGCAGCTCCCCGAAGGCCACGAACAAGGCGTTGATGCCCTGCTCCCGTTGGTAGCTGCCCGCTTTGTAACGGAGGTTGCCGAGGACCTTCTCGGTATAGGGGTTGAGGGTGGAGGGGGCCTCCTTCCCGCTCGCCAGGCCGACATAGTTGTACAGCTGGCACTCACGACCACCGCTCTGGCTCTCCTTGAAGTCGTCCCGGAACTTCTCGCACCAGATGCCTTGCTTGATCCTGTCGACGACCAGGTCCTTGAACACATGCACCGGGTCCGGGTCGCGGACGATGAGCGTGGCCGACTTGGTCTTCTTGTAGTTCAACAGGCGGTTGCGCAGGCTAAGGTCGATCAGTTGGGCCTCCCATTGCTGCACCTTCTTGGCCACCACATCTTCCATCTCAGGACACCTCATCATGAAAGGGCGGAACACCGATTATAATCCATTGGTCCCTTTCCTTGGATGCGATGACTATTTTAATTTAATATAAAATATTAAAAAGTTTTATAAATCCGGAGAGGCGTTAAATAATACCTCCTTCATACCGATATGCTCATCCCAGGGTGGTATTCTATTTATGATTAGATTCGGTCCGGCTGGTATCCCTCTTTCTTGTAAAGGTCGCACGATTAAGGACGGAATAGAGGATGTGCACAACCTCGGGCTGAACGCCATGGAGGTCCAGATGGTGCGCGTCAACGTCGTGGAGCGCTTGCCGGAGGAGGACGAGGTGGGCCTCACCCCCCTGGAGGTGCAGAGCGACCTCATAATCGAGATGGTGCGCCGCAAGGGCAAGAAGAGCACCATCATCAACAACGTCAACGAGAAGATCAAGGAGGACGACACCCTCATCACCCTGGCCTCAGGCCTGGTGCAGAACTTCCAGGAGCTCCATGCCCTGGGAAAGATGGGCAAGGAACTGGATGTCGCGCTCTCCATGCACACCCCCTATTATATGGACATGACCTCCGGCAACGAGCTCACCCAGAAGAGCATGGACTCCATACGCTGGGCCGGGCTGCTCACCAACCAGATCGAGGGGGACCTGGTGGTCACCCACATCGGTCTTTATGGCGACCTGAGCAAGTCCAAGGCGGCCGAGGCCATCACCGAGCGCGTCGGTGGACGTGATGGACTGGTGGAAGAAGAACAAGCTCACGCCCCCACCTCGGCTTCGAGACCTCGGGCCGGCAGGAGGTCTTCGGCACCCTGGAGGAGATCCTGGAGCTGAGCGACCAGATCGATGGAGTGGTGCCGGTGCTGAACTTCGCCCACCTGCATGCCAGGCAGAACGGCACCCTGCGGGAGCCGCAGGACTTCGGGGAGCTGTTCGACAAGGTGCGCCGCCAGGTGGACGGCCACTTCTACACTCACTTCTCTGGCGTGGAGCACGAGGGCGGGAACGAGAAGCGCGTCACCCCCATCAAGAAGGGCGACCTGCGCTTCGAGCCGTTGGCCGAGTTCCTGGCCGACGAGAACCCCGATTGCACCATCATATCCAGCTCACCGCTCCTCGAGCATGACGCCATGTACATGAAGGTCATCTACGAGCGCATCCTCACCAAGAAGGTCTCCAAGGACACCAAGGTCCAGAAGAAGGACAAGGGAAAGTCCAAGCAGCAGGACGACTATGACTTCGACGACGAGGATGAGGACGATTGAAGGACACCTCCGCCTACATACTCAATGAGGTCAAGACGGCCATCGAGAAGGTGGACGACAGCAAGGTCGACGAGATCGTCGACGCCATCATCGCCGCCAAGACCATTTTCATCTACGGGGTGGGCCGGTCGGGCCTGGTCGGGCAAGTCCTTCGCCGTCCGCCTGGTGCAGATGGGACTGGACGTGCACTTCGTCGGTGACATGACCACCCCCATCGTGGAGTCGGACGACCTGGTGATCATCATCTCCAACACCGGCGAGACCATGTCCGCGGTGCAGACCGCCAACATCGTGCGCCGCATCGGTGCCAAGGTGGTATGCGTGACCTCGGCGGCCCATTCCAAGCTCGGGATCCGCCTCGAACATCATTCTGGAGATCACGCCCTGCCGGGACGAGCAGCGAAGAAGTACGCGCCGCTGGGAACCATTGTTCGAGGTGGCCACGCTCGTCATGATGGACTCCATGGTGCCGATGCTGATGACCCGGCTCAACCAGAACGAGGGATCATTGCGGCGCCGGCATGCCATCTGGGTCTGAGCGCACCCTTCTGTTCCGGACCGTCTCCCCATAGTAGGGGTTCTGGAACTCGTCCCAGTATATCGCGAACGGTCGCTCCACCGCCTTGCCATCCCTGATGGCGAAGGCGTCGATGTCCATCTGCACCGGGTCGATGACCATGGCGCTGTGCCAGGGACGATCGAACATGCGCATCTGGGTGTCGACATCGGTCTCGGAGAGGAAGCAACCGTGGCCCGGATGGGAATGGTACCAGCCGACCAGCACATAGTTGAAATCGGCGGTATCCAGTGTGCAGAACAGGTCCTCGAGACCCCCCCGTTCGAACCGAACGCTCACCGATGTCGCCTCCAGCGAGGTGGTGGCCACGTCCTTGACGACGGTATAGGTCACGTTGCGGAAACGATGCACCGTCCCGAGCAGGAACCCCATCACCTCCAGCCTCTCCTCCTTCTTGCTCAAGGCATGGTTGCGGATCCGCTCCTCCGCCAACTTGGACAGGTAAAGCTCCAACCCCTGTCGTTCTTGGCGGCAATACTTCTTCATCGCCCCTCGGCCTAGCCATTTGTGCGGCGCTATGCGTTCCGATGGCGGCGGGACCTTGTCGGCGACCTCCAGGTCCTTCGATGCGATGATGGAGGGCGGTCGGATCAGCGGCACACCACCTTGGGCTGCGCCGGCACGACCAGGGGAACGACATCGACGCTCTTGGGCATTGAAGTACTGGGCGGCCCGGGTGCAGCTCTCCGTTCCGAACGGGCTTGACCCATTGGGGGATATGAGCAGCATCTCGATGCCCTTGATGAAGGTGACCAGGTTGGAGTTGAACGACCACCCCTCCAACAACCGGGTGCAGAGATGGCCCCCGTCCTCCGGCATCATGATGTTGGGATGGAATATCGGTGTGAGCCAGATGATCATGGGCTTCTCGAAGGGATAGTTCTTGGTGATGATCATGCGAAAGCGATGGTCGTACCGGTAAACCACCTTCTCCCCCTCCAGCACCGGACCGGGCACTTTGGGCAAGCCCACCTCGATCGAGACCGGGAAGACCGCCATCTCTGGGTCGGAGAGTCTCATGGTGGCGCGGGAGCCTCTCTCGCAGGCCGTGACCTCATTGGCCAATCTGGACCGGAGGATCTCGATGGGTAAGGGCATCAGGCCCCGCCCTCGGGGTCGGGGATGAGCTCCAGTTCATCGCTGTCGGCGATGCCGGACTGGGCCACGCTCTGCTGCCCCCTAAGCAGGCGCTTGCCCTTGCGGATGACATAGGCCCCATCGTCCTTGTTCCAGAAGGCCGAAGCTCCCTGAATGATCTCCTGGACGGTGTTCTCCCCCTCAAGTTCCATATCGACGGTGCCGCCCGTCTCCGCGTTCCTGATCCTTACGTTCATCACAACGACCGGACCTGTGGGAGGGTGCGGGGCTTTTTAATGACTTTCGATTAGAATTAGGTTTACGGATAATGAGAATATTCAGCCGTGGTTGGGGCAGTCCGGGTCCAGCTCCAACTCGTAGCATTCGCTGCGGACCAAGGATCCATCATAGTACTCGACATGCCTGATGCAGGCCTCGGTTCGGCCGGAGATCACCTTCAACGCCTCCCGCACCTGCATAGCGGCGATGATGCTGCTGGTGGTGATCTCGGCGGCGATCTTGCGTTCGTGCACCACCACCTCCGCCCCGGTGCAGCTGAACCTCCTCTCCAGTATCCTCTGGTGGCTATTGTTCATGGCGCATTGCAGACACGGCGTGGCGGGGGGCAGGACCACTTGGACCTTCCCTCTGAAACCGTCGGTCCCACCATCGATGTAGGGGACCTTGGCATGACAGGCCTGGGCGTTGAGGTGCAATCGGGCGGCGATGTTGTCCAGGCAACCGAATATGACGTCGTGACCAGAGAACATCTCCGTTCCCATCTCCTCCACTTTCCCCTCCAGGACGGATATCTCGACAATCCGGTGCCAGTTCGACGGCGCGCTGGGCCACGACCTCCACCTTTGCCCGGGAGCTCTCGGCATCGCCCTCTCGAAAGAAGACGCATCGGTTAAGGTTGGACCGCACCACCCGGTCCATGTCCACTATGGTGATGTCCTGCACCCCTGAAAGGACCAGGTCCTTGACCACCTCGTTGCCCAGGGCGCCCGACGCCCACCACCAGGCACTTGGCCCTCCGCACCGCCTCCATATCCAACCAGCTGATGCGCCTGGACCGATCGTAACGGTCCTCATCGATGAAGCCCGGTCGTATGCGATCGGTCATTTTTCGACCTCAGGTCAGGATCAGCACCAAGGCGATGAACACCACGTAGAAGCCCCCTGCCAGGAGCAATGCCGAGGGCTTGAGCTCGGTGGCGGTGGCCCGGAGGTACAAGATGCTCGCCGACATCAACGCGATGAGGATGCTGATGGCCATGAGCACCCCCGTCGGTTCGCTGAGGTCGATGTGCCATGAAGTGAGCAATACCCCGATGGTGACGGGGAAGCAGCTCTGGAACACCATGGCCCCAGTTATGTTGCCGATGGCGTAGGTGTCCTTCCCCTCCTTCACCCACAGATAGCTGTTGAACATCTCCGGAAGCTCGGTGGCGATGGGGGCGATTATCAATGCCAATATGGTGGCGCTTATTCCGGCCACGGCGGCCAAGGCCTCTACCTGGTCGACGAAGATGATGGCCCCGATGATGATCCCGGCCAGGCCTAAGAACAACTGTATCAGGACCAAGGGCAGGTTCGGCTCGATCCCCATGACGCTTCCTTCGCACCATCCGTCCGGTCCTCATCGTCATCAGAGGCGTATTGGGTCAGGGGATCGGGACGGGCCCTTCCCGTTCAACCTATCCCATGCGCGATGGAGATAGAGGTCCTCGCGGTCGCACTCGGCGCAGCTCTCTCCCGTCCGCAGCGTCACCCAGGTGTAGTAAACGTAGAGGGGGATCAGGCTGCAGCCCACGATCCAACGCACCCAATCGTACTCCTCCGGGACGAAGGCGGTCAGGGCGGCGATGGTGTAGGCGACGAGGAAGAACTTCAGGTCCCTCCGGATCAACCTACCGTCGATCGCCAGCGAGACCCTTTTTCGCCTTCTCCGATACAGTAATACCGCTATTCCAGTGACGAACAGGGCCAAGGTCGCCAGCATGAACGGCGACCCCAATATCGCCCCCACCCCGATCTCCTCCCCCGCCGCCCCTCCGACGAAAAGGATGGCTATCAAGGGGACCAACGTCTCAGGCAAAGCCGTCCCGATGGCGGCCAGCACGCTCCCTACCGCGCCCTCGGCCAGGTTCAGCTTCTTGCCCAACCATTCCACGGCGTTGGTGAAGAACTCACAGCCGATCAATATCAGGGCGAAGCTGGCGATGAAGAGCACGATGTTCGTCGCATCCATGTGGGACCCTTTAGCGGCGGCACGACCGTTCCTGATATTTTAATCAATCGATGTGGGACCTCAGCCATCTCCATGGGCCGTCTCCCAGATCTTGAAGGTCCCATATATCCCCCAGGCGACGGTTATCGCAGTGAAAAAGGTCGGGGTGAACCAATCCCCTTGAGGGTATGCGATGAGCCAGGAGATCGCAGCCAAAATGCCAGACACGCTACAGATGATTACTGTGTAGAGGATGAAATCGGAGAGCGGGGTGAAACTGTAATACCCCGACGATTCGGCTATGCCCTCGGTGATGACGAACGGCTCCAGTTTCTCTAATTCCATCTCCTCGTTCGCCTTCGCCTCGACCGCATAGACCCGTGATGGGCCTCCTCCTCCATCTCCACACCGTCATCACATTCATTGTGCGAATAATCAATTTGCCGCCAAGGATTTATTACGCCTCCAAGCGTTGTCCGCCCACCGGTGCGATGATGAACGACTTCAAGGTCACCCCCTGGGAGGTGAGCGGGGACATCGATTACGACGAACTGATCACCCGCTTTGGGACGAAAAGGATCGATGAGGAGATGCTCCATCGCCTGGCCAAGTACGGTCCGCTGCATCCGATGCTGCGCCGGGGCGTCTTCTATTCCCAGAGGGACCTGGAATGGATACTGGACCAGTACGACAAGGGCAACAAGTTCTTCCTGTACACTGGCCGAGGGCCGTCCGGTCACATCCATCTCGGTCACCTGACCCCTTGGATATTCAACAAGTGGATCCAGGACACCTTCGACGTCAAACTATACTTCCAGATGACCGACGACGAGAAGTTCCTCTTCAACGACAACCTCTCCCTGAAGGACACCAAGAACTTCGCTTATGAGAACGCGCTGGACGTCATCGCCCTAGGTTTCGACCCGGCCAAGACCAAGATCGTGCTGGACACTGACTGCATCAAGCTCCTCTACCCTCTGGCCTTGGAGGTGGCGAAGCGGGTGACGTTCTCGACCGCCAAGGCGGTCTTCGGCTTCGACAACAGCAACAACATCGGCGAGATATTCTATACCAGCGTACAGGCGGCGCCTTGCTTCATAGAGCATGCCCTGTATGGGAAGGCCACCCCATGCCTCATTCCCTGCGGCATCGACCAGGACGCGCATTTCCGGGTGGCCAGGGACGTGGCGCCGATGATCGGCATGCCCAAGCCGGCCCTGCTGCATTCCAAGATGTTCCCCAGCCTCAGCGGGGGGGACAAGATGTCCTCCTCCGAGCCGAACACCACCATCTTCACCACCGACAACCCCAAGACGGTGAAGAAGAAGATCGGCCAGGCGTTCACTGGCGGGGCGGTGTCGGTGGAGGAGCAGAGGAAGAACGGCGGCAGGCCGGACATCTGCGCGGTGTTCAAGTACCAGTTCATACTCTTCGAGCCAAGCGACGAAGCGGTCGATCGTTTGGCCGAACGCTGCCGGAAGGGGGAGGTCCTATGCGGAGAGTGCAAACAGATCCTGACCGAGCGGATCACGAAGTTCCTGGAAGTGCACCAGCAGAAAAGGGAAGAGGCGAAGGAGAAGGTACAGGACTTCATGCTGAGCTCGAAATGCTGAAGCTGGAGCCGATCGGCCACGTCCGCAATGGCGTCCTATCCACCAGGGACTTCTCAGAGGTGGTGTCGGAGATAGAGATGCTTCCCGATTTCGTCCTCGGGCTGTACCGGTTGGAGGAATCGGAGGAGATCGACGTCATATTCCTTTTCGACCGGAACATCGACCAGGGGTACAATTTGAAGCTCCATCCCAAAGGTGACCCCGACAACCCCGAGGTGGGCGTGTTCGCGTCGCACAGCCCTTTCCGGCCCAACCCCATCGGGCTGCAGAGGGTGCGACTGTTGGCCATTGAAGGGGACTGCGTCAGGGTGCGGGGCTTGGACGCCTTCGATGGCACGCCGGTCCTGGACATCAAGCCTGCCAAGCGCAGGGACCGGTGAAAAATACCAAATACGGTCGAGCTTTTCACTATCGACCATGAGCGCGACGCAGCTGTTGGAAGGGCTGAGCTACCCCGAGAGGAAGGTATTGCTCACGTTGGACGGCCTGGATGGAGGCGCATCTCCGGAGCGCGTCTTCGAGGCGGGGCAGTTCCAACAGCTGGTGGAGGTCATGAACGCCTCCTCCTGGTTGCAGTCCAAGGGCTTGGTCGAGATCAAGGAGAGCGCCAGGAAGTTCTATTCATTGAAGGCCAAGGACATATTGGAGCGAGGTCTTCCAGAGCGCAAGGCGCTACTGTTCATCGGGTCCAATGGAGGCCGTTGCACCATCGCCGAGCTGGAGCAGGGAATAGGCAAGAGCGATGCCTCCCTGGCCATCGGCTGGCTCAAGCGCAAGTCACTGGTCAGCATGGAGAAGGGGGCGGGCGCGCCCACCATGGTGCTGACCGATAATGGCAAAGGGTCATTGGTCGCCGATATGCCGGACGAGGCATTGTTGCGCTCCCTCGCCCAAGCCGACCGTCCCGAGGACGAGGTCGACGCCAGCATCGTGGCCCAGTTGAAGACTCGCCAGGACCTCATCTCCGAGCGCCTGGTGGTGTCGAGGGAGCTGTCGCTCACGGACCTGGGGCGTGAGGTGCTCGCTTTAGGCATCGAGCTCAAGGAGGAGGTGGCCCAGCTCACCCCTGAGCTGATCAAGACCGGGAAATGGCGTGATGTCTCCATACGCAAGTACGACGTCAACACCTTCGCCCCCAGCCTATACGCGGCCAAGAAGCACCCGCTCACCCGCGTGGCCGACGAGGTCCGCCGCATCTTCATCCAGATGGGATTCACCGAGATCGACGACGAGTACGTCCAGGCGGCGTTCTGGAACATGGACGCCCTGTTCACGCCCCAGGACCACCCGGCCCGGGACATGCAGGACACATTCTACCTCAGGAAGCCAGCCAAGGTCGAGATCGAGGACGAGGGCGTCGTCTCCAAGGTGAAGGCGGTGCACGAGAACGGAGGCGACACCGGCTCCTTGGGCTGGCGCTATCAGTGGTCCAGGGAAGAGGCGGAGAGGGCATTGCTCCGCACCCATACCACGGTCAACACCATCCGTTACCTGGCCAAGAACCCGGACCCCCCGGCCAAAGTGTTCTCCCTCAGTCGCATCTTCAGGAACGAGTCCATCGACATGACCCATCTGCCCGAGTTCGTGCAGATCGAAGGCATCATTATGGAGGAGGGGGCCAACTTCGACATGCTGGTCAACGTCCTGCGGGAGTTCTACCGCCGCATGGGGTTCGATACGATCCGGGTCCGCCCAGGGCCTTTCCCTTATACCGAGCCATCGTTGGAGATCGACATCTACTTCAATGGAAGATGGATGGAGCTGGGCGGCGCAGGGGTGTTCCGTCCCGAGGTGACCGCGCCCTTGGGCGTAAAGCACCCGGTACTCGCCTGGGGCCTGGGCTTCGAGAGGCTGGCCATGCTGCGCTGGAACCTGAAGGACATCCGTGAGCTCTACATCACGGACCTGGACATGCTTCGCTCCAGTCCTGTCTTTTGATCCCGGCCTTGAGGGCGTACTCCGATCCCTTCTCGCGCATCCCTATCGACAGGTAGGCCAAGGACATGGCCTCGTAGATACGGCGCTTGTCCCCCGGCCTGGCCAACCCGACCGCTTTGCTATAGTATTTTATGGCCTCATGGGGCTCCTGACCTCCCTGACAGGCCCGCCCCATCTCGAAATAGAGCCGCTCGAGGTCCAGCAGGTCGTTGGAACAGCGGGCGTCGGTCATCATTGGTAGGATGAGGGCCTTTGCCTGGTCTGCCTTGCCCTGAGCGATCAGGACCTCGGCGATGGCACATTCCAGTTCCACATCTATGCGGTCTTGCTGGCTTCGACCTTGGACCAAGGCCAGGTATGATAGCTCGAACTCGTTCCGATCGGCAAGGACCCCGCCCTTCAGCTTTATGCCCCGCAACCTCTCCCCTGCATCGGTCGAGGCCATCTGCTCCTCGGCCAAGGTCAGGGCGATATCGTATTCATTGACCGCACGGGCCACCCTCCCTTGGACCTCACGGACCTTAGGGGCGTAACGGGACGATCCACGCGGGATGGCAATGACCATTCCGAAGAGGTCCTGGTCAGGCTCCGAGCAAAGGATGGTGCCATGGCTGGCTACCAACATCTCCGCCTCCAGCGCCCTACCGGCGCGGAGGAGGTGATGCAACCTCTCTCTCCTGTCGCCTTCCTTCAGCCAGTAGTCAGCGGCAAAGGAATGATGGGACATGAGGGTGGATGGTTCGATCAAGGGTGGGAGATTGTCCTTGATCTCCTTAGGAAGATCGACCATTCCTTCCTCGTCCTCAGGTAGCAATGTCACCGTAGTATGAGGCAAAGCCGATCGTCTGAACGGTCTCCTGAAAACGCTGGCCGCTCCCAGGATGGGACGAAGGTCGGTCGGGGTGGCCTTCCAAAGGTCAGGGGCCTTGCAGCGACGCATATCGAGCAACGGGGCCAGTTCGATACCCTCCCTGGCGACATAGTCCTTAAGCCTCTTCGCCCTCACTTCCCCTTTCTCAGTCAGAAAATAGACCTTTCGTTTCGTGGGTCCTCGTCGGATGTGGGACAGACGCTCCGAGACCTCCTCGACCTCCTTGAGCTTCTTCAGCTCTATGGCGGCATGGGCCCGGGAAATGCGCAAGGCCTCCGCGATCCCATCCTGACTGACCTCAGGCGGGGCGTCGAAGCTATCAGAATGTTTCGAGAACTGGGACAGGTGCAACAATATCCTCTCGCCGACTGTGACTGCACTAGGCATGGTATCCTCCCTGGGACGGCGTGGGCATGCCATGAGGGACACCATTACAATTACGCTACGCGAATCAACCTTGATAACGGCCAGACGCAAACATTAATTCGTGCCGAGACGCTCCCCGGTCCATGCGCCTGCTTCTATCCAGCCTCGAGGACAGGGCTAGCATCAACATCCGCGACCGTCTAATGGAGATGGCGGACTGGACCGAGATAGGTACCTTCAGGGAAGGGCCGGTATACCGCCGGGGTGACGATGTTCTGGTCACGATCGATAGTCCCCACCTTTTCTCCGACGACATCGACGCGGCCGTGAGCCAGGAACTAGGGGTCCAGATCGAAAGGGTTCTGTTCCTTTCCCGGCACAAGGCGGCCTCTGGCATCCCCACCCTGACGGTGCACCCCATAGGCAACTATGGTACGGCGGACTTCGGGGGTCGTCCGGGAGAGCTCGTCCCCTCCGACCCAAGGCTGATGACCGCCCTACTGATCAAACTGACCGAGAGTGCGAAGGGGTTGCCCTTCCAGGTGTCTTTCGAGACCACCCACCATGGTCCATGGATGAAAATACCCACCTCCTACATCGAGATCGGCAGCGGGGAGGACAACTGGGGGCATGAGGGGGCGGCCAAGGCCATCGCATCGGCCGTGCTCCAGGCCGACCCGTTGGACGACCCGATCGCCATCGGCGTGGGGGGCGGCCACTATGCCCCCCGCTTCAGCGAGGTCTGCCTGACCAAGCGCATCAGCTTCGGCCATATGGTGCCCAACTACGCCATCGAGAAGGTGGATGACGCCATAGCGTTGGAAAGGATGGGGAAGGCGGCGGAGGCCAGCAAGGCAGAGATGGTATACATTCACAGGAAATCTATGAGTCGGAGCCGGGCCACCGAACTGAAGGAATTGGCACGCTCACTGGGTCTGGAAGCGGTGGAAAGCAATGACCTGGAAGACCGATCCGTTTAAGATTTGTCTTAAAAGTTAGACCGGGCGGGTCAATCCCCCACGTAGGTCCCCTCGACCTCCAGGCCGAGGATGGCCTTGCGCAGCTCCTCGAGGTTCCGTCCGTTGACGATGTAGATGGGGATGCGATGTTTCATGGCGATGTCCGCACCCAGTCGGTCGAAAACGTCGGATGGTCCCGCGCCATGCTCACCTTTGTTGACAAGGTCATAGAGCTCCTTGAAGCTGATGCGGTGAAGCCGTCTGGCCTCCTTGAACTTCTTCGGGTCGGCGGTGTAGGCCGCGTCCACCGATGTGGCGTTCACGATGCGACTGGCATGGACCTCCTCGGCCAACATCGCCGACACCGCGTCCGTGGTATGCCCCGGCACCGTGCCCCCCATGACCACGACCTTGCCTGGCTGGGCGATGAGCTTGGCGTCCTTGACGGTGTGAGGCACCCGCCTCACCGCTTTGTCACCCAAGGCCAGTTGCACCAGGCCGGCGTTGAGCCTGGTCACCCCTATCCCCAGCTCGTCCAGCTCATGGACGCTCGCGCCCAGCTCCCGACCGGCGTTGATGTAGTAGCGGGCCACCTTGCCACCCCCGCAGACCAGGAAGACCTGCCTCTCCTCGCACAGCCCTTCGATGAGCTTCGCCAGCGAGGCGAGGTACACATGATCGTCATTGCCAGGGACTATGACCGAACCCCCGATTGAAACCACCACGTTCTCCATGGCTGCACCAACAGATTTATCAGGGTAATCCTTTCTCCCCATTAAAAACCATAAGGTAGTCCATACTATGGCTGAAAAGATCCAAGGGGAGACCCTCACCGATCGTCAGAAGTACGATTTCAAGAGGGACCTCGAGACCATCAAGAATTTGAAGGGCCGCGGTACCGAGCTCATCTCAGTCTACGTGCCGCCCACCAAGCAGATATCGGATGTGTCGAACTATCTGCGAGAGGAGTTCTCCCAGGCATCCAACATCAAGTCGCAAGGCACCAGGAAGAACGTGCAGGGCGCCATCCAGTCCATATTGGCCCGCCTAAAGTACTTCAAGACCCCGCCCGCCAACGGGGTGGTCTTCTTCGTGGGTGAGACGGCGAGCGTCGGTGATCAGACCAAAATGATCCAGTATGTGCTCGAGCCCCCAGACCCGATCACCACCTTCCTATACCGTTGCGATTCCGAGTTCTACCTTGAGCCATTGCAGGACATGCTGCTCGACAAGAAGGTCTATGGCCTCATCGTGGTGGACCGCAGCGAGGCGACACTGGGCGTGCTGCGCGGCAAACGCATCATCGTGATCCGTAACTTCGATTCCCTCGTCCCTTCCAAGCACAGGAAGGGAGGGCAATCGGCCCAGCGATTCGAACGGCTCATCGAGATCGCCGCCAATGATTATTACAACAAATTGGCCAACCTTGCCACTGACTCGTTCCTGAACCTGGAAGGGTTGGCAGGGATACTTATCGGAGGGCCAGGACCGACCAAGGATTACTTCGCCGACACGGGATACCTTCATCACGAGCTGCAGAAGAAGGTCCTAGGCACCTACGACATCGGCTACACGGACGAGTACGGGCTCAAGGAGCTGGTGGACAAGGCCAAGGAAGACCTGAGCGATCTTGACCTGATGCGGGAGAAGAGGCTCATCCTTCGCCTGTTGGAGGAGATCCGCAAGAGCGAGGGCAGCCTGGCCGCCTATGGTGAGGACGAGGTGCGCCATGCCATCCAGATCGGTCAGGTGGACATCCTGCTTCTATCGGAAGGGCTGCGCAAGAGGCGGGTCGAGATCAATTGCCCACACTGTGGCTTCAGCGGCAAGGTCAGCGTGCCCACCGTCCCAGATGTCATACCCTGCCCCAAATGCGACCAGAGCGCCAACGTCGGGGCAGACATGGACATAGTGGACGAGCTGTTCGAGCTGGCAGATAGCATGGGCACGAAGGTGGAACTGATATCCGCCGATTCCGAGGAGGGCGACATGCTCCTCAAGGCGTTCGGCGGCATAGCCGCGCTGTTGCGCTTCGCTACGAGTGGGTGACCATGGACCCGATGGAGCCGTTCCGGGCCGCCGTACGATCGGCGGTCGATGCCGCACTGGTCTCTTTGGGCTTGGCAGCGGAATACGAGGTGGAGGTCCCACCCGTCGAAATGTCCGATTTCGCCGTTCCCTGCTTCCCTTTGGCCAAGAAGGCGCGCAAGGCGCCGGTCCAGATCGCTGAGGAGATAGCCTCCGCGGTTATCCTGGGCGACAGGTTGGAGAAGGTTTGGGCCGACCGAGGTTACGTCAACTTCCTGGTCAATCGCAATCTGCTCTGCCAGCAGACATTGGAGGTCATCATCAACGTCAAGGAGGCCTATGGCCGCTCCGAGCCCAAGGGCGTGAAGGTACTGCTGGAGCATACCTCGGTGAACCCCACCGGACCGATCCACGTGGGCCGGGCCCGCAACCCCTTGATCGGCGATACCCTGGGCCGCTGCCTGAAACTTTGCGGTTATGACGTCACCACCGAGTACCTCGTCAACGATGTGGGCAAACAGGTGGTGCTGTTGGCCTGGGGCGTGTCCAACATCCCGGACTCTGAGATCAGTACAGCCGACCAGGAGAAGGCCGACCATCGCCTGGTCGGATATTACCAGAAGGCCAACGAGCTCATGGAATCGGATCCCCGGGTGGGTGAGCAGGTGGCAGGTATGCTGGTCCGCTTCGAGTCCGGCGATCGAGAGGTCATCGAGCAGGTGGCGGAGACCACGGAACTGATGCTGGACGGCATCCGTTCCAGCTTGGAGGATGTCAACGTCAGGTTGGACCGTTATACCTGGGAGTCACAGTTCATCATCGATGGTTCATCGAGGGCGGTGGTGGACCGCCTCAAAGCCTCGCCCTACTGCCGCGAGGAGGATGGAGCGTTCTATCTGGAGCTGGAGGAGTTCGGCATCCATGGCAAGAACACCCGGTTCACGTTCACACGAAGGGACGGAACCACGCTGTACACCACCCGAGACCTCGCCTACCACCTGAACAAGTTCAGCCGGGCCGACCGGCTCATCAACGTCCTGGGAGAGGACCAGAAGTTGGGCATGACCCACCTGGCCGCCGCCCTCAAGATAATGGGGGTCGATAAAGCCCCAGAGTGCGTCTTCTATGCCTTCGTGGCGCTACCCGAGGGGCGCATGTCCACCCGGAAGGGGCGGGTGGTCTACCTTGACGACCTGATAGATGAGGCCGAGGACCGTGCCATGGAGGAGGTGCGCAAACGTCGCACCGACATCTCCGAGGAAAGAATGTTCGAGATCGCCAGGCAGATCGGGGCCGGGGCAATACGCTACAACATCATCCGGGTTCAGCCGGAGAAGCAGCTGGTCTTCCAGTGGGAGGACGCCCTCAACTTCGAGGGAAATTCCGCACCGTTCGTGCAGTACGCCCATGCCCGGGCCTGCAGCATATTGCGCAAGGCAGGGAGCTACCGCCCCGAAGTGGACGTGAGGCAGTTGGAGCACGAATCGGAGAGAAAACTTATTCGTGTCCTCTCCCTATACCCCAGCATAATCAAGGAGGCAGGGGAGAGGCGCAAGATCCACGCCCTTCCCGCTTACGGCCACGAATTGGCCTCGGCCTTCAACCAGTTCTACCAGTCAGTGCCGGTGCTCAAGTCAGGAGAGCATCAGGACGCCAGACTGTGCCTGGTGGAGGCGACGATGTGGACCCTGCGCAGTGCGCTGGGGGCGATGGGGATCGCAGCGCCGGAGGAGATGTAAATGGTGGAGATAAGGGCACTCAAGGAGAACGACCGCGGGCACGTGAGAGCGCTGGAGCTATTCTGTATCAGAGAGTACCTGGAGGGGTCGTTGCACAAAAGCTGGGACCAGCTATCGCACGACCTCATCGACGAACTCGGGGCATCCTCGCAAAATTCCTTCGACCATTACCTGAAGAGCGGCCTGTGCTACGTGGCCCTGGAAGATGGCCATATAGTGGGCTTCGTATTCGGCCAGATGGTCGAGTATATAAACAACGTAGCCAAGGTGCTGTGGGTGGAGTCCATCGC
This sequence comes from Methanomassiliicoccaceae archaeon, assembly GCA_963827905.1. GTDB lineage: Archaea > Thermoplasmatota > Thermoplasmata > Methanomassiliicoccales > UBA472 > JACXTP01. The sequence continues at coordinate 84,235 of CAWHCB010000013.1, forward strand.
GGTGCACCCGAACCACAGGCGAAAGGGCATCGCCTACAAGCTGCTCAAGAAGACGGCCACCGAGGCCAAGAAGAAAGGGGCCAAAGCGGTGCAGAGCACCATCATGTCGGACCTGGCCGCTTCGGTGATGTTGCATAAGAAGATGGGGTTCTTCATGGACGGCCGCAAGGTGGCCTTCCTGGACCTGGAATCGTTCCAGTGAGCCCAAGGCCTTCTAGGCCTTTTTCTTCAATATCTTCTCGATCAGCTCATGCTCCATACGTGAAAACGGGGCATGGACCATCTTCCGGCCCAATGACAAAGAGAAGCCTTGGATCATTGCCGACCGGACCTCCTTCATCTTCGGGACGGCGCCGAGCTCCTCCTTCAATGTGGTGATCTCGGACCGAGCCCTCCAGCGCTTGTCCTTTTGCGCCTTCAACAATCTGACCATGAGGTCCAAATCGGTGTCGACGAGAAGGGTCCCGTGCTGCAGCACCACCCCACGTTTCCTGGTCTGGGCGCTGCCGCTTATCTTCCTGCCGCCCACCTCGACATCGTTCAAGGGCCGATATTCCGCTTGAACGCCCAATATCGCCAATGCCTCCACCACCCCTCGGCAGAGCAGCGGGTATGATTCCAGAGGGGATTCCGGTATCTCGATCTGCTGGAAATGGCTAGGCAATAGATGAGCTGGCCCGGGTCGGTGTAAATGGCGCTCCCTCCGCTCACCCGCCGTATCACCTCGATCCCCAACTCACCCGCCAGTTCTACATCGACGCAGTCCTCGAGCCTTTGGAAGTGCCCCAAGGATATGGTGGGTCGGCTGCGGCGATAGATGTGTAGGGTGTCCGGGATCGAACCCTCTGCCCGGGCGGCGAGCAGCGCTTCGTCACAGGCCACGGTGTAGGCGGGCTGGGCCAGGTCGGTCTCGACCACCCTGATGTATGCACCGCCCTCAGGTGACGATCTCATCCAGGCGCTCCTCGAGGAGGCGCGCCTCACCTCCATGGCCAGGCGGCGACCCGGTGCTCATGCTCCGGCGCCACAGCGAGTTGCCATAGGCATGGCCCACGGACATGTGCACGTTGGTGCCCCCGCCGATGCGCGGGGCGACATCATAGATGTAGAAGTTCAGGTCCTTGTCCACGCAGGTCTGCAGGCAGAACGGTCCGATCATTCCCGGTGCGAAATGCTCCTCGCAGGCCTTGACATACTTCTCGGCCAGCTCGAAGGCGTTCTCCAGCAGCGACTCGCGCATGGTGGCGGAGTTGTGCCCGCAGACGGTGTACTCCGGCAGGCTCTGCCTGTCGTTCAGCTCCAACTGCTGCGCCGCCGGCAGACGCACGAACCCATCAAGCGAGGTCTCGAAGCGCCAGTCTATCCCAAGCAGCTCGATCCGGGCCCCCCGCTCCTCGAGCGGCGAGTAGAAGAAGTCCAGGTTGAGCACTGGCCCGATGATGTACTCCTCCATGCGGGCGTGCCGCAGGTCCTCCGCCTCGATCACGCCGTCCCGCACCAGCTTTTCCGCCTTGGCATTGTATTCCTCGGGGGAGGAGGCGGTGAAGAAGCCACGTTCCAGCTTCTTCTTGGCATGGTGCAGCTTGACGATGGTGAGGCTGTCGATGTCCCGCGGGTCCTTGACCTTCCGGGGCGCGGGCATTCCCGCCTTCTCCAGAAGCCAATAGTAATCTTGGGGGCCGCCCCGGTCCTCGGAGCGGAGCAGGTTGCGGCTGCCCACCAGTGGAACGTCGAAATCGTTCTCCACGGCATCGATGCCGCAGTAGGAGGTGAAGGAGCGGTTGGGGACGAAGAGCACGTTGTCCTTGAGCAGGCGCTCCCTGACGACAGCGGAAGTGGCGTCCTTGAACTTGTTGACCATGACGAAATCATCCACGATGCCTCGTCTCACCCTCCCGTCGGGGTCACGCAACGCCTTGAAATATTTTGTATAGGTCTTGTCACGGCCGGTCTGGCATATGGCGACGGTGTTGAAACCCTCCTCCACCGCTCCGTCGCAGACATCCAGGGCGGAATGGGACGCCAGGACGCCGATCTTGATCTTCTCTGTGTCATATCTCTTAAGATTGTCAAGGACGATGCCCCGGTCTAACATATGGTCACCTTAGCACGCTAGTGATGATGCCGGCCCTAATAAATGCTACCTGTTTCACTCCGAACGTCCAGCGACCTTGCGTCATAATACCTTGCATGGAAGTGTTGGACCATGGACCCAAAAGGCGCCACTGGCGCCGAGATAGAATGAGGAGAGGAATGGTAGCCCCGGCCAGATTCGAACTGACGTCGCAGGATCCAGAGTCCCGCATGATTGACCGCTACACTACGGGGCTGTGCTGTCTCCCCTAAAATGCTTCCTGTTTTTAACCCTTTTCATCAGGAAGAGGTAAATGGATGGAAAAGGAAGGGTTCAACCCTTCTTTATGGCGGTCACGATGCGCTCGTAGACCTGGGGGATGGAGCCCTCTCCGTCCACTGCATGGAGGACGCCCTTCTCCTTGTAGAATTGGCTCACGGGCAAGGTCTGGTCCTTGTAGGTCTTCAACCTGGCGCGCACCGTCTGTTCCGTGTCGTCCGAGCGCTGGTAGAGCTCGCCCCCACACTTGTCGCACTTGCCCGCGTGCTTGGGCGGACTGAACTCGAGGTGATAGACCGCCCCGCAGCTCTTGCAGCTGCGTCTCATGACGATGCGGTGCACCAGTTTGTCCTCGTTCACCTGGATGTCCACGGCCATGTCGATCCTGGTAAGTTTGTCCAGGCTCCTCGCCTGCTCCAGGGAGCGGGGGAAACCGTCCAGAAGGACCGGTCCATGGGTCATGGCCAACTTCTCCTTTATCAGTCCGATGACCAGCTCGTCCGGCACGAGCTTGCCTGCTTCCATGTAGCCTTTCGCTTCCAGACCAAGGGGCGTGCCCAGTCGTACACCTTCGCGCAACAGGTCCCCGGTGGAGATCTTGGTGAACTTCATCTCAGCGACCAACCTTTCCGCCTGCGTGCCCTTGCCGCATCCAGGAGGTCCGAGCAGAACGATCTTGAGGTCCATGCCCCGCCTTATCGCTTCAATGCTTATATCGTTTTCATCCACTGCATCGCATCGGAGGAAATGGAACGATGTTCATCGGACAGGGGACGTCCAGCCGTGACCTTTTTAACCATCTTGCTGCATCGAGATGGTGTGAACCCCATGCGCCCGGAGACCCTGGAGGCACTTATGGCCATCGTCGGCGAGAACAACATGTCCACCCGAGCTGCCGACCTCTACACCTATGGCTTCGACGCATCCATCCATCATCGTAGCCCCGAGGTCATAGTAAGGCCTCGAACCACAGCCGAGGTATCGGAAGTGGTCAAGCTGGCCCGCAGGGAGAAGGTCCCCATCGTGGCCCGCGGAGCCGGGACCGGCCTATGCGGGAGCGCCGTGCCCCTCATGGGAGGCATGGTCATGGACATGACCAGGATGAACACCATCAAGGAGGTCCGGGTGGGGGACCTCTATTGCGTGGTCGAGGCTGGCGTGGTGTACGACCGCCTCAACGAGCGTCTCGCCCCCTTCAAGTTCTTCTTCCCCACCTCCCCCGGGAGCGCGGAGGCCTGCACCATCGGAGGCATGGTGGCCAACAACGCCTCGGGGATGAGGGCCATCAAGTACGGCGCCACCCGCGATTACGTCCTAGGTCTGGAGGTGGTCCTTTCCGACGGTTCGGTGATGAGGGTCGGCACCAACACCATCAAGAACTCCTCCGGGTACCAGCTGGAAAGGCTCTTCGTGGGCAGCGAGGGAACCCTGGGCATAATCACCGAGGTCACATTGCGCATCGCCCCCAAACCGAAGAGGCAGTGCATGATCATGGCCGCATTCGATTCTCTGGAGGCGGCAGGCACATGCGTGTCCGAGCTCATCGCCACCCCCGTGCTGCCCTCCGCCACCGAACTGATGGACCGGACCTGCATCCAGGCGGTGAACAAGACGGTCGGCTCCGGATTGCCCGACTGCGAGGCGCTTTGCATGATCGAGGTCGATGGCGAGCCGGAGGTGGTGGAGCGAGAGATGGGGATGGTGACCAAAGTGGCGGAGCGCGTGGGTGCGATATCCGTGGAGGCCACCAGCGACCCCAAGACCATGGCCCGATGGACCAACGCCCGCAAGTCGGTCATGTCCGCCCTGAGCCGTTTTGGCGAACGCTTCGTCTCCGTTTCTCTGGCCGATGATATGGCGGTGCCGATATCGCGCATCCCGGCAGCGGTCAAGGCGTTCCAGGAGATCGCGGCGCGCAACGACGTGGTCATTGGCACTTACGGCCATGCGGCGGACGGGAACCTTCACACCAAGATGCTGGTGGACCCCATGTCCGAGGATTCCTGGCGCCACGCCGAGGTCGCGGTGGGCGAGATCTACGAGGTCGTGCTCAAACTGGGAGGCACGGTGACGGGCGAACACGGCGTGGGCATATCCAAGGCGCCCTACTTCCAGATGGAGCGGGCGAGCGCCTTGGGCACCATGGTCGCCATCAAGAAGGCCTTGGACCCGGACAACATCTTCAACCCTGGCAAGATGCAGGACTGGGAAGGCGGGATCATCCGCCATCTGCGCTATCCCTGCTCCGACCTGAAGTGAGCCATCGGCAGATCTTATAAGGCAATTACCTGCCAGCTGACCAGGAAGAGGAACACCGCCAAAGCCATCACGATGATGTAGATCGGGAGGTTCCAGCGCAGCACCTTGGAACCGTCCAGCGGTGGGATGGGCAGGAGGTTGAAGACCGCCAGCATCAGACTGAGGACGGCCATGATGTTCAGGGAATCGGAGAGCAGGCTGCCGTCGTCCAATAGCAACCATGCGACCAAGAAGATGCTTCCGATCACGATATTGGTCGCCGGCCCGGCCAGGCTGATCCGTCCATACTGCTCCTTCGTGATGTTCCCACCGATGTAGACCGCTCCAGGCGCAATGAGCGTGAAGCCGAGCAAGGCGGTGATGAACCCGAGGAGCAGACCCATCGGGTACATGCGGAACTCCGCCCAGGCATTGTAGCGGCGGGCCACGAACTTATGCGCCATCTCATGCAGCAGGAAGCCCAATATGGTCACCGTCGCGGCGATGGCCAACCAATACAGGAATTGTTCCACTATGTCCGAGTCGCTCAGATTGTAAACCAGGTCGGAGAAGGAGATGGCGAAGATCAGGGTGATGGCGGTGATGGAGATGGCGATGTGCTGCAGCTCCTTGCCGCTGAAGGCCCTCTGCGGCGGGCGATATTGATCAGGAGGGACCTTGAACGCGTTGGCCATGCTCCTCCTCGAGCCGATGAATGGTCCGCTAGATAAATCTTCGTCGTTACGATGGCATACATTTTTGTAGAGAGTGCACAGATGGGCGGCCGATGGCCATTAGGGACCCCAGGCACGGCAAGGCAACGTTCCATTGGTGCGACACATGTGGCACCTTGCTTCTCAGTCCCAGCTGTGGCGCTTGCCGCAGAGCGGGCCGTCCCTTCGACGTCTCATTGCCAGGCGACATCCGCCCGGCCATGCGGCACGGCAAGGAGGTGGTCGATGAGCTTTTCGAGAGGCACTTCGGCAACGCCGCCGGCATCGAGGGCAGGATGGTCTTCCTGAACAAGGTGGCGGGGGAGGACCGCTCCGACGAGATCGTGGCGGATGGCATGGTCATCGCCACCATGCGTTTCGATCTGAGGCGGAACGATTTCGAGCTCCAGTTGCGACAGGAGGGAGCGGCGTTGCTCCAAAAGCACGCCACCAAGAACCTGGTCAAGCTGGAGAAGGCGGAAGGTCATCTCAAGGGCAAGAAGGTCGACGGCAAGGCCATCAAAGAGGTCATCGGACCGTTCCTTTCTGGGGACCCGCTCATCGTCCTGGTCGGGTCGTTGGTCTGTAGCGGGGTGGCCCGGGTGGACAGCAACAAGGTCCAGTCCAGCGAGGGGGCCATATTGATCAGGGACGTAGGGCATGCCCTGTCCCGCCCTCCCGGTCCAGCCTCGGAGCAGAGGGAGTTCGTGGCCGCCAACGTGGACCACCTGGCCACCATCGAGTCCAAGGGCGTCAGTGACATCAAATCGTTCATCGGGAACAAGAAAAAACCGGTCACCATATCCTTCAGCGGGGGGAAGGACTCCCTGGCGGCGTACGGGCTCTTGAAGAAGGCCAGCAAAGAGTTCCACATTATATTCATCGATACTGGCATCGAGTTCCCCGAGACCGTCTCCTACGTGAAGAAGTTCGCCAGGGAGAACCAGGAGAAGCTGCTGATAGCGGAAGCGGGGAACGCCTTCTGGGAACAGGTGGACCAGTTCGGTCCCCCGGCCAAGGACTTCCGTTGGTGCTGCAAGGTGTGCAAGCTCGGGCCGGTGACCGACCTGATCGCGGAGCGGTTCAAGGACGGGACTGTGACCATAGAAGGCAATCGCGCTCTGGAATCGTTCGCCCGCAGTAGCATCGGTTTCGTGGAAAGCAACCCCTTCGTCCCCAACCAGACCATACTCAACCCCATCAAGGATTGGAACGCGGCCGAGGTGTGGGGATATATCTGGTACCGTGGTCTGCGCTACAACCCGCTCTATGACGAGGATTTCGAACGCATCGGTTGCTACCTCTGCGCCTCCTGCCTGGGGAGCGAGTGGAGGGAGACGGCCCGGCTGCACCCGGACATGCACCGCAAGTGGGAAGGTCACCTGGAGAAATGGGCGACCCGCACCGGATCGCCCCCGGAGTACGTGCGTTACGGATTCTGGCGCTGGAAGGTGCTCCCCCCGAAGATGAGGCAGTTGGCGGAGGAGATCGGCCTGACCGCGCCCAAGATGCGCACCGACCGCATGGAGCTGCGAACCACCAAAGGTCTGAGCCTATGCCTCACCGGAGGGTACTCCACCGAGGGCGTGATCACCTTACCGCACCGAAAGGACTTCGTTCGGGTGGCGGAGGTGCTGAAATGTGTTGGGTCGGTGAGGCACAGCCCGGAGTTCGAGATCGCCTTGGTCAAGGACAAGGATTGCACCCTCAAAGTGTTCGGGGGAGGCCAGATAGTCGCCACCGGTCCGACCTCGGAGCGAACCTCGAAAGCGTTCGAGAGGGCGGTGAAGTCCTATCTGCGCGGTCAGCTCTGCACCCGCTGCGGCATCTGCGTGAAACAGTGCCGGCAGAAGGCCATCCGCATCATGGACGGGCCTGTCATCGACGAGGAGCGCTGCAACCATTGTGGCCGTTGCGAGGAGGCCTGCGTCGTCGCCCATTATTATGACAAGCTCGTGACCCAAGGGCGAGGTTGAATGCGCATAGATTATATAGTGACGGGTTTTGTGAGGGTTAGATGAACTATGATATGCTCTTGGCCGCGGCCATCGGTATCGGTCCAGCCTTGTTGCTTATGTTCATCACCTTCGCCGATTACACCTATCCCAAGGTGGAGCGGCCCTTCTTCGATGACCGCAAAATGTTCAGCATTTTCACTGCAGGCTTGATTATCGGCGTCATACTGGCATCCGTTATCCATCTCTTTGATAGGACCTCGATCATCACGATCGTGTCCATTTCCCTGCTCGTTCTGCTTGTGATGTTGGTCATACTGATGCTCAAGCGGTTCGCCCTCAGGTTGGACACTGCCTTCTATGGTACAGCCCTTGGTCTAGGCATCGGGGCCATGATGGCCTTCTACAACGGTTACCAGGTCCTAGCGGCCTATGACGTGCTGGGGGAGAGCATACCATTAGAGACCTATCTCATCGTCATGCTATGGGCCATCCAACTGGTGTGCATCAATGCCACCTGCGGGGCGATAATCGGCATCGGTAGCGCCAGGGGCCATCCCTGGTCGGCATTGGGTCAGGCAACGCTCCTTTTGGTGACCTACTACCTGCTCCTCATCCCCCTTTACGAGCTGGAACCGGGCACTTGGACCTACATCACCTTCGGGCTGGCATCCATCTTCACCGCCTATGGTTACTACTATGTCCATAAGAAGGCATTGCCAGGCATCGTGAAGGAGGCCATTGGCAAGATGAAGAGGGGCACGAAGAGCTCCCGAGCCAATTGAGCGGAATGGTCTGAACGATCTCGTTTTTAATGATAAAAGAAGAGAGGGGCGACCCCTCTTGTTCTCAATACTCGACGAAGACCAGCGCGCCCAGGCATGTCCCGTAGTGGTCCATGGGGATGGACAGCTCCTCGATGGCGTAGGAGATCCTCATGAGCTCCACCTCACGAAGGTTGGCCATCTCGTTCATCTTCCACTCCAGGACCTCCTTCAAGGCCTTCTTGGTACCGTGCATGTGTCCCTCGGCGACGTAGCCGCCCTTGCCGTCCTTCCGGTTGGCGTAGGCGATGCCGGCGGAGATCATCTCCCCCTCGCCTCCTCTCATCTGCGCCAGGACGCAGTGGGTGATGCATCCCATGGGCAGCTCCCTCGCGGCCACCTTCTTCGCTCCGATCGGAAGGACCGATGACACGGAAACGAGGTTGAGCTCCCCGATCTTCGCATTCCTCAGTGCCTGGTCGAAAGCGTTGAGGTCGGAGACCTTGCTCACCGCGCATCCAGATGAAACGAAGAATTTCTTTGGGACTAAGTTCATAAATGATGTAATTTTATTTTGCGATTTAAGGATTTGCCCTTAGCTGGGTAAAAAAGGCCATCACACCATCTTCAGTTCGCGCTCCAGCAGCTTGACCTCTCTCTGGTTCAAAGCCTCTGAGCTGACGGGCAGGAGGAGGATGGAATCGGTTATGGAGACGATCTCGTTGAGGAGCTGCACGAACTTCAGGACCTTCACGAAGTTGTTCTGGTTTATGAGGTACTCTATGCCGCTGATGAGCACCACGCCTCTCTCGGAGCTGTCCAGGAAGTTCTTGATCTCACTATAGATGAGAGGGATGTTGGTCGGCTCCCGGGTATACTTCTTCTCCCTCTCGAACGACAGCCATAGGAACGGGATGTTGTCGATGCCGTACTTCTTCTTGACCTTCTCGGGATACTCCCGGGCGATGATCATCCCTGGTCGGCCATGGGACACCTGCTCCAGGAAGATCTCGAAGGCCTGAGCGGTGTCGTCCATCTCCATCATGTAGGAGTTGCCCTCCACCAGCACATGCTTGCTGTCCGGCTTATAGGCGATCTGCGGCTTGGCGTCAGGGAACGATGAGGAGGGCGTAAGCACGTGGACGCAACGGTGCGCCCCGTCGGCTATGCAGGAGACCTCCTTGGAATCGAAGCGGCGCTTTGTCAATGAGGAAACGATGCCGGTGAGGTAACCTCTGGTGAAGTCGCAACTGTGACCCCCTTCCGCCTCGATCGACTCAACGAAGGATATGACCATCTCGTTCTCGGTGATGAGGTCCACCTCCAGGCGGCCCAGGCCCGTCTCGGACCATATCTGCTTGATGACATCCCGCAGCTCATCCGGTTCGGTGCACTCCAGGCCGAGCGTGCGCACCAGGCCCACTCCGGCCCGGTAACCGAACTGCTGCAGCGTCTCGACCGCGTTCGCCCCCTCGGTCAGCTCCAGCTCTTCCCTTAGGTCGTTGAGCGCGGAACCGGGCATGACGAAGAACGGTCGGGCATGGCGGTCCATCAGCTCGCCCCCAGCATTCGTTGCGCCAGGCGTTCGAAGGCCTCGGGCACTCCCTCCCCGGTCTTGGCGCTCGTGAGCATGAACGTGTCGCCTAGCACGGCGGCCACCTTCTCCAGCCCGTCATCGGCCACCTCGGCGGGCAGGTCCATCTTGTTGGCCACAGGAACGATCGGGATGTCGCCAGCCACCTTGCGAAGGTCGATGGCCCACTCCAGGGTGCTCTCCAAGGTCTCAGGCCGGGTGAGGTCGCACACCACCAAGGCACCGTTGGTGCCAGAATAATATGAGGCATGGAGCGTTTTCTGCCCCTTCTGCCCCAAGATGTCCCAGATCATCATGGTCATCTCCACCGATTCCTGGTCGAGGACCTTCTTGGTGACCTTGGCCCCAAAGGTGGTTATGTATTCGTCAGAGAAAACGTCCAGTACATAGCGGCGGATAAGACTGGTCTTGCCAACCGCCCCATCCCCCAAGAGGCTGACCTTCCTTATGACCTTCCGCTTCTCCATAAATGCCTGCCAGTAAGATTTGATGCGCTCTATATAATGATTGGCATATCGGAATCACTGCTGGAGGGAACTGGTGGATCAACCGTAGAGGTACGATTCGTCCGACTTCTTCGGGGGTTTGATGCTCTCCATCGCCTGCCTCATCCCCACCTCGATGCTCTCCGCCTCCTTGAGGAGGGGGTCGGGGTCGATCTTTAGCTCTGGCAACATCTTGCCGATGATCTCCATCAGATTGGCGGCCCCTCGGGCGTCCGGCATCTCCGGCCGGGCCGGTCCCAACAGGCAGATGACGTTGGATCCAAGGCGGTTCCCCTCGGCCAGGAGCATGCCTGAAAGACCGGTGATCATTCCCTCCCGCATCTCCTTGACATCGTACTTCTCCAACATGGCCCGGGTGCCCGGGGTCGTGCCCACGCCCAGGACGGCCCCGCTCTGCTCGTTGAGATTTATCCCTTCCAAGGTGACGATGTTCCGCACACCCTTGTGCTTCCCCCATTCCAGGATGAGCTCCGCCAAGGGTCGGAGCAGCTCAGGCTTCGGCATGAACTCCGCAAGTATGACCACCAGTTGCTCGCACGACTCCCCGTCCCGGCACTCCCTCTTGCCGGAGTAGATCCGCACCGAGTGGGAGGGCACACCCTCCTGCATTATGGTGTAAGGGGGGAACTGGTCCGAGATGATGGAGGCCACCCGCTCCAGTTTCAACGTCCTCACGATATAGTTCGCCGCGATGGAGCTGATCAGCCCCACGCTCGGGAACCCGACCACCAGGATGCAGTCGTTCATGTAGACGTCCTTGTACTCATGGATGAAGATGTCTGGGTGTCGCTCGATGTGATAGGTCGTTCGTCATGCCCCTGGAAAATAACCATCCGACCGGTATTTAATTGGTGCGGGCCAGAGTGAGGAATGGATTCTCTTTCCGCCCCTTCCGATGAAATATCTATAACCGCACGCAGCGATGCCGTGCCCATGGTGGAGGACCATATTTCCCTCAGGCACACCCCTGGTGGCATTCCGGTGATAATCGAGACGCTGCCGGGCGTCCGCTCCGTGGCTCTATCGGTCAACATCCGGGTCGGTTCACGGGACGAGGACCCCAGATTGTGCGGCATGGCTCACCTGCTCGAGCACGTGATGTTCAAGGGCACCAAGGACCGGAGCGCCAAGGAGATCGCTGACATGATCGAGGGCGCCGGAGGGGAGTTGAACGGTTTCACCACGAAGGAGATGACATCCTATCACGTTTTCAGCCTTGACGAGACCCTCTCCGTCGCGGAGAAACTCCTTTCCGATATGATGCGGAACGCCCTCATCGACGAGGAGCACGTGGAGCTGGAGAAGGGAGTGGTCACCCAGGAGATCAGCAGTCTGGAGGAGGACCCGGAGAGCTATGCCAGCGTACTTCTGGACCAGAGCATCTGGAAAGGGCACCCCATGTCCTTCTCGGAATCCGGGGAACTGGAGTGCGTCAAGCGCATCTGCGCCAACGACCTTCGGGAGTTCCACGACCGCTTCTATGTCAAGCCCAACGTCTACGTGGTGGCCGTGGGCAACCTGGAGGGGAAGGCGGTGATGCGATGGGTATCGGAGCACTTCGACGACCTGCCCAATACCAGATCCCCGGTCAAGAGGAAGGCCCCGCACCCCCACTCCAGCATCAATGTCTATCCAAGGGAAGGGGACCAGGCCTATGTGGAGCTCGGCTTCCCTTCGTACGATGCGAAGCATCCCAAACATCATGCGGCCAGCTTGGCGGCGATAATACTCGGGGCGGGGTCCAGCTCGCGCCTCTATCAGCGCATCCGGGAGGAGGAAGGGCTGGTCTACCAGATCCACATGTTCCCGGACGCGTACAGCGACTGCGGTCTCCTGGAGACATACTTCTCGTCCTCGGTCGGTGAAGCGGAAAAGGTGATACGCCTCATCGCCGAGGAGATACGCCGGTTCAAAGAGGAAGGCTTGGTGGCGGGGGAGCTGGAGCGGGCCAAGCGTTGGGTGAAGGGCATGTTCGTGCGCAAGCTGGAGAGCACGGAGAACCGCATGTACTGGCTGGCCGAGAATTACGTCCTGAGCGGAAAAGTGCAGCCGATATCGCGATGGATAGAGGAGTTCCAGGAGGTCTCCGAGGAACAGGTGCTGGCCGCAGCCCAGGACATCCTAAGGACCAGGAAGCTCTGCATAGCCCTTCATACCTCCGAGAGGCCAGGCAAGTCCATTGCCAAGTCAATATCCGATCTGGACTTCTAAGGTAGGTTCAGACTTCCTTGCCATCTATGAGGTCGATCACCGTCTGGACCGCCTCTGGAACGGCCGCCTCCACCTCGGGTGTCATGCTGTCGCTCACGGTCCAGACATCATTGACCTCGACAGCGACGAACCATACCTCCTTGGGCATGCGTTCTGGCTCCAAGGACCGCCCCAGCTCCAGGGTGGTGCCGACGTTGGCCTCGTGAGGGTTGATCCCATGCACGGTGGCGGAGAGCGAGTCCTCGCCCAGGACCATGACCTTGCCGGCTTGGAACTGGCCTGATAGGATGGCGTCCACCACGATGACCTTCTTGTAATCGAGCATGATCTCGATGAGGTCCAGACCGGACGTGCATGCCTCCTCGATGTCCACATCCTGCAGTCCCTTCTTCCTCAACTGGTCGATGACATGGAAACCGATGGCATCGTCGCAAACGACTGGGCTTCCGATGCCCAACACCAAGACGCTCGCCTTCATGCGGGGTGTGCCATAGTGCCACTGATTATAAGTCTTTCCAAAAACGCACCGAACCGTCCCCTGAAACCTGATATCCTCCCAATGACATCCCCACTCGATGAGACTGGACCCGGGGGTGAACCTCAGCGTCAACGGCCACGACCTTACCAAGAGGCAGCTGGAGGTGGTGCGGGCCATATACGAGACCGGGAGCCAGAAGGCCGCCGCCGCCCGTCTGGGCATTTCCACCCCTGTGCTGCACCGCTACCTGCACCAGATCGAGGCCAAGGCAGGGACGAAACTGGCCGAGACCACGCCCCGGGGGACGGTCCTGAACGATGACGGGGAGGCGTTGGCCAGGGAATACCTGGCCCTGCTGCGCCGCATGGACCGACGCGATAAGCTGGTGGTGGGCTGCACCATCGTCACCGAGGACCTGTTGCTCTCCGCCCTCTCCTCCCTGAACGATCCAGAGGCGTTCGACCTCATCATATCGGACGATGCCCGGAACATGAGGGACTTCAACGCCAAGATGATGGACCTCGTCGTGCTGGACGACCCGCTCTATGCCTTCGAATCGGAAGGCACGATCTGGGAGCCCGTGGCGGAGGACCGTTTGGTCCACGTGGAGCGGGGTCCAGCCTACGCCCGTTTCCGTTTCGGAGCGCAACGCCTCGGATTCCGCCATCTGGAGTCGAACCACGTCGAATACAGGGTGGAGCGGTTGGAACATTCCCTGACAGCGCTGCTGCGATCGAACCTGAGCTTCTTCGTGAACGAGAGCCTGGCCATGAAGAAAGGGTATGCTCTGAGGAGCGCCACCGACATGGAGCTGCTCAGGCACCAGATCATAGCCATGTACTGGGAGTCGGAGCAGAGGCTGCAGGCGTTGGTGAGGGAACTGACCCGAAGGCAATCGCTCGGTTAGAATTACCTTTTTAGGTAACACTCGACCCTTTTTTCACCTATGTTTTTATAGGATGCCCGAAATCGCCTCAGTCAAGGTGACCATATTGTCCAACATCAAAGAGCCAGACATGGCCTTCGCCAAGAAGATCATAGACGCTGGTGGCAAGACCTTGGACCTCTGCTACCAGTGCGGTACCTGCACCGCCTCCTGCCCCTCCGGCCGGATGACCGCGTTCAGGACCAGGCAGCTGATCCGCAAGGCCCAGCTCGGCCTGAAGAACGACATCCTCCCCACCGAGGAGCTGTGGATGTGCACCACCTGCTATTCCTGCGTGGAGCGCTGCCCCCGCGACGTCGAGATCGTGGACATCATATTGCTCATGAGGAACATGGCCGTACAGGAAGGCCACATGGCCGAGGCCCACAAGAAGATCGGCGTCAACCTGATGAAGATCGGCGCCACCGTTCCATTCGGCGACGACATGAAGCAGCTGCGCGCCAAGATGGGGCTGCCCTCCAACCCGCCCACCACCGCTGGTAACGAGAAGGCGGCTGATGACTTCCGCAAGATCATGAAGAAGACACAGTTCGACAAGAAGGTAGGAGGTGCGTGAGATGGCGGTCAAGTACGGATTCTTCCTAGGATGCGTGGCCCCATTGAGGTACCCTGGCATCGAGAAGTCCACCCGCGAGGTGTTCAAGCACCTGGGCTATGAGCTGGTCGACCTGGACGGCGCCGGCTGCTGCCCCGCACCAGGTGTGGTGCGCTCCTTCGACGAGGCCACCTGGCTCGCTTTGGGCGCAAGGAACCTGGCCATCGCCGAGAAGCAGGGAGTGGACATTATGACCATCTGCAACGGTTGCTACGGCTCATTGTTCGATGTGGCCCATATCCTCCACGAGCACCCTGAGAAGCTGAAGGCGGTCAACGAGATACTCAAGGAGGTCGGCCTGCACTACAGCGGCAAGACCAAGGTGAAGCACTTCGCCGAGATCCTCTACAACGACGTCGGCATCGAGAAGATCAAGAACAGCGTCAAGAACCCGCTGGCGAACATGGACGTGGCCGTCCACTACGGTTGCCACTTCGTCAGGCCCAGCAAGATAAAGCATATCGACGACCCGGAGAGGCCCCACATCCTGGACGAGCTGGTCGAGTGGACCGGCGCCAAGAGCGTGGCCTACAAGGACAAGCAGATGTGCTGCGGCTCAGGCGGCGGCGTCAGGTCCCGCAACCCCAAGCTGGCCACCGAGTTCACCGCTGAGAAGCTGAAGAACATCAAGGCGGCCGGCGGCCAGTACATCCTCGACGTCTGCCCGTTCTGCCACCTGCAGTTCGACAGGACCCAGAAGGATGCCGTCCACGGATACGACATACCGGTCATCCACCTCTCCCAGCTCTACGGGTTGGCCTTCGGGCTTCCCAAGAGCGACCTGGGCCTAGAGGCGCATGCCACACCGGTCAAGCTCTAAGGTGGACAGTTGCACACGAGCGCACTTGGTGGGCGTGTATGAGGTGGGCGAGCTGCCGGAGGAGCTGAAAGGCTTCGTCCGGTTCCAGGCCTACCACCTGCAGCACGTCCCCGCAAAGGAGGAAAAGGTGGCCATGCTCCAGATCGTGGGCACCACCTCCTACTTTCCCATTTTTCTTAACAAGGTGAGCACGATCGAGGATGCGGAAGCGCAACTGCGGGAGGCGGACGCCGTTTTGGACGAGGTCTCGAAGGCTTCCCTGGTCCGCATTTTCCAAGAAAAGAATAAATAGTCCCGGTCCTCAGAATCACTACGTATTTCGTAGGAAACGAACATCTGGCCTATTATTCATGCAGGTAGAATAATTCTATCTCCTTCTACCAAACCTATTAATAGAGACAGTCTTTTCCCACCTTGCCTTGAAGCATAACGCCATGGAGGCTGTCAATGGCTACTGATAACAAGAAATCCAACAAGCCCGCCGCAAAGAAGGTCAAGGACCGATGGAAGGCCAAGGAGTGGTACAAGCTGTACTCTCCGAAGATGTTCAACCAGGTCCTATTGGGCGAGACCCCGAGCGCCGACCCGTCCAACCTCATGGGACGCATAGTGGAGGCAACGGTGCACGACCTGACCGGCGATTTCTCCAAGATGCACGTCAAGTTGACGTTCAAGGTCAAGGAGGTGCGCGGCTTCGATGCCCACACCGTGCTCATCGGTCAGACCCTGACCAGCGATTACGTGCGCCGCCTGACTCGCCGCAAGCGCACCAAGACCGACCACGTCATCGATGTCCGCACCAAGGACGGTTACCTCCTCCGCATCAAGCCGATGAGCGTCACCGACAAGCGCATCCAGTCCTCCCAGGAGACCGCGGTGCGCACGGCCATGACCAACGAGGTCACCAACATGGGCATCGAGATGACCATGGCCGACATGATGAAGATCATCATCACGGGCGAGATGTCCAAGCGCCTGTCCAACGCCGCCAAGGTGATAGTCCCCATCAAGAGGGTCGAGGTCCGCAAGACCGAGGTCCTGGAGATGGGAGAGGGCGGACAGGACGTCTCCATCGTGCCTCAGCCTGAGCCTGAGGTCGAGGAGCAGCCCGCCGAGCCCGCCGAAGGGGAGCCCGCCCCGACCGAGGAAACGGCCGAGGAAGAGGAGATCCCCGCCGAGGGCGAGGAGCAGTAAAACCATTTCCCCATGCCGGGGTGGCTCAGCCTGGTGGAGCGTCGGACTCATAGGGAATCAAGGGAAAATACCACCCTCGCTCCAAAGAAATCCGAAGGTCATGGGTTCGAACCCCATCCCCGGCACCTACCTTTTCCTCTATTTTCTCAATGTTCTTACCAGCACCATCCGTCCGGTCCAATGGTGATGTTCAAGTAGATTGTCCGTCGTTGTGTTGGCAAGGTGAACCCTTGCGTTTGATCATTTACACGGGCAAGGGCGGGGTGGGGAAGACCTCCGTCTCCGCCGCCACCGCTCTGAAGTGCGCTCGGATGGGCTACCGCACCATCGTGATGAGCACCGATTCCGCCCACTCCCTCGCCGATTCCCTGGACATGGAGCTGTCCGGCGAGATCAGGCCGGTGCAGAAGAACCTGGACGCCATCGAGATCGACATCCTGTACGAGATGGAGCACCGCTGGAAGGAGCTGGAGCAATATTTCTCTGATTTCATGGAGGCGCAGGGCCTGGACCCGATCAACGCCAAGGAGATGTCCGTCTTTCCAGGCATGGAGCTGATGTCAGCATTGTTCTACGTCGAGGAATTCTATAACGATAAGGCATACGACGTCGTGGTCATGGACACCGCCCCCACCGCTGACACGCTTCGCCTGCTGTCCTTCCCCGAGGTTTCCGACTGGTACTTCGAGAAGCTCTACAAGATATTCCGGAACATGATAAAGCTGGCCCGAGCCACGGTGGGCAAGTTCCTCAATGCGCCCTTGCCTTCCAATGCCTTCCTCGACGATATCGAGAAGATACGCGACAGGATGAAGTTGGTGCGCAAGATCCTCATCGACCCGGAGATAACCTCCATCCGATTGGTGATGAACCCGGAGAAGATGGTCATCAACGAGACCAAGCGCGCTTACACCTACCTCAGTCTCTACAATCTGACCGTGGAGGCGCTGGTCATAAACCGCCTTCTTCCTGAGGAGATGTATTCCAAGTACCCCAAGGAGAAGGTCGAGGAGCAGAAGAGGTACATGGACCTGATCCAGGAGTCCTTCGGCCCCATCAAATTGCTCAAGGCGTATCTTTTCAACACCGAGGTGGTGGGCAAGGGCTCATTGGACATCCTGGGGGAAATGATCTTCGAAGAGGAGGACCCCTCCCAGATCTACACCAAGGAGAAGGCCATGATCATCTATCGAGAGAATGGCCAGGACATCATCTCGATGAAATTGCCGTTCTCCGAGAAGTCCGAGGTAGAGTTATATAAGTCGAGCGACGTTTTAATCGTCAAGGTGGGCTGGTACAAGCGGTCCGTCATACTCCCCTATTCCATGGTCAAGAAGAAGACCAGCAAGGCGGAGTTCAAGGACGGTCGTCTACTGGTATATTTCGAGGAGGAAGAAAAGAATGCCAAAGGCTAAGAAGAAAGCAGAGGAGCCCGAACCGACCCCGGAGGAAGAGACCTCGGAGGAAAGCTCTGGCCCGTTCGATTCGAGCATGTTCACCGAATTCATCGACGAGGAGACCGGAAAGCACCTCCTCAAAGCAGGTTTGGAGCTGGTGCAGGTCTTGGACAAGGCGGTCCCCCGGTCCAAGATGCCCGAGGAAGTGAAGGTCCATTACAAGAACGCCAAGAAGGAGTTCCTTTTGATGGCCAGGGCCATGCTGGACTATAAGATCGCCGAGATGGACAAGAAGTCCAAGCCGAAGAAGTCCTCGTCATCGAACCTGAAAAAGATCGAACTGTCCTGATCTTTCAGGGCAGTCCTTTCATCATTCCAGGTCCTCTTGGCACTCTGGGCAGAGCAGCTCACCCTCTATCATGTGAAGCTCGTCTGAATAGGAACGGCAGCTCTCGCAATAGCCTCCCATCGAAACGCTATCTTGACCTGGACGGCCTCGGCCCAGTATCTTGGACCATTCCCTGGTTATCTCGATCAGGGCCGGCGACAATTTGATGATATCGTTCTCGGTGAGCATGCCGACCAGACGACCGTCCTCGCACACCGGTAGACGGCGCACCCTTTTACGGGACATGCGCTTGGCCGCGTCGGCCAGGGTCTCATCGGGCGAGACGGTTATCAATGGGGCGGACATGACCTGGCCGACCTTGACGGTCTTGCCGGATTTCCCCTCCGCCACTATCTTGTTCAGGATGTCCCGCTCCGTCAGTATTCCCACGGCCTCATCGCCATCCACCACGACTAGGCTACCGATGCGCTCAGAGCGCATCAGCTTGGCCGCCTCCACCACGTTCATGGCGGGCGTGCCGGTCTTGGGCGCCTTGGTCATGATCTCTCGAATCAGTATGTCCTTGACGTCGCCCTTCATGTTCTGTAATAGCCTATTAGTTCAGATAAATAACTTTTCAGACAAATGACGAGGTCAGAGACTGGCCTATATGACGTTGCTCCACAAATGTAATATCCTTGTCCAATGAATAGTCGCAGGGGGCATGTAATGAAGGACAACGAAGGTATGCTCGCGGTCATGGCTGCCAGGAAGGCGGTCGAGGCCGAGGTGGGGCTGATCGATGTCGATGACTTCGACATGCCCGGCAGCTTCATGCAGAAGCGTGGGGTGTTCGTGACCTTGAACACTTTCCCCGAGCACGAGCTGCGAGGTTGCATCGGATATCCAGAGCCGGTCTTCCCTCTGGGCGAGGCCTTGATCCGGGCGGCGGAAGGCGCCTGCCATGACCCCCGATTCCCACCCCTGCACAAGTCCGAGCTGAATGGTATAGTGGTCGAGACCAGCATCCTGACGGTTCCTGAGCTCATCAGCATCGAAGAGCGGCGAAAACTGCCTGAGGTCATCAGGGTCGGCACGGACGGTCTCATCATGGAACGGGGGCATTACCGTGGCCTGCTCCTGCCCCAGGTGCCGGTGGAGTGGGGCTGGGACGCCACCACCTTTTTGGAGCAGACATGCATCAAGGCCGGTATGACCCCGGACCGCTGGCTTGATAGCTCATGTAAGGTCTACCGCTTCCAAGCGGAGATATTCTACGAGGGGACGCCTCGAGGCAAAGTTCTCCGCAAGGAGCTGAAGTGAGGATGGACCTGATAATCGAGGGACGGGCCCTCGTCAATGGCCGCCTGGAGCAGTGCTGCATCGGCGTGGATGGGGGGCGCATCGTCGCCATAAAGAAGGACCTGCGCGGGGCCAAGCGTTTGGACCTGCAGGACCGGATCATACTCCCCGGGGCCATCGACCCTCATGTACATCTGCGCGAGCCAGGCTCGACGCACAAGGAGGATTTCCGCACTGGCTCCCTCTCTGCGGCCTTCGGGGGGGTGACCTGCGTCCTCGACATGCCGAACACGGTGCCACCCACCACGGACCTGGATCGACTTCGGGAGAAGCGGGCCACAGCCAATGCCAAGGCCTGGGTGGACTTCGGTCTGTTCGGCGGCCTCGGCCCGAAGAGCGACGTCTTGGACATGGCCGCGGAGGTGGTCGCCTTCAAATTGTTCATGGGTTCCACCACGCAGAGCCACCTGGTCACCGAGAGCGAGGACCTGCAGCGCCTGGCCGGTCTGGTGAAGCGGGCGGGGAAGGTGCTCAGCGTGCACGCTGAGGAAGAGGGCATGATCAAGAGGGACCGAGTGAACGACCTAGAGGGCCACAACAACAACCGAGGTCCTGAGTGCGAGCTGCATGCCGTGCGAAGGCTGAGGGAGCTATTGCCTGAGGCCCCGGTCAACGTCTGCCACGTCACCACCGTCGCCGCGCTCAAGGCGCTGGACGGCACCGGTTTCACCAAAGAGGTCACCCCGCACCATATGCTACTGGACGAGAGGTCCGGCCTGGCCGGACGGGGCAAGGTGAACCCGCCATTGCGCTCGCCGGAGGAGAGGGAGGCCGTCCTCAATGCCTTCATCGCCGGGAAGTTCGACATACTGGCCTCCGACCATGCCCCCCACACCATAGATGAGAAGGGGCAGGAGTTCAACTCCGCCCCGTCCGGAGTGCCTGGAGTGGAGACGTCCGTGCCCCTGATGCTCAACCTGGTGAAGAAGGGAAGGCTCGACCTCGGTCTGCTGGCGCGCTGCTGTGCCCAGAACCCGGGGGAGCGCTTCGGCCTTAAGAAGGGCCGACTGGCCGTCGGCTATGACGCCGACCTGATGGTCATCGACCCGGGCAAGGTGGTGCGCATCAAGGCGGACCGATCTGCACAGCAAGTGCGCCTGGACCCCCTACGAGCGCCTTGAGGCGATATTCCCCGAGATGGTGTTCCTCCGCGGCGATGCCTTAATAGAGGAGGGGAACATCGTGGGCGAGAGGAAAGGTCGCGATGTCGTCACCGCCAAGCTATCCGGTTGACCTGGGCGAGCTGGAAGGCCGCCGTTTCGAGTGCATTGAGGGCTGCGGGCTGTGCTGCCTGTGCCAACCGGAGCTTCTGGAAGGGGAGCTGCCCTACTTCAAGCGCAACCATCCGGAGCGGGTGATGGCCAAGAGGCAGCCGCACAAGCACTTCGCCTTGGCCATGAAGAAGAAGGTCGGTTCCTGCGCCTTCCTGGACCATCGCCGCTGCACGGTCTACAACATGAGGCCCCATTACTGCCGCCAGTTCCCATTCCATGTGCATGTGGGGGACCGGGTGCAGGTGGAGCTGGACCTTTCCTGCCGCGGCGTATGGACCGGAAAGGGCGAGGATGCCACCGCCGCCGGGCTGCGCCTGGTGGCCGAGAACGACCGGGCCATAAGCTCGGCGTTCCATCAGACCAACCCGCTCTATCGCCAGTTCTTCCGCAACTGCCTGGACATGCAGATCGAGTGCCGTCCCGACCGTCTGCGCCAAGAGGCCATGCCTTTCCTGGGGCGGTTCAACGACCTATCCTTACCTGGCGACGCTTTTGGAGGCCTCCGCCGAGGAAGAGCCCGTCGATATGGCCAAGTTACAGGTCAAGCCTTTGGACCGCTCCAAGCGCCGGGAGCTGGACGAGGCCGCCTGGGAGGCGGTGAAGGACTCGCTCGGGGTGGCGGACCCCTTCGACGCCCCGATCTATTGCGACATCGAGGGCCGATGGAACCTCTTCCGCCTTGAGGGCGAGAGCATCGAGCATTACCTCATCACCGAGGAGGGCGACCTGGAGCACAAGGGAGGCATGGACTCCGAGGACGTGCAGCTGCCCGAGCTGACGCCAGAGGGGGCGAAGACCTTCTCCGATTACATGGCCATCCTGAACCGGAGGGACAGCCTGCTGGGGAACGCGTTCTACCTCATGGACGACTACGGCTACGAGGACGATCTGCCCAACATATACTACGGCGTGCTCGCGACCTCCGCCCTGGACCTGCTGTGGAGGACGGCCCTGGTGTGCAAGGTGGCCGGTCTGAGGGCGGGCTCGGACGGCGTGAGGGAGGGAATAATCTACTATGACATGGACCGACTGGACGCCCCCACCATCGGCGCCTTCCTCTAGTCTGGCCACACATCAACGTCATAGTCGCTTACAATAAACTTCAAATATGGTTGGTCTTATGGGGAAATTGGTGACTGAAAGTGCAGAAGCCTCTTAACGTCCTCAACCAGGCCATCAACAAGCAGGTCATGGTGGAGCTCAAGGCCGGCCGGGAGTACCGCGGAGTCCTGGACGGGTATGACCCCCATATGAACCTGGTCCTGCGAAATGCTGAGGAGCTAATCAACCACGAGGTCGTGAGGAAGCTGAACATCACAATCGTCCGCGGCGACAACGTCATATTCATTTCACCATAAGAGAGTGGACCAATGACCAAGGGAACAGCAGCACATGGTAAGATGGGCGACAGGAAGACCCACGTCCCCTGCCGCCGCTGCGGCAAGCGCGCCTACAACATACGGGGATCATTCTGTGCTTCTTGCGGCTACGGCAAGACCGCGAAGATGAGGCACTACAATTGGGCGAAGACGCATTAATGCCCGAGGTCGGCCTGATGCAGGACAAGCCGGAGCACCACTGTGGCGTGGTCGGGATGGCGCTTTCCTGCGACGCGGTCCCCTTCTTGAAGAAAGGGCTGCGGATCATCCAAAATAGGGGACAGGAGGCCGCAGGCATCGCAGTGGCCAACGGGAAGAGCATCCGTTTCCTGCGCGGCATGGGCTTGGTGCACGAGGTGCTCACCGGTCGCAACTTCAACGCGCTCACCGGTAACCATGGCATCGGCCATGTCAGATATTCTACCACCGGTTCCTCCTGCGCGGAGAACTGCCAGCCTATCACCGTCACCACTTTGGCGGGCGACCTGGCCTTGGCGCACAACGGCGACATCGTCAACGCCGACCGCTTGCGCCAGAAGCTGCAGTCCGAGGGTTGGGCCTTCCTGACCACCACCGACTCCGAGATCATCGTCCGCATGCTCGCCACCGAGCTGTCGCTCAGTCCCGACCCCATCCGGGCCATCAAGAACGTGATGAAGGTAATCGAGGGGGCATATTCCCTCACGATCATGGTGGGCGACCGGGTCTTCGGCGTGAGGGACCCGCTGGGCTTCAGGCCCTTATGCATCGGCAGGTTCGCCGAGGGATACTCTGTCGCCTCCGAGTCCGCGGTCTTCGACGTCATGGGCGGCGACTTCGTCCGCGACGTGGCGCCCGGTGAGATCGTGGAGATCAACCACACCGGTTTCATCTCGACCAAGACGATGGCCCCCACCCACAGGGCCCATTGCATGTTCGAATGGGTCTACTTCGCCCGCCCCGACTCCGTCATCGATGGCAGAGAGGTCTACCAGGTCAGGAAGCATCTCGGCCAGATACTGGCCAAGGAACAACCGGTGGAGGCGGACGTGGTCGTGGCCGTACCGGACTCTGGAAGGGCGCACGCACTTGGGCTTCGCCGAGGTCACTCAGGATCCCATACGAAGAGGGGTTCATGAAGAACCGCTACATCGAGCGGACCTTCATCATGCCCGAGCAGTCACTGCGGGACGAGGGCGTCCTGCTCAAGCTCAACCCCATCATCTCCACCATGAAGGACAAGCGGGTGGTCATAGTGGACGACAGCATCGTCCGCGGGACCACCATGCGCAAGATCGTGCAGATGACACGGCGCGCAGGGGCCAAGGAGGTCCATGTGCGCATCGGTTGCCCGCCGATCATCGCCCCTTGCTATTACGGCATCGACATGAAGACCAGGGAGCAGTTCGCCGCGATAAACCGTTCCTTCTCGGACATAGCCAAGCTCATCACCGCCGACAGCGTCGGCTACACCAGCCTGGAGGGGCTGGTGAAGGCCTTGGGGATACAGGAGAACGACCTGTGCATGGCCTGCCTCAACGCCGAGTACCCCACCAACATCTCCGGCGAGAAGATGCGCTTCCAAAGGCGTCTGGAAGATATCTGATATCATCTCTTCCTGCCCTTGGGGCAGATGTATAGACACATGCCGCAGACGGCAACCTTGCCCTGCGCCTCCATCTCGTCGATAATATCTCTCACATTTTCCGGCGTCCATACCTGGCCTCCCGCGGCTCGTGCTCGATGAAGTTCCGGCCCAGGATGGCCGATGCGGGGCAGGCCTTGACGCATTCCATGCATTCACCGCAACGTTGCTCCATGGCATGACCGGTCGGCGTCAGGGGCGCATCGGTGAGGACGTGACACCCAACGCACCCTCGGCCCACGGTCCGGTGTCACGAGCAGGCAGCTCTTGCCGATCCAACCTAGACCGGCCAGGTGGGCCGCCATCTTGTGCGAGAAGAGGGCGCAGATCCTCTCATCATCGACACGTAAGGACGCCGGTAATGGCAACGCTCTGAACCCCGCCCTCTGGAGCTCGCTCGCCACGCGCGAGGCCATCTGGTCCAGACGGGTGTTGATCACGTCATAGGAATGGGAACGATAGGTCACCGCCGCCCATCTTTCCTGATTATGAGGTAAAAGGTCCACTATGTCGTCCATCAGCGCCACCCCGATGGAGACGGCCCTGGGGTATCTCTCAACGTCAAGCCCTCCCTGTGACATCATGGCTTCGCGTGCTGGACCGAGGTCGGCGATGCCGAAATAATCGAACCCTCCCATCGATCGACCTCCTTCAGCTTGTTCTCCAGGGTCATGAAGGCGATATGGGTGGGCGCGGCATTAAGCCACTTCCTATCGGAGCTGGGAAACCTTTAATTAGGCTAATCATATTGCCACTTCCACTGGGCAGGTAGATCAGCTGGAAGATCGCTACCTTGGCATGGTAGAGGCCGGGGGTTCAAATCCCCCCCTGTCCACTTCTCGCTCTGGTTTTTAGCGGCCATGGTCCTTTGGGTCAGCAGGCGGCAATCCGTTCAATTGACAGGCCCCCAAATCGATGCTGGATGGTAGTTATTTTATTATTCCGTGATACGACCTGTCGTCCAGGTCGAGCTATGAAGGCGGTGATATGGACCGGATATGGCCCTCCTGACGTTCTTAATCTGGGGGAGGTCGAGAAACCGACACCGAAGGACAATGAGGTGTTGGTCAAGGTCCACGCGGCATCTGCGAACACCGGGGATTGCGAGCTTCGCCGTTTCCACATCGCTCCCACTTTGTGGCCTTGGCTGAGGTTGTACATCGGGTTGACGAGACCGAAACGGATCACCGTACTGGGGCAGGATATGGCCGGGGTGATCGAATCGGTCGGCAAGGACGTGACCGGCATTTCAAGCCTGGTGACGAGGTGTTCGGAATCTCCGGAATGAGGATGGGCACATATGCAGAATACGTGAGCATACCCGAGGGTATGCCATTGGTCATAAAACCAGACCATCTGAACTTCGAGGAGGCCGCCGCCATGCCCGTCGGGGGGCTTCGAGGCCCTGCATTTCCATCAAAGGGCCAACATCACAAAGGGACAGAAGGGTCCTGATCAACGGCGCAGGGGGGAGCATAGGGACCATCGCCCTTCAGCTCGCGAAGATGTCCGGTGCGGAGGTGACCTGCGTCGACAGCTCGCACAAGTTGGGCATGTTGAAGGAGCCTGGGCGCTCACGATGTGATCGATTATGCGCGGGACGACTTCACGAAAAACGAGGGGGCCTATGACGTGTCTTCGACCTGGTAGGGAAAATCCCCTATCTCCGCACCATCCGCTCACTGAAGAAAAAGGGCAGGCTCATCCTAGGCAACTCCGGGTACATCTTGCCCCAGTTTACTTCGGATTCTACGCGGTCTTCTCGGGCGAGAGGAAGGTCATGTCGAGCATGGCGGCTGGGAAGACGGAGGAGCTCGAGCAATTGAGGGACCTCGTCGCCTCGGGAAAGGTCAGTGGTGAGGATCGATGAACGCTTTCCACTGGAGAGGACCGCGGACGCCCATCGTTATATCGAAGCTGGTCGGAAAAAGGGGAACATCGTCATCACCGTGATCGACGAGAGGTAAGGACGACATCTGCCCAAGCCTCGGCGATCATTCAACCTCTTTCCCACTTAGATAGGTAAGCGAAAACGTTATGGCTAGGACCGGAACGGACATCATAACCCAGGTGGGTCGATCGATCCTACCGAGTTACCAGACAGCCTATCACCTGGACGAATGACCCATCAATATCTCCCTAAGCAATCGCCCCTCAGCTTTTCTCAGGTGCTCCATCAACGTCCCCTTGCTGATGTTCGACCCGTCTTTGCCAATTCGTCCCCGGTGATCCTCTTCGGGTAGTCGTAGTAGCCATGATCATAGGCCGCGATTATCGTCTCCCTCTGCTTCACGGTCAGCACAGAGAGGAGGTCCTTCCTCTGATAGGTGGCGTTCTTGAAAGAGATGTTCGTGATCCTGTCAGCGCCCGGTCTTACCAGCTCTATGAACCTTTTTAGGTCCTTCTGTTCGCCCAGGACACTTATCACTTGCCGGTCCTTCGAAATGATCAAAGGGGTCGTATAGATTATGTCGAGGTCGAACTCCTTGAACTGTTCCTTGGTCTCCTCAGGCTCATGATGTTTGATGAGGCACGTATGCTTGATCGCCATCGGACCTGATCACGCTCAGGATCTCCATGTCACCGATATATGACTGGTCCTCTACGGACACCCCATCTTTGAACACGAACTCGACCAGGTCGATGCAGATGCATTCGTCCAGATCGATCTTCAAGGTCTCGAGGATCTCATAGGAATGAATCATTTCAAAAATCGGCTCTCATCATCTTTTTCATTGTTCATTGGGCTCCATCTCCAATGTGAGCTTCCTCATACGGGTAATGGAAAAACGTATGGCTATTTAAACAACCTTACATGAAAGGCTCAATTTCCATCAATTTCTCGGATCATACACATGATCAGGACCTAAGTCGGTCGACGGTGAGTGAAAATGGGAAATGAATGGAATGGAAAAGGGCTACTGAAAAAAGGTACTGGCGAATGAGGGAACGCAAGGGAACGAAACGGACCAGCTACACACCGAGCAGGAAAATCCTGTTGGCGGCCGGGCTGTTCTATCTTGGGCTCATCGTGTTTGGGATAATCGCGCAGATGACCCGTATGGGATTGATAGAACCCGACGATGCGATCGCCACAGTTGAAAATATCATCGCATCGGGCGGTATGCTCGAGGTCTATTTGCCAGCGACATCCTGTCACAGACTATGCTTCATTCTGCTTGGTCTGACCTGTTATCTCATCTTCAGAAGGGTAAACAACCGGGTCGCAGTGGTGATGTTGTTATTCGTCGTTATTGCTGGCACATACGCATTCGTCAACATGTATCATATCCTTGATGCCATCCAACTGGTCAGTGGTGCGGATCCATTGGTGGCGGGCGGATGAGGTTTTATCTCATCTCGATATGCATGAAGAAGGTACCATCCTCGCAAATATCATCGGATGGGGGCCTTGGCTCATACCACTGGGCTACCTTGGATTCAAGTCCAACTTCTTCCCTAAGAAGATAGGAATCATCCTCATCATCGGCGGTATCGGTCTCACAGTGCAAGGACTTCAGTATTTCCTCTGCCGAGCATGGGCGATCTGTTGACACCATTCGTCGTGCTATCCATGGTCGCGGAATTCACCACATGTGGGTGGTTCTTGTACAGAGGGATGAAGGGATTCGATGGGGCAGTAGAGGAGGAAAGGAAGGCCGACCCATCAGAGGTCGACACAATTATGTAATTCAATGAAACATCAGGACGGAGCTGGATCGTTGCATCATCGATCCGAGGAAAAATGATGGTATTGGGCGGAGGACTTCTCCTCCGATATTTTTTCAACATCTTTAATTTTCTAAACAACAATTAGGCAAGATGAAAAGGGTTTATTGAATGTCGGGCTACACCGAGAATAGATTGGTGCTCAGGTATTTCTCTCCCCGGTCAGGGAATATGGTCACAATGATGCCGGACTCTATCTGCTTGGCTATCTCTATGGCAGCGTACATCGCAGCACCGCTGCTCATGCCGACGAAGATGCCCTCCTGCTTGACTATCTGACGCGTCATCTCGTAGGCAATGTCGGTCTCGACCATGATGGTCATGTCGATCTTGCTAGGGTCGTAGATCGCCGGGACGATGGCCTCCTCCATGTTCTTCAGGCCCTGGATGTAATGCCCTTTCACCGGATGGGCGCTGACGATCTTGATTTTCGGATTGTGTTCCTTCAAAGCTTTTCCGACACCCATTATGGTGCCCGAGGTGCCCAAGGCGGATACGAAGTAGTCGACCTTTCCACCGGTCTGCTTCCAGATCTCATCCCCGGTCGTCTTGTAGTGCGCTATCTTGTTGTACTGGTTGGAGAACTGGTCGGGCATGAAGTACTTGTCAGGGTTCGCCTTCACAAGCTTCCTCGCCTGCCGGATCGCCCCGTCCGTCCCGTATTTGCCCGGACTCAGGGTGACGGTCCCGCCGAACGCCTTGATCATCTGCCGCCGCTCGACGGAGACGCTGTCGCTCATGACGATCTCGACGCCGTATCCTTTGATGGCCCCGATCATCGACAACGCCACACCCGTGTTCCCGGAGGTCGGTTCGATGATCGTCTTCCCTTTGGTCAGCTTGCCTTCGGGCTCGGCCTGCTCGATCATGCTCAAGGCGATCCGGTCCTTGATGCTGCCAGTGGGGTTAAAGCCCTCCAGTTTGGCGATATATCGTGACATTCTTATTGGGATTCAGCTGGTTGATCCTGACCAAAGGGGTGTTGCCGATCGAGCAGAGGATATTTTCATTAAAATCAGACGATGACTTCTTCATGTTCGGTTCACCTGGTAAAAGGGAAGGGCAATTATTATAACTATATCCCGGTTAGAAATATTATCAATCCAGTCATCAAAGTGAGGGGAAATTCGTTCATTGGCCCTATCACAATGCCTATTTTTCAGCAAGGTTGGTGGAGAAAAGAATGGCTCGAACTACTTTTTTTTGTCGAGGTTGTTCTTCGGGGATGGAACCAAATAGGCGCATCCCACAAAGTAAGGTTACATGGAGGTGAACGATGGATCTATTAAGATTGATTGGTGCGGTCGTGGTTATTCTAGTAATCATCTGGATCATTTGTGGATATTTTAGATCCGAATCGCATGGGTCTAGAGGATTTAAGGTCGATGGCAGTCGGAGGTCACCTCATCCTTCGTGGGTTCATCGCTCTTTGGACCTTCACCCTCTCCCGCTTCCTTTCACTCTTGTCCCTCTTCCTTTTTTCCTTAGGCACCCTTACCTTCGCCACTGGCGCCTCTGCCATTATCAGCTCGACATCGGTCATTTGTCCTCCTTCATCCTTTAACTCTGAACGTTCACCGCGTCCTTTGCCTTTCGTGCATCCCCACTAGGTTACCCTCGGTGTCTCGGAATATCGCATAGGCCCCGAACCCAGGCACCTCCTGACGTTCAAGGACGATGCTCCCTCCGCTCTCGACGATGCTTCTCGAGCAGTCCTCGATCGAAGCCACCCTCACATAGTTCATGATGGGTTGTCCGACCGCCTTTCTTTGGACCAGCCCGCCATCTATGCCATCGCCCCCGGTTTCCTTAGTTTGCACCGAATGATAGTCGATCCGGGGTATGTAATCGATCTTCCAGTCAAA
>CAWHCB010000014.1:0-59582 GCA_963827905.1 Methanomassiliicoccaceae archaeon
GGATGAAGCAGTCATCGATAAGGACCTCACTCCACGCTCATCGCTACGGGACCTGAGCGCCGATATGCTAATAATGCTGACCAATATTGAGGCAGTCTACAAAGGGTTCCAACCCGGCCCCCCTCGCCATAACCAAGGCCACCCCGAGAGATGATGGCATTGATGGTCGAGGTTGAGTTTTCCCGCCAGGACCATCGGCCCCAAGGTGACGGCGGCCTGCGGGTTGGCCGATGAAGGCGGAAAGGCGTTGATAACCGATGCCGACCACCTGCTTTCGGCCTTCGAGGGCCTTTCCGGAACGACCATAGTCGAGGGCGTGAAGAATGGGTTCCCCCATGAACAATGAGAAGAGGTCCAGGCGGAGATCGACAAGACCCGTGCAGACAAGCATGCCCGGTGCTCACGTGGGTCAGTTGAAGGCCAAGATAGCCCGCCTCAAGATGGAACAGGAGAAGCGCCGCTCCGCCTCCGGGGGCGGGGGGCGGGTCTATGGAGTGAAGAAGTCAGGAATGCCACCATGGCCTTGGTGGGCTTCCCCAGCGTGGGTAGGTCCACGCTCCTAGACAAGCTCGCCCGATGCCGATAGCGAGGTAGGGGTGCCTACGACTTCACCACTCTGGACGTCATGCCAGGTAGTGGAGTGCGGAGGCGGGCCAGGATAGGAATCTCGACCTGCAGTTCTTGAATCCGGGGATTCAGCCAAGGGCAAGGGTCGGGGGAGGAAGTACTTTGGGTGGTACGGCCACCAACCTCATACTTTTCATCATGGACCCCTATGATCTTGACCTCGGTTATCTCCTAATCAACGAGCTCGAGGAACCGAGATCGACTGAACACCCGATCTTCAGACATCGTCATCACGGCGCGAGCAAGGGGGCGTCGATGAGAGCCACAGTGCCCCTCACCAAGATGGACGAGGAACTGGCCAAGGAAGATGGTGGCGGAGTATGGCTACATCAGCGCCGATGTGGTTGATCCGCGAGGACGTCACGGTGGACCGGCTTCATCGATGCTTCCGGCACCCGGATCTATCGCCAAGGCCATCCTCGTCATCAACGAGGTGGACACAGCCGACGGAGGGCGCCTGAAGCAACTGAAGAGGAACTACGTCAGTCGCCCATATTCATCTCTGCCGCCAAGGAGCAGGGTCTGGACGAGCTCGAGGTCCATCTCCGCCCACATCGACCTCAGTTCGGTGTTCTTGAAGAACAGACGGATGCTGACCTCAAGGAACCGCTCGTTGTGCGCAAGGACGGCTCGGTGGGGGAGGTTTTCTGACTTGGTTCCGCCGTGTCTTCCAGCAGAACTTCCGCTACGCCGTGATCTAGGGGCGAGAGCGCCAAGTTCCCAGGGCGGATGGTCGGCTTGGACCATGTTCTCCCAGGAGCAGGATAGTGCTGAGCGTGATACCATGAGAAGCGCGCGCCGGTGAATGAAGGCCGGGACAAATGTCATCAGTGGTGAACGTTCGAAGCATGAAGCCAAGGCAAGGCCCATCCACCGAGATCGGTGCGTGCCGGCGAGCTCGTCGGCATCATGGGGTCAGTGAACACCCCGATCGTCCAGACGGCTACCTTCTACTACCCCACCGAGAACAGTCCACCTGGAAGAGGGACTCCCGGAGGGCCGCGTTCATCTACTCTCGTCATGGCAACCCCACATGGCCGCGAGAAGATCGCCTCGTTGGAGGGGGCGGAGGACGCCTTGGTGTTCGCCTCGGGCATGGCAGCGACCTCGGCCATAGCCTTATCGTTGCTGACGAAGGAAACCGATGGTGTCATGGAGGACATCTATGGCGGCACGTTCAACCTGTTCAACGGGTTGCCCCAGTTTCGGGATCGAGACCTCTTTCGTGCAGTCGGTGCGGACCGAGGACGCGTGTGTCCGCCGTGACAGAGAGCACAAGACTCATCTGGTCGAGAGTCCCACCGATCCTTTGCTGAAGTTGTGGTGGAACGTGGAAGGAGGGCGTGGCCAAGGGCGCCCACGACCTCGGCGTCAAGGTGGCCATCGACAGCACCTTTGCCAGCCCCATAGAAGAACCAGAGCCCATTGGCCATGGGTGCCGACATCGTGATGCATTCCTGCACAAAATACCTCAATGGACATTCGGACCTGGTGGCAGGGGCGGTGGCCGGTCCAAGGCGATGGTGCAGGAGATCTGGAAGCGCCGTGTCACCATCAGGGGAGCCTGGACCCCGATGGGAGGGTTCCTGCTGCTTTGGGGCATGAAGACCCTGGCGGTGCGCATGCAGAGGCATAACGAGAAGCGGGATGGCCCTTGCCACCATCTCCAGAGCCATGAGAAGGTGCAGAGGGTGCATTATCCTGTTTGGCCTCCCCTCCCACCCACAATACGAGCTCGCCCGCCCGCACTTTGCGGCTTCGGGGCATCGTCTCTCGAGATCAAAGGCAGTCAGAAGGCCGCCTTCAAGGTGATGAGGTCGTTGCGCATGATAGCTGGCCCCTAGCTTCGGCGGCGTCGAATCGTTGGCGAGCATGCCGCTCAACTACCTCCCATGTGGCCTTCTCCGCCGAGAACGTAGAACGCCTGGGCCTGAACGATTCGCTCATCCGCACTATCCGCTGGCATAGAGGACATCGAGGACATCATCGAGGACCTGGACCGAGCCTTGGACTCGGCGAAATAGGAACGCTGGTCAATGTCGATCGATGGCCAGTCCACAAAGGTTAAGTCCGACCCAAATACTCTGCTCGGCAGATGATCCAAAGACCGCGCGGCACGAGGGATTTCGGGCCTTCCGAGATCGAGACCAGAAGATATTTCGAAAGCTGGTGATGCGGTCGATATGTCTGGCCCATGGCTTCCGCGAGGTCCAGACCCCCACCTTCGAGCACACCGAGCTCTTCACCACCAAGTCCGGGCCAGGGATCATCGATGAGATCTACGCCTTCAAGGACAAGGGGGACAGGGAGATCTGCCTCCGCCCAGAGCTCACCGCACCGGTCATCCGTTTCTTCATCAATGATCTGACCAACTATCCCCGCCCTCTCAAACTGTTCTACTTCGGACCGTGCTTCCGGTACGAAAGGCCCCAGGCCGGTAGGTTCCGTGAGTTCTACCAGTTCGGGGCCGAGGTCATCGGTCTCCTCCACCCCGGAGATGGACGCCGAGGTCATCGGTCTGGCGGCCTCCATGCTCGAGGCCACTGGCCTTCAGGACTATCGAATCCGTATCGGGCACATCGGCATTCTGCGGTCGCTGCTAGCCGAGGCGGGGGTGGCGGGTGACGCCGCGTTGCCGATATTGCAGAAGCTGGACAAGAAGCTTTACGACGAGGCGGCCCCATTGATGAAGGGGGCGGGCATGTCCGACGAGGGGATGGAGAAGGTCGTTCGGACCACCCAGATATATGGCCCCATCACGTTTTAAAGGATTATGAGGGCGAGGCCAAGGCCTACCTGGAGGAGGTCTTCGACATCCTTCAGCATTATGGTTTCCGCAACCTGCAGGTAGATCTGGGGGTGGTCCGTGGTCTGGCCTATTACACTGGCGTGGTGTTTGAGGTCGACGCCCCCAAACTAGGGGCGGAGAAGCAGATCTGCGGGGGAGGGTCTTACTCCTTCAGCGAGCTATTCGGCGGTGAGAAGGTCCATTCCACCGGTTTCGGCATCGGTTTCGATAGGACACTCATCGCTTTGGAGAGGGAAGGATCGCTTCCGATCAAGGTCCGTTTGCAGGCTTACGTGGTCCCGGTGGGAGATTCCACTCGTAGCAAGGCCTGTGAGATAACCGCCATGTTGCGCAAGGGCGGGATATCCGCTGACATGGACCTGATGCGGCGGAACATGGGCAAGAACTTCAAGTACGCCGACGCGGTGGGCGCGGAGAAGGTAATAATCGTGGGCGAGAAGGAACTGGAGACAGGGTCGGTCAACGTCCGGGACATGGCGAGCGGCACCCAGACCCTGGTGGGTATCGAGGAGTCTCGTGCGTCATCTCGGACCAACAAAGGCTTGAGTCCGTCAATTCATTTGGGCTCGGCCTTCCTCGGCCGCCTCTAATTCCGATCTGGCATTTTCCAGCTCGTCATCGTCCATGTCATCTATGGGCTTCCCGCAGCGGCGCTCGATCTCCCTCTTCTTCTCATCGTCCATGACCATCATGATCATCCACCGCTTTCGGGTCCGCCTCTTTGGCAGACCATCCGAGGTTGTTCCCGACACCGCCCTCTCCTTCCCGCCAATTTATCCTTGATGTTCATCTGAAAGATATTAATGAGGTTGCCAGAACCTCCAAAGACCAGATCGCAACGACCTCGCTTGCAATACAAAAAGTTGGTGTGAGGCCGATGAAGATGGGGGGATAAACTAACTCTATAAGGAGGAGAGTTGAGCCACCGGCCCTCAGCACCGAATCACACTCATCAGCCTCCCCTATAAATAATTAATCAAGATAGGTCAAATCAAACACGAAATAAAACAAGAAATGAACCGTCCGATGCCGAACGCGTCTTCAGTGAGGGGCGGTACAGATGTCCAGCTCTTGGTTCACCAAGGAATCGGCCTGCTTGATCATGGGGTTCTCTCGGGGGACGTGTTTGATACGATAGGATCTGAGGGCCGCCAATGATTCCATGGCCTTCTCGTAGTGCGGTCGCAGGTTGGCAGCCTTGACGGCATATCTTCCCGAGCACATGGTTCACGACCAGTTCACTGTCCATGAAGATATCCAACTCATCAGCGCCTTGTTGCCTCGCCGCCTCGATGGCCGCCAGAAGCCCAAGGTATTCCGCCTCGTTGTTCGTCATGCGGCCCAAATATCTTGCTCCTTTCTTGATGACCTTGCCCTCTTGGTCGCATAGCAAGAAGGCATAGGCCGCCGCACCCGGGTTACCCCGTGAACCGCCATCGGAGTATGTCGTCAGCTTCATAGGTCCTTCACATACCGGTTCACATCATCGACGAATATCACCTTGGGCTTGATCGGACGGTCGGTGAGCTCGAAGGACATGATGATGACCTTGTGCCCTTCCTTCACCAGATGTGCCGCCCCCCCGTTCACTGATATCGTCCCCGATCCCCTCTCCCCCTCGAAGACATAAGTCTCGAAGCGTGCCCCATTGTCCGCGTCCGACACCAGCACCTTCTCCCCAGGCCAAATGTCCGTCTTCTCGAGGAGCAAGGGGTCGATGACGATGCTCCCGATGTAGTCCGGGTGCCTCTCTGTGATGGTCGCCCGGTGTATCTTACCTCGAAGGACGAAGCGCATTAGTCCCTCCATAATCACCTTTCCCAAATATCTTTTCCATATACCATTGGATTGTTCAGCAAAGGCTTGGCATTTTCGTCTCCATAATTTTAGGAAGTTAAATGGTCGCACACCTTCCTTTTTCCAAATATTAAAAAAAATCAAGGAATTCATCAGATAATGTAATGGTTATGTTGAGATCACAGTAAACTGATGATAAATGGAGCCGGTCTGGGGATTCATAATCATTATTACCTGGGGTTGCCCATTTAGATAAGAGGTTCGAACTTGGCCAAGGGTCTTGTCAAAGAGAAAAGGTTCATCGGATTGAGGGCCCGCTATGACATCGTCCTCGGCTCGTTCTGGTTCACGCCATTGTTCATGAGCGCGACCTCGGTCGTCCTTGCGTTGTCATTGTTATGGCTGGAACAAAATGGATTCATGGATTGGTATATTATTAAAAATCCGTTCAACCCAGACACGGTCCGAGGTAATTTAATTACGGTAACTGTCTGCTTGATCGGCCTCTTTGGGGTGATCATGTCGGTGGCTTTGATCCCCTTCTCACTGGCGGTCGGACAGTATGGGCACACCGTCGTCGCCATATATATGAAGGACAAGGGCATCCAGAATGTTGTAGGCTGGTTCGGGGCTTCCATATTCTTCTTCACAGCCCTATTGTTCGGAATGCCCACCCAACTTACTGATGCGAACCTACCGGATTTCGCATTAGCTGTCAGTTGGCTCTTCTTCATCGGTTCCTTGTTAGTGGTGATCTATTTTTTCAGCCACGTGGCAGGTCTGCTATCGGCGATGACCGTGGCCAATCTCATATCAAAACAGACGATGGAAGAGATAGAGAATCAAAGGCCCTATGACAGAGTATATAATTATCCTCCCGAAATGATCATGAAATTTGAGGCCACATTAAAAAGTGCCGAGATCGACGGCCTTAAAGTTCCTTCCCGTCGCTCTGGTTATGTCAGAGGCATAGACTATAGCCGACTGGTAAGAAAGGCACAGAAAAGGAAGATCACGCTCCTTGTGCAAAAATCTCCAGGGGACTATGTCGCGGTAGGCGAACCCCTGGTCAAATACATCCATGATAGATCGATCCGCCCATCGTCGGAGAAGGTTCTGGCAGAGGACGAGCAAGAGCACCAAACCCGAGAAGGTGCGTAGCGACCGATGGTTGCTCAAACGAAGGGAGCGATTGAGGATATGGGAGCGGAATGAGGATCTCTATCGAATGGTAGATGAGACGGCCATCAGTCGTTGGGTCAACAAATCATATAACTTGGGGATGCAGCGTTCTTTGCTCCAGGACTTAGATTATGGTCTTCAGGAGCTGGTGGTGATGGCCTGCACAGCCCTATCGCCTGCCATCAACGCACCATTGACCGCGATCATCTGCGTCGACCGGCTCGGTCTAGTGCTTGGAGAGATCATCGGCCAGACCTTCACCTATCCCCTTACAAGATCAGCAGAAAGGAGGAATTGAGGGTCATTTCCAATCCCGATACCTTTGAACTGCTGATGAACACCGGTTTCAATCAGATCAGGCAATATGGACATGCTCAGTTCGAGGTCATGGAGAGGCAACTGAACGCCATCGAGGCGATAGCAAATCGTACCACTAAAACCGATTATCTCAACATCCTACAACAGCATGCGGATCTGGTTAGAAATGAGGCCAATCAATTCATCGGGACCGAATGGGGGAAAAAACAGGTCGAGGTCGCATATCTTTCCGCTGTCAAGGTGATCAATTCTAAAAAAGGAAATTAGGTAGACCAATATGGAAAGACAGCAAGCCCTGGACCTGGCTCAAAAGACACGTTTCGAAGGAATCCAACCTAAAGCACATGATCGCGGTGGGGGGCATAATGCACGAGATGGCCATCCATCTGGGGCAAGATGTTGAGGACTGGGAGGCCGTGGGCATCCTTCACGACATCGATTTTGAGACGTGCACGGGGCCTCAGGACCACACGATCGTGGCAAGGGATATTCTTTGCGACCAACTCGACCAAACCCTGATAGAGGCCATCATGGCACACAACCATGAGCATACCGGGGTTCCGGTGGACAACGATATCAAACGGGCCTTGATCTGCAGCGACGCGGTTTCAGGGCTCATCGTCGCAGCCACACTGGTCCTTCCCAGCAAGAAGATCGCCGATGTCAACCCCAAGTCCTTGATGAAAAAGTACAACTCGAAGGACTTCGCCAAAGGGGTGAGCCGAGAACGGATAGCCCTATGCGCAGATCTCGGGTTGAGCTTGGAGGAGTTCCTTGGGATCGCCCTCATCGGTATGAGAGGAATCGCAGCAGATATCGACCTCTGATCGTTCGTGCGAGGGCGATGCATCAAACTATTTGGAATTGAACACATTCATGAGAGTGCCATATGAGAATGACTCCAGCACCGTTCGCCAGATGATAACGGATTGGCTTGACGCCATTGATCCAGGACGGCTTCGTTTCCAAAATTCATTGCGTGCGACGCTGGCCATGTTCGCCACCTGGGCCATCGTTTATTTCATCACCCCCGAAATGGGCTGGTATTTCCTCGGGATCGGGGTCTTCGCACTATTGGCCAGCTTCATATGTGACCTGATGATGCACCAGGTTCCCCCAGACAACCGGTTCATCGCTCTACCTTTGGCGTTCATTCCGATGGTCGCCGCCATTTTCTATTGTCGCATTGATCGACCGAGATCCTTTCTGGACCGCCGTCGTGATCATCATGACCTTTTACCTGGCTTACTTTTTGCGAAGGTTCGGAGTGATATTATTCCTTTTAGGTTTCACCGCGGTGACAATGTTCTACGTCTCATTTTTACTAAGGATCGATCAATCCGTCATTGATGGTCTGGTGTTCACCATCGGCGTCGCCGTTCTCATCAATTTCGTTATTTTGGTTCATACTCATGCCGGCCAGACCTGGTCCAGCATTCATCCGAGGGGTCAGATCCTACAACCGGCGAAGTCACCGGATCATATTGACCGTAAAACGATCCTTTGACGAAGGACATCTGGACATTCGAAAGTAAAAAACACATCGTTCGTGATCTGAGAAGACTCACGGAATCGAGACGAATGATAGAGATCCAGATGATGGACATCCTAAGTTCATATCCTTCCTTGTCCGAACCCATCGAAAGGATGAAGGTCGACCTGTTCTCGTACGAGCGCGCAACCCGATTATTAGTGAACGACATCGACGACCTCTCCGAGAAAGGTTACGATCCTCCACAAGGAGGTTCGAAAGGCGCTTTCAGACCTGTTAGGAGCAATGGCAGATTGGGTGCAAGATCCATTTTCTGAGGATAGGAGGAAGGATATCTCGGACCGATTGAACACGTTGAGGGATTTGATCCATACCTATGAGTCGGACGGATCGGCAAAGGCCTGGATCGTTGGTTTGGGCATTTTCTACTTGGATGGCCAATTGTTGATGGGAAGCGTGATCGGTTTCATTGGGAACTTCGAGAAGGCATCGGCCAAGGTCAGGGATAGAAAGGAAACCAGGGCGAGGATCATACCTCAGAAAAAACCTAGCTCCCCTGTGCCCATGTCCAAATTGTTCGGTCGATGGAAGATATCGATCACCAGCCTTATGGCCTTCCAGGCATTGGCAGCGGCGTTGATCGCCTTGGGCGTGGCGGAACTGCTAGGGCTCTCCAGCATCGTCCAATCCTTCTGGTTCGCGCTACTTACCGTCTCAGGTTCCTTGGGAGCCACGAAGGCCAAATCGCTATCCAGGGTGGTCGGGACCGTGCTCGGTCTTGGTATAGGATTGACGTTGGGATTTGTCGCCGGCGAGGTGATTGTTCGTAACGGTCGGATTCGTCCTGGTCCTTTTCTTCATCATGGAGTTCACCCGGACCATTTCTTTGAACTGGTTCATTCTATGCATCGTCGCCATCAGCGTTGTGTCGTTGGCCCAAGTAGGCACGGATTTCGTAGAAGCGGCCAAGTTGCTGTTGATAAGCAGCATGATAGGGGTGGGAGCGGCCATTCTCGCCACCACGGTCCTGTTCCCCATCAAGGTCAGAAAGCAATACATGATGGCTTTCTCAGGTTACCTGGCCACCACAGACCGTTACCTCCGCTCCTTCAACGAAGGTCTTATAAAAGGTCAAGGCTCGGCCACGATAGAAGGGTCGGCCGAGCTCGACAAAGGACAGATGGTGCTTGAGGCCTCATCGAAGGCGAATCTGTACGAGGCCAACCCATTCTCCTCCGCCGATCGAGAGAACAGCTATGATATGACCACCGCGATCCAGACCCTGCACCTGGCATTGATGGGATTGAGACGAAAGCAAGATGAGGCAAAGATCGATGAATCCAGACTCGTTATCCTCAATTCCCTTATCGACGTGATCTCAAAGAACATCTCAACGACACGCACAGGTCTTGGAATCAAAGGGCGGGAATGGTTCCGACCTTAAGCTGGATGAAGGTCAAGATGTCATTCATTCCATTGAGGGACTGGACATTAAATTGAGCGCTGATGTCGGGATAACCTCATTCCGTTCCTATATGAAGGACCTGTTGCAGGTTCATGGGATCATCCTAGAGCTAGGCCAAGGGATGCTAAAGGGAAGGTCTTAGGTCATAATTGCTCTAGAAACGAACGGTTCATTTGAAGGCCATCTGACGATAAACATGATGTATCAGCATCCCCGTCCCTGATTTGGTGGTATCATCACATCTCGAGTGAGAGTTGACGCGCCAATATGTGATCATCAGACCATTGTGGCTGCGGAGCGGTCAGGCGATGAGACGCTGATTACGATAACCTCTGATTGCAAGTCGGTTCATGGCTTCGCCGATCGATTGAGGAAGGTATCGATGACCGACCTAATGGAACTGGAAGGTTCCCTGATCATGAGGATGGCCACCGAATCCGGTCTCACCCCCACTTGCCTGGTGCCAGTTGCCGTCTATAACGCATGCTGGATGGAGCAAGGTCTGATATCCAAGAACCTGGCCATGCAGAAGGCCGAGCATTTGCATCGAGTTCCTGGATTAGGTCCCTCGTGCAAATTATTATGGTTTGAACATCGTTTCACAGGGAGGAACACGCAGCGATGTCTGGGACCACCGCCTTCTATTACAGCGATGAGATGTTGAAGTACTATTTTGGCCCAGACCATCCCTTCCAGCCCATCAGATACCGCAAGATCAGGGACACGTTGGAGGAGATTGGTGCGTTCGGCCACACTTTGCACCTGGTTGAGCCCAGACCGGCCCGGGTCGATTGCCTGAGGATGGTGCACAGCTCAGCCTACATCGAAAGGGTTCGGGAGCTTAGCGAGGTCGGGGAGGGATACCTGGACCGAGGGGACACGCCAGCGACCCCCACTCTCTATCAGGGCTCATTGGCGGTTACCGGGGGCACGTTGGCAGCGACAGAGGCAGTGGCGAAAGGCGTTTTCACACATGGATTGAATCCTGCGGGAGGGATGCATCACGCCCATCCCGATCGTGCCTCGGGATTCTGCGTCTTCAACGACCTGGCTATAGCGGCCCGCGTCCTTCAGAAACGCCACGGGGTCGAAAGGATAGCGATAATCGATATTGACGGCCATCACGGTGATGGCACCCAGCACATCTTCTACAACGAGAAGGTCCTTACCATCTCCCTGCATCGCTATGGCAAAGGGTTCTATCCAGGCTCTGGTTCGGAGCGGGAGATCGGCAGGGGCGAGGGTTATGGATATTCCATCAACGTACCTTTGCCTGCGTACACACCGGACGAGGCCTACCTTCACGCTTATCGAAAGGTGGTCAAGGAGGCCCTGGACGCCTATAAGCCTGAGTTCATATTGCACCAGTTCGGCACGGACGCCCATTTCGGTGACAGCCTTGTCGATCTCAGCCTCACCACCAAGGCCTATGAGAGCATCGCGGATTACACCCATGATCTGGCCCACAAATATTGTGATGGGCGTTATGTGGTCACGGGTGGGGGTGGTTACAATATTGACGCAGCGCGCCGGGTATGGGCCATCGCCGCCTGCGCCATCTCCGGAGCCTGTCCATTCGAGCCAGAGGGCTTGCATCACCTTCAGGACAGCCTGATCCATGCCAGGCATCATTTTGCCGCTGAGGACCTACACGAAAGGTTGGAATATCTGCAGAAGTTCGTCCTTCCGCTCATCCAGTGAGCCCATCGGCCTTGGATTGCCCCCTCATCATGTTCTGACGACAAACCACCCCTTCCTCGGTGAGGGTGACTGTGGCATCAGGCAGCGCTGATTCGACCTGGACCATTCCTGACCTTTTCAATTCCAGTAAAACCCGCTTGACCGCGTCCCTCCGGTTCCCCGGTAACCTAAGTCCATCCATCCTCGCCCCGGGACCGATCTGCAACAATAGGGCGCGCTGTTCCGAGCTCAACCTAGAACTGATGCTGACACCCGATAGCACTGGTAATCGAATGGGGTCCCGATCGATATGCCACGTCTCGACACCCAGGTTCATGGCGGTAAGTAAAG
The DNA here is from genome assembly GCA_963827905.1 of Methanomassiliicoccaceae archaeon. Lineage (GTDB taxonomy): Archaea > Thermoplasmatota > Thermoplasmata > Methanomassiliicoccales > UBA472 > JACXTP01. The sequence goes on from CAWHCB010000014.1 coordinate 11,722, forward strand.
CGGCTAGGCTCAGCGTGTGCACCCCTCCGCCGATGTCCATGCTCACCGTGAAACCCTCGGACCTGAGCCTCCCCACCAAATCCTGGAAGACGCTCATGCTAGCCAACAAATCGAACTTATCGGTGGTCCTCACCTCGAAAGGGGTCCTTAAGCGCTCGCACAATGAGGAGATGCGATCGAACGAATCGTGTTCCAGGTTGTCAGTCCCGGTCACGAGGACCAAGCGATCGTGCTTGACGCACTTCATGGCCCGGATTATCTTGTCCGCGTCGAAGCCGAAAGTGCAGATCAGGGCGCGCATCACTGTCTCCCCAGCAGGAGCTCCATGGACTCCTCCACCTTGATCAACTTTGATGCGGGAATCCTTAGGGGAGGGCATCAGCTGCACCGCTCCTCGGACCACAAGCTCTTTGATGTGGTGGTTCACCGTGGCCTTGTGCAGGCCGAAGGCCAAGCCCAGCCCCTTTTGGGTGATGTCCTCCCCGCGGTGCGCCAACAGATATCTCAAGATGTCCCTCTGCACGGGAGTGAGCACATCCGAGTAACGGATCTGGAGCATGGGCAGTGGTATCTCCTCCAAAGTATCATCGTGGACATAGACGCAGTTTACCCCCTCAAGGGTACAAACCAGCAGAGCGCAGGCGCTCATGATGCGCGTCCCACCGGCCACGTTGAAAACGTGCAGAGCATCTCCCGCAGCCCTCAATGCCGCGATCTCATCCTGGATGGCCCTGGAGACCATCATGAAGTTGAATGCGTCAGGGACCTCATGATGGTCGAATCTAAGCCCCATCTGATCGCAGATATCCCCGACCTCGGAAACCGCCTCCCTGGAGCGCACATGGTCGCTATGGAATACCACCACCCTTTGCAGGCCCTCAGTGGACCTGATCGTCGGCAGGATGGTGTCTGGCCTGAAACCTAATGTCCCCATTATTGATACCATATCTTTCCCCGCCCTACGATATGATGTCCAACTTTTTAGAATTTATTAATACCGTATGAAAATTTTTGATACTATCATGCAAAAACATCGAACAACGCAATGAAACAAATGACAGAATGGCGCCCTGGTCGGGATTTGAACCCGAGTCGAAGCCTCGACAGGGCTTCATGATAGGCCGCTACACTACCAGGGCTTGTAGACACCCAAACATTGAACTCATATTTATGAGTTAAGGTCCTTCGATTGAGCGACTGGCTGCTACAGACGGTAGTAGCGGCCAATCCAGAAAGATATTTATCCGAAGGTCGCCTCAAAGGGCCGGTCGAGGCAGGTGCCGTGAGATGACAGAAAGGAAGCCCAAGGTCGAGGATTACATCGTTCGCGACGTCCAGTACATTCCCCACATCTTCACGGTACGGGAGGCTACCAAGAAGCTGATCTCCACTGAGTTCCATGGCATGCCAGTATGTGAGGACTCCAAGTTGGTCGGGTTCATCACGGCCAAGGAGCTGCTCCGGGCCGCCCATCAGCCCGATGCCTGCGTCCTGGACATCATACGCCATGGCACGTACACTGCCACGCCCAACATGGACCTGGACGACGCCGCCCGCATCCTTTTCCGCTATGGGCTGCGCAACCTGCCGGTGGTGGACGAGGAGGGAAACCTGATAGGCGTCATCTCCAACCTCGATATCGTACGTTCGCACATCGAAAGGGCCACCCCGAACAAGGTGGCCATGGTGAAGAGCTTCCTGGAGACCAAACACGGCATCACCATAACGGTGCGCCGCAAGATCGTCCCGGTGGAGCTGCTCCGTCCAACGCAGCGAGAGGTGTTCGCCGATGAGCTTTTAGGCCGAATGGAGGAGATCAAGAGAGGATTGGTGGAGCCGCTCATCGTTGTGGATAAGAACGGACACTACGTCCTGGTGGATGGTCACCACCGAGCATTGGCCTCCAAGCAGATGGGTGTGAGGCAGTTCTCCGCGTTCGTGCTGGAGCCCAGCCGGGACATCGAGTTGGGCATGGAAAAGCAGGCGGAGGAATTGGGCTTGCGCACCTTGGACGATGTGAGGATCATCGAAGGTGCCCATCACCCCTTGATGGAAATAACCACTCGTTTCCTCAAGGACGAGGGAAAGAAGATCGAGGACCGGGTCTCCAAATAAAATGAAAAGATGGGGCTTATGCCCCGTTTATTTTTCTGGCCGCTTCCAAGAGCAGCCTTTGCTCCGCCGATGCGATTATCGATATGGTCTCGATCACCGTGTCCGGGTTGAGGCTGATGGTGTCTATGCCTGCCTTCACGAGGAACTCGCAGAACTCAGGGTAAACAGATGGTGCCTGGCCGCAAATGCCCACCGTGCGCCCCTTCTTGTGGGCGGCATCGATGAGGATCTTAATGGCCCGCTTGATGGCCTCATTGCGCTCATCGAAGTATCCCATCCGGCCCAATACCTCTGAGTCTCGGTCCGCGCCCATGGTGAGCTGGGTAAGATCGTTGCTGCCGATGCTGAAACCATCGCACCAATCAGAGAACTCCTCGGCCATGAAGATGTTGCATGGGATCTCAGCCATGAGGTAGAGCTTGAAGTCGCGGTTGCGTTCCAATCCTACCTCGTTCATCATCTCGGTGATCTTCTTCAGTTCCTCGATAGTGCGAACGAACGGCAGCATGACCATGACGTTCTTCAGGCCCATCTCGTCCCTGACCTTCTTGATGGCCCGAAGCTCCAGCTTGAAGGCCTCGCGGTAGCTGTCAGAGACATACCGGGAGCAGCCCCTCCAGCCGATCATGGGGTTCTGTTCCTTCGGTTCGAACTTGGCCCCGCCCTTCATGTCCCTGTACTCGTTGGTCTTGAAGTCGGAGGTGCGCAGTATTATCGGCCTGGGATAGAACGCCTTCCCCACTATCGCGATGCCATCGGCCAACTTATCGATGAGTTCGTTCTGCCTGCCCTGTTCGATGAGCGAGCAAGGGTGCTCCTGGATATAGGAGGTGAAAAGGAACTCGATGCGCATCAGGCCGACACCAGATACTGGCAGTTTGGAATATTCCTCTGCCTTGTGGGGCACACCCACGTTGATGTAGACCTTGGTGCCTGTGGCCGGAACGCTGCGGCCCATTGTTATCGGGGCGGCCTTGACCTCATCGGTCTTCTGCTCCGCTCCCTCGGTCACCACACCGGTGTTGCCGTCCACGGATACCAACATCCCTTCTGCTAGCTTTTGGGTGGCGTTGGAGGTACCCACAATGCAAGGTATGCCCAGTTCCCTGGCCACGATGGCGGCGTGGCAGGTCATCCCGCCCTCGTCGGTGACGATCGCCGCCGCCCGTGTCATCGCCGGCACCATGTCCGGCGAGGTCATGGCAGTGACCATTATGTCACCCTTCTTGACCACTTCCAGGTTCATCTCCTCCGAGACCATGCGCACCGCACCGGACGCCCGTCCCGGCGAAGCGGCCAGTCCCTTGACCAGGATCTTTCCCGATTTCTTCAGTTCGCCCTCGGCATGTGTCTTTCCACTCGCCATTTCCTCACCCTTTGTAGACTTCAAGGTGGTCACAGGCCTCGCCTGGACCACATATATCCTACCTTCCTCTACGGCCCACTCGATGTCCATGGGCTTGGCGTAGTGCACCTCGATGTCGTTGCCGATCTTGCCCAAGGCTATGATCTGTTCGTCCGTCATCTTCTGAGCGGACTGGATGCTCTCTGGGATGTTCTCCTTTACCGTGTCCCCGACCTTGCCGCGGGTGTATTTCCAGGTCTGCTTGGAGATCTTCTTATTGATGATCTTGTTATGGAACTTGTCGACCACATAGGTGTCTGGGGTGACCTTCCCGCCTACTATCGCCTCGCCTAGGCCATAACCGGCCTCGATGATGATGTGGGGCATCTCCGAGTTCGGGTCTACCGTGAACATTATCCCAGAGGTATCTGATGCCACCATCTTCTGAACCACGACGGCCAACTTGACCTTCGAGTGCTCGAAGCCCTTGGTCACCCGATAGGATATCGCCCGGGGAGTGAACAAAGATGACCAGCACTTCCTGGTCTTGTCTAAGAGGTCCTCCTCATCGCCCACGTTCAAGTAGGTGTCCTGCTGGCCTGCGAAGGATGCGGTGGGCAGGTCCTCGGCGGTGGCGCTGGAGCGCACGGCGACGAAACCGCTTTTGCGACCTTTCCACATCCTCTGCCACTCGGAGCGGATAAGTTCAGCCAGGTCCTTGGGGATCGGCATCTGTTCGAACAGACCACGGATCCTTACCGAGGCAGATTGTAAGGAACTCTCGCTGTTGGCATCTACCCCTTCCAGGATTTCTCCCATCCTCTTTTCGATATCGTTGCTCTGGACGAAATAATCATAGGCGACAGTGGTCAGCACGAATCCGGGCGGCACATTGAACCCTGCCCCGACCAGCTCCCCCAGGTTGGCGCCCTTGCCCCCTGCGATGGGTATGTCATCCTTCGTCAGATCGGAAATCTCCATTATCCTGTCGACCATCCATCATCCCTCAGAACATGGGTCCCGTTTGAAGATAACCCTCTTCGCGGTCCTCACAATCGAGGATAGTCCTAAAAGGTATAAACTTTTGTTCGGCGGGTAGTTACATATTTTAGTTGTAGGTGGCCAATCATTTTGTTCGAACCCGAAAATCTGTCCTGGTATGGCCTTACTGAAAGTAGGGTTCAGTGCCATGCTATGGCAAATCTAGCCTCCTCTATCATTCATTTTCATAGGGAAACGGCTAATAATGACATGTTTACGGTAACTTAAGCAAGGTATTCGTAATAATATCATTAGCTTTCGTAAAGAATTTAATGGAATCCTTAAATATCATGAGCCTTTTCAGGGAGGATTGTACGGTGCTTCACGTGACGACCATAGAGATACGTTGGCATGGGAGAGGAGGCCAAGGAGTGGTCACCGCGAACGAGCTTCTCGCAGGCGCCGCTCTGAAGGAAGGCAAATTCATCAAAGCCTTCCCAGAGTTCGGGCCGGAGCGCATGGGCGCCCCGATAAGGGCGTTCACTCGATTGTCGGACGATCCGGTTGTCGTCCATAGTCAGGTATACTATCCTGACATGGTCGTGGTCCTGGATTCGACCCTCCTGAAACAGGTCAAGGTCCTGGACGGAATGAAGGACAATGGGCATCTTGTGGCCAATTATACTGAGGGCAGAGGTCACCTGAGGGAGCTTCTAGCCACTAGTGCCGATGTCCATGCCGTAAATGCCACCAAGATCGCCATGGAGGAGATCGGTCGGCCTACCGCCAACACCGCCATGCTAGGGGCGGTCGTGAAAGTTCTGGACTATGTGAAGCTAAGCTCGGTGTTGGAGGAGCTGGAGAGCAAGTTCAGCGGCAAATTCTCCAAGGAAGTGGTGGCCAAGAACATACGTGCGGTGCAACGGGCCTACGAGGAGGTGGAGTGATGTCGGAGAAGCGTTCCAAGGACCTGCCATCAGGTGCCATGATCATTGAGCCCGGTAATGCCGTGAAATACGAGACGGGGAGCTGGAGGTCGAAGCGGCCAGAGGTGGACAAGGAGAAATGCACCAACTGCCTGACCTGCTGGATCTACTGTCCTGACAACAGCATCATCGTCGAGGAAGGGAAGATGAAGGGCTTCAAATACTCACATTGCAAGGGCTGTGGCATATGCGCGGTGCAGTGCCCGGCTAAGTGCATCACTATGAAAGAGGAGGGGATCTAAATGGAATCGCAACTGGTGTTCAATGGCGACCAGGCCATAGCATTCTCGTGGAAGCAGATAGACCCTGACGTGGTGGCAGCCTATCCCATCACCCCCCAGACCATAATCGTGGAGAACTTCTCCGATTTCGTGGCCAATGGGGAGGTCAATACCGAATATGTCTGTGCCGAGTCGGAGCACAGCGCCATGTCCATCTGCATCGGTGCCGCCGCGGCAGGTGCCAGGGTGGCGACCGCCACCGCATCTGCGGGATTGGCGTTCATGTGGGAGGTCCTTTACATCGCCTCCGCCATGCGCCTCCCCATCGTCATGTCGGTGGCCAACCGAGCTCTCAGCGGGCCGATCAACATCCACTGCGACCACAGCGACGCCATGGGAGCAAGGGACGCTGGCTGGATTCAGCTCTTCGGCGAGAACGTGCAGGAGGCCTATGATGACTCCCTCATGTCCTTCAGGATAGCGGAGCACATGGACGTGAGGCTGCCTGTGATGAACTGCATCGATGGTTTCATCGTGACCCACTCCCTGGAGAAGTTCCTGCCTTTGGACGACGCCGTGGTCAAGAAGTTCATCGGTGCCTTCAAGCCGGTCCGTCCTTTGTTGGACCTCAAGAACCCCACCACAATGGGACCGTTCTCCTTCACCGATTACTACTTCGAGCACAAGTACCAGCTGGTGGAGGCGATGAACAAGGCCATGCCGGTCATCAAGGACACCTTCAAGGAGTACGGAAAGATCACCGGGCGCCACTACGATGTGGCCGAAGGTTACCAATTGGATGATGCCGATTATGTCATCATGGCCATGGGTTCGACCGCCGGCACGGTAAAATATGTTGTGGACCAGCTGCGAGCGGAAGGCCACAAGGTGGGCTCCTTGAAGCTCCGCCTCTTCCGTCCCTTCCCCGCCAAGGATATCGCTAGACTGCTCCAAGGCAAGAAGGCCGTAGCGGTCTTCGATAGGGCCATCAGCATCGGTTCCACCGGACCGGTGTTCCCCGAGGTGCGCTCCGCCCTCTTCGACGTCAAGGACCGCCCCAAGATCGTCAATTATGTCTACGGTCTGGGTGGAAGGGACGTCCGACCAGAGGAGCTCAAGGACGTGTTCAAGAACCTCATGTCCGGGAATGTGAACGAGCTTAACTTCATGGGGGTGCGGATTTGAGCGCATCATTGAAAGAGCTGTCCAAGCAGGAGACCAAGTTCACCGAAGGCCACCGCCTCTGTGCAGGTTGCACGGAGCCGATCATCGCCAGGCAGATATTGATGGCCACCCAGAAGCCCATTGTGGTTTCGAACGCCACTGGCTGCTTCGAGGTTTCTACCTCCATCTACCCATACACCTCCTGGAACGTGCCATGGATACACAGCGCCTTCGAGAACGCCGCACCCACCATCACAGGTGTGGAGTCTGCCTACGTGGCGTTGAAGCGCCAGGGCAAGATCACCGAGGACATCCGCTTCATCTCCTTTGGAGGAGATGGCGCGACCTACGATATCGGGTTCCAAGCGTTGTCGGGAGCGATTGAGCGGGGTCACCGCTTTATGTACGTATGTCTCAACAACGAGGCCTACATGAACACTGGGATCCAGCGCTCCGGGGCTACCGGAAGGGGCGCCCAGACCACCACCTGCCCGGCGGGCACGTGCATCCCGGGCAAGAGGGAGTTCCCCAAGGACATGACCAAGATCATCATCGCCCATGACCTGCCATACGCGGCGCAGTGCTCCCCCCACAATTGGAAGGACCTGATCGAGAAGGCGAGCAAGGGTTTCGAGGCGAACGGCCCGGCCTTCCTTAACGTCATCGCTCCCTGCCCACGCGGCTGGCGCTACGACCCGTCCTTAGGTGTGGAGATGGCCAAGCTGGCGGTCGAGACCTGCGTCTGGCCCCTGTACGAGTACGAGAACGGCAAGTACGCCTTGACCGGTGACAGCAAGCGCATCGCCGATGGTAGCAAGCCCAAAAAGCCCATCAGCGACTGGTTGAAGTCCCAAGGGCGTTTCAGCCACCTGCTGAAGCCCCAATGGGCATCGGTGGCCGAGGAGATCCAGCAGAACGTCGACAAGAAATGGGGCGAGCTGTTGAAACTCAGCCAGATATAAACACTTTCAAATTTCCATTTTTTATGATTCACCGTCAAAGACAGTGCGCACCTTGAAGGCGCTGAAAAGTTTAGCCACCTCAGCTAGGTCCTTTCGGTTAAGTTCCGAGGAGGCGCTTCGCAAGGGCGTGTTCAGATAAACAAGGTCGGGACGGAACGCCTCGCAAATGTTTACGATTTTCTCCATCTCCCCCAGGTTCTTGCGCACCGCGGTGACTTGAACCCTGAAGCTCCCCTTGTGCGATCGCCTGGCCCTAAGCATGAAATCCATCATCCTATCGTAATTGATGGAGGCATGTGGACGATTGATGGCCAAGAATGACTGTTGATCGGAGCAATCCAGCTTGACCACCACAATATCGAATGAGCCCAGCTCGGACTGAACGTCCGGTCGATTGAACATAGAACCGTTGGTGACCACACATATCGGGGCGTCGGTCAGCTCCCGCAGGCCCTTGATGATCTCAGCCAGGTTCTTGGCCAGGAATGGCTCTCCGGTCCCCCGGATCTCCACGGCATCGACACTATTTTGCTTCAGCAGGTCCCGGGCCTCCTCCAGGACCGCCCCTTCGTCCACGAACCTGCAACGCTCGGTCACCATTATGCCGCCATGTCCCAGCCTGCAGTATACGCATTTGTAATTGCAGACCTTGGGCTGCCTACATATGGGGTCTACCCCCATGACGACGCCCAAGCGCCAAGACCGTAAGGGTCCGTAGACAGATTTCATCCTTCCACCATTGACTGCACAGCTCCATCTCTCATGGGTCAGTTGCACGCCTTTTCTGCCCCGGCAGCGAAGGTACTCCCATGCGTCGACGGCATCGTTTATCGAAGCTTGTAGTGCATAGCCGTGCCTGTCGACCATAAAGATTTGCTTCAGCGCCGCGTAAAATGGGCGGGGGAATCCGATAAAATAGCGGTATTGGACTTGGTCTCGTTCTTAATCGGCCTGGGAGGTATGGGCGAGCATCTCCTCCCAAAGTTGGATGGTCTCCTTGGCCTCATCCTCATCGATTACCTGGATGGCGAAGCCCGCATGGACGATCACATAATCGCCCACACCCACTTGGACCATGGATATGTTGGCCTCTCGCATGACGCCTCCGAAATCGATCTGGGCGTCCTTGCCCTCGATGGACACTATCTTACCTGGGACCGCTAGACACATGGATATGACCTCATGATGAAATGACCTTGATAATGGCCTCGGCCGGCTGGCCATCGGTGTCCTTTAATGCCTGCAGGGCCTTCTCGCGGGAACAACCGGTCTGATCCATGACCAATTGCACATCCTCCTCCGGCACTGAGGGGGCGGAGATGGCAGCCTTATCCTGCCTGGTAGAAGGACCGGTTATGGCCCTCACTTCCGGCTCTCCGACGATCTGGAAGGTCTTCTGCCCTTGCACGTTCATAATGGATACGGAGGCTTCCTTGAAGACGTATTCCTTGTCCTTGGTGCGTATGACTATCTCCTCCACCCCATCGAGGTCCTCGGTGGAGATGCCCATGCGCTTCATGGCCTGCTTCATCTGCCGGGGGTTCACTCCCCGCATACCTGGCATCATGACGGTCCTTGGAGTGATTACTCCACCTATATATAGCATTTTCAAAAAAGGGACGGAGGTCCGGGCGGACCTCCGGAAAGAGGCGGGAAAATGTTTATCTCTGGCTCAGAGCACGGGAAGGTAGCGGTTCACTTCCCAGTCCGTCACATATTTCCTGTAATCGTCCCACTCCTTGCCTTTGATGTACAGGTAGTTGTTGAAGATGTGGTCGCCCAGGCATTCCTTCATCAGCTTGCTCTTCGCCATGCAATCCAGGGCCTCTCCCAGGTTCATCGGTAGGGAGTCTATGCCTTGTCTCGCCCTCTCCTCCTTGCTCATGTGGTAGATGTCCTTCTCCACTGGCTCCGGAGGTTTGATATTGGACCTAATTCCATCCAGGCCCGCTGCGAGCATGACGGCGAACTGCAGGTAGGGATTTCCTGCTGGATCCGGGTTCCGCAGCTCGACCCTCGTCCTGCCGCCTCTACCGGCTGGGACGCGGATGAGCGCGCTCCTATTCATATTCGCCCAGGATAGGTAGCAGGGAGCTTCATATCCCGGTACTAGGCGCTTGTACGAGTTGACATAGGAGGCCAAGATCGCACAGTTGTCCCTTGCGTGCGCCAGCAGTCCGCCGATGTATTTCATCGCCATATCTGATAGGCCGAATGCCCCGTTCGGGTCATCGAAGGCGTTCTTGTCCTTGCTCGCCATCGATTGGTGCACGTGCATGCCAGACCCAGCCAGTCCGAAGATGGGCTTGGGCATGAACGTGGCATAGAACCCGTACTGCATGGCCATTGTCTTTATGCCGTACTTGAGGGTGAGGACACGGTCGGCCATGGTCAGGGCATCCTGGTAGCGCATGTCCACCTCGACCTGACCGGGAGCCACCTCATGGTGCGAGGCCTCCATGTCGTAGTGGAGCTCATCGAACATGAGCATGATGTGCTTCCTGGCCATCTCTCCTGCGTCCATAGGCATCAGGTCGAAGTAACCGCCAGAGTCGGCGGGCTTCCTGACCGGCTTGCCCTCATCATCCATGGGGAAGAGGAAGAACTCGAACTCCGGGCCGACGTTGAAGCTGTAGCCCATGTCCTTGACCTTGGCCACCATCTTCTCCAGGACCCACCGGGGGTCTCCCTTGAAGCGGTTGCCGCTGTGGTCGGAGATGGTGCACATGAACCTCGCGGTCTGCATGTTCGCCTCCTCGATCCAGGGGTATATCTGGAACGAATCGAGGATGGGGTTCGCGCGCATGTCGCTCTCTTCGATGGTGGCATAACCGAGGATAGAGGACCCGTCGATGTAGACACCATCATCGATGACATGCTCGATCCTGGTCACGGGGATAGACACGCTCTTCACCATGCCCAGAATGTCCGAGAACTGCATCTCGATGAACTTCACGTTCTCCTTTTTGACCCTAGATAGGATCTGCTCTTTCAACTCGTATTCCGATAGCGCCATGGACTGATGTAAAATAAAATTACTAGAAGAACCTTTGCTTTGGCTACAAATATCTACTAATTTAGAAATAGAATAGATGAATGTATAGTTATTATTAAAAATATTTATACAATTAATGCTGGCTAAACTGGCAAATCCTTCACGGCGTCTTTGATGAGGAGGGCGCGTCCTTCCTCCAAAATCGACCCTGCCGATCCGGTGCCACCAAGGCCTCCGCTGGCGAAGGTCTTGTTGCCTCCACCTTTGCCACCATGCTCATGGATCACCGCTTGAAGGATGGAGTTGGCATCGATGCTGACCAGGTCCTTGGAGACCGCCACCACCACCAAGGTCCGCTCCGCTTCGTCCACGAACAAACAGGCGGTCTTGGGCGACAGGGCCTTTTTGGTCGCCTCTTCCGACAACGTCTTTCGGTCCAATCCATGGGTCACTGCGGTGTAAAGCGAGGCCTCCCCGATCCTTCTCGGCAGTCAGATTGCCCAGCCAAGCCCTGGCATAACGCCTGAGCGCATCCTTCGTCCTTTCAAGTTCCTCTACCTGGTTGCGCAACGCCTTGAGCAGGTCCTCCGGGTGGGCGCCATAGAGTTCGGACGACTTGCTGGGAAATGGTCGCCAGTTGCAGGCTTCGTCGCATCGCCTCCTCCCCCACCTTGAACTCCACCTCGTGATCCCCAACGGGTTTGGCCGAGGATACCTTCTCCACCAACAGCATGCCGATCTCGCCGGTCCTGCTCACATGCACACCAGCGCACGCGGCCAGGTCAAAATCGCCGATGCGCACCAATCTGATGCGGTCGCCAGGGATGCGTTCCAGCTTGACCCTGGATTCCGCCACCAGTGGGTCCTCGCGGGCGACATGCATCTCCTCCGTCCCGGCGTCCGCCGCAATCACCAGGTTGACCATGGTCTCTGCTTGCAGCACTATGTCCCAGTCTAGCTTGCCTTTGACGATGAAGCTTTTCTTGGTCGGGGTGATGGCTATCTTGACCAGTTCCAAATCCGCGACCAACCTGTTCAGAGAAGAGAAGAGCAGGTGCTCGCCGGTATGGGCCCTCATAAGGTCCAACCGCCTCGGCCAGTCTATTGTCCCCTCCACCTCTTGACCCACCTGTAGGTTGTGCCCCTTGACCCTGTGCATAATCGCACCGTTCTTGTTCTGCACCTCAGAGACGACGAGTCCAGCGAGGGTACCCACATCAGGTTCCTGACCTCCGCCCCCAGGATAGAAGGCAGTCCTGTCCAGTTCCACCATGTCGCCTGAGATCCCGACCACCTTGGCGACGAAGTGCGTCAGATAAGGTTCCCCCTCATAGAGTTTCACGGTGGCGGATTTCATATGCCATGCATCGTCGCGGGTCTTAAAATACCCGATGCTCGATCTCGAGGTCTTGGGAAGAGGCGGTTAGACGAATGGCTCATCATATTTATAATGAAAAGGACATATGTCCACGATTATCCCCCAGCATGCGAAAATGGAGCGTTCTATATGAAGATCGATGACCTTGACAAGAAGATCGTTAAGGAGATATGTCATTCCAGCCAGGGCTCCTACCGCCAAATAGCGAAAAGACTGGGCATCCACCCCACCACCCTGATCCAGAGGGTCAAGCATCTGGAGGAGGAAGGGGTGATCAAGGGTTACCGCGCCCAGGTCGACTACATGAAATTAGGCTATGAGTTCATGGCCATCGTCCACATCTATGTCGAGGGGGACCTCATGGACGTGCAGAAGAAGATCATGGACCTCACCAACGTGGTGGCCATATTCGATGTCACCGGTGAATGTGACTCCATAGCCTGGGTGGCATGCCGTAGCCGGGAGGAGTTCAGCAGCGTGGTGAAGGGCATGCTCACCATACCTGGGGTGAAGAAGACCAATACCTATGTCATCCTGAACATGATCAAGGACCCGTTCAACTTCATGCCCGATTTCGAAGAGCCCAAAGAGCGATGATCCTAAAGCCTGACCTCGCCATCCGTTAACAGTTGACCGTTCAGATTATTACATATTTCATCGAAAAATCATCATTCTGTCAGGTATATTAGAAAAATGTAACAATATTGGAATCATATATGGCCCTTGGTTGGAAAAGGGTTTAATATCCCAGGACATTTAACCGCAATATCGAAGCTATCTTACCCAGAGGCAATGAGCATGATGAAGACACAGGATTGTGGAAGCCTTCGCGCCAAGGACATAGGCAAGAGGGTCAAGCTCGCTGGCTGGGTGCGCTTCTATCGGGACCATGGTGGGGTCAGGTTCATCGACCTGGCCGATGCCATGGGTTCGACCCAGACCGTATTTGACCCGGAAGCGTACCAGTCGAACGTGGACATAGTCGGATTGGGCAAGAAGCTGAATAATGTCGCAAGGGAGTACGTCATCTCCATCTCTGGAGTGGTTAGGGACCGGGTGCCTGGTACCGAAGACGAGCGCAACCCCACCGGCAAGGTGGAGGTGCTCATCGAGGAGGCAGAGGTGCTCAACTCCTCCAAGCCCATACCGTTCGAGATCGCCGACCAGAAGAACTCCATGTTGCCAGGGGAGGACCTTCGCCTGAAATATCGCTACCTCGACCTGAGACGTTCGGACATGGTGGCCAACCTTCGGTTCAGGCATTCCCTCCTTGCCTCCATCAGGCGGCATCTCGACGCCATCGATTTCATCGAAGTGGAGACACCCACGCTGACACGGAGCACACAGGAGGGGGCCAGGGATTTCCTGGTGCCCTCGAGGATCATGCCCGGGGCGTTCTACGCCCTGCCGCAGTCGCCCCAGCTCTACAAGCAGATGCTGATGGTGGGCAGCGTGGAACGATACTTCCAGGTCGCTCGTTGCTATCGCGACGAGGATGCCCGGGCGGACCGCCAACCAGAGTTCACCCAGTTGGACATGGAGATGGCATTCGTGGACCAGGAGGACATATTCCACATGGTGGAGAGGCTCTATTCTCAGGTTTGGAAGGACCTGTTCGGAAAGGAGCTGGTCACGCCATTCCCCCGCATACGGCTGGAGGATGCCATGTCTCGTTACGGGACGGACGCTCCGGACATCCGTTTCGGATTGGAACTGACCGATGTCACCGACATCGCCGCACAGGCCCAGTACGAGATATTCCAGAAGGTCCTTCAGAAGAAGGGCGTCATCATCGCCATCAATCTCAAGTCCTCCCTGGTTCAGGAGAAGTCTCTGGACGCCAATGTGGGCCGAAAGGAGGTGGACCGCCTCATCGATTGGGCCAAGCAACAGGGCATGGGCGGTCTGACCTGGATGCGCATGACCGAGGAGGGATTGAGCTCCAACATCGTGAAATATTTCGACAAGAAGGTCCTTGAGGACCTGGCCTCCCGCCTCAAGGCGGAGAGAGGGGACCTATGCCTCTTCCTGGCCGGTCCGAAGCACCAGACCCAGAAGGCGGGCGGGCTGCTCCGTCTGAAGCTGGCCCAGGACAACGGACTTCTTGGAGGGCAAAGGTCACCAGTTCGTTTGGGTGGTCGACTGCCCGCTGTTCCAGGCCGACCCGGTCACCGGCAAGCTGGCCTCGTTCCACCATCCGTTCGTGCGACCGGTCCAAGGGGACATCCTCGAGGGCTCTGACCTCATGGCCCTGAAGGGCTACTCCTACGACCTGGTCCTGAACGGGAGCGAGATCGGCTCGGGCTCGTTGCGTAACCACAACGTGGAGGTGCAGCGCAAGATGTTCAAGGCCCTGGGCATGAGCGAGGAGCGCATCGAGAGGGAGTTCGATTTCTTCTTGGAGGCGCTGTCGTTCGGAGCCCCGCCCCATGGCGGCATCGGCATGGGCATGGACCGGCTTTGCGCCATCCTGTTGGGTTGCGAGAGCATCCGTGACGTGATAGCGTTCCCCAAGAACAAGAAGTTCCAATCCTTGGTGGACGGATCGCCCAACCCAGTGGACCAGTCCAAGCTCGACGAGCTGCAGCTCATGTCATTGGCCGACGAGGATGAGGAGAGCTGAAACCCCTCAACCCAACCTTTTCTTGACCTCTGCCTCCACGCATGACACGATGTCCTTCGAGGAGTAGAGGCCCTTCGTCTCTTTCATCAGGTGGCCGATGACGCGGTTGGCCGCCTTAGGGTTCTTCTTGCAATCCTCAAGCACCTCGGGGTGGGCCTCGAGATATTCATCGACCAATGATTCCAGGTTCGATCCTGGCTCACAGGTCGGGCCGCTCTCCTGCTCGGCCTCCCCGATCAAACGGAGCAATCTCAAACGGGCCTCGTTGTCGGTGATCGTGCCATCGACGTCGGCCTTGATCACCGCGCCGATATCGTCGGTACGACCATCCTTTACCAAGACCTCGAACTTCGACCAGTATGCTGAGATCGGGCCTAGCAACCAGGTCAACGCCTTTTCCACCGGGACGGACGCGCACAAGGACTCGAAAAGGTCGGCCATGGACCAAGAGGTGCTCACCATCTGTCGTGCCGTCTGATGCTCGATGCCATATTGATGGGCGAGGCGCTCCGCTCTCCGGTATGGCGTCTCTGGGATCACCAGCTCGCGCGCCATCGGCCCGATGGTGAACTCACCCAGGTCCGGCTCGCCGATGTAGCCGTAATCCTCCTCGAACTCCTTCTCCCGCGCCGGCAGGGTCACCTTTCGCTCCTCATCGTAACGACGGGTCTCGCGCACTATCTTCTTGCCCGCCTCGAGAACCTTCGTCTGGCGGTTCGCCTCGTAGCGCAGCGCTCGCTCCAGGTTGCGCAGCCCTTGGACGTTCTTGACCTCCACGCGCTCCTCCCCCACCGAGATGTTGGCGTCCACCCGCACGGTCTGCTCGTCCTGGACCGAAAGACCCACCAGATGCCTGAGCTCGGTGACGAGCATATCGATGTATTCCCTGGCCTCGTCCGGCGACCTTAGGTCCGGAGCGCTGACGATCTCCACGAGAGGGATGCCAGATCGGTTGTAGTCGATGAAGGAGACCTCCTCCCCGCTGCGCCCGACGCGCTTGATGCGACCAGGGTCCTCCTCCAGGTGCACTCGCCAGATGCCGATGCGATGGTCATTCAGTGTGAAGTGGCCGTCCGTGCCCAGGGGCGACTCGTACTGTGTGATCTGGAAGTCCTTGGGCAGGTCTGGATAGAAGTAGGTCTTGCGGGAGAACCACACCTTCTCGTTGACCTTGCAGTCGAGGAACTTGGTGATCATCAATCCTAATTGCAGCGCACGTCGGTTCATCACCGGCCTAGAGCCAGGGAAGCCCAGGCAAGTGGGGCAGACCGCGGTGTTCGGCTGCTCCGCCGTGGTGGGGCAGGAGCAGAACAGCTTGGACCTGGTAGGGAGCTGCAGGTGCACTTCCAGACCGATCTTCATGGCGACACCTCCGGGAAATGGTAATGGAAATGCCGTTCCCAGACCTCGGCCGTCCTGATCAGGCCACCCTCCTGCCAGTGAGGGGCCACAAGCTGCAGCCCGACGGGAAGCCCACCCTCATAGCCACAGGGCACCGAGATGTGCGGTAGGCCCGTGAGGTTCGGCGGTATGGTCAGGAAGTCGGCCTGGTACATCTCGATGGGCCTCATCTTGGAGATCTCGTCGAAACGTGGCGGAAGGAAAGGCATGGTCGGTGAGACGATGAACGAGTGGTCGGCCAGAACTTTTTTGTATTCCTCCAGCACCAGGTCCCTGACCCCGAGCGCCTTGAGGTAGTATTTGTTCCTGAACCCGACCATGCGACAGAACGTACCGAGGAGGATGCGTCGTTTGGCCTCATCCCCGAATCTGCTCCGAACGCACGCCGCTGAAGTAGTCGTTGAAGTGTTGATGATATTCCTTCTCAGGCACGCCGAAGCGCATGCCACAATAACGCGCCAGGTTGGTGGAGGCCTCGGTCGTCGCGATGACATAGTAGGCGGGCATGGCGAAGCGAAGGCTGGGCATGCTGATCTCGTGCACTTCCACACCCAGATGATGGCTTAGCTTGTCCAAGGCCCTAAGGAACGCCCCCTTTACCGTCGGGGCGAGCCCATCGAGACATTCGGTGGGCAATGCCAGCGGACCCTCCCTGGTCTGGCCCAGGTCCAATTGGGGCTGCACGCATGAGGTTGGGTCCTTGGGGTCAGACCCAGAGATGACGGGAAGGAAACGGGAGAGGTCCTTTACGGTGCGGGACAGCAGGCCGACCTTGTCCAGGGAGTTGCCGTAATCGATCAGGCCATAGCGCGAGACCCGACCATAGGTCGGGGTCAGGCCCACCACTCCGCAGAAGGAGGCCGGGCAGGCGATCGAACCGCCTGTGGACACTCCCAGTGAGACATGGCCCGGGATCAGGCAAGCCGCCGCGGCAGCGCCACCACTGGAACCTCCGCAGGCTCTTTCCTCATCGAAGGGGTTTCGCGGCACACCGAAGGCGGAGTTGGTGCTGAAGGTGCCGAACCCGAACTCGTCCATGTTGGTCTTGCCGATGAGCAGCCCACCCTCTTGCCGCATACGGTGGACCGGGGTGGCGTCGAAGGGTGGGCGATATCCCTCGAGGATGCGGGACCCAGCCCTTGCCTGGAACTCGGTGGTGCAGAGGTTGTCCTTGGCGGAGAAGGTGAAGCGGTGATCGGGCAGGGTCTCTCCTTCGATCAACTGGCAGAAGATGGAATACCTCTCGTTCAGGCGAAGTAATGCCTGAGGTCGAACAATCCGTCACGAGAGCTTAGGCCCCCTTACATATCCATCGTAGGTATCCATTGGTCCGATGAGCTTCTCCGGGTCGATGTCACAACCCACCTCGTCCTCACGCATCACGTCGTCTATGGGGACGGGATTGAACGAGAAGGTGTCCCGGGAGGGGGCTTGGTCCAGAACATCGAAGCTATCGAGTATCTCCTCCAGGTCGTGAGCGTAACGCTCCAGCTCCTCTTCGCTAAGCTTTAGCCTGGCCACCTTGGCGACCCTTTGCACTGTTGCCCGGTCCACAGGATCCACTCCACCGCAATGATATGGCAGGAGGCAATGTCGAACTGGCATAGGAACCTTTCGAAGGAGCATAAGGTTCTGAGGCAGCCCGACGATAAAAGAATAATCGTTATATTATATATAAATAAATATAATATGAATCAAAGATGGGCCCAGCTATATAATTTATCTCATTAGATAATTAACATTTTTTCATTGTCGATAATATGGCCAGTATGACGATTTTTCATATGTTGATAACAAAATTTATCTTAAATAATTCATATTAAACACAAAATATTAGTATGAAGGAACACGTTAAAATTATCCGGAAAGATAAGAAAGGCAGGCACAGCGCCCTGCCGCATCTCGGGCGGACAGTACGTCCAATCAGGGGAGGAGCATTAGAGATGTCCATCAGCAAAGTAAGGCTAAGCGCTAGCCGTAGGGGAGATACCGGGATAGGGGCCACCATAATACTGATGTCCCTGCTTTTGGTCTCCGGATCCGCGGCCAGCTTGATCATCGATACCAACAGCGATTCCGCTCAACAGGCGGAACAGACCGCACAGGATGCCCTGTCCCAGGTCTCCACCGGCCTGGAAGTGGTGGACATGGTAGGACATTACCGACAATGGCAAGATAACCTCGCTCGAGGTGCTGGTGAGATTGGGCCAGGGGAGCGCCCCCATCAACCTTGATCATCTTCTCGTCAAGGTCATGACGACGACCAGCTCAATCGATCATTTCATTGAACTCCACCTCGTCAGAGACGAGGTTCATCGCCAGGCAGGTCTGCCTGGCATCTAACCTTCCGGCATGGTCCGATGGCGTTCCACCGCTGGTCGGCCAGGGGGACCTCGTCAAGATAGTGATGGACATCCCTCCGGTGGCGATCGGGCAGTCGGCGTCGATCAAGCTCATCCCGGCAGAGGGCTATGCCACCTTGGAGACGTTCACCGTACCGGACAACATAGTCGGCACAGTTGTCTCCCTACGATGATATATGAACGAAGATCAAGGGGCCAGCATGCACGACTCATTCACAAGAGGCGTTCACTGACTCAAAATCTTTATCAATCATCAGCACTTACTCGATTTCAGTGATCCGATGGCGGACGAGTTTGAAAAATTGATGAAGCAAGGATTCCAGCTGATGGGCGAGGGCGAGTATCAGCAAGCCCTCACCAAGTTCGACAAGGCCATCAAGCTCGACCCCAAGAACGCAGAGGCCTACCTGGCCAAGGCAGATGTCGCGGTATTGGTCCCGAAGGTCCCTCAGGAGGAGATCGTGGCGTTGTACAAGAAGGCCATCGAGCTCCAACCAGACAACCCATTCATGTACCAGTCCTACGCAGCCTTCTGCATGGACATAGGCACGTTCAATGAGGCCGAGACCGCCTACAACAAGGCGGCAGAGGTCGACCCAGACAACTCCTCATATTATTATTCAGAGTTCGGGGTGGAGTATTATAAAAGGGCCCCGGCGGTCTTCGAACAGCATCTCGACGAGAACACCAGGCAGATCATCGCCAAAAAATCGCTCAAATATCTGCTGAAGTCCATCGGTCTAGATGAAGCGGCGGCCAAGAAACTGCTCTGAATTCAGTGCAACAGACGGTCCATGTCCTTGGCCGTCCTTTTCTCTCCATTTCTCACTTTGAGGGCGCAATTGTAGCATAGTCCACTCGCTTTGTCGAAGTGCTCCTCGCAGAAAACACCTCCGCACAACGAGCAGGAACGCCATGCCGGTCTGGAACAGTATTGGCAAAGGCCCAAGGTCTCCATGCCTGAAACAATGGATTTCGTCCGTTATACGCTTTTCTTCACAACAGGCCCAACATGAGCAGTCCTTCCACGACGCCCTCCGCCTGGTTGGAATGACAGACGTACTTCGCCGCCGCTTTTGCCGCCGGTGAGGCGTTGCCTACGGCGATGCCATAGCCGCAACCCTCCAACATCTTGACGTCGTTGTCCGCGTCGCCGAAAGCGACCACCTCGGCGGGGGAGATCCCCAACAGCTCACAGGCCTTTTGCACGCCCTTCATCTTGGAGTGCCCTTTCTCCATGATGTGTATTGCAAAACCGGTGGCTTCGATTTCCAGGTCCCAGCCGGCCAATGCCTCTTGCACCCTGATCAGGTCCTGGTCCCGGCGTAGGCCTACCTCGGTGGTCCTCCAATTGTCCGTGAAGAGGCGTTTGGTCTCCGGCATCGCCCTTTCCAGCTCATGGAAGGCCCTCTCCGGGAGATCGCCTGACTGTAATTGGTAGATTCGGTCCTGGTAACAGACCATGCCTCCGTTCTCAGCGATGACCGGGCCTCTCAATCCGATGAAGGCCGAAAGACCATATGCCACAGGAAGGACGTTTCCGCTCGCCAGCATGACATTCAGCCCTCTCTCCTGCGCCTGGCGCAAGGCCTCGATGCCGCGACACTGGATTTGCTTATGCTCATCGGTGATGGTGCCGTCAACATCGGACACCACTGCCTTGAACCGCCCGAACATGAAGACACCCGATCAGTCACAGCAGCGCAACTGGCCGAGGGTAGTGACCCTCTCCGCGAAGGCGTTGTGCTTATGGATGGACTCCTGGCTCTCGCTCCGGACCGTGATCACCGTGTCATCCGGAAGATGGGTGAAATTCTTCAAGATGTGCGAGAGGTTCACTCGCACCACATCCTCCACGAACTTGGGGTTCTGGTGCGCGACGATGACCACCTGGGCCTCCTCCGCCCGCTTCAGTATCTCGAACGTGGGGCTGCTGAACGACCGCTCTGCGATGTCTATTAGGTCGTCCGCCTCCACATCGAAGGCCTCTGGCACCTCCATCATGAGCGTGGTTATGTTGCGCTGGTTGTGGGTGATGTTCGGCCCATCGCACGACTTGTCGCGCAGATTCCCCTTCTGCAGGTCCTGGACGGTCTCCATCGCGCAGGGACAGGCGGTCATTCCGATGACCTCGACGCCGATCATCTTCTTCAAGCCGTTCCCTTTCTTGTCGGTGGCACTGGCCAGGAGCTTGTAGGACTCCATGGTCTTCCTTCCGCTCGGGACGGTCCGTTCCAAAAAGTACTCAGCGGTGACGTGCGCCTCGGAACGGGTCGCGTACTCGTGACGGTCCAGCAGGTCCTTGCTGATGATCGCGGCCAACGCCTCGATTCCGGACACCGGCTTGCTCAGGCTCTGCTCCACCACGTCGGCGATTACCTCCAAGATTGCGGGAGAGATGGGAGCCCTTTTGGCTGGATGGGAGGTCGACGAATACGTCGATGGTGCAAATCAAAGTGACCTTCTTGTCCCCGCGGCAGACCTGCACCGGTTTCTTGACCCCAGTGACTCCTACCCGGGTGAGCATGAACCCTCCGGTCATGCGCCTCCCCTGGACATCGCTAAGCTCTATGCTATCACCGCCCCTTCATTTCAAGATGTTTTATAAATAATGCCCCATCGACCGTTTTTTAGGTAGTTAAACACTGTTCATGGTTGATCAGAGCTTGGTCAGTTTATACTCGCGCTCGCCCAGTCCAATGCTCTCCCCATATTCCAGTTGCACGGACCAATCGAGGTCGAACAGGGCCTTGAACTTGTCCTCCCCCTCTTTCATCCCTTTCTTAAGTTTAGTCCCTTTCAGTCCAGGGGAGCCGTTCACCAGGTCCGCCGCCGCCTGGTCGATGGCCACAATATCCTTCGAGGCCAGGATGCCCACGTTTGGCACGATCGGGGCGTCGTTGAAGGGAGCGCAATCACAGTATGGCACCACGTCCACGATAAAGGTGATGAATCCGAAGCGGCTCTCCCGCCCTTTCATTATGCCGTAGCAGTATTCGGCGATCTTCTCCTGTATGGCGGTGGAGTCCATGCAACAGTCCCCGAAGTCCACCGCGCTGTAAGGGCAGACGACGAGACATTCTCCACAACCGATGCACTTCTCATCATCGATCATCGCTTTCCTCTTGCTAAGCTTGATGGCCTGCTCAGGGCACTTGCGCACGCAGGTGCCGCAGCCCCGGCACTTGTCCTTTTTGACCTGGGGGGTCACCTCCATGTGCATGTCCAGCTTCCCCGCCCTGGAGCCGAATCCCATGCCTAGGTTCTTCATCGCGCCACCGAAGCCAGTGAGCATGTGCCCCTTGAGGTGGGAGACGCACATGATGCTGTCCGCTTGCATGGCCGCCGAACCCACCCGGATGGACCGGCATCGCTTCAGATTGACATCGATCACAGCCTCGTCCTTGCCT
Organism: Methanomassiliicoccaceae archaeon; assembly: GCA_963827905.1. GTDB lineage: Archaea > Thermoplasmatota > Thermoplasmata > Methanomassiliicoccales > UBA472 > JACXTP01. The sequence continues at coordinate 33,666 of CAWHCB010000014.1, forward strand.
TTGAGGCCATCGGCGATGACCACCGGCGCGTTAACGACTGGATAGGAGAAACCATGCAAGGCCGCGGTCTCCAGATGGTCGACGGCGTTGGCCCTCATCCCCACGTACAACGTGTTGCTGTCGGTGAGGAACGGCCTTCCGCCATTGGCGGCGACGAGGTCGACCACCTTGGCGAGGTACTGCGGTCGGAGGAAGGCGGTGTTCCCCCTCTCCCCAAAATGGGTCTTGACGCCGACCAGGTCCCCCTTGCTGAACGTGCCATCTAGGCCGGCCTTCTTGAACAGGCGCCCGATCTTGCTGGGCACATTGTCCTTCTCGCTCTCGGTCCGCAGGTCGGCGAAGAAAACATCTGCCATGGTATCGAACACCGAACCTACGGCCGATGATATCAGGTTTGGCCTGAATGTGAGCCATTAATATGAAGCGATGACACTCAGGGTCGTGCTCTGCGGGGTTGACGAGGCGGGCAGAGGTCCGGCGATGGGGCCATTGGTGGTGGCAGCCGTGGCCATACCCGATGACGCCCCATTGCGAGAGATCGGGGTCAAGGACTCCAAGAAGCTTCCCCCCACGAAACGAATCGAGCTCTCCCTTCGGATTCGTGAGATGGCGAGGGTGGAGGTCAGAGTGGTCCATGCAGAGGAGATCGACGCTCGGGAGAACAGCCTGAACGAGCTCGAGGCCGAGCTGTTCGCTGAGCTCCTGGACCGAATCGCCCCCACAGATGCCTTCTTGGACGCCTGCGATACGAACGAGGCGAGGTTCGCCAGGACGGTCGGCTCCAAGCTGAGATGCCATCCTCGATTGGTGGCCAAGCACAAAGCGGACGACATCTATCCAGTGGTATCTGCCGCCTCCATCATCGCCAAGACGGTGCGGGACGAGGAGATGGAACGGATATGCAGTTCTCTTGGCATCGTGGGCATGAGCGGTTACTGTGGAGATAAGCGGACCAATGATTTCGTAGAGGGTTACCTTAAAGAGCATGGGAGCCTTCCGCCACACACCAGGAGATCCTGGAAGAACATCAGGAAACTGAGCTCGGACAGTAAGGTGTCCAAGCTCAGCGATTGGGAGTGAAGAACATGTCATCGAGAAAGATCCTTCAGGACACCATTGATCGTTTCCACAAAAAGGTCGAATGCGACCCCAAGATCAGGCAGGAGCTTCTTGGCATCAAGAAATGCGTCAACATCGACCTCGGTTGCGAATCCTACCATTTCATCCTGAAGGACGCTCACGTCGATCAACTCTGCGATGGGATGATGGATGGTCCAGACATCCTCATCACTTCCGACCCTCAAACGGTGGAGGACCTTTACACTGGCAAGATGAAGGTCATGAAGGCCTACGCATTGCGCAAGATCCGAGTCAAAGGCTCCATGGAGGACGTGATGAGGTTGAGGAACCTGTTCTGACCGTCAAAAGGTTTTAAATAAGGCATGTCCGATAGGAGCTTTCCACATAGCGGGGTGGGGTAGCCAGGACATCCCGTCGGGCTCATAACCCGGAGACCGGTCGTTCAAATCGACCCCCCGCTACCATTTATATTTTCTTATGCATGTTGGGCGTCCCATCCATGTCGTTCCTCTCCATTTCTGTTCAGGAGGCGAACTGTCGATGCGCATAGACGTCCTCATCATAGGCGGAGGCACCACTGGGGCAGGCATCGCCCGTGACATGGCCATGCGCGGGGCTTCGGTAATGCTTCTGGAGAAGGGTGACTTCTCCGGGGGCGCCAGCGGAGGGAACCATGGTCTGCTCCACAGTGGAGCCCGTTACGTGGTCCGTGACCAGGAGTCGGCCAGGGAATGCGCGCAAGAGTGCGAGGTGCTCCGCAACATCGCCTGGCATTGCATCGAGGACCTGGGCGGTCTGTTCATCCGATTGGCGAACGATGATGGCGATTATGTCGACCGGTTCGAAGCAGGCTGCCACGACTCTGGCGTTCCCGCGGAGCGTCTGACCCGCGAAGAGGTCCTGGGGTTCGAGCCGATGCTCTCCCCTCAGGTGGAGGAGGGATTCCAGGTCAGAGATGCTTCCATAGACCCTTTCCAATTGGTGTTGGCGAACGTACAATCCGCCCGGTCCTTGGGGGCCATCGTTCACAATCATTCTCCCGTCATCGAGATGGTGAGGGAGAATGGAAAGGATCGTCGAGGTCCGATACAAGGACCGTCGAAATGGGCAGATTTCGACCATCAGGCCTGAACTGGTGGTCAACGCCGCCGGAGCATGGTCGGATGAGGTGGCCAAGATGGCCGGATGCCACGTCGAGCTCTCCAAGGATTGCGGGGCCCTCCTGGTCATGAGTGGAAGGTTGGTGAACACGTTGGTGAACCGGCTCCGTCCCCCATCCGACGGTGACATCGTTGTCCCCAATCGGACCAGTATGGTGCTAGGGACGACATCCAGGTCGATTCAGGACCCACGTTCCGCTAAGGTAGAGGTGAGAGGAGGTAAGGCTGCTGATGAGGGAGGCGGTCCAGATGGTACCGAGAACTTGCCGAGTGCCGTCCCATCCGCGCCTATGCTAGCGTCAGACCCTTGGTGCGAAATCAAGGTGAGAGCCGTCGGGCGAGCCGTTCCTATCAGATATACGAGCACACCGATGACGGGCTGGACAACTTCTTCAGCATCGTCGGAGGTAAGTTGACCACCTACCGTTCGATGGCGGAGCATCTCTCCGACCTTCTCGCCGGCGAGCTCGGGACCACCGATCCTTGCAGGACGGCGGTGGAACCATTGGTGGAAAGGGGAGAGGACATTTCGGACATTGGCCTGCAATCATTACCGACATGGCAGCTGCAACGACGCCATGGGCAACTGCCAGAAGGCATGAGGGAAAGGGCCATGGGCACCACATCGGCCAGGTCGATCGCCTGCAGCTGCGAGCAGGTGACCCGCTTCGAGCTGGAGCACTTTGCCGCCCAGGAGGACGTCATGGACCTATCCGACCTCATGCGGCGGACCCGTGCGGGGATGGGGTACTGCCAAGGAACTGGATGCAGCGTTGCCATGCTCTCAGCCCTCTGCAACAAGTACGGTGATCCTCGCGAGGCCATGTCCCGGTTCCTTTGTGACCGACATCGGGGCATCGCCCCGGTCCTGGAGGGTGACCAGCTCCGCCAAGAGCTGTTCCGCGCCGATCTGCTGAAAGGGGTATATGGGTTCTCCACCAGGGAGGATCGATGCCGATGAGGTACCTCCCTGCCATCGAGACCGAGGTCTTAGTAGTGGGCCACGGAGCCACCGGGCTCTTCGCCGCGATCGAACTGGCCAGCACTGGTCATGAGGTATTGCTGGTAGGTAATGGCACGCCGAGCAGCGAGATGTCCACTGGTTGCATATCATTCCCTGACGAGGAGGATGTGGTGGAGGGGGCTCGGACTGGACGATGGGTTGATGCAGGATGCCTCGGACAGGGTGGACCAAAGGATACAGAAGGCCCTGACCGTTGGACCGTGCACCTGGGAGGGCAACTCCGAGAGGAGGATGGCGCTTGTCACGAACTTGGGCACGATCATGAGGACTAACTATGCACCGTCCACCTCATCCAGACACGATATCATTGCCATTCGAGGTGCGAAGGTGGCGGCCCTAGGGCATCCATGGGAACAAGGACCTCGACCCTGACCTTTTCAGCAGAATGCTAAGGAGCGAGGCGGGGGTGGAAGCATCATCATCTTGGACCGTTCCCGTGCCGGCAGAATCCCATCGCCCTCACATCGAGATGAACCATGGGATCAGGCATTCGCATGATGCATTTTCCGAGTTCACTTCAAGGGATCGATGCCGATCTGGTGGTGCTCCCCCCGTTCACGCAAAGGGGAGGTCACGATAGGGCCTGGGGGGATCTTGCGGGCGAGGTGGGAAAGCGACTTTGCGAGGCAATAACCCCGCTTTCCCTACCCGGGCCGCTCTCTGGTGGGATCATTCGAGAGGGCAGCGGTTAAGGCTGGAGCGAGGGACCTGAACGGAACGCTCCTGGAAAGGATCGATATGAAGGATGGCGGTGTGAACGCCCTTTGCCGGTCCGGATTGCGGCAGGTCGAGGTCCAGGCCGCGATGATGTTGTTCTGCGGCGGGAATGTGGTCGGGGGCGGACTGGACATCTTGGGTCGTGACGTCATCGATCCCCTATCGTTCTTCGATATAAGGAACGTTGCCGCAGGCTCGTCGACCTTTGACAAGGCAACGCACTCTGGCATAGCCTGCGATCCCTATTTCCGGTCGGTCAGGAAAGGGGCGAGGACGGACCAGGTGCTGGTCGCTGGAGCGGCGCTGCCCGGCTTGAACTTCTCCAACGGATTCGGGCTTGGGGCCTGCCTGACGACCGCCTTGGCCGCTTGCAGTGCCATCGAGGAGGCGCTCTGATGCCGGGAACGGACCGTTGCATGAAGTGCAGCAGCTGCGTCCGCGCCTGCCCAGTGGTGGCCGAGGTCGGGGAGATGGCATTCCCCGGGCCCCGCACCATTGCCGTGGACGCGCCTCGTTTCGGTCCTTCCAGCGTTGCCATAGCGGAGGTGGCCTGGCTCTGTTCCATGTGCGAGCGCTGCGCTAGAGGCTTGCCCATCCCGCATACCGCTTCCCAAAGCGATGTTGGACATGAGGGCGTCCCTCTATCCGAACGTCAGGGTCCGCCCTGGCCATGAACGGTTGTTGGGCAACATCGACCGTTATGGGCTGTCGATCGAACCGGTTCGAAAGGTCGGCGAGGGGTCCACGCCTCAGGCCAAGATCGCCTATTTCCCTGGATGCATCGCCTCGCAGCGCGAGGTGGAGACCATGGATTGCTCCCTGGGACTGCTGGAGGCAGCTGGAGCCAAGGTCGAGGTGCCAGGCGGGCTGGTCTGCTGCGGGTCGCCCCTGTCCAAGCTCGGGGACGAGCGCAGGCGCGAGCGGCTCATGGATGCCAACCTGAAGATACTGGAGAGATACGACCAGGTGGTCACCTCCTGCCCCGGTTGCACGGTCCAGTTGGTGGAAGGATATGGCTTGGAGGCGTTGCACATCACCGAGTTCCTCACCGAGGTCACCGGGACCAAAGGGATGAGGTTCAGACCTGGTTCGCAGACCATTCGGCTGGCAGTGCATCATGCCTGCCATCTGTCCCGCGGCGTGGGACCCCACACCAAGGAAAGGACGTATTGAGCTGCTATCGGAAGTGCCAGGCATCGAACTGGTAGCAACCGGTGAAGAGACGGTATGCTGCGGGGCCGGTGGGTCGCTGCTCTCCGGCTACCCAGATGTGGCGGGCCGCATGGCCGCCCGCAAGATCGATAACGCGATCTCCAGTGGCGCTCAGGCGATCACCGCCGCCTGCCCCTTCTGCGCCGTGAACCTGCGTCGTCCAGGAGGGATCGAGGTGATGGAATTGACCCAGCTCATCGCCTCTAGGCTGAGATTCCCAGGGCAACACTAAAATAGCTCCAGATATTCTTTGGCAACGGAATGAACGAGAATCCTCTCTGTTGTACCTGCCTGCACCGGGAGAACCGGCCCGAGCTCGGACTGGGCGGGAAGTTGATCTATTGCCGGAAGAAGGAGATGGTGGTCAGCCCAAAGCTGAAATGCGACATCTACTCCCGCGCCACCAAACAATCCATCAAAGAGCTGGAACGCTCCCTTTACGGCGTCATCCAGGAAGGAGAGGGCGAGTACTAGTGCCATTCTAGCAGCGGGTGGGCATGCCCGTTGCCGTTCGCCCTGATCTCGAAGGGGACCCATTGGTTGGCCAAGGGCACCCCCCTCATATGGCGAACCCTCATCATGCGGTTCAGCTCATCATCGAAGCGCAGCTCGATGACCCCATCCGCGATCGCCATCAGATGATTGACGGTCTTATCATCGTGCACGCCGTCATGGATGGAGAAGATGGCCGTGCCGAACTCGTTCCTCACCCTTGAGGCGGATATCTGGAAGAACTTCAATACCACGTTGGCCTGGTTATACAGGAACAAAGTGGACAGGGTATAGAAGAAGATGCGCACCGGCTTGCCTTGCTCGTGCGCGATGCTGGAGACATTGAACATTATCCCTTCGATGTCGCCCGCGGAGCGGACCTCATTTCGCGGATAGGACTGCTTCTCCTCCAAGGAACCGAGCAGACTGGTATGGTAATCGATGATGAACAGGTTCTTGCCCAGCGTCTCGTCGAGCTTGATGTCGAAACCCTTCATGAGGGCTATCAGGTCCCCGGGCAACATGTCCATGGTGACGAAGATCACCGTCTCTCCCGCATCAAGATAGTCCTTTGCCAGACTGACCTCGAACTCCAACATGCCGATGCCCGGGCTACCGATCATGAGCACGGAACAGAGGTCCGGTAACGAGGCCTTGAGCAACATGGCATCACACTATGGGGGTGAGCGAGAGCTTACCGCCTTGGCCGCGCTCCTCTATCGCCAATGCGTTGCATTCAGTGAATGGTTCCTCGCCATACAGGACGACCGTGCCCCCCAGTCGCTCCACCTTCACATGGAGGTTGGCCAGATCGTTCAACTTGCGGACCGAATGGGAGGAGGGCGAGGTTATTGCCACGCACACCCCTTTCTGCCGTTTCATCATCCCGACATGATCGGTGAGTTGGTCCATAACGTTCGGACCATAGGTGGATTCCAGGGTGTCGAAGCCCAGTAAGGACAGGAATGGAGCCTCGGTCCCGCTGAGGCTGTAGGAAAGGTTCTTCCATTTGAGGTCCGCCCCTGCGTCGGTGCCCTCGACAGCCATTATGTACGGGGCCGAGACCTCGACTTGAGAGGCGATCTCGGGTATGCGCACGAAGCGCTCGAACTGGTCCTTGGTCAGGGAGGATGACATCTGGGCGCGCATCGCCTCAGCACCAGCCTTGCGCAAGGGCACCCACACCACCCCACGCCCCAGGGCCACGAAGTTGGCCACCAACGACTGTTCCAGCATGCCACCTACTGAGGAGGGCACGCTTTGGCCCAGCTCGACCAGTACGGTGCTGCCCCGAGGCAGGCCGCCAGCAATCACGCGGTCCAGGTCCGTTATGCCGGAGGAGACCCTGCCGTCATTGTCCGGGACCGCTCTCCAGCCGTTCATGGCCGGGGCATGCTGGTCCGCGCCGTAGGCGAAGGTCTGTATCCTTCCTCCTTTCAAAGTGAACAGGTATTTGGGCTGGGCGATCTCGCAACCCCTCATCTTGAGGAGGTCGATCTCCCTGACACGGCGACGGTTGAACTCTCCACGAGAGACGATGACCACGCCATCGCCCAGGTAATCTAAGCCTTGGTCGCTGTTCTCCAGCACATAGAGCAAATTAGCGCCCTTGCCTTCCACAAGGTCCTTCTGCAGGGCGGTGATGAGATTGGCATAGGTGAGCCCGTAACGGTCCGCCAGGGCATCGATGCTGTCGATGACCACCAATAATCGACCTTCGCTGCCTTCCACCAACTTGTAGAGGTCCTCCAGATCCCCCAGGTCCTTGCCGATGGAGATGGTCATGACCTTCTTCTGCGGGTTCGATGGTTGGGTCCCAAGACCCTTCAGCCTCGAAAGCCCGGACCGGTTCCCATTGTTACCGCTCTTGATCGCTCCCCCCACCAGCTTCTGCTCCAGCCAAGGGAAGTGGTTCAACAGGGCATGGTCGGAGACGCGGGTGGAGAAGTAATAGCCCCGTTCCGTCGCTGCCAGGTCCTCGATGACCTGCAGGGCGAAGGTGGTCTTTCCCGCCCCAGCGTTGCCCCTGATGATAAGTGAATGACCGCCTGGTGCCGTGAAGAAATGGTGCACCTCAGCCGGTATTCGCAATTTAATGGCGGGGTCCATTTGCTTACCTTCTCCCAATGATTCCTCACCCCCTTCTCTATTCAACAACCTTTTGTAGCAATTATCAAAACGGGGACTTAGCTCCTGTCTGGAATGCACTTTCCTATGAAAGGTTTAAATCAAAAAATCGGGATGTTGAAAGGGAAGGGGATGCTATGAAGGCCGTCATTCTGGCAGCAGGGGAAGGGACAAGATTGAGACCGTTCACGAACAGCCGCCCCAAGGTGATGCTGCCCATCGGTAACCGCCCCATCCTTGAGTATGTCGTTCACGCACTGGTAGCCAATGGTGTGCGCGACCTCGTCCTGGTGGTCGGTTACAAGAAGGAGCGCATCATGTCATATTTCGGGGACGGTTCCAGATTCGGGGCCAACATCAGCTACATGGTGCAGGACCGCCAGCTCGGCACCGCCCACGCCCTGACCTTGCGTCAAGGACCTGGTGGACGACCGGTTCCTCGTGCTCTCGGGCGACAACGTCATCGACAAGGAGATGGTTTCCACCCTGCTTTCATTGGGCGAGGGCAACTCGGTCCTGGTCACGGAGAGCAACGAGCCCTCCAAGTATGGCGTGGTGCTGCTCAAGGACGATCGGGTGGTGGCCATCGAGGAGAAGCCCCGGGACCGCATCGGCAACATCATAAACACCGGGCTGTACAGCTTCGAACCTGACATCATCCCCATCATGGAGGCCGGGGTCAAGATCGGCAAATATGGCATCACCCAGGTATTGAGCGCCCACGTGCCGGACATGAGGCTACGGGCAGCTCTGGCCAAAGGGGAATGGGACGATGCGGTCTATCCATGGGACCTGGTGCGCCTCAACGAGATAGTGCTGGAGAGCCATGGCCAGGCCATCTCCGGGACGATCGAACCAGGGGTCACCATCAAGGGGTCCGTGCAGATCGGCAGAGGCACGCGCATCCGCTCGGGAACTTACATCGAGGGACCGGTCATCATCGGCGAAGGTTGCGACATCGGACCTTCCAGCTGCATATTCCCATCCACCAGCATCGGTGACGGCGTCTCCATCGAGCCCTTCGTGGCCATCAAGAACTGCGTCATCATGAACAACATAGTCATCGGGGCGCATTCCCATCTCTGCCAGTCCGTTTTGGATGACAATGTGCGTCTGGGTCCAGGTTTCTCTTGCTATTGTGGCACCGCGTATGTGCGCATGGACGACGGATTCCATAACGTGCCTAAGATCGGCTGCATGATCGGGGACGAGAGCACCACCGGGGCAAGGGTGGTCATTTCACCTGGTTGCATAATCGGCCAAGGGTGCCGTATCGGAGACGGTGCCAAGGTCTCGACGAACGTGGAGAACAGGAGCACAGTGATCTGAGATGTGCGGCATCATCGGATACACCGGTCAGAGGGAGGCCTCAGAGGTCATCCTGGAGGCCCTGCGACGCCTGGAGTACCGTGGATACGATTCCGCTGGCATCGTGATAATGAACCCTGAGCTCACGCTGCATAAGCGCAAGGGCGAGCTTGCCGAGATGCAGAGGACCCTCCCCCAGATAAACGGGCATGTGGGCATCGGGCACACCCGCTGGGCCACCTGCGGCAAGCCATCCAACGAGAACGCCCATCCGTTCCTGGATTGTCATGGACGTATCGCCCTGGTGCACAATGGCATCATCGAGAACTATATGGCCCTGAAGGAGCAGCTGCAGAGCGAAGGTCACGTCTTCACCTCGCAGACCGACACCGAGGTCATCGTCCATCTGATCGAGAAGCATGACAAGGGCGACCTGCACCAGGCGGTGCGGGCGGCCGTGGCGGAGATAAAGGGCACCTACGCCATCGCTTGCATCGAGACGGGCTCCGGTCAAATAGTCGCCGCCAGGAAGGAGAACCCCCTGGTGCTCGGCCTGGGCGTCGACGAGAACTTCGTCGCCTCTGACGTCACCGCCATGCTGAGCTATACGAACCAGGTCAAGTATGTCATGGACGGGGAGACGGTGGTGATAACCCCTGAGAGCGTCACCATCTATGGCCCGGACGGGGAGATGGTGGAGCGTTCATCCCAGACGGTGACCTGGAACGCCGAGGACGCCCAGAAGGGCGGTTTCGAGCACTTCATGCTCAAGGAGATATTCGAGGAGCCCCAGGCCATCCACAACTCGCTGCTGGGCGCCCTCGACGTCATCGAGAACGGCGAGATCCTGCCGAACGTGCAGTTCGGTTCCATCAAGATCATCGCCTGCGGCACCTCCTTCCATGCCGCCATGGTGGGCAAGTACGCCCTGGAGGAGTTGGCCAAGATACCGGTCACGGTGGAGCTGGCCTCCGAGTACCGTTATTCGCCCGGGGCCAAGGAGTTCCCCCTGGTGGTTCTGATAACCCAGAGCGGGGAGACCGCCGACACGCTGGCCGCCGCCCGGGAGGCGAAGCGCCGGGGCTGCCAGACCTTGGCGGATCACGAACGTGATCGGTTCCACCATCACCCGGGAGGTGGACGAGGTGTTCTACACCCGGGCCGGACCGGAGATCGGCGTGGCCGCCACCAAGACCTACCTCACCCAGCTCATCGCGCTGTATCTCATCGCCATCCGCATCGGATACGCGAAGCGCAACCTCAGCCACGACGCCATGTGGAACGAGCTCTCCAAGCTGCGGGCCATGCCCGGTGCGGTGCAAATCGGTGCTGGACAAGGCCTATCGAGGTGGAGGCGGCGGTGGACCTGTTGGTCCCCGCCCGGGACGTCTTCTTCATCGGGCGCAACATCAACTACCCGACCATGCTGGAGGGCGCCCTGAAACTGAAGGAGATATCCTACATCCATGCCGAGGGCTTCGCCGCCGGCGAGCTGAAGCACGGCCCCCTGGCGCTCCTGGACAGCACCACGCCGGTGGTGGCCGTCGCCTTGACCAAGGATCACACCTACGACAAGATGATGGCCAACATATCCGAGGTGGCGGCCCGGGACAGCCCGGTGCTCGCCATCGGCTGCGAGGGTGACAAGGAGCTGCCCCAGGTGTGCCGATCTGGTGCTGAGGGTTCCATGCGTCGACCCGCTGTACTCGCCGGTGCTGGTGACGGTGGTGCTGCAGCTCATCGCGTACTACGCCGCCCTGAAAAGAGGCTGCTCCATCGACAAGCCTAAGAACCTGGCCAAGAGCGTCACGGTGGAGTGATCAGGCCAGGCGTTCCGGGCAGACGTCTCGGCGGGAGCAGGAGTGGCACTTTCCCGGGCGATTGTGGTTGCGGTGGGCCTCGCCGCTCCTCCAGCGTGCGATGCATCTCATCGACCTTCGTCAGAACGATCTGTCGCAGGTTCTCGTCGAACTCCACATCGAACTCCGCCTCGGAATATTTCAACACACCGCGGTTGACCTTCTTGCCGGTGTGGTCCTCTAATAGCAGGCAATAGGCCGCCACCTGCATGATGTGCGAGAAAAGCGGCCCCTTGGGGGTGCGCCCGCTCTTCATCTCCACGGGGACCAGCTCCCCGTCCTCTTGCAGCACGTAGTCCGGCTTCCCGCTGAGACCGTAACGCTCGGAACGGTAGATCGGCGCCTCGTCGTTGCCTACATAGAGTACGTTGCCCTTGAGATGCATCTCCTGGCGCTTGATCTCCGCCTTGCGTTGCGCCGACAGGGACCAGTAAAGGACGATCCCTGTACCTATCAGCCAGATCAAGGCGAGGATGAGCATTATGTTGGAAATTTGGGTCGGGACGTCAAGGACGATGATGAGATTGAGCACGACGAAAAGGAGCACCACGCCCGCCACCGCCGCCGCCCTTTCCTTGCGGAGTTCCTTGGCATGCTCCCCCCTTCCCGAGCGGTAGACGAGATAGAGGATGAGCGATATCCAGAGCACGGAGGGTATGGCGCTCAGCCAGAGGGACTCCTGCGCCAAGGTCTGGTTGACGATGAGTAATGGCCACCAATGCCAGCATCGTGGCCACCAATGAGAACCAGAGCACCGCCCTCTCCCAGGACATCACTCTCTTCTCAGTGTCTATCACCTGCTGCAGATCGTTGGACAGGTCCCCGTGTCGTCGCTCCCCCTCCTCCAATCGCTCCGATGTGGTGTCCTGGCTCCGGCTCAGCCACCAGCTCAATGGGCAATAGCTGAAACGCTCCAGCTCGCTGGCCGAGAGGATCTCGGGCGCCATGCCCTAGGAATGCCCTGACCCTTATAATACGGTTCTCGGCCGGTTATCAGCTCACTGCATGTAGTCGCAGCAGTGCTCCACCAGCGCCGAGTCCATGATGAAGATGCCCTCGGGGATCTCCACCTCTTCCAGGTAACCGAACCAGTAGACGACCAGACCTTGGCCGAATAGCTCCAGGTATGGGGCCAACTGCTTCTTGAGGTTCTTGTTGACCTCCACCTTGTCGCCGAAGGTGGCCTTGGACTCGATCCAGTTCACTTCCCAGCCGTTGACGGTGACAGGCTTATCGAAGAGGCAGTCCGGGGTCTTCTGGAACTCGCCCCGGAGGTCCTTCTCGGTCCTGAAGGTTATGTTGTTCTCCGCCAGCCAGCCTTGAAGCTTGGCCTCGCCCCATATGCCCCTCTTGCACTGAACCTCGTTGGCCCAGGGCGAGTAGACGTAGTCGGCAGCGGTTATCTCCTCGATCTCCTTTCGCATCCTTCGATCCGGGATGATCTCCGGGGTGCGGACGAAGCTCCAGAACTGCTTGCGGGATTTCCCCATCTCCTTGAAGATGAGAAGTGTGGTGAGTATGGGGGAGAATTCCGCCTTCTCTGAGATCTCTAGAAGGGACTTGCCCTTCTCCCAATCCCGAACCATCTCCTTTCCGTAGCGCTGGACTCTGTAGAACGCCCGAGTGGTCTCTCTCACGGTCCTCTGGGTGTAGATGACCGTGACAAGCTCCTCATCGAGGCCAAGCTCCTGGGAAAGGATTTTGATGTCCGAGGGTCGGTTCAGACTATCGTAAATTTTTTTGAACTCATGATACTGCATTAAATTCACTCTATCAGATAGTTACAATCGCCATGTAGAGAGGGGGCCACTATTTGAAAATATCGCTGATGTTGGAGAGGAAAACGATGCACTGGACATGGATGGACCGTCCACGCACCTAATTTATCAGGGATGCGAAGCAACGTGCCATACCCTCTCATTGACACTTATGTTCAGACCGAGGCTGCAGAGCTGCTTCATTGCTCGATCAAGGTCGTCCCCATTCATCCCGACACCGAGGTGCTCAATGATTCCTGGAACCATTGTTCGATGACCTTTTGGATCGACATGCCTGGGTTCATCACCCCGATCTTCTCTTCGAGTCCCGCCTGCCTGATCGAATCGCGACAGGAGCCGGTGGCTTCGGCCAATCTAAGGTCGGTCCCCAGGTCCTTCAGTTCGGTGAAGAGGTTGGCGATCATCTCAGTGGCCGAGAGGTCCAGGTAAGGCGAGCTGCGCAAACTGACCACCACCAGTTTGATGTTGTTTTTCTCCCTCACTTGGCGCAGAACCTCCTGCCTCACCCGTGCAACGTTAGGGAACATCAAAGGCCCATCCACCCTGAAGACGGCCACACCGGTGATCGTCTCATTCTCCGGGTTTCTGTCCAGATCGGTGAACTCATCAGTCCCTGGGATCCTCCCCAGCTGTCTAATTCCAGGCTGCGAGATGCGGTAGAGAAGGTCCAACATGGTCAGGGCCACACCGATGAAGATGCCTTCGAGGAGACCGAAGAACAATACCCCCAGAATCGCGGCGACGGCGAAGGCGAACTCCTTCTTGTCGAAGGCATAAACGCTCTTCATCGACCTGACGTCGATGAGGGTCAACATAGCGGCGATGATTATCACCCCAATGATGACCCGAGGGAGATTGCTGAAGAACGATGTGAGGAAGAGCAGGACCAGGATGAGAACGACCGCAGCCACCGCCCCGGAGAGCTGGCTCTTGGCTCTGCTCTCATAATTGATGGCGGTGTTCGAGGCGCTCCCGTTGAGCGGCATACCTTGGAAGAAGCTCGCCGCCAGGTTCGCGGCGCCATAGCCGACGAACTCCTGGTTGTTATCCACTTCGTACCTACCTTTACGGGCGAAGGTCTTGCTAACTGAGACGCCTTCGATGTAAGTGATAAGGAACAGCCCGACGGCGATGGTGATCAATGCCGTGAGCGACTGCCCCCCGGTGCTGGGGACGACGAAATCTGGCAAACCCTCTGGTATTGAGCCCACGACATCTATGCCCCAATCCTCCACTGGTAGGAGGGTGGCAAATGCCGTGGCAACAACGATCAGGATCAAGTTCCAAGGTATCCTGCGGTAGAACCTCTTACCAATGAAGATGAGGGCGAAAGCCATCAATGCGATGGAGAAGGTTGTAAGGCTGGCCTCGCCTATGTTCTCGATATAGTAAAAGGCCACCTCGAAGAAGTTGCCGCTTGCTCCATTTATTCCCAATATGCGGCCTAGTTGGAGGTTGATGACATAGAATGCCAGCCCGATCTGGAAGCCGATGAGGACGGTCTGGGAGATGAAATTGACGATGAACCCCAACTTGATCACCCGGGCCATTATGAGCATGACCCCGGTGATGAATGCGAGCATGGCGACTGCGGCGATATACTGGTTCTCGTCCGCGAAGACCAGCCCCATCAATCCGGCGCCTACCAGAGCCGCCGGTCCAGAAGATGGGACCACAACCAGATGCTTTGAGGACCCGAAGATGAAGTAGGCGATCAATGAGGCAACGGCAGCATAGAGACCATATTGGGTGGGCAGACCGGCAAGGGAGGCCCAGCCCATTGCCGATGGTATGACCACCGCCCCCACGGTAAGACCGGCGATGAGGTCGGTCTTGAGGTCCTTTCTTTCATATCGTGGCAGCCATTCCAATACTGGGATGTTCGATTTCAGCCATTTTTTGACATCGACCAAGCCCCTGGACCCCCACCTAGACCCAAATATTATGACCCGACCTCATTAAGTATCTTTGTTAACACCAACATGGACCTTATGATCTTTTTTGATTTCTGAATCTTTTTATGGATGTGGCGATTTTTTTCAATCGTCGGAGGTGAAAAACTTATATTACGAACATGATTCACTTGATATTCCAGCTGTAAGCTGGTCAGAAGGGATAAGGAGTTGAGACGTTGGACGCTTTAAACAATATACCATTCATGCCTAACTCGAGGGGGCCGCCATGGCTCCCGGCGCCCGCCGCACAGGGAAGACAGCTCGCCTATTTCGGCGTCCTGTTCGCCTTCATCATGTTTGTGGTCGGTATCATCTGGTTGATAATCGCAATGTTGTCCTGGTCGGTCTATCTGTACGGTTTCGTGCTCTGGATCATCATCGACATAATATTCTTCTTCCTGATCAAATCCACAGTGTTCGATCAGATCGACCAAGGAAGGTTCCATGATGCCAACGTCATGTTCCTGCTCTGGAGCATCCTGATGTTGTTCGTCGGTCTGATCCCAGGCATCTTGATGATAATCGGTTGGATAAAGTTCCAGGAGGTCTTCCAACCCCAGTACGCTCAGTACCAGGCCCAACCTGGTCAGGTCGGAGCGCCACCGGCGCAGCAACCGTCTCAGTACGCGCCGCCGCCACCGGCCCCGCCCCAACAGGCACCACCACCCCCGCCCGCAGCGGCGCCCGATGCCTGCGCAGCAGCAGAAGGTGGACATGGTGAAGTGCAAGAAGTGCGGCGTTAACTACCCGGCCTTCATGCACCACTGCCCCAACTGCAACGAGCCGCGGTGAGCGTAGGACCAACAAACCTCTTCCATCACTTTTCTATCTGTCCGGGAACACCACTTTCTGTCTGAAGACTATCCTCACGATCCTATGGTATGGGATGGTCGCCTCCCCGGTCGAGAAGAAGGAACGGCCCAGCTCGACGATGTCCTTGCCAGGTATGGTCAACACGTCCCCTGGCGCCCCACGGTGCACATAGGTCACAAGAGCCTCGTCCAAGGCCTGGTGGCGCCACTTGATCTCGTTCAGCACCTCCCGGGGATAGGTCACAACGTTCAGACCGTGTCCCGATTAAAAGAATTTTTATGGCATCAGATGCGATTGATTCACCATGGAACCGAGGTCTATCGAGGGGCAGTTCGTGGACGTCATCGAGGGCAAGGTCTATCCCGCCCGGGTCAGCTTTGCGGACGGAAGGGTCCTGGCAGTGGAAAGGTTGGACCAAGCGCCCGAGCATCACATATTGCCTGGTTTCGTGGAAGCCCACATCCACATCGAGTCCTCTCAGCTCTGCCCATCCCGATTCGCCGAGGCCTCCGTGCCACATGGCACCACCTCGGTCATCAACGACCCTCATGAGATATCCAACGTGCTTGGCATGACCGGTGTGCGGTACATGCTCGACGACGCCAACGGAGTTCCGTTGCGCACCTACTTCACCGCCCCCTCCTGCGTCCCCTCCACCAAGCACGATACCTCCGGTGCGGTCTTCGGCAAGGAGGAGATCGACCTGCTCCTGCGCATGAAGGAGTTCGTGGCATTGGGAGAGGTGATGGACTTCCCCGCCGTCCTTCGGGACGATAACGGAATAAAAGAGAAGATCAAGGTGGCCAGGGAGTATTGGAAGCCAGTGGACGGTCACTGCCCCGGTCTGATCGGAAGCGACCTGGTGAAGTACATCAATGCCGGGATATCCTCCGACCACGAGTCCTTGACCGCGGACGAGGCGGAGGAGAAGTTCCACCTTGGGCATGTGGATCATGGTCCAGGAGGGGTCGGCCAACCGTAACCTCGGCGCCCTGCTCCCCTTCGCCAAGGCGAACGAATGCTTCCTGGTATCGGACGACCTCCAGGCGACAGACCTCATGAGCGGTCATCTCGACCTCCTTTTGAGAAAGGCGGTGTCATTGGGCATGGACCCCATCCATGCCATCAGGGCGGTCACCGCCTGGCCTTCGTGGCATTACTTCCTTCCCGGTGGCTCGTTGGCCAAGGGCAAGGTGGCCGACATCGTGATCGTGGACGACCTGAAGAACTTCAACGTCCAGGAGGTTTACATCGCGGGCGATCTGGTAGCGAAAGGAGGAAAGGCCCTCTTCACCCCGAAACCGGTGCATCTGGGCGATCGCATGGCCGCACAGCACCGCAGGCCCGATGAGTTCACGCTGCCACACGCCGGCCCTAAGTCCAAGGTCCGGGTCATCCGAGTGGTGCCGAATCACATCAACAGCAAGGCCGAGGTGGCCGATCTGGAGGTCAAGGATGGCGTGATCCAGTCCGACACTGGTAAAGGACGTCATCACCATGGCGGTCGTGAACCGCTACCACCAGGCACCGGTGGCCTTGGGGTTCGTCTCAGGCTTCAAGATTAATAGGGGAGCGGTGGCGTCCACAGTGGCCCACGATTCCCACAACATCATCGCCATCGGTCCGGACCCTGAATGCCTGGCCCAGGCGGTGAACAAGGTGACGGAACAGGGTGGGGGTTATTATGTCACCGACAAGGACCGTCACGAGTCCCTCGTACTGGACGTGGCGGGCCTCATGAGCACCGCACCCTGTCATGCCGTGGCCGAGGATGAGGCTCGGGTCTTCGAGATGCTCGCTCGCATGGGGTGCGAGCTTCTCAGCGCCAATGATGACACTCTCTTTCCAGAGCCTGCTGGTGGTCCCCGAGCTCAAGCTTTGCGACAAAGGCCTGTTCGATACCAAAAGGCAGGAGTTCGTCCCGGTCGTCATCGCCTGAGGTCCGGAAAATAATATCACCCTGGAAACCTTCATGCAACTGCTCTGGGTGGCCCAGGGGATCTGAGACGATGAACAAGGTCGAGAGCTTCCGGTGCAAATTGGTCACATATGACGAGATTTCGAAATGGACATTGGACGTTTCCCGCCAGATCCGAGACAGCGAATGCCAGCCGACGGTCATCATAGGGCTCACCCGGGGCGGATGGGTGCCAGCCCGCCTGCTGTGCGACCATCTTCATGTCAAGAAGCTCTATGCCATCAAGACCGAGCATTGGGGCATCACCGCCAACCAGGATGGGAAGGCACTGCTGACCCAGGAGCTGAACGCCAACATCGAGAACGAGAACGTGCTCATCGTCGACGACATCACCGACACCGGGGAGAGCCTGAAACTGGCCAGGAACCATGTCGACGCCCTCCGCCCCAGGGAGGTGCGCACCGCCGCCCTGCTGCACATCACGCATTCCCGGATGGAGCCAGATTTCTACTCGGTCAAGGTCCCGGAGGACCAATGGACCTGGTTCATCTTCCCCTGGAACTTGCACGAGGACCTGCGCACATTGCTCCCCAAGACCTTGATCGAGAGCAAGGCGGAGGACGAGGTTCAGAAGGCATTCCAGGAACAATTCCACATCGAAGTGTCCCATGAACTGGTGAGGGGCACCTTAAAGGACCTCGAGGCAGAGGGCAAGGTGCGAAGGAAGGGCAGGACCTGGACATCGGTCCGTTGATCAGACCTCTATCTGGACCCGACCATCCGCTAACCTAACCGGGTAGGTCCTCAACTTCCTGGCGGCCAGGTTCCTGACGACCTCGCCAGTGGAGAGGTCGAACACCGCATGGTGCATGGGGCACTCGACCGTATGGCCATCCAATCGTCCTCGGCTGAGGTCGGCGTTCATGTGCGAGCAGCGCCCGTCCATGGCATAGAGCTCACTCCCCGATTTGACGATCAAGACCGTTCTGTTCTCGATGGATATGTTCCGAGCCGCGCCCTCGGGGAAATCGCCCTGGTCTCCGACGTCATGCCATGTCATGCGATTCCGATTTGAGCCTCATCAAGATAATTGTATGCCTCTTTGTTGTTCGCATCTTCTTCTTTGAACCGGCAATTCATTGGGTATCTCACGAAACGGTCGCTCTTGCGCTCAATTACCTGGGGTCGAAAGGAAAGTGGGCGAATGACCAGAGACATCGATCCTGTGTGTGAGGCCTTCCTGGGGAAGAGCATTTAAACCCGGAAAGAAGATGACAGACCAGATGCTAGAACGGTTGAAGCGGAGCCTGGAGGAGAGCCCGGTGGTAAGGATGGGCGACTATGACTATTTCGTCCATCCCATCACCGATGGCATCCCGCGGATGGACCCGAACGTGCTCCAGGAGGTGGTGGACCGCATCCTCGAGGTCGGCGACTTCGATTGCGACCTGATCGTGGCCCCCGAGGCCATGGGCATCCCCCTCGCCGTCCCGCTATCGCTCAGGACCGGCATACCATACAACGTGGTGCGGAAGCGCCGGTACGGTCTTCCGGGCGAGGTCAGCTTGCAACAGACCACTGGATACTCCCGCACGGACATGTTCATCAATGGCATCTCGGAAGGGCGACCGGGTGGTGATCGTCGACGACGTCATCAGCACCGGTGGGACGATCGCGGCCATCGTCAAGGCGTTACAGGGCATGGGGGCGCTCATCGTCGACATCATCGTGGTGGTGGAGAAGGGTGACCGGAGGCCGGCTTTGGAACGGGAACTGGGAGTGACCATCAAGACCTTGGTGAAGGTCGAGGTGCGTCAGGGCCGGACCAGGGTCGTCACTTGATCAGGCGTCGCTTCATGAGGTAGAGGGACGCGAAGAAGAAGATGACCGTGAACACGATCATGTATGCTATGCTGGCCAGGTCGATCAGCACGAAATAGTTGAAGCAGAGGTCCCGGACCACGATGCTGACATGGGTGAGGGGCAAGGCGTAGGCCAGGCCCTGGGCCCACGTCGGCAGCACGTCCAAGGGGAAGAAGGTCCCGCTGAACAGGAACATGGGCGTCACGAGCAGGAAGAACGGGTAGTTGAAGGAGTCGATGTTCGGCACCAGGGCGGTGAAGAGCATGGCCAGGCTGGCGAACATCATGCCGCCCAGGAAGGCGATCACCGGTACGAAGACCAGTCCTGGGAAATCGGCCAGCCCGAAGGCCGTGACCACGACCAGGACTATGGTGGTGTTGATGAAGCTCTTCGTCGCGCCCCATAGTATCTCCCCGGCGATGACGTCCTCTATGGTCAGGGGAGTGGCCACCATGGCATCGAAGGTCTTCTGGTAATGCATGCGCACGAACGAGCCGAAGCTGCACTCGAAGAAGGCGCCATACATGATGGAGATGGCGAGGAGCCCAGGCGCCAGGAATTGGATGTATTCGATGGTCTCCCCTCGGAAGACCAGGTCGTTGATCAGCACCCCGAAGCCCAACCCCATGGCCACCAGGTATAGGATCGGCTCCAGGAAGGGCGGCAGGAAGTTGGTCTTCCAGGTGGTGAGGAAGACATCCTTGTTGCGCTGCCAGACCGACCAGCTGCGCCAGCTGATGTTCTTCGCCAGGCTCATTCGACCAACCTCCTCCCCGTCAGGCGGAGGAAGACGTCCTCCAGGCTGGCGCGGCGGATGATGACCGATTCCAGTTGGAACTTGGTGCGCAGCTCGCCCAGCAGGTCCTCGCAGCAGCGGGAGTAGATGAGCAGGCGGTCCGCCGTCCTCTCGAAATCCAGGCCCCTCTCCTTGACGAACGCCTCCACCTCCGGGCCAGGCTCATCTATCTCCACCACCTCCGCCCCGATGCGCTCCTCGATGAGCTTGCGAGGCGTGCCCTCCACCACGATCTTGCCCTTGTCCATGATCACCAGGCGGTCGCAGAGCTTCTCCGCCTCGTCCATGTAGTGAGTGGTCAGGATCACCGTCACCCCTTTGCGCTTCAGCTCGCGGATCCGCTCCCATATCAGATGCCTGGCCTGAGGGTCGAGGCCGGTGGTCGGCTCGTCCAGGATGAGGATCCTGGGCTCGTTGATCAGCGCCCTGGCGATGATGAGACGGCGCTTCATGCCCCCAGAGAGCTCGGTGACCATCACATCGCGCTTCTCCGTCAGCTGCATGAACTTCAACAGCTCCTCGGACCGCTTCAGGGCCAGGGCCTTGTCCATGTTGAAATAGCGGGCATAAGAGGTCAGGTTCTTGATGACCGTGAAGTCCGGGTCGAGGTTGTTCTCCTGTGGTGCCACGCCGATCAGCGCCTTGATGCCTCTCGGATCCACCTCGACGTCCATGTCGAGGACCATGAGCTTGCCGGACGTCAACGGCGAGGCGCAATGGATCATGCGCATGGTGGTGCTCTTGCCAGCGCCGTTGGGACCGAGGAAGCCGAAGCACTCGCCCTGATGGATGCTGAAGCCTATGGCGTCCACCGCGCGGAACTCATCGTAATTCTTGACGAGCTTCTCCGCCACCACCACCTCGGCCATGACGAAAGTGAACCCAGCTCGCGAGATATAATCCTTCGCGGCGCAGTCTGATAGTAATGGTCGCACCCTTCATGGACGGCTAGCGATGGCAGTGCCATGGATGGCATGGTCGTCCTCGTTGCCATTTGCGGCATGCTCGCCGGCACCGCCCTCGGCACGTTCACTGGCCTGGTCCCAGGCATACACGTCAACACCATGGCATTGCTGATCCTCGTCAGCTATCCCAGCCTGTCATCGCTGCTTGAGCCCATATGCGGGGATCTCGGACTGGATATCGCGGTCGTCCCCCTGATCCTCTCCTGCGTCATCGTGTCCGCTGCGGTGACCCACAGTTTCCTGGACTTCATCCCTTCCGTGTTCATCGGGGTACCAGACGAGGAGGGCTGCCTCTCGGTGCTGCCGGGCCACCGTCTCCTGATGGCAGGCAAGGGCCTTCTCGCCGTGCGACTGGCCGCAGCTGGCTCCCTCTGCGGGGCCGTGTTCGCCCTTTTGCTCTCGGTCCCCCTTCTCCTGTTCTTCCAGAGCGGATCCAGACCTTTGGAACGTCTTGATGGATACATTCCGGGGCTCCTTCTAATCGTCCTGCTGCTCCTGGTCCTAGGCCAGAGACAGGACCGCGAGGTCAAGGCCCTTTTCCTGGGCAGGTCCTTTTCCCAGGCGGCCAAGACCTCCATATTGCCGGCGCGGCCCATGATCCGGGGCGGAGGCCATCCTGCACGGTCGGGCCCAGCGCCATTGGCTTAGGTACCGGATCCAGACCGTCCAAGGCACATTCACCGCCAAGTTCAAGGGCCGGTTGCCCAGAGGGCATATCGCCCTGCAAGGTCGTTGGCTACTGACCCGTAGGCGTTGGGTACCATCCGCCATGGCCTGCGGTATGGTCGCCCTCTCCGGCCTCTTGGGGATATCGGTGCTCTGGGGACATCTCCCCGACCTGTTATGGTCAGGGGTCGACGGCAACATGATGTTCCCCCTCCTCACCGGGCTCTTCGGTCTACCGTCGCTCCTGGCCTCCCAAGGGGGCCGCCCGA
The DNA here is from genome assembly GCA_963827905.1 of Methanomassiliicoccaceae archaeon. GTDB lineage: Archaea > Thermoplasmatota > Thermoplasmata > Methanomassiliicoccales > UBA472 > JACXTP01. The sequence goes on from CAWHCB010000014.1 coordinate 55,668, forward strand.
TACCGGAACAACATGACCCTGGGCCGGTCAACATAGAGTCCCACGTGGTGCTGAGCGGCTCCTTGTCAGGCCTTCTGGCCGGCCTGGTGCCCTGGCGTCACCTCCACCTCCGCCACCGTCCCCGCCTCCATGATCTGTGGCGATGTCGAGAGGGATGATGAGGCCAGCGCGGAGCGTTTCATCGTCCTGAGCGCCGCCGTCGGCACCGCCGCCATGGTCTTCGGCGTGCTCGCGTTGGCCTCCACGGGGCATGGCGGCACCGGGGCCCTGATGGTGGTGGAGAGCATGCTCGGTGGCGCTGCCATCGAGGCCATGGCCCGACCTACCTCGGCCCAGCTCACCTTGCTGCTGCTGTCCGTGCTGTTATCCTCACTATGTGCCTTCGTCCTCACCATCAAGGTGGGAGGCATCGTGGCCAGGAGGTCATCCGGAGGTTCCGGGGGACGGCTCTCCCGGGCCATACTTACGCTCACCGTCGCCCTTTGCGCCATCCTGTGCGGTCCCGCCGGACTCATCGTCCTGACGGTCGCCACCCTGGTCGGCTCCCTGCCACCCGCGCTCGGCGTGAGCCGGGTCTGCCTCACCGGCTGCCTCATCCTGCCCATCATCCTGTCCATCAATGGCATGGCGGCCCGCGATCGAGACCTTCCTGGGGCTGATGCCATGAGCAACACACCCTTCCACGCCTCGGTGGCGTTCGCGCTGGGCGGTTCCCTGCTCCTGCTCGATGGATCGATGGGGCCGATGGCGTTGACCTCCTCCGTCCTCTCCCTGCTCCTCGACCTGGACTCCCTGCTCTCACCCGACCAGGCTCACGAACGGATGCTCCATTCCAGCTACATCCCCCTGGCGCTGTTGCCCCTCGTAGCCGCCTCGGCCATCGTCCCCTTCCTCGGCCACTATCCGACGTTGGCCCTTTCCGCCTGCCTCTCCCACCTGGTCCTCGACATCCTTCGGGGCGAGCCCATGCACCCCCGCGACCCTTTGCTGAGGAGATTGAACCTGGCCAAGCTCGAACGCCCGAGAGCGGCCCATGTGGCGGGGCTTCTCAGCCTGCCAGCTTGCGCCCTCCTCATCCTGGCCTAGCCATCTCGGCCCGCATCCGCTCCAGGTCATAGCCGAAGGGGGCGAGCAGCTCGCTCGTGGCCCGCAGCACCAGGTCCACGTACTTGCCCTCGTCGTAGGCCTCGTCGCCGTCGAGGAACTGCGCCGGTCTGGTGCGACGGTCCTTGGCCAGGACCACGTACTCGATCATCTCCCCGGGCGGGACGCGGAAGCCCGCCGCCTTGAGCTGCTTGAGCGCGTCCAGCGACTCGTTCTTGCGGTCGCTGTACTCCTCCACCTCCCGCGACACGCGCTTGGTTATGACCAGCTGGTCCAGCGGGACCGCGCCCGAGCGCACCTCGTCCACGAAGCGTCGGGTGGTCGCCAGCGCCATAGGGATGTTCTCCAGGAACCCCTTCCCGTCGGCGCAGCGCGCCATGCCCTCCAGCAGCTCGCCCTGCAGGCGCTTCACCAGGCCGGTGGTGTCTCCCCGTCTCACGGCGATGCCGCGCAGCTTCATCTCCCCGTCCGAGAAGAGGCCGTAGTAACGGTTCAGGGCGCCCACGCCGGTGCTGACGTTGGGCAGGAAGACTATCCAGCGGTACACGCCCTCCAGCTGCAGCGGTATGCCTATCCTCCTGGTGACATCGGAGCAGAAGGCCGCGCCGTCGCCGTCCCCCTCCAGCCACAGCGAGTCCACTATGCCGTGCAGTATGCGGAAGCCGCGCGCCTCCGCCATCTCCGCGGTCTGCAGCATGATCTCCCGCCCGTAGGCGTTGATGGCCTCGTGGCACTCGATGCGACCGAAGCGGGCGTTGCGGTAGCCGGTGTAGCCGAAGCACGTCACAAGCACCCACTTGAGGGCCTTGGCCCGGGCCTTGTAGGCCTCGGCATGGCGGCCGCCCTCCTTGGCCAACCGTTTCAATGCCAGGCGGCGCTTGATGATGGGGCGGAGCACACGGGGCAGCAGGCCCTCCCGCTTCTCGCAGATGGGGTAGCCGATCTCCGGCACGATGCGGCGGGAATCAGGGCAGCAGCCGCAGCGCAGCGTCTCCGGGGAGATGTTGTGCACCACCATGATGCTCGGATAGAGCGACGCGAAGTCCACCTCGGAGACGTTCTCGTGCAGTCCCACCTTGGGCTCGTAGATGAAGCCGCCCCGGTCGGAGACGAGCAGGTCCCCCGCGGTCTTGAAGTCCTCGGGCAGGTTCTTCTTCCACAGCACCAGGGTGCCCATGCGCAGCGCCTCGTTCACCTGCATGGAGCTGATGGCGGTGCCCGGCGACAGGCGGGACATCTCCTGCACCGGGATGCGCGACAGCCGCGACAGGTCGATGACCCCGTGCAGGCCGGACTCGTCGAACATGAAGGAGCCGGCGGAGTCGATGTGGATGCGCCCGCGCAGCTTGTGCGCCGGGGCCTTGTACACGATGCGGCCGTAGGTGAAGTAGCTCTTGCCCTTGGCCTGGCGCATGCCCTGGTCCCGCCCCAGCTCCACCGGGACGCCGTTCAGTTCGGAGCGGGCCCGCAGGTAGTCCAGGTAGAACGCGTCGCCGCCGTCGGTCACCACCACGTCCGGGTCCATCCGGCGCAGGGTGCGGTCCAGGTCCTCCAGCACCGCCGCCTCGTCGCCCTCCAGCACCGTGTCGTTGAGGTGCGCGGAGAGCAACCGGTCCTCCATCGTGGGTATGCGCTGCCTCGCCTCCACCTTCAGGTCGAGGCGGCACACGCGCAGGTCCGGCAGCGCATAGTCCAGGCGGTAGGGCGTGTCCAGATGGCGGAAGCGCCCGTCGTACTCCAGCAGCCCCATGGGGAAGAGGTCGTGGGCCATGAAGTAGCGGTGCTCCATGCGGAAGTCCACGTTGAAGAGCTTGTAGTCGCGGTACAGGCCCCAGCGGTCCACGGTGCGGGCCAGGGGGGTGAGCTGGTCGTAGGTGGAAGGTACCACGCGCAGCACCTCGCGCTCCCTCTCCCCCAGCCAGATGCGTCGCCGCTCCTCGGAGACCTCGGCGGTGCCGAGCATGAGCAGGGAGGTCTTCAGGTCGGCAAGGCGGTGCTGCGGCGCCCAGACGTAGAAGGCGGGACGGAAGCGCCGGTCCTCCAGGCGCTCCACCCCGGAGTTGGTCCGCAGCCAGGTGACCATGGCGTCCTGGGCGGGGTCGGCATAGCAATCAACGATCCAGCCCCGCATGGCCGGCCGCCTCCCGTCTCAGCTTGGCGAGCTCCTTCTCCTGCTCCAGGAGCATGGAGAGGACCGCCCCCTCGAAGGGGTCGTTGAATATGGCATAGGTGGAGGCGGAAGCGTGCATGCGTATGCGGTTCACCATACGGTCGAAGGTCTCCCGGTCCTCCTGGGGCAGCGCCCTGCGGTAGTCCTTCCAGCTCTCGATCATGCTCTCCGCGGTCATGCGGTAGGTCGGCACGGTCCGTCCCATTTTCTCACCATTGTTTCGACCTCTCGGATGGTATAAAGCTCGAACCGGGAGGGTCGGCCGAAAGTGAGGTCACCGGTGGGAAGAGGCAGGATGTGGGCTCAGCCGGGGACCACCCAACGCTTAACCCAGAGGTCTATTTTCGAAATTCAATTATTTTTATGTTCACTGACGACAGCCTGAAAAACCTATTGCCCATCATCAAACGGTGAGTTATAGCCATTGAGGATCTTCATTTCTTTATATCTTAATTTACTCACAACCGAATAGGTAATGATGGCGGGACCACAGGGATTTCCATCGAACAATGATCAAGAATAAAAAGGTCGGAGAAGGAGTTTTTTTCAAGTGGCCTTAGACCTCCAGATGATGGCCAGGAGCCCAACGAAAATATCCAAGACAGAGCCGGCAACCCAACCGCCACCGAACAATGCCCCCA